>CAVPGK010000016.1:0-190476 GCA_963703955.1 Nitrospirota bacterium | reverse complement strand
CCCAGCAAGCGCTGAACCTTATACAGGTCCACTCCGGCCTGTACCATCCGAGTCGCAAATGTATGTCGAAGATCGTGGAAATGTAGATCCTCAATCTTCGCAAGAGCAACCGCTCTCCGAAACGCTCGACGAAGATTACACCCATCGAGGAGCGTTTTGGATTGGCTATGAAATACCAAGTCGGTTGTAGCTTGTCGCATGGCGTATTTTCGTTTGAGCAATTCCAGCACGGTCTGATTAAGGGGAATCGTGCGGCGTTCCCCGTTCTTCGATTTGAAGACCGTCACCGTTTTCCGAAACAGATCGACGGCTGACCAGGTGAGGGCCAGAATTTCCCCCATGCGCATTCCCGTGTGAATTGCGAAGACAATCAGCTCACGTAACCATGGCATGGCCGCCTCTACTAGTCGCTGTTCCTCTTCGAGCGCCAGCCATCGATCACGAGTATTGTCCTCTTTTTCCATCGACACGCGGCACACGGGATTGTCCTGGCACCATTCCCATTCGCGCCGAGCCAAGTTAAAGGCTTTCTTCAGCGCTGTCAGCTCTCGATTAATCGTGGCCGGCTGGACGCCATCGGCATACCGCTTGTTTTTGTAAGCCACGATCGACCTCGGTGTAATGTGATCGAGTTTCGGATTACGGAAAAACGCCTTCAGGTGTTTGATACTGATGAGAAACCGGCGATAGCTGGCGCGCTTCACTGCATGCTCATTTTGGAACCGGTCCATCAGTTCCGTGAAGGTTCGTTGTGGCTCCACCGATTTCTCAAAGAACCGACCTTCGATCATCTGCACCTTGATCTTTGCCAGGATCGCTTCAGCCAATCGCTTATCAGACGTGCCGCTCGATCGTCGGATCTGACGACCTTGATACATGAACGACATCCACCACATAGTGCCTCGCTTAACGAGTCCCATTATTTCTCTCCTTTCTAGTGGGACTCGGTGTTACGTAGGTTTCCCCGTGGACGGCAGTATAGACGCTCCGTTTCGCCGACGCAATTAGAGCGTCTACATCTTGCGCGGGTATTTTCGGAGGGGAACCGGGGAACTTCCGACCATCCGGTTGGGAAAATGAGTCAAGCCAGCGTCGAATGGCATCCGGTTCGAATCTGAGGAGTCTATGGACACGCCGACAGGGAATCTTGCCCTGTGCATTGGAACGATTCGGGAGTTGCTCGGCAAGGCTGACCTTCCCCCTGAAAACTACACCATTGGCTAAGCAGTCCGACTGTGCTGTGATGGGGCCTACAGGAGGGGCCCATGACGCGAAAACGGTATACGGAGGAGCAGATCATGGCGGTATTGAAAGAGGCCCAAGCCGGAGTCGGGGTTCAGGAGCTGTGTCGCAAGCACGGCATCTCGGATCCCACGTTCTATCAGTGGCGGGCCAAGTATGCTGGCCTAGAAGTCAGCGATGTGAAGAAGCTCCGCCAACTGGAAGAGGAAAACCGGCGGTTAAAGCAAATGGTTGCCGAGCAGGCGCTGGATATCCAGGCGTTGAAGGCGCTCACCGCAAAAAACTGGTAGGGCCCAAGGCGAAGCGAGCGGCGGCGCTGTGTCTGGTCGAGCGCTTTGGGCTGAGTCAGCGGCGGGTCTGTCGATTAGTCGAGGTGGACCGCAACACGCTGCGGTATCGGAGTCGGCGCCAGGAGGAGGCGGCTCTGCGGACCAGCATCCGCGAGATTGCCGTGATCAAGCGGCGCTATGGATGCCCCCGGATCTCTGTCCGGCTGCGACGGGCAGGGTGGCGGGTGAATCATAAGAAGGTGGAGCGGATCTATCGAGAAGAAGGGCTCTCGTTGCGCCGACGGCCACGAAAGAAAACCACGTCCGTCCCCCGCATCGCCCTCCCGACACCGACCCGACCTGGGCTGTGCTATGCGATGGACTTTGTCCATGACCGGCTGGCCAATGGCCGGCGGTTCAAGGGCTTGACGATGACCGATCCGTGCTCGAAAGAGGTGCCCGTGATTGAAGTGGATGGCTCGATTGGTGGGGAGCGGGTCTGCCGAATTCTCGATCGAGTCTTTGCCGGACGGCCAGTGCCGGCGGTCTTGATGCTGGACAACGGACCGGAATTCGCAGGGAACGCCTTGGACGCGTGGGCCGGTCAGCATAGGGTGACGCTGTACTTCATCCAACCGGGGAAGCCGGTCCAAAATGCATTTATCGAGAGTTTCAACGGTAAGTTTCGGGATGAGTGCTTGAACGAGCACTGGTTTCTGACACTGCAGGAGGCCCAGGTTGTGATTGAAGCCTGGCGCAGAGAATATAATGAGGAACGGACGCACAGCACCATTGGGGATGTGACGCCCATGGAGTTCATCAAACACCATCAAGACAGGGCCCAGGCCGCACAGGAGTTAACTTCGTTGGCCCTGGTGTAACGAACGGGGGAAGGTCAAGGCCGCCGGCAAGCTCCCGGCCCATTTTCACTATGATGGCTGGATCCTAGACGATGAGGTGCCGAGTTTCGTGCAGTTCGAAGGGCCCTTGCAGCTTATGGGGCCAATCGTGCGAATCGAACTTGTGAGCCCTCACTTGTCTGCAAAGCCAGAACACAAGAAGATTCCTGCACACTAACTTTAGCTAAGTCGTTTCCCAATACGTGGCTGCTGAGCTCATTACGCAGGGCGCTCAAGACTCTCAAGGCTAACTAAAGTAGAAAAAAGGGAGCAAAGCTCTAAAGATGGTGGGTTGCTGAATCAACTTACCGGTCCTCGTTGTCCAGAAGAGTAAGAGACCTGAACGACATTTCTCTATGAGGTTAGAAGGTCATAATCAGTTGGTTTTGACCCCTTCGACAGCTACTCTTGATCCTCACCTGAATCCAGGGGATAGCACTTAGCTCTTCACAACCTTTTCGACACACCTGCAGCCCGATCGGTCTTGCCAACCAAATGCTTTGCCATTCATTGATTTAGTTGGGTTAACGCTATAGAAAGCTAAAGTTCGCAGGTTCGAGTCCTGCCGGGCGCACCAAAACAGGTGAGCAGGGAGGTCGCCGCCTAATTCTAACTCCATACCTCTTGACAAGACTTCTTTCGCGGTTTATCCACCTCTATCTGCCGCAACATGGTGCTCGTCCCTTACATCCACGTGCTTTCGGCCGCATTCTTGATGGGATTAGCGGCGGCCGCGCCGATGGGCCCTGTCAACATGCTGGCCATCCGCCGTGGTGTGATCGGCGGTTGGCGCCATACCCTTGCCTGCGGAATTGGCTCCATCACCGGCGATCTCATCCTCTTCTCTCTGGTCCTCCTCGGGGGTGACTTCCTCCTTCCTGACCTGTCCAACCCGACGCTCCAGGCTGTCCTGGCGGCCATGGGCGCAATCGTCTTGCTTCCGCTGGGGATCTACTTCCTTGTCCGCGCTGTCAAGGAGCCCCTGCGAGCCTATGCCAGCGCTCGCCAACACTGGGACGAAGGCACCGTCCCCGGGCATCTGATCGCCGAAGTCGGCAACGCTGCCGCCCTGACCATCTTCAACCCCTTAACCATCGCATACTGGGTTGGCGTCACCTCCAACTGGCTCCCCTTCGCCCATTCAGTCTTGGGCTACAGCGCCCCCGGTTTGGGAATCCTGATGGTCACCGCCGGCCTGACGACCTGGTTCACGGCGCTCACCGTCATCGTTTGCTTCACCCCCCACCGCATCGGCCCGAACTTCTTCCGCCTCGTCAACGCCATCCTCAGCCTTATCCTCCTTGGCTTCGCCACGTTCTGTGCAATAGTCCTGTCCCGCCATCTCCTGCACTGAGACGCAGGGTTCCCAACACGTGTGGTTCGCCAGAATATCATCGGCTGTGGTTCTGTCTTGTAGCCACCTCTGAGAGCCGTTGAGTGTTTGTCGCCAGAGCCACGGGACCCTACTGCTTCAGTTCACTGGTCGGGTTTTGCGGATCTTGAAGGAGTTCAAGGGTTGGACTCGGGTCGGCTTGTCGGCGTGAGCGAACTGAAACGGTGGCCTAACGGCTGGAAGTAGATCAGAAACCCCACTGCTCATAATTCTCGACGACCTGCGGCGGTCGAACTTCCGCGTCGTCCGGGTCATACCCGACGTCGCGCAGGGCACGTCGCTGGCGCAACAGGTCCCAGCACTGATCCAGTTCGACCTGGACCTGCGCGAGCCGCTTACGATCGGCTTTGGGGTGCGCCCTTTGCTCGTACAATCGGTGTTCCTCTTCGACAAGGCGCTGAATGTGATTGAGGACCGGCTGATCCTCGACTTGATTCTCCATGAGAGCCTCCTCTAACGCGGATGTGATCAGAACGCTCACAGAATCATGTTACGCCCACCCGAAACTGCGGTCAACCGATGCTCTGGCCAACATGATGACCCCGGCATACGTTGCCAGAAGAACGAGAATGCGCCCGGAACCATTTCTCGGCGCTTGGCATGCACTTTTTCAACAGCGTAAACGGATTCACGGCGGCCTCGACACCCTTGCACGGACGGTCTATCCTTGCGACTGCCGGTCGAGGCACTGTATGTCAGAAGCATCAAAGATCAACGCAGTCATCCTGTCAGCGGTTCTTAAGAGCTCGACGACCTGCAGGAGCGAGCATGACGGAAGGCTCTCAGAGAATTTGTGGAATCCTTGTGCAAGTCATCCGTGATCACAACTCTCTTGGTGGAAGGCGGCTCTCATGTCTTGAATTTGATTTTTGTGTAGCGTAGGCTGGTGCAGTGTAACCTGAGTCTAACCTAGCAATGGTAAGCCGGTGCTGCCCCACGGCTCCGGCGTCCAACCTAGGCAAACCCGTAACGATGGAGATCCCGAAGGAAGGGAGGTCACCTATGGCTGAGCCCAAGAGTACTGTTGAGTCCGTCAAGGACCGGATCGTCCGTAGGATCCGGGGCACGGGTGAGATCGCCAGTGCCGTCGTCGACACCGTCGTCGACACCGTCAGCGAGACCTTGGTGCACGCGATCAAGGGCACGGGCGCCGTGGGAACGGCCATCACGGGCGTCGTGTCCGACGTCCTGCGGGGCGCGATCCACGGGACAGCCGAGGTCGGCGGCGACCTGGGAGCCGCGGCCAAGGCGGCCGTTCTGGGTGTCTTGCGTGGCACGAAGGAGGTCGGCGTCGGAGCCAGCGAGGCGGTCAGCGCGAGCGCGAGTGCGGTCGTCAAAGCGACGGCGGAGGTCGGGGGCGATGTCGCAAAGGCAGCGCGGAGCGCCGTGGAGGGCGCGATTGCAGGCGCCAAGGATTTGGGCCTCAACGCCGAGGCACTCGCGACGGCCGCGGCGACCGGGGCCCTTAAGGGCGCCGGCGAGATCAGCACGACGGCGGTGAACCAGGTCCGAGATGTGGTGACGGGAACGATCAGTGGCGTCAAGGTGGTGGTGAAGGAGCCGTTCAAGAAGTAACTGGTCACCGCGCCGCACCTCGCCGGTTTAGAGATGTCCTTGCTGCTTCAGCGCTATGCCGCTGAGGGGAAGCCGCGTTGTGAGACGTTTTCGAAGCTCTTCGGCGAGAAGCAAGCCAACGGCTCCGAGAAGCAGTGGTCCCCAGGCCTGCACGGGCAGCGGCTCCGTTCAAGAATGAGATGTCCTACAGGAGTATAGATAACAGAGCCAGTAGGGTCAGTTCGATGCCGATCCCCGAGAGGATGAACGAATTGCTCAAGAACCCGAGGGTGAAAGATCGAGGTACGCTCAGAGCGACACGCGCGAACACATTGGCCACCTGACAGAGCACAATGGCCGACAAGGTCACTGTGGTGGCTTGGCGATAGAGCGGGTTCCGTCCAATCGAGCGGTGTCCCCCAGGTCCAGCCGTGCAGTGTGAGGAACCAAAAGAAGGCTGCCATCGCAATCCCTGCCTCGATCAGCCCCAGAAAGGCATAAATCCGCAGTAGAACCGGGAGGCTGAGGAGCCGCTCGGTGCGCGGGCGCGGTGGGACTTGCATGTTACCCGGATGCGGGGCTTCGGCTCCAAGCCCTAGGGCCGGAACAATATCAGTGCCGAGGTCGATGGCGAGAATCTGAGGAATAGTCAGCGCGGGCGGAACAGCGAAGAACCCATAGAACAAATACGGCGCGACTTCGGGATTCGCATGCGTGAGAACATAGGTGACGAACTTGCGCATGTTGGCATAGACGGCGCGGCCTTCTTCGATGGCGATCACAATCGTCGCGAAGTTGTCGTTCAGCAGGATCATATCGGCGGTTTCCTTCGCCACATCGGTACCGGCGACGCCCATGGCGATCCCAATGTCAGCTGTCTTCAGCGCGGGGGCATCGTTCACCCCATCGCCTGTCACCGCGACGACCTCCCCCAGTTCCTGTAAGAGCGAGACGATCCGCACCTTCTGACTGGCCGCCATCCGGGCGAAGACCGACACGCGGCGGGACGGCGTGGCTTGGAGCAGTCGCTTCAAGTCCTCATCGCTGAGCCTGTCCAGGTCGGTTCCCTTCCAGCACCGCTTCCCTCAGATCCTGATCGGCAGCTGGCTGCGGATCGAGGAGGCCAATTTGGCGGGCGATCGCCAGCGCGGTGAGTGGATGGTCCCCGGTGATCATAATCACCCGGACCCCCGCTTGCTGGCAGCGGACAATGGCCTCGGGCACTTCCCGATGCGGTGGATCCATCAACGCCACGAGGCCAAGAAACGTGAGCTCTCGTTCCACCGTCTCAGGCAAGAGAGACTGCGCGATCCCCGATTCGATGTCCCGCATCGCCACGGCCAGCACTCGATAGGCTTGCTGGGCGAAGAGTCGGTTCTGAGCAAGAATGGCTTCGCGCACTTCCGGGGTTACGGGGCGAATGGTTCCTTCGGCGTGATGTTGACTACAGAGCGGCAGCACAAACTCTGGGGCCCCTTTTACGAAGGCCACCAATTTTCCTTCGACCCAATGGATCGCGGTCATCCGCTTGCGCAGGGTATCAAAGGGCAACTCACCCATCCGAGGAAAGTGCTCGATCGTGCGGTCCTCGCGGTTGCCACGCTGCTGGGCGAATTCAACGAATGCGACTTCGGTCGGATCTCCTGTGATGGCTACCCGCTTGCCGGTCCGCCGTACGCGTTTGGTGTTGTGGCAAAGGGCTAAGGCCCGGAACAGAGACCTCCAAGGCGGACGATCGCTCATCCCCGCGTCGACGTGATTTCCAACGAGCCGATGATCTCGCACCTCGACTACGTCGCCGCCCACATACAGGCGTTCGACGCGCATCCGGTTTTCGGTGAGGGTGCCCGTCTTATCGGTACAGATTACGGTGGTACAGCCGAGGGTCTCGACCGAGGTCAGTTGTTTGACCAGGGCCTTCCTACGAGCCATCCGCTGCCCGGCCATGGCCAAGGCCAGTGTCACGGTCGGGAGGAGCCCTTCCGGGACGTTCCCCACAATGATGCCGATCGCGAAGATTGCGCTGACCCAGAAGCCCATCCCGGTCGTTTGACCAATGAGAAAAAAGACGACCCCCATAAGGAACGACAGGACCGTGACGTCGCGCGCGACGGACACGCATCCTCTTTTTGCAGCGGACTCAGCGCCGGCTCAACCCGTGTCGCCATGGCAGCAATCTGGCCGAATTCCGTCTTCATGCCGGTCGCATAGACGACCGCCCGACCGTGCCCGGTGAGCACGATGGTGCCGGCAAAGACCAGATTGGGAGCTTCGAGGGAAGTGGCTCCGGAAACCGGCTCTGCAGTCCGACGCTGGGGTTTGGCTTCGCCGGTCAGCGCGGAATTATCCACACGCATTTGGCTGACTTCAATCAGTCGCGCGTCTGCCGGCACGTGTTCACCTTCTTCGAGCAAGAGGACATCGCCAGGCACCACATCTGATCGAAGAATTTTGATGAGGTTGCCCGCCCCGCATGACCCAGACCGTCACCGGCAACAGGCGCCGCAAGGCTTGCACGGCGCGCTCGGCTTTGAATTCCTGTACGAAGCTAAAGACTGCGTTGAGGACAATTACACCGAGGATCACGCCGCCGAGGGTCGCCATCCCTTCCCCGGGTTTGAGGGTCTCTGGAAGAAAGGCGAGGCCAGCCGGAATCCAGAGCAGAATGGCAAGGAAGTGGAAAACTCGGCGGCCAAACCGTTGAGCCAGTGGGAAGCCTCTGACCTCTACCAATTTATTGGGGCCATACTGAAGGAACCGGCGGTGGGCTTCTTCCTGTGACAGGCCCTCCGGTGTTGTGTCTAATGCCCGTAGCACATCAGAAACAGAATGAGAGAAGAAGTCTTGCATGAGTTAGTGGAGCTCGGAGAAATTTAGAAAGGAGCCCGAGGATCAAAACCCCCTTTGAACCTGGACTGAACCCGGAATTTTCCAACACTGAACTCCACGATGTCATAACTCCACAAACAACTGCTATTGGTAGGGACCTACGTTCACCAAACGTAGATGTCCTAGTTATCCTCGTACCGAAGCCGCGATTACCGGTACTTGGCACGAAAAGTTTCATCCTCCCATACCTCTCCTCTTTTAAGAAGACTCGTTCTAGTAAGCCGCCGTTTCTTCCGGCAAGGCAGTATTGATAAACATACCCGAGCCAATCTCAAGCCGACGGTCGTCAGCCGTGGAACGACCTGAACATGCCAGAGAAAGAAGAGATTGTTGTGGTTGTTTCAACGGGAGCGGAATAAAACATGACGTTATAGTCTGGAGTCGTTGAGATGTCGGTAGATCTTCATGAGGACTGCCTTCAGAACATGGGCGAAGGATTTGGCCAATTTCAGGAAATTTGTCCGAAAGACGCGGCATGACATTTCGGGGCGATCCAGGTTTCAAACGGGGAACGGGAAGCGAAGGGGTGGAACGCCACGAATTCATCACTTTCAAAGACGACTCGCTGTTTAAAACTCTACGTCTCCGCTTAAACGAGGTCGCAAAAGATGCACCGGTTCGTGTCGTCGTAATATTGTGTTGCTAGTGCAATGATATGACGGACATGCCCCGTGAATGATCGGTGTGCCTACTCATCTGCGCATGCGGATGCTCGAGAGACGTGCCGGCTGCCTCCCCTTTGTCTTGAAAGAGGATGACAGCTCTTACTGTTCGGTCCTGGCGGAGAGCAAGATACCGGTTGCGGTACATAAGGATGACTTCCTCTGTTTGGTGGTCTGACATGAGCGCAAATGGCGCGCTGTGCTCTGGGTGTTTCTATGATGACCTCATGCTGCTCGTTCCCACACCCGGCATACAACCCTGTAAGGGGTCCTCGGCGCCGCGTCCCCCCGAGGTTTCCGGGCTCAGGGCTGGAAATCGATTAGGAACCACTCGCACCCACCACCCTGGGCCATCTTTATCGTCACTTCGATAGGCTACTACCTCCTTGGGGGTCATTCTCTCGTTTCCCGGACAGAAGGGGCACAGCTTTGGAGAGGACAAAACCTCCCGGCTCGAATCTCTGTACTCGAACTCATGCGGCCGTTGTGCCCGATCCGTCGCAAAAACCACCCACTCTTTTGTAATGGGATCCTGTCTGAGTTCTGACATATTAACCGCTACCTCTTCCGATGACAAACGTGCTAGTATACGAGGCCCCGGCACCCCACCTGTCCCTGGCCCACCCCGGTTCATGTGACGCTAATCGAGGGGCAATAAGCCCACCCCCCAGTGATGGAAGGTGAGAAATTAACAAAGCTGTGTGCATATATCTCTCTCTGGCATATAACAGGGCGTCTAGTGGCAAATGCCCTATTATTTCGCTAGCTCCGTCGCTCTGGGGTATGAAATCTAACCGTTTGATCGGTAGAGCGATTACGATGAATCATGAACCACCTCACCCCATTCGTTACACCAGGGCCAACGAAGGTAACTCCTGTGCGGCCTGGACCCTGTCTTGATGGCGTTCGACGAACTCCATGGGCGTCACATCTCCAATGGTGCTGTGCGTCCGTTCCTCATTATATTCTCTGCGCCAGGCTTCAATCACAACCTGGGCCTCCTGCAGTGTCAGAAACCCCAGCGCCTGTTCTGAACACTCATCCTGAAACTTGCCGTTGAAGTTCTGAAATGCATTTTGATGGTTGATGGAGTTGCGATTTAAATGTCCTTTAATTACGTTAACCAGCTAGCGCGTAACCGTCAGCACCGCCGCATTGTTCACAATCGAAACCACAAACCAGGATATCCTGACACGGGGGCAGATGGGGGCAATTAGTCCTGTTCTGGTAGAGGCTGGTTACCATGAAAGAGGCGGCGGAACGGTTGGCGACCCTGAAACCGAATGGAACCGTGACAAAAATCGGGACAGAGCCAGCAGTTCCTATTGACATCACGCCCGAACATGTTGAAACTACTCAGCAAGCTGGCGTAGCTCAATCGGCAGAGCAGCGGTTTTGTAAACCGCCGGTTGGAGGTTCGATTCCTCTCGCCAGCTCCATAAATTCCGCTGACGATTCAACCGGTTCCGGTTGACCTTACCGCTCCGCTGCCGAGTGAAATCCAGCCATTGTGCCCGGAATTGTGCCCGCCAGCCGTTTCGTCGCATCTTTGAGGTCGTCGAGGCTCACGATGTGATAGCGATCGAACACGGACCGTGTCCGATGCCCCGTCATGGTCATCGCGACGCGTCCCGGAATCCCGCTGTTGACCATGTTCCGGACGGCGGTCCGGCGGAAGTCATGGCGCAGCATCCCGACCACCTGCGCTCGCTGACAGGCGGTCTTCCACGCGGCTCGAAAATCGTGGAGCTGCTCACCCATGTATCGCCCTGTGAAGTGTGGAAACAGGTACGGGACGAGCCGGTTCAGCCGCCTGGCCAGATGCTTGACGCGGTCCATCTGGGCCGCGACCAGACTGTGCAGTTCCGGCGTGAGATAGACCTCGCGTCCGTCTTCGTTTTTGTCCGTCCCCGGCTCTAACCGGATCGTGCCCGCCGTTAGATCCACTTGAGCCAGGCCCAGCGTCAGCACTTCGCTCTGCATCCGCCACCCAAACGTATGGGCGATGGTCACGGCGAGCTGCAAGTCCGGTCGGAGCTGACGGCGGACGGCGTCGAACTGCTGCCGCTCAAAGAAGCCTTTGCGCGGCAGGGCTTCCTTGAGCTTGTGCAGCACGGGCATGCGGAGCAGCTTTTTATTCTCATAGGCGAGGCGGAGCATGCGCGACAGGACATCGATCTCCCGGTTAATCGTCCCGTTCGCCCTCCCCTGCCCTTGCCGCCATTCGACGTACCGGCTTACCAGGGCGCCGTCGATATCGATCACCCGCCGCCCCGTAAAGAAAGGCCGGAGCGGTTTGAATCGATCATCGGCTTCGTCAAGATCCCGGTCGCCCGTCGTCTCGTAGTGTCGTCGGAGGTCGTCCGCGATTTCGTCATAGCGAATCCGATCCGACGCGACGCGGGATCGGCGCCCCGACCGCCGCGCAGCCTTTTCGTTCATCGAGGAGCCGCTTCGCGTCGGAGAGTTTGGCCGTGCCCGAACTCTCGCGCACGGCCCGCCCGTTCACGTAATACTTCATCCACCAGATGGTGCCCCACTGATAGAGTCCTGGTGGGTGGTTGACTTTCCTCCCGTCATGCTGGTTCGTCCCTTCGCGTGTGATCTGCGCGCTCAGTTTGTGATGCCGCCCGCCTCGCGGGTCTCGCGTGGGGAGACGGTCTGCGCGACCGTGAGCTTGACGACCTCCTGGCCGTGCAGGGTGAGCGTGAGACGGGCGTCCAGGTGGGCTCGGCTCCGAAGCGTCCGGAGCCAACACAGCACGGACTCGAAGTCATGATGCGGTGGGGGCGACGCACGACTCACGGGCGCGTGCCCTTCCGCTCATTGATCGGCAGCACACCCTCAGCCGAGGATAGATAGAACGACAAAAGGCACCAGATTGAACAGAATGATTCCTATCTTGAAGATGCTCATCCCGGCGTAGTGAAGGGCGTCGAACTGGTCACGGGACAGGCGAAACCATCTGCCATGGATGCGCTGAATCCAATCATGCGCGAACACGAAGACCAGGAACCACACCAGCAATACTCCGTAGTTGATGACCGTACACCATAGAAGAAAGTTGCGGGCGACTTCGATGGTCATCTTCTCCTCCCTTCTTGCCATATCTCTGCGAGTCGTGGCTTGCTCGTGGATACACTGGTTCACCACGTCGGAGAAATGAGCGCGTTTGCGGGTTGACTTTATAATTAGGCCCATCTAGATTGCCAACTATAGAAGCGGTTGGACTCGACCACCATGTTCTTTAGAGCGTATACGCATTTTCACCGGTCTTCGCCTTCAATCTCTGCTCAGCCTTACTGTGAACCAAGTCCCTTCCGGAGGTGAAAGGAGGTTGTCCATGCGCCTCGTACTTTCCTGCCTGATCGGTGCCCTGAGTCTCCTATCTTCGGCCATGAGCTACGCCGATTCGTTTGTCATCACGGAGGGGACCTTCTCGGCGGAATTCTTCAGCGCCGTTTTTAACGTGGCTGGTGACGGCATCCGAGGCGGAGCTGGGACTGACAACGTTCAATTTCGTTTGGGGCCTTCTCCACCAGCGCCGGTACCACCAGGAACAATATTTCCCGGATTGAACGTCCGCGCTCAGGGTCCACTCCCCGAATTTGGCAGCTTCACAGTGAATGGCCAACCGTTCCCGTCACCTGGCTCGATAGGCGGCTTTCGGGTCGATGTCACTGGGCCTGGGCCGATCACACTCCCCTCGACCCTCGAACCAGTGGCCACGGTACAATTCCCCGTTGGGTTAAATGGACTCCTTTTGTGTCGGATCGGCGACCTGAACTGTCCCGCTACTGATCCCGTCGGTTTCGTCGCTGGAGGGTTTGGTATTGCACATAGGTTTTCTGGAGAGGGGATAGGCACTCTCACATTCCAGGGCTCTGCAACGACCGGGTTGTACGGCGGGCCAGTACCATTTAGAGCGGACTTTTCCGCCATTCCCGAGCCCACGTCCTTGCTGTTGCTCGGGTCTGGCTTCGCCGGCCTAGGATTGCTGCGCCGCCGCATGCGGAAGCCATTTAATTCATCAGTTTCATAGCAGGTCCATTCCCGCCGTGGGTCACCTTACGGGGTGCGTTTGCACCGCCGCCCATTTCCATGGCTGCTCCACGATCAACAGCCATGCCACCAAGCCCACCATGACCACCGCCACGTAGACGCTGACGAAGACCCGCTGTTGAGACAAGACCGTGCCCTCAGATAAACGGTTGCACCCGCTCACATGGGTGGAAGGGAGGAGTTCCCTTTGGAGGCCACGTGAGCGGTTCAACAAACGCGCAAGATGGCGACCAACAGCTTGCGTGTGCCCTCCACTAGTCCCGTCCTGCCAGGAGACCAGTTTCAGGTTGTGTTTCGGCGGCGGCCTGGATGAATACGCTTGCGGAGGCACCTTCGCCATCTGCACGGACATGACCACCTCGGCCGACGTCCCTTACTTGGACTACGCGTACAAGCTGCAGGCATATGGGGGGACGGGCTCGCTGCAAACGGCCGGAGGGAAAGGCGACATGGCCGGGTCGGAAGCAGGTGTATCGTCACTATGACGCGAACGGGCGGTTCGCTTCAGATGTACTGACGATGCCGACGATGCTCAGGATGGCGAGGCCTTAATCCAACCGTTTTTCATGTCGGGCAAACGCCTCTCCCCTCCCACACCACTCGAGGCGACCCGGAAACGAGCTGCGGGAGAGCTTGCCAGACTCCCGGAACACCTGCGGCGACTTCACGAAGGCCCCGCCGTGCCGATGACCGTCTCCCAGGCGCTTCGCGACCTCGCGCAAACGGTAGATGAACACACGGAGCGATCATGAAGTAGGTTATCGCAATGCCGGACGGGACTGCCGATGGCGCGTTCCACCCGCCAGCCTCCGCTGCCTCTTCGACGACCCATCCTTCACCGGGGACCGTTCAATCCCCATTCCACTAGGACCAGTATTCCAGCGCTTTCATGTACCCAAACACCATATCCCGCCGTGCAACAATGCCGACGAGCCGCCGCCCTCTTACCACCGGCACCCTGGTCACATGTCGGTCCTGAAACAGGTTCCCCAGCGACTCGAGTGCCATATCTTCTGTGATGGTGACGACATGCGGCGTCATAATCTCGCTCACCATAACCTTCCGAGGATCCCTTCCTTCAATCATGAGCTGGAGCAAATCGTACTCGCTCACCAACCCGACGAGCGCGCCGTCCTCCTCCACCACCGGAAGGCTCCCAAAATTGCGTTCGCACATGAGCCGCGCGATTTCGGCTGCTGTCGTACGGCAGTTGCATGTCACCACATTGTCCTCCATGAGGTCACGCACCATCAGGCTGCGAGGGTCTCGCCCCTTGGCGATCCATTCTGTTTGTCTCATGTTTCCTCCTTCACGCGTGGCTGGTCGCGCCTACCACTTGGGAGTCTCGATGTTGTAATTGAGGTAATCCCGAAGGACGTCACGGCGCGCGATGATCCCGATCAATGCACCCTGCGCATCGACAACCGGCACGCGGATCAGATTGCTCTTGAGAAAAACATGGATCAACGTCCCAACCGTCATATCGGGCAGGACCGAATAGGGGTTCGGGCTCATCACGTCCTGTGCGGACCGTTCGCTCCACTTCTCTCCCCTCTCGAGGGAGGCCAGCAGATCATACTCGCTGACGATTCCGACCAGCCGGTGCTTGTCATCGACGATCGGGACTGCGCCGAATGATCCTTCCATCATCATGGATGCCAGATCGTAGGCGCTGGTTCCTTGACGAGCACATTGCACGTCTTTTTCAATGAATCGAGCCAGGGGCAGCGCATCAAACCCCGGCTTCCCGTGTCGTGGGAGATCCTTCTTCCCGGTAGTCATGGAGGCTCCTTTCAGACCGCATAGGCGGTACCCTGATCCGAGTGATTTGTCGGGCTACCCCAGTACGCCCAACCCTTCTGCTATGAAGGGAAACATGACCCAGACGAGATTCACTGAGCCTTTATCTGGCATGATCAGACTTCCTTGCTCACAAACCGCTTCGCGATTCTCAACCCAACTATTCATGGCTCCATGAAACGGCGTCTCATGAAGATCGACGAATCACTACCAAGTGGTCGAGGCATAAGACCCAGCATCTGATCTACGGCAAGTCCTCGGCTCGGTCACCAACAACCAACACCGAACAGCTCGTTCGATGCAAGACGGCATGGGAGACACTGCCCAACATCCGACCAATACCCCGGCGCCTGGAGCCCATCACGATCAGATCCGCATTGCGTTTGGAGGCTTGTGCAAGAATTTCGCTTGCAGGCGCTCCGTCGACGACTACACCTACCGCACGGTATCCAATTGCGGAAAGACATGACGCTCCGTGCACCTGCGACAGACGGCCCGTCCGGTTTCGCAGCCGCCAGCGCCAGCGATTGCAGCCCTCTTCGATCGAACGGAGCAGTTCCGATGTGATGAATTCGACCCGCGCCGGATAACTATCGGTCAGCCCCATGATACACTCGCCGTGGCCGATCAATTCCCTGAGCCGGGCGGCGGTAGAGATCCGGCTGGCGGCGTTTGACTCGATGGATCTGCGTCAGGTAGGTTGCCAGCGAATCGGTCCGTTCTCGATCACGCTTCAGCAATCGACCGGTTCGGGCCAGCCGCTCAAGGTCCCGATTGTAGCCGTCTCCGTCGGCCCACTCGTTCAAGACAAAGAACTCCCACGCCCCAGCCACCGAGAACATGGAACCGCGATCGATAAAGGCCCCGACATCCAGGGCCGCCACGTGTCGGGGCAACCGCTCGTATGAATCAAAATCCCGGAGCAGGGCTTGCGCGCGATCAGCCGGATGCTCGTGGCCGAAAGGCCCAGCCGTCATGGTTTCGAGCACGGCTCGATGGATCTTTTTCCCGATTCGAATCGTCAGCCGGATCGGCGACCCATAGCCGTAGCCCTTGAGTGACGAGGAGGACGACTCTTGCCCGATTGGGCCATATGTCAACAGTTCCGCGGTGGGACCAAAGCGGTCGCGCACATACTGTTGAAGGTGTTCTTTCCGGAGCGCGGGCATGGGCCACAATAGCAAATCGCGTCTTTGGGCGCCATGGTCCAAGAGCGATCCTGAGAAACTGCTGCATAAGGCTCCAGCGGGCGACGGATAATGAGGAATAATGCACCACTCCGCCAAGCAATTCACCGTGGAGCTAGGCCTGGTCCTTCCGCTCATCTTTCAATCTCTCGATATTCTCAGCATTACGAGACATCCGGGGCGGTGGCATGGTCGTTGCGATCCCCCTGAATTGTCAAAGAGAGAGGGAATGATCAATGGGCAATGATCAACGAGGTGTGACTATGGCTCTGCAGATCGAAAGCCGAAACGTAGCGATGACGCCACGATGGAAAACGGAGATTGAGGAACGAATGGTTGGCCTCCAGGCGGGCCACGATGACATTATTCACGGCCGGGTAACCCTGACGAAGAACCGGCACCACAAGAAGGATCAGCGGGTCGCCGAAGCCGTGCTGGTGGTGACATTGCCACGCCGTCACACGCTCACCGCCAGGAAAGAAGAGAAGACCTTTGAGGAAGCGATCCGCGCGGCGTTCGGTGCGGTGGATATCGAGCTGCAAAAGTACCGCGAAAAGCGGGCCGCAACCGAAATTCGCACGGCGCCCATCCCACCCCTGCGCGGTGTGATCAGCAAGCTCTTTCCCAATGAAGGGTATGGATTCATCCTCCAAGAAGGCGGCGGAGAAGTCTACTTTCATAAGCATGCGCTGCACGGCTTGAAATTCGAGGAGCTGACTGACGGCATTGAAGTGGTTTTTAACGTCGAGGTGGGAAAGAAAGGACCCCAAGCCACAACGGTCCAACCGGTGCCGGTAATCTCTGGCAGTTCCTAATGCGCCTTGCTAGCATTGCGCCGGAGTATGGTCGAAGATTCCTGGAACTGGTGCGGAAAGGAATCCCTCATTGCCATGACGCTCAAAGAGCACGAGAGCGGGACCGTTACCTGTCCCGCCTGCGGCAGCAAGAAGTTGCAACAGTTAATCACCAGTTTCATCGCCAGGACGGCAAAGAAGAGTTGAACCAACTGGCCTTTTTTGCGGATGCGATGCTCGGGAGGCTCGCCCGCTGGCTATACATCCTGGGATATGACACCGCCTAACGAAAGGATTCTTCCTGACGAGGTACTGATCTAGGCTGCTGGGTGAGAACCGATGGCTCTTGACGCGAGATAGATACTTGGCGAAACGAAAGGCGGTGTGGGTACGACTCACCCTACTGCGTAGCGATGACGTCCGAGAACAAAGGAGGACTTATGAGAGCGACAGAGTACAAAGTCATAAGCGAAGATCCCAAGACCCTGACCGTGCGCCAGCTGATGCAGAACGCTGTGATGACCGTGCGCCTGGAGACATCAGGGTTGACCATCGCGGAAATCCTGACGAAACAGAACTTTGGGAGCGTCCCCGTCGTTGACTTGTATCAGACTTTCCTTGGGCTCGTCGATGAATTCGATCTGCTGAAGGCGCTGGACGAAGGCAAGGACCTGCGAGATGTGAAGGCTGAAGACATCATGACCCGTACCGTGGTGACCGTCACGGAAGACATGTCGTTCACCGACCTGAGGGTGCTGTTCCAGCGCGACTTGTTGATCCGCGTACCTGTCGTCAGGGATAAGACCCTCGTCGGCATCGTGGCGCGGCGGGATCTGCTTTATGGGTATGCGAAGGCGCTCGCCAACTACTGGCTGTAAGTGCCAGTGCTGAGTTGTCTGCCGAGAAGGTGTGAGGGCAGGACTTTTCCTTCACCGATCACGCATCACCCGTTACCCATCACCTTGCTTTTCCTTGGGTGCTCGCCCCCAGGCAGCGGCCGCAAGACCACCATGAGCATGAAGCTGTCGGCTAGGCTTGCCGGAAGACCAGCCGCGATCATCCATCGCACGTCTAGGCCGCTAGAATAAGCCCTTCAATTTCAAGGCGGAGTACTGTCGTTAAGGACGGTAGGAGTGCCTGCCCGATATGATTCGATTGGTGTCCAATACAGCCTGAGCGACCGCGTGCTCAGATATATCTAGCGCAAGGGGATGCCCACGGGGGTCCGAAATGCCGTTAGAATCGAGCCCCTGCGACACGTTGTTTCGGCGCAATAATTGATTTCAAGTAGATTTCCGCTTAGCATCTGCTGCCCACACTGCCAGACCCGAGTCATGGTGCCGTCTCCATTCACGGTTTAGAACCACATGAGCGCACACCCCTCGCCCGAAAACTTTGCCCTGCTTCTCGCGCTCTCATTCTTCTTTGGACTCGCCTTTGAGGAATACTTTGGCCCCGCCACTGAGAGGATTCCAGGCGGCGTACGGACGTTTCCGCTTCTGGCACTCACGGGAGCGATGCTGTATCTCCTTGACCCCGCGCATGCGATCGTGTTTAGTGCGGGTCTGCTCGCGCTGGGAGCGTGGCTCTTCGCCTACTATCGCTCCTCTTTAGGTGAACCCCCCTCTCCGGACGGTACAAAGGAAGGACTCGTCGCTCTGATCAGCAATGTTCTCGCCTATCTGCTTGGTCCGATAGTCCTCTTGGAAGCTCACTGGCTCGCTGTGGGAATTACGGTCAGCGCGGTGCTGCTTCTCCATGCACGAGATCCCCTTCATAAGCTTGCTCGCACAATCCCGGCTCATGAGATTACCACCTTGGGCAAATTCCTCATCCTCATTGGGGTCATCCTGCCCATTCTCCCAGATCAACCGGTGACGAGCCTCACTACGATCACCCCCTATCAAGTTTGGTTAGCGGTGGTCGTGGTGTCTACCCTCTCCTATGGCAGTTACCTCGTCCAGCGGCTTATTTCGCCAGCACGGGGAGTGCTGCTCACTGCCGTCTTGGGCGGCCTCTATTCGTCCACGGCCACCACGGTGACCTTAGCTCGCCGAATGCGAGACGACCCGGAAGCTCAAGGTGAATTGCAGGCCGGCGTGATCCTCGCCACCGCGCTCATGTATCTGCGATTGATCATTCTCTTTGCGGTGTTCAACCTGTCCCTCGCAAGAGGGTTAGTGGCGAGCCTGCTTATGTTGTTTGTTGTTGGTCTGGCACTGGCAGGCTTGTGGTTCTGGCATGCCATACCGGCAACGGCTCAGCAGCGAGGGGCACCTCCCTTAAATCCGTTAGAGTTACGGGCTGCCTTGCTGTTCGCCACGATGTTTGTTGTGATCTCTCTCGCCTCATCCTGGATCAAAGGACGATTTGGCCACACCGGGTTATATTGGCTTGCCAGCCTTGTGGGCTTGACTGATATTGACCCCTTTGTTCTGAGCTTGGCACAGGGGAGCGTCGCGGGGCTTCCTCTTCATACTGTGATGGTTGCCGTACTGATTGCTGCTTCATCAAACAACCTCCTCAAAGCCATCTATACAATCGCGCTTGCGGGATGGCGGGCGAGTCTTCCTGTCGTGGGGGCGTTGGGATTGTTGGCGGCCCTCGGATTCGGCTTTGCGCTGCTGTGGTCGTGAGTTGAATTCTTTGGCATTGTTCATCGCATGTTGATCATGGTTTGTCGGTGTTGAGTGGCGCACGGCGGCACGAGGGGCAGGTGCGTGCGGCGGAATCCAACCTGCGGTGGGCCTAGGACATCACGAGATCATGCGCCACACGATTTCCCTGAACGGTGGCGTTTTTCAATACGCAGCGGATGGTGGCGCAATATCTTCACAATGCCTATGGCGACCATGTGCTGCGATATGGCAATATCAAAGCGACAATCTGGCAGAATGTCGGCGAGAAGGGTTCGTTCTTCTCAACGAGCTTCACTCGGCCGTTTAAGGATAAGTCCAGGGAATGGCGCAATGGCACCTCATTCGGTCTCAATGACCTGGACGCTTTGCTCATCGTTGGGCACGAAGCGAAGGAGTGGATGGCCGCTCATGTCCTGAAGCGCTGAGTTGCTTCAAATGGGAAGCCTCTGGTTATCCGGGGGCTTCCTGCATCTTCGTTTAAGTTCTCTCCTACCGTGAGCCGGCACTGCTTCAAGACAGGTGTAAAGAGGACCTGTCATTCCCGAACGGATATGGAGAGGTGAACGTGATCGGGTTGACACCCTAAGAATTTCCGTTCATCATTTTGTGAATTTTAATAAAATAATTCCGTTTGATTCATCTTTAAATGGGAACGATCGCTGGGTCACGCTACAACAAATGGAATGGTTAACCACCGGATGGAAGAATGGCACCCGTAAGAAGAGTACGAGGCTAAATCCTAGCCCTTCTCATACAGACAAGATTTATTAGGCCGTTTAACGCATTCACGGTCTGTCGTCATCGGCGGCATTCTTACCATTGCCATCGCCGATGCCTTCAATAGGAGATGACACATGAAATTTCATGTTGCGGTGACAACGGCTCTGCTCATCGTTTTCGGTGGTTCCTGGGTCGTCGCGGCGAATTCGAGCGGCGACCAAAAACGCGGGCAGGTGATTTATGAGCTCCTGTGTCTGCGTTGTCACGGGGATAAGCTGGATGGGAAAGGACCCGATGCCGGTCTCCAGAGTGCCCCACCAGCGAATTTGCTCTCACTGAGTTCACGCATTAAGAGCGATTGGGAACTGTTTGTCATCATCGCTCACGGCGTGATGTTCACCCCGATGCACGGCTATCGTGATCTGTTAAGCGAGCAGGACACACATGATGTCCTCTCCTATATCCGGACGATGGCGCCGTTTAAGCCGATTACGTAAGAGTCCACTCCACACTTCGATAGCTCATATCAGGTGAGCGGGTTCCATGAGGATTTCATGGTGTGATTGATAACCAATGCGTCGCTGCGGCAGTTGCACATTTCCCAAGAATCAGAAAATAGGAACACGACCGGTGAGGTCTGGGGACCGTCGCCACGTTTCTAAGCAAATTCGGCTTTGCGCTCACGTTCGTCCTACCGGTTCTCCTGCTGCCTCTCTCAACCGCAATTGTGATCAGTATCGTCTGGGGGCTTTGTCTGTTGGCACCGAGAACAATTTTGCAGGTTCTCCTTACACAGTCTCGTCATGAGCTTCTAGGAGCGATAAGTTTATAGGGGATTTCTATATATCCAGATATCCAGTGATTGCGGTACGCTGGGAGGTTGACGAACCTAAAACGTGACGTTATATCCATGAATCGTCGCGGTGCCCCAGATTTCACAAACGAACGTGAGACTCTGTGGATATAGTAGCTTGCCATCCTTCAGAGGATCGGTCCACCTTAACTCGCCTCGTCCGATCCAGTTAGGGTAGAAGTCCGCGCATCCGCCGTATGTAGGGCACGAGTGTTTCAAGACGCTCACAAGGAGACTGCCGTCCCAATTCCACCCGACAAGTTGGCATCTGATGTCGCCAGCGGTGTCGGAATCAGTGATCACGACCTCCGCGCTGGTGACGTCGATCTCATCGGTTGTAAAGCCACCAGTACGGCAGTAGGCCGTGGAAAACTGTAAAATATTCTGCTTAATATGGAAAGCATCAGAGGCAGCATAGCCGCTGCCTGCTGCTGACCGACACATCTGGCCATCAAACCAGTATTGGGTCGCATGAGAAACATTTGTGCAGAGAACAATGACAGCGAGTATGCTGAGCGGTAACCAAAATGCCTTTCCTTTCCTCATCGGCTTCCTCCTTCTGTTGTGGGCCTGTGGCACGCGAAAGCGTTTGTCAAATTCCTCGACAAGAAGAGCGAGGTCGCTACGAACACGTCCGTCAGCCAGTCGTTCCGGAAACGAGAGAAATACGGGTCCATCCCAGTACACTAAGCCTAATGAAGCTGCAATTGAGAAGAATTGCTTACTTTTCGCGTCCTACGGATGCTTCTACGAGTGAGCCGCAGTTCGCTCAGTCCAGATGGCCTCTATCATGATAGGAAGGCAGCAGTGTGTTCGCCCGTACCGAAGGTAAAGAATTAGACCGCTGAGGGCTATCCACTTAACTCAACTTCCGCTATATGTTGTCCCTGTGGCGTGCCATGAGTTTCGTGAAGGGGATGGGGTCAATGGCGGCCGCCTGCTGCACAAGCCGGTAAAAGAGCTTGCCCCGGTGTGTGGAAGTTCGCCGGTTAAACCGGAAGGTGAACTCGTCGAGATAGGCATCCAGTTGCTCCCGGGACACGCCCCCCTGATGGGTACCCAACAGCCACCGCTTCAGCAGGGAAGCCACTCGATGCACCCGGGGCAACAGCTTCGAAGCCCGTTCCGCCTTCTTCCCCCTGACATGGACTGTATGTTGAAACCCTGCCTCGGTCAGAGCGGCGTATCCCGGCCACCCATCTGTGATCACCACCGCCCCAGGCTCCACTACACTCCTGATGAAGGCCAGCAGACGCCCTTCCGAAGCGTCCGGAATCCGTTGGAGCCGAATGCGTCCGATTCCCTGGCCATCCACTTGGGCGGCAATCACCACCAGTGCCTTGTTCCCAAGATGTCTGCGCCCCCCGCCAGACTCGACGCCGCCCACATAGGTTTCATCCACCTCGATATTGCCTCCGAGCCGATCCCGCCCAGGCCGGACCATGGCACGCCTCAGTTTTTGAAGGCAGGCCCACGCGGTCTCATAGCTGCCCAACCCCAGCAACCGTTGCAATCCCAGGGCGCTGACCCCATGCTTCTGATTGGTCACCCACCACATGGCACGGAACCACGCTCGAAGGGGGAGATGGCTTCGGTGAAACATTGTTCCCGCCGTCACCGAGGCCTGGTACCCACATGGCCTGCACTTCAGGAGCCCTCGCGTCGTGACCCAATGCTGGCTCGCCCCACAATGGGGACACTGGAACCCCTCCGGCCAACGCAACCGGGACAGATACGCCTGGCACTCCGTCTCCGTGACAAATCGCCGCTCGAATTCCGCGAGCGTGCGAGGATAATCCTCCATGAGCACGGGTACTACACATAGTAGTTAGTTGAGTCAAGTGGATACCCCACAGACCGCTATACGCTATGTTATTATTTTCGATCTTTATCCGATCAGGCAGCTTGTTGACTGTGCCCGTCACTGTGCCCGCGAGCATCTCAAACGGCCCTCGTTCTACCCTCCGCCAGCCAATGTCTGCGAGAAAATGCTACGGTAAGTCCGTGATTTATGCAATCCTGTGGAGCGACTGGTTGGTTTTGTAAACCGCCGGTTGGAGGTTCGATTCCTCTCGCCAGCTCCACTATATCAGGCACTTACACCCTTGACGGTTTCTTCCGAAACGGTGGCGGCTGCGATCAAGTCACTCTCAGCGACAGTGTTGTAGCGTTTCCACATATGAGGGGACTTGTGGCCGATGATCTGCATGGCCGTCGTAGTGTCCACCCCCGCCCGTCTCAAGTTCGTGGCCGCACAGTGCCGGAGATCATGAAAGCGTAGGTTCACAATCCCTGCCTTCCTGCAAGCCGTCTTGAACGCGGTCTTAACCTCTCTGACAGGGTTCCGCTGAACAAACACGGACTTGTGTGCTAAGTCCCTCACCTTGGAAAGTTCGGCCAAGGCTACCTTGACCGGTGGAGTCATGGGAACCTGACGAGGCTTGTTGGTTTTCGCATCAACACCCCGTAGGGTTGATGATACCCCGCTGTAGGTCCACCCGATCCCAGGTGATGTGCTGCCGCTTCATATAGCTTCGTCCATTCCTCAGTTGTGAGGATTCGATCTCCCTCGTTCTTGGGCACTCGGAATCGGTAGCAATGCGGCAGGGTTCACCGTCAGTAACCGCCTGCGCCTGGCAACGTTCAAACAATGCTTAAGAATGGGTGATCATTGTTGATCGTCTGAAGTCTGACCGGCTGCCCGTTCCGCTTCTTCCGCTTGGGCGCGATATGCCTCTGCATCTTCGGGAGTGATCTCTGTGTGCACCTTACTTCCAAGGAAAGGGATCAATTGCAACCGCACTATGGTCTACTTGAATCGTCAAGTACTTGTACCTATACCTTGATAAGCAGAGTTCCTACCCCTGCTAGCTAACCCAGAGAACCGATTTATCAGTCCAGAGCCTGGGAAGTGTGTTCTTGTAAGCTTACAGGTTCCAGGAGGCCAGGATTGGGAATACGTTAGACGAGAACTAGGGATACTCCTCTTTTCGGTTTAGGTCCAGAGTCCAATTGCGGCCATACTAAGTACTTTATACCATGCACTTGTACATGGACGCATGTGCCCGGTCCTAGCAACACCTCAAGAACTTCGTGGAAGTCGCCATGATCATACCCATGAAACTTCAATGAGATGAATTGACTTCTTCAACCAATGGCTCTCCCAATACCGGCCTCATTGAATACATTTATTAGTGACGTGCTTGAGTACTTATTAGAGCCATTTCGCTCTTGGGATAATCTTGTGTTGGGTGTCTCCGGCGGGATCCGAGCTTTTACTGATCTTCATAGTAAAACCGCATGGCTCTACATTCTGTCGAATGCTTTCATCGCATGGCTCATCTTCATTTCGAGAAAAAATGGCGGGATAGTAGCGAGAAACACTTCGTTTCGGAATTTCATATGTCCACGTGACATCTACGGCCATCCTTCCGCGATGACTGATTACAAATTTGCAGCGGTGGACCTCTCAATCAAACTTATTGTCTACACGCCGTTTGTCTCCGGGTTGAGCATGCTTGTCTATAAGATTTGCCTGTATTTCCTGCCGAGATTGTCAGACCCTATGAGCCAGCCTGAGGCCACCATGGTCAGCTTCCTTGTCGCCATTCTTCTTGGTGATCTTATGGTCTTTGTGTCTCATTACTTGATGCACAACGTTCCATTTTTGTGGCATTTTCATCAGATCCATCATTCTGCAGAAGTGCTCACACCCGTCACGGTCTATAGAGTGCACCCGGTTGAGGATGTCGTCTCTGGAATTACCAGCGCGGCGGTAGGCGCCCTCGTTTCCACGACGTATACCCTGCTTTCCGACCAAGATGTCAATCTGTTCACACTATTTGGCGTCAATATCGTTACCCTGTCTTTCCTTTCATTCGGATTCGCACTTCGCCATACTCATATATGGTTATCATATGGGCCAGTGTTCAGCTGGATCTTCATTAGCCCGGCACAGCATCAAATTCATCATAGTATCGATGCGAAGCACTGGAATAAAAATTACGGCTACATGCTGGCGATATGGGACGCGTTGCTGGGTACGCTATATATTCCGCGCCGTCACGAGTCGTTACGTTACGGACTTCCGAACGTTGATCCAAGAGATTTTTCAAGTGTTCCAAGGCTCTACTTTCTGCCTTTCATGAAGGCTGTCCGTAGCCTAGCACCAGAAGTCAGGTCTAAAGCACGTGGCGACGCCTACCATATCTTCAGATAAGAACCTGACAACACTTGGGCTGCAGTTTTGTCTCTTGCCAAGCTGTTGAAAGGTAGTTTCTCCTGCTGCGGTGCAGGGCTATCGATTACTCCATGTTCTCCACTGCGAGGTGGATGAGATCGCCGACGGCGACATTCTCGAGAAGCACCTCCCCGGTCTTCAAGGAGATGAAGACGCCGTTTGTGATCCCCCGCGGTCGGAAATAACGGACACCTGGATTAAGAGTCACCTGCCACTGATCGGCAAGTACTTAGTGCATGGGCTTTGCTTCCTATCAACTTTGCACCACAGGGACAAAGGCGGTCCGGCCATGCCTACCTCAAGGACGTGTCGAGGGGCTGTTGTTTCTCTCCTTCCTGATATACCTACATAAGTATCATTGATTACTCATAGCGCAAGGACTATTATCACTTCTAACATTAAGTACTTGCGCAATGGTAAAAATGAGAGCTGCCGCGCCGGGGACAGTTTGGCTTTACATTTCTCGCCAATTGAATCAATAAAGGTGTCGACTGTGGGTAGAGACGAGCCCTATTTTTACGCCAAGACACGAGGCGACCATATTGAGACACGCGGACTTCAGATGTGCGTACTCGGCCACGAACGACGCGACGACGGCTCTTCTCAGGGCCCCTTCGGTCGCTGGGCGTGGGATGGACATCGCTTGCAGGTTCGCAATGATCGCTATGGCTTCTACCCCTTATACTATTGGGCCCAAGACGGAGCAGTTGCCGTCTCGCCTTCCATCCCCACACTCTTGGCTGAAGGCGCCCCTGCTGAGTTAGACGCGGCCGGGCTCGCCGTGTTTCTTCGATTAGGATTCTTTCTCGGAGACCACACCCCGTTCCAAGCCATTCGCGCCGTGCCCCCTGATACAACGTTCGAATGGGAGGATGGCCGACTCCAGGTATCGGGTAGAGTGATACCAACCAGGTGTGAGCGTCTGAACCGAGTCGAGGCGAGTGAGCGATATGTGACGCTCTTTAAGACGGCTATTCGGCGTCGCCTTCCCACCGACCCAGAATTTGCTGTGCCGGTGAGTGGCGGTCGGGACTCACGCCATATCTTACTCGAGCTGTGCGAGGCAGGTGTTCGCCCGAAGGTGTGCGTGACCTATCGAGGCCCTCACGTTTGGATGAACCGGGATGTCTTAGCCGCCACTCAACTGTGCGAGTTCTTAAAGCTGCCACACGTGATTCTTGATCAGCCACGCTCAAGGTTCAAAGCCGAGCTAAGAAGGAATATCGAGAATAATTTTTGCGCGGATGAAAATTGGCAAATACCGCCCCTCGTTGATTATGTCCGCGGGAAATTCAAAAGCATTTATGACGGGATAGCCGGCGATGTGCTCTCCAATGGCCTCTTTCTGAATGAAACCCGGCTCGCTTTATTTGAGAAAGGCGCGTTCTCGGCATTCGCGGAAGATCTACTTCATGATTTTCCGATGCACTCGGACTTAGACCACGAAGAGGTGCTCGCAAAGGTCCTTCGCCCGGATCACTATCGGCGATTCAGTCGAGACCTCGCTGTCCATGCCTTAACCGATGAAGTGAGCAAGTATGCCGAGGCTCCCAACCCAGTGGGATCCTTCTTCTTTTGGAATCGAACTCGACGAGAGATTGCGCTGATACCATTTATGCTTGGTAAAGCGGCACAGGTGTTCTGCCCCTATCTCGACGATGATCTCTATGACTTCTTAGCATCGCTACCGGCAGACTTGTTTCTGAGTCATACCTTCCACACCGAGACGATCCGCCAAGCATATCCGCATTCTGCGCGGATTCCGTTCGATAATGAGGTGAATCCCTCGAAGGACATACCACAAAGTGGATATTACCGGCTATTTGGACGAGAGTGCCTATCGTATGCGCTGACTCACGGCCGGTCCCGCTACCTTCGCTATTCGTACATCTTGCCCAGATTGTTGAAATGCGCGCTCGACGAAACGTATGGCGAGACTTTGTTTTCGTATCGATGCTTGGGTTCCCACGCCCTGTACCTGCTTCACCTTGAACGCTTTGCCGAAAATCCTGATGTCGCTAACCCGCTCGCTGCCCGCGAAACTGTCCAGCCCCTTCAGGGTAGACATGAAGCATTCGGCATGGGGCTCGCCAACGAAAAGGCCTCGGTCAATAACATCGCCTAGGCTTCCAACAAATTCACAATGCGGGCCGGTTAGAGCGGGGTCATCAACTCAGAATATGTCGTTCCTTGGCAAAATCATGAGGTAGAACATGGCGAGATGTGCGAAGGGCCTACCATACGAGGTGCGAGGATTTTGAAAGCAACCGCGTGCTATTGATCGCGTGAATGGATCTTTCCGAGAAAAGTGATGAGGGATTGATGGGCTACTTGCAGACCCTGCAAGGCCCCGCTGGGGGTGTGCCCATCTGGTTCTGTCTCAAAACTGATTCTGTGTATCGGAACGGACACAGTACACCACCTCCTTCAATTCAGCCGTAATTCAGGCGAGCGATAGAATCACCAAGTAGCAACGCGCATTTTCGGAAGGGACATCACGCTGCTCAGTAAGAGCCCACAAGGGCATGGGGCTTGCTACCTCTAAAATAAACCTCAGGTCAAACGTCTCTTTCCTCTCGAGGAGTAACATGTTCAACATCGTGATCGCGTGGCTGATCTTGGACATTGTGGCTGTACTGATAGTGTTGCACGATTACCACCAGTGGTATGGCAATGTTGAACCGATCAACGACGAAGAGAATACCCCTAAGACCTCGATAGATCGTCTCCCCGCCGCCTAGCACCAGCGCCCCAGCACAGCGCGCTCGCGTCATCTTCTTCTTCTGGCCTCAGACACCATAAGCAGACACGCTCTGACCCTTGAGGTAGCCTTTGCCCCCAAGCCAGTCAGGCGGCAAGAGCCAGAACTTTTTGGGGTGCGTCTAGGGTTCAAGGCTGCGCACAGGTGGTCCTTCTGTTCTCCCCACGTGTCGCAGGGTCCCATCTCAAGCGCAGCCCCGGCGGGGTGTCCCCATTCGAGGTGGGCAGATGAAAAAGGGCCCTTGCGCAGGCTGTTGCACAGGCACCCAGAGCGTAAACAGCAGGGGTCGTAGTCTAGAGAATGCGTTTCTACCTGCCAGTGAAGATTGACCACACCTCCTACACCAATCTCCGTCCAGTCCTATAGCACCAGCGGCTCCATGACGCATATCCTAAGAGCAGGCCATTATTGCCGCTTCGATACACCACAAACTATTCATCGGGTTCCTCCAGAAACTGAGGAGGCACGAAATCAGTCCGCAAATGACAAGGAGGCTGAATATGCACAAGATGATGTCTCCGTTGCACCGCATGACTATTGCCGTGGCGTTTAGTCTGACTATGTTCGGCTGCTCTGTCACAGACACCGTCTCGAACTTCCTTTCCTCTACCACTCCTGGGGACTGGTACACCCAGGACGGGCCCCCGAAAGCAGACCATAAAGTGGATGTCTTCGTGGCGCTGAATCTAGAAAATGTGAAGGGGGATCTCGCCAGAGGTCAGGGCGAGTATTTGGCTGCACTGAGTGCGCTTCTGAAGGTCCCCACGAAGCATGAAACCGAATTTTTTGCGCTTGCTCAACAACGCTACCCTTCCTTAGCTCACAAAGACCAAGCCGCTGTGAGCCGAACCCTCATCGCCTTGGCCCAAGGCTTGGACGCCCCATTGCAAGCGAAACCTCCGAGTGCGGGCGAACCCATGTGAGGTGCGGGTGCGCCTGTGGTGCATAGGGTGCGGAGAGGTGGCCCTCTCCTGACCAGTCCTGTCCGCATCCTCGCCTGTATTCAGCAACAACACGGAATAGTTTCAATGTCGATGCACTGCCGCGTATTGGTTGTCTCATGGTTCCTATGCTTGGGGCCCTATCCCAGTTCTATTAGTACAGCAGGAAGCTTCCTGCGTGCCGACACCCATATTCACTTGAAGGGTTGTGAAGGGAATGCGAGCGCGACCGACCTCGTTCAAATGCTGATCGCAGAGGATCTTGACATTGCTGCAGGGTTGAGCTGGGGAGCTTCGTGGGATGTCGGATCTTTGTCTTTAACGGGCAAGGACAGCCAGGCTTCGGTTCCCGGCCACATTCTTCATTATGACCTTGAGATTTCCGTCTTCCCTGCTGCGCAGATGGGCCACCTCACCCTGTTAGGAGTTGAGAGTCCGCACTTCTCCCCCACACCGTTTTCCTCGCCGCGCTCCAACCTTCCGATCATCCGTTGGGCGACTACACATAATCCGCGGGTACTCATCGGGATGAGCCACGGTCAAGCCTGGCCCTCCGACGGAACGTTTCCGCTCTGGGCAAGTAGCTACTGTTGCACGCCGTTTGAGTATCCCATTGAGGTTGCCCTCGGCATCTCCAATTTCCTAGAGATCGAGCCCGCCCTGAATTGGGGGCCTGCGGATCGTCTACCGGACGAGTTGCCCTTTCTGTGGAAATCCTTGCTCAATACCGGCTTTCGGATACCTCTCACGGGCGCAAGCGATTATCCGTGTTTATCGGACCGACCCGGAACCGCCCGCACGTACGTTCTGACAGACGGAAAAGTGAGTTATTCGGCCATGCTCGAAGGTATTCGCCAAGGGCGGACGGTCCTCGCGATTGGCCATCGCGATTGGTTAAATGTGCGAATTAATGGAGCACAAATTGGTGAGGAAGCGTGGGTGAAAGGGGGGACGGCTCTCGAAGTGACTCTCGAATCTAATCTCGCGCGGTCGGAAGAGGTTGTTCTCTATGCCAATGGCTTGCCTCTGGCCACCGTCCGTATGCACCCTGGCCCCCAGGTTATAAGTGCTCAAGTCATGTTAGGCACGAGCGCATGGATCTCGGCTCGAAGTACCACTGTTCTTACGAGTCCGATTTACGTATTGGTCGACGGTACGCCGGTTCGTCCATCGGCGGAGAGTGCCTGTTATTTCATACGCTATGTCGATTATCTCCTTACGAACGTCACATCCCGGGACATGCTTGGGGATGAGGAGAAGGAGGAAGTGCTCGGATCTTACCGCGCGGCCCGCAGAGAGTTCGAGAGAAGGTTTCACGAAGGCGGTGGGGAGACCTGCTCGTGAATCTTGGGTTCAATATGCCGCCCCTTGGGGCCAACTTGGTGCCAAAGAACTGTCATCCAGGATGAGCCAACTCACACTCGTCTGAATAGGCTGTTGAATTATCTTTGGTCAACTGAGATTGGATTTTGGGAGCGATACGGAATTGATGGTTCAGGTCGGGAAGTAACGCCTGACCAGTGCAGGATGCACTCGAGTGAGCAGTTCTCCAATAAAGTGCAGCGTGTAATAACCCGTCGCAAGGGTGGCTGCGCCGAGCGCCCCGCCGCGTCCAAGACCGACCTCACGATAACGTGTACGAATCCGGCCCAAGGCGTCTCGATATCGAGAATAGGAATTGCCCGACGAACGGATTCCGGTCAGGTCCTCGGTCATCACCGCATCGTACCCCTGGGCCAACGCCCGACAGATGAAATGTTTCAATCCGTTAGGCGGTGGGTGCGAGACACGTGACCCCTGCTGCAACCAAATGACGGTACCGCGTTGCTTCAGGTGATGCACCACCGTCACAAATTGGGCACGAAACAGGGGCACGGTGGGATAGGGACGAGCCTGAAAGATCTCGCGGCGGAAGGCGACGTTGTTTGCGTAGAAGCTCTCGACAGGCACGAGACCTTTGCTGTCAACCCGAGGCGAAAAGAACCAGAACAGGGCAAAGGCCTTGCTGTACAGGCCCTCAAGCTCAATGTACGTATTACCACAGACGACGTGCACGGCAGGAGACTCGAAGGCGCGAAGGAGACCCAGCAACCACCCCTCTTCCGGGATTACGTCGCTATCGAGAAAGACAATCACCTCCCCGTGCGCTCGTGTGGCACCAAGATTCTTGAGCTCATAGTAGTGCAATCCCGCGCCCGGCACGAGTTCCACATCATAGATATCCCGACTCTTAAGCGTGTCGCAGACCAATTGCTGAATCAAATGCCCATCCATGGTCAGCGCATCATGGACAAGCAGAACCTGAGGTCGGTGTTCGGTGCGGGGCAGCGCGGCCAATTGCCCATCAAGGGCCATCAACATTCGGCGGGCCCGTATCGATTCAGAAAGAAGGACATTGTCCCACTCAATGACGACGGAGAACGTCGGGATCATTTCCACCTTCCGCTGGAGAAACCGGTGTCACTGCCGTAGCCTATTCCCTGGCTTCTGATCCTCCATCTTTATTAACCATAGACGATAGGAGCGTATTGTCAAAGTTGGGGAATGCCAAAATTGAGAGGAGCGGTCAGGAGTAAATTGCGACGGGGCGGCTAGGGTTCGGACAAAGAGGAGAATGGACCGACGTCAGACGATGGGTCGCCGATTAATCACCCCACGCCATTGTCTTGGTGAGGTCCCTGCAGAGTTTCTGGAGTTCGGCGCGACATTGAGAATCTACACCATGGTGCTCGGGTGGCTCCTCGGCGGCGGTAGAACTGACAATCGGCTGGGCCAGGTCAGCCGACGATGCGATCCAGACGGAAGGAGAAGCGAGACATGCTACCATCGCCACGAACGGAGGGAGAAACGCGGCTAGGATTCCGGTTCGGATTGCATGTCTCATACGAGTACCCTCCTCCCAGGAAACCAGTCCCGGTACCTGTCACGGTTTCGACGAATATCCCGTCCGGTCATGGTTGCCACTGTCAAGGGGGGTGAGGAGCCGCATGAGACACGGAATCATGCCCTTCCATTTCCCAGCGCGAACCGATCATGATCCACAGCCTGCTGTCCAATCCGTCAAAAAGATGTTCGCCAGTGTGTCGGAGGACCGCAACCCTCGCAGGGACAGGATCGCTGCCTCATTTGTAAGCGAAGACGCCGCATACATTCCCTCTCGCCCCTCACCTCCTACCCCGAACCCCGTGTCTACACTCAGCGCCGCCAGCGGGCTCGTCAGCCACCCTCCCGGCACTGTCGGCATGCCGTAGTGCCCAGCCACCACGAAGCTGCTGTACAGGCCCCCCTCCACGGCGGCGCAGCGTTGGCCGAGCAGGGGAGCGGTCTCCAGCGTGGTCTTCGACAGCGGCACGATCTTGCCAGCCGCAGGAGCGTTCGGCGATTGAATCCGCACGGTCCCGCTCACCCCAAACTGCGACGACGCATCCACCAGGCTCGTGGCATCGGATACCAAGGCATTGGTCGTAATGGAGATGTTCCCGCCCTGCCCCTGCGCCGCCTGGGCAAGAATTTGGCTGTTCTGCAAAATCACAAACTGCGGGTCGATCATGATGTTGCCGCCGGTGGTCGTCGGTGATCCCTGTACCGACGCGTTGATCTGGCTGTTCGTGAGGTTAACCATGCCGGGTGCCGTCACCGTGATGTTACCGCCGCTGGCCTGCGCGGCTTCTGTGGTGACCGCGCTGTTGGTGCTGGTGTAATTCTGCCCGGCGTTGATCAGGATATTCCCCGCGTCGCCCAGGCCGGTGCTTCGTGCGGAGATCACCGATCCGTCGGCGAGCGCAATCTGGTTACCGGCAGACAGCGTGATGTTGCCGCCCGGCTGGCTGCCGCCTGACACGGTGGCGGAAATGGTGGAATCCGCCAGCATGATGTCCGTCGCGGAGGCCAGCGCGATCGACCCGCCGGCACCGGCATTGGCTTCAGTCGTAATGTTGGTCCCGTTGAGCGTGATCGCGGCAGCACGGGACTCGGCGCCACCGACTCCCTGAATGGTGACGCTCCCGGCGTTCCCCGCGTTGGGAGCAACACTGGTACTGGTGCTCGTAATAATCGTGTTGTAGGTCGAGACCGTACCCACATTAAGCGTAATATTCCCGGCCGTCGTGCGGCCGTCGGAGAACGCAAAAATCCCTGTTGCAACCCCCGGTTGATCGGTGAGGATTCTACCGCTGATGGCTAGAGTATCTGCCGTGATCGTGATTGCCACCGGGGCCGTGGTCGCCATCCCGCCCCTCACAAAGTTGTTGATGGCAAAGTTGTTGAGAAGGACCTGCGTGGCGGCATCCGTAGACTCTGGGCCAAGCCCCGAGATGGTCACGGTCCCGGCGGGGCCGGCCGTGCTGTCGGGGCTATTGCTTGAACTGGCGACGAACGCGTAGCCGTGCGCCATCGGCGTCCCGTCCGGGTTCACATTCGCCCGCAGCGTGCCGACGTGGAATGCAATATGCCCCGCCGGCGCGGGGCTCTCCGAGATCGCAAAAATCCCCGTTTCGCCAATGGTCTCATCAAATAGGGAGGTCCCCGTTCCCGCGGTAAGGGCCAGAGTCTTCGCCGTGATCGTAATCGCCGACGGAGTTGTGGCTGCTGTTCCACCAAGTATCGACGCAAAGGCATACGTCTTGTCCAGGGCAACCAAGGTGGCGGCATCCGTACGCTCCGGGCCCGGCCCCGAGATGGTCACCGTCCCCGCCGGGCCGCCGGTGCTGTCGCGGCTAAAGCTCGCGGTGTTGAAGAACACCCCATCGACGCCCTTGATGGGTATCCCATCCGGGTTCACATCCGCCAGCAGCGTGCCGACGTTAAGCACAATATTCCCCGCGGGCGCCGCGCCCGCGGTGGGCGCCTCGATGAAGATGTGATCTTCGAGGTGCACCAAGTCCGCGGTGATGGCCACCGAGCCTCGAGTCGTGTCGGCCGTCCCGCCAAACACCTTCGTCGAGAGGTTGGTATCCATGAGGCTGACACTCTTCGCCACGCTCCCTGGACCATTGACGCCCTGAATGATGATCGTCCCCGCACGACCCGCCTCCGTATTCACGCCCCTGCTATTACTGGCAATCAGCACTCCAAACTCGCTAACCACGGGATTGGTGAGATCCGCCGGCAGATGGGGGCAGCACTGTGAAGGCGTGTCGGCAATGATGCGATTCGGACCGCCGGTCGTGGTCAGATTACCCACGTTAAAGATGATGTCCCCGGCAGGAGCCGCACCCAAACTGTCGGCTGCAATATGCGTCCCGTTGCTCAGAGTCACGGTGTCCGCGGTGAACCTGATGGTCCCTGGCGTACTGGCCGCGCTGCCTCCGCTGATCGTCGTCCGAACCGTGGCATTGTCCAAGGACACGGTGTTCGCCGCAGCCCCTTCGAACCCCTGAATCCTGATCGCCCCCGCACTGCCGATCTCTCCCGCCGTGCTCTCCACCGTCGCTGTCTCCAGCCGCACCGTCGGTGCCGCCAGGGTGACACGGGCTGGATGGCCGGCACTGTCGGCGGCTGTCAAGACACCGGTCGGGCCCTCCTGCCCCACGCCAGAGATCACAATCGACTCGCGCCCGGTCAGCTCAACGGGCGCCCCCTTGGTGACCAGTCTCCCCCCTCGATGCGGATCGCTCCCCCGACCAGGGCCAACCCCTTCCCCTCCGGCACCTGCAGCGTGCTGTGATCCACCGTGATCGGGCCCGACCTCGGCCCTAAGAACCCAAAGCTCGCCACCGGCGCGACGCTCAGCAGCGCATCGGCCGCGGCGTTGGGCGCGGCGTGAAAGACCGTCCCGTCGGCCAGTTTCAGCGAATCCGCCGTCGTGAAGGTCGCCATCCCGCCGATGTTGAGCGTGGCATTGGGGCCAAAGAGGATACCGGCCGGGTTCATCAGAAACAGATTGGCGCTCCCAAAGCCGCTGGTCTGAATCGTGCCGAAGATGTTCGAGGGGGATCCCCCGGTCACCCGTCCCAGGATGTTCGAGGTCGCCAAGCCCGAGTCGTTGAGGAAGTTCGCAATGTTGCTGGTGGGCACCCCAAACTGCCCGAAGCTGTGAAAGAGATTGGGGCCCGCCCCGGGTCGCGTCCCGCCGGTGATGTTGAACTGAGTCCCGCCAGGGACAGTGATCGGCCCGCTGATCTGCGTGTTCAGCCCCGACGGCGTGATCGGCGGGGCTTGGGCCTCGCTTCGAGTGGGCGGCACGGCCATGGTCGACACAAGCCCCGCCACCCACATCATTGCAAGGTAATACGAGATACCTTGGGGACGACGGAAGAGCGCGTTATTCCTTATGACGAACCCTCATGCATCTCTGGCAGGGACCACTCCATGACCGTACGAAAGAACCTGATTGATAAGTCAGAGGACTCACCGCTGATCGGCTCATCTGTATCTTCCTCGAAAAGACGCCCGAGTTCTTCTGTCCCGATATCTAGACATCCGTATGGACCAATGCGACTCATTGCCAGATCACAGGTGAGAGGCAGAGGTGCGTGAATTCAATCATCCGGTCACACCCCGCGCAACTCAATGCAACTCCTTGAGCGACCCCTGGCCACTTCTGTATCATCCGATTCGGGCTGTTGACCAGTCCCACGTGGTACGCTCGGACCATGCCGCCATTCTGCCTGTTCGGTCGCTCTCGTGTCGGTGTGCTCATCGGGATCACCGTCCTAGCGGGGTGCGCATCCCCCACCACTCCATCCCCTGTGCATTACCCAATCACCTCTGGTTTTCACAAGACACTCCCGCAGCGGGATGCGCGCATACTGGTGTGGGGCAGACAGCCCATGATCGGGACGGCGACGACCTGGCTTCAGCGCCGTGGCGTCACGGTCATCCTGCCGGAATCTGTTCGTCGGGTCTTATCTCCCGAGCAGCAACGCAAGCTCACCGAGACGTACGATGATGCCACACTGATCGTTCGGCACGGAAAAGCAGTCGGGACCGACTTGGTTCTCTTTGCGGACTCCGAAGTCTCCGCCGAGGGCACGAGCCGTGTGATGGGAAATCCCCAACCCACCTATACGGTCGATGTCACCGTCCGCGGCGTCAACGGGGTTACCAATGAGGTCGAATGGAAAGGCAATGCCCATTTTCCTCCTCTGTCGAATCCCCCCGAGAACGCCCTCGTGCACCTCACCTGCCAGGCGCTGGCAACCGCGTGGGGATTCCGCCCGTCCGGGCAGCTTGAGATTCCGTCAGAAATGATGTGCAGCGTCGGTCAAACCGAGCCCGTACTCTCTCCGTAATCACCACCGCATGCTCTTCAATTCGCCAGCGATCCGATCAAGGCTCTTGAGACTGTCGTCTGAACATTCGCTGACGCCGCGAGGTTCCATGCAACGCGGCGAATAAGTGTCCGCGAAATAACAGCATGGCCACGGCCACCGGCGGGGTGAGGATCACCAACAACCATCCGACTTCCGCCGGCGCGCCGAGATAACCGAGCCAGGCCGTCAAGAGTACGAATGGCAAAATCAGCATCTGAAAGAAATCGAGCCCCGCTCCCCGGCCAAGGCGACTCGACAGCCCGAAAAAAAAGGACAGACCCAACGGGGCGATCATGATCGCCAGCGGCAGAAACCATTCGATCCAATTCTCAATGATGAACTCATAGCTTTCACGCAAGACATCCAGCGGAGAATCGTGGCGGACCTGATAGATCACTTCCGGAGCGGGATTGAGAAGAATGAAGAGCAGCAGAAAAATCGCCGCCGCGATCAACGGCCCGTTCGGATTCGCCGCCATCCCACGTTCCAACACCAGCATCGGAACCCAGAGCACGAATCCCACCCCGATCACATCCCAGAAGTACCGGCCGAAACTACCCCAGATGTCCTGCATCGTCACTCGTCGACCTCCGGACACGGCCTGCTGGATGAGACTGAGCGTGGCCCCTATCAACAGCGCATTGACCGCCCCCAGGATAAATCCGCCCAGCATGCCCAGCGGCGCGACCAACTGAGTCGCCATCACCATCAGACCGGCGAACAGGATCACGGCAATGATGGTCATCCATCCGCCCGTGAGTGAACGAACGGTGGACCGGAGCGCGTCCCGATACAGTTGAAGCGTGGCCTGAATCATGGTGGTCATTCTCTTGTGCCTTTTGATCCTTTATGATCAGTTTTTCATGCGAGGCGCATGGCCCAAATGGCTCATCCAAAGTGCAGCCGCCCTGACCAGCACGCGCCTGGGAAGGCACCGGCTCAGTGTACCAACGAGCCTTCCTCTCCATCCCGTCATCACGAGACTGGGTCTGCGACCGAGCCTCGCCAACGATCGAGCCACCACCTCAGGCGGGGTCTGGCTTCCTAACGGACTGTGGGGACGGAATCCCGCGGTGCGATGGAAATCGGACTCGGTAGTACCAGGACAGCAGACCTGGATGTGTACCCCAAAGGGCCGCACCTCTTCGGCGAGGGCTTCCGAAAAGGCGATCAGGAAGGTCTTGGTCGCCGAATATTCCGCGAAATAGGGAACCGAAAAGAATCCAGCCACCGAGGCGACGTTGATGACCGCTCCGGTCCGCCGTTCGATCATATCCGGGAGAAATAGCCGCAGCGTTTCCACTACGGTGTTCACGTGCAACCGCAGCATCTCCTGGATGCGGGGCATCGGCATATGGACGAATGGTCCGAACAGCCCGAATCCGGCATTGTTGATGAGAAGATTGACGACATCGCGGCGGCCCCGCGCGGCCACATACAGCCGGTGAGCCGCCTCCGGCTCCCCAAGGTCGAGCACTTCATGTTCGACGGTCGTGCGATGGCGCCCCACCAGCTCTGAGGCCAGGCTCTGCATGCGATCATTGTCTCGCGAGACGAGCAGCAGATCATAGCCGCGCGCCGCCAAGGCTCGGGCATATTCGGCCCCAATACCGCGTGAGGCACCGGTGATGACCGCGAAGGGACGAGTGACCTGCGTGTTTCCCATCAGAAACGCCGATCCGCGACAATAGTCCCGACCATCCTTCCCGGTCAAGCGATGGTGCAGGAAACGAGGCTTGACCGGCTAGCTCTCGTCCTTATAGTCTTAGACGAGGTGGATGATCCAAAGAAGGAGATGAGCGTCATTGCTGATGCTTTCGCCGGTCACGCCGGGGACACCGGCGTCATGGGCATGATGCCACATGAGGTCTTGACCGCTGTGGCGCTTCTGGTCGGGATAGGCCTGGCATTGATCGTCCTTGGAGCTATCGGGATCTGGCTGTTGTTTCGTATCGAACGCCACTTGAGGAAATACCAATAGTCCACTCGCTACTCTGTTTTCTTTCAACCGTCCGTTCCATGCGCCAGCATTGTTGACTTTCTACCCCTGGTGATTATTAGAACAAGGTCGTCTGTGATGTCTGAGATAAAGGAACAGCACCTATGGACATGAATCGAATGACCGTGAAGTTGCAAGAAGCCTTACAAGCCGCGTCGGCCCATGCGATGCGACGGAGCCACCAAGGCATTGATGCCGAACACGTCTTGCTGGCTCTCGTCGAACAGACGGGCGGCATGGCCGGTCCACTGCTCGAGCAGGCGGGGGTCTCACTTGCGGCCGTCAAACAAGCAGCGGAGCAGGCGTTAACCAAACTTCCGCAAGTGCAAGGGACAGGAGCAGGCCCCGGGCAGATTCATATCACCTCCCGCCTGTCGCAGATCCTCACGCGTGCCGAGCAGGAGATGCAGGGCTTGCGTGATGAATACGTAAGCGTCGAGCACGTCCTGCTGGCTATGGTGGATGAGGGGGTCTTCCGTCGGCTTGGGGTGACACGCGATCGACTGTTGTCGGCGTTGCAGCAGGTTCGCGGCAATCAACGGGTCACGAGCCAAGACCCTGAGGGCACGTATCAGGCCCTGGAAAAGTACGGGCGTGATCTCACCAAGCTCGCCGGCCAGGGAAAACTGGACCCCGTGATCGGGCGGGATGACGAGATCAGACGCGTGATTCAAATTCTGTCCCGGCGGACGAAGAACAACCCCGTCTTGATCGGTGAGCCCGGTGTCGGCAAGACGGCCATTGTTGAAGGCCTCGCCCAACGCATCATCAAGGGTGACGTCCCGGAAGGGCTCAAGCAGAAGCGGCTGATCGTCTTAGACATGGGCGCACTCGTCGCCGGCGCCAAGTTTCGCGGCGAATTCGAAGAGCGATTGAAAGCCGTCTTGAAAGAGATTCAAAGCGCCCAGGGACAGATCCTGCTGTTTATCGACGAGCTGCACACGGTCGTGGGAGCCGGGGCGGCCGAAGGGTCCATGGACGCCGCCAATCTCCTCAAGCCGATGCTGGCACGAGGAGAACTCCATCTGATCGGAGCCACGACACTCAATGAATACCGCAAACACGTCGAAAAGGATGCGGCGCTCGAGCGGCGGTTTCAGCCGGTCGTCGTGGATCAGCCGTCGGTGGAAGATACCATCTCCATCCTGCGCGGGCTCAAAGAGCGGTACGAAGTTCATCACGGCGTTCGGATTAAGGACGCCGCGCTGGTGGCCGCCGCGAAGCTCTCTCATCGGTACATCAGTGACCGGTTTCTCCCGGACAAGGCGATCGATCTTGTCGATGAAGCTGCAGCCAGGCTGCGTACGGAAATCGACAGCCTTCCCGTTGCGCTGGACGAAGTCTCGCGCAAAGTCATGCAGCTGGAGATCGAGCGCGAAGCGCTGCGAAAGGAGACCGATTCGGGGAGCCGCGCGCGCCTGGAAGCCTTGGAGCAGGAACTCACCGAGAAGCGCCGCGAGGCGGATGCCCTGAAGACACGCTGGGAGGCGGAAAAAGCGTCGGTGGGACGCCTGCGCCAGTTGCGGCAACAGATTGAACAGGTTAAGCACGAGATTGAAAAGGCCGAGCGAGCTTACGATCTGACCCGTGTCGCGGAGCTACGGTACGGCGAACTCCCTCGTCTGGAGCGTGAATTGGTGTCCGAGGAAGGGCCACTCGTGACAAAGCAAGGCGAGAGCCGGCTCCTGAAGGAGGAAGTGGATGAGGAAGACATCGCCTTGGTCGTCAGTCGTTGGACAGGAATTCCCGTCACGCGGCTGCTGGAAGGCGAAATGGAGAAGTTGCTCCGACTCGAAGAGCTGCTCCATCGCCGCGTGATAGGACAAGACGAAGCCGTGCGCGCCGTCGCGGACGCGGTCTTGCGTGCGCGCTCCGGCATCAAGGATCCGAACCGGCCGATCGGCTCGTTCCTCTTTCTCGGACCTACCGGCGTCGGCAAGACCGAACTCGCGCGGGCTCTGGCGGCCACCCTCTTCGACGATGAAGCCAACCTGATTCGGATCGACATGTCGGAGTACATGGAAAAACACACGGTGGCAAGGCTGATCGGAGCCCCTCCGGGATACGTGGGCTATGAAGAAGGCGGGCAGCTCACGGAAGCGGTCAGGCGCCGTCCTTTCTCGGTGATTCTGTTCGACGAAATCGAGAAAGCGCACCACGACGTGTTTAATGTCCTGCTACAAGTATTGGACGACGGCCGGTTGACCGACTCGCAGGGTCGCACGGTGGACTTTAAGAACACGGTCCTGATCATGACCTCGAATATCGGAAGCCAGGAGATTTTGGAGGCCCAGGAGCGGGGAGCACAGTCCGAGATCCGCAAGCTGGTCGTCGCTCAGCTCCGACGGCACTTCCGTCCGGAATTCCTGAATCGAGTCGATGAAACCGTGGTCTTCCACCCGCTCAGCGGAGAGGACCTCGGCCAAATCGTGACCATTCAACTGACGCGGCTCCACGATCGATTAGCCGAGCGACGGATCAAGTTGGTCCTGACCCCGGCGGCGACGGCCGACTTGGCCGAGCGGGGCCACGACCCGGTGTTCGGCGCTCGGCCGCTCAAGCGGCTCATTCAGCAGGAAGTGGAAACGCCGATCGCCCGCTTGCTGGTACGAGGCGAGGTTCGGGACGGAGACACCGCGACGGTCGACGTCAAAGACGGGCTGATCACGGTCATTCCCACGGTGGAGGCGAGCGCCGACCAGCGGAAAAGCTGACGAGGCACTTTATGCGAACGCGAAGGCCTTGACCCTTGGAAAGGCAGTGTTATCTGACTGCTGAAAGATGATGAGCCTTGGGCCTCATCTCACACGAAAGACAAAGGAGGAAACCATGACATTCAGCTATGCGCCATTTGACGTTGATCGGTGGCTGACCGAGGCATTGGGTACGGTCAGCGGCCCGGCAGGGTGGGCTCCGGCATGCAACACCTATGAAGATGAACAGGGATTTTGGGTTGAGGCTGCTGTGCCCGGTATGGAGCGTAAGGACATCGACATCGTGATCGAAGACGGGGTCCTCACGGTGAAGGGCGAACGCAAGGACGAACACAGCGAGTCGAACAGGGCCTACTTCACTCGTGAAATCGGGTGGGGAACCTTCTCGCGGTCTTTCCGCCTTCCGACCAACATCGATCCGAACAAGGTCTCGGCGAGCTATAAGGAAGGTGTGCTCACGCTGGCTCTCCCGAAGCGGGAGGAAGCGAAGCCTCGCCGTATCACGATTGGGTAACCGGACCTCTGGGGCTCGGCAAGAGCGCGACTCTTGCCGAGCTAGCCCAAGACGACGGCGCCTCCTTTTACATCCTGATCGGCTTGGCTCATCTTTATTTTTTCGACACGCCATTCAGTGGGGGTAATTTCCATCTGATGCCCCTTGATCGTCAGAAATCCCCCATGATTGACCATCACACGTCCCGGCTCCTTGCACTCCACCTGTAGGACGATTTTCTTGGAGTTCGTATGCGTCAGCACGACCTTGGTGGGCGTCCGCTCTAATTCATGCTCGCGTCGTTCGTTGAAGGCCATCGTGCTGTCGATCACTTTGGTGATTAGCCGTCCGGTCCCGTCGAACATGACAAAGTTGACGAGGATCGGCCCCTCCGGTTTCCTCAGTGTAACCGTCATCTGAGGCATTCCTTCGATCTCCACTGTCCCGTCCGTATTGCGATAGAGATTTGACCCGATCTCCAAATCCATCTCTTCACCCAATGAGAATTATGAACGCAACATTCAATGCGCGGCATGCAGACACGTTGAATCGTTCACTTTTCTGCCTCTGGCTCTGCGCTATGGTTTTCTAATTCGATCCAAGATCAATGCAATGCAGCCTCCCAGCAATCCTCCGCCCATAATGGCCGTAAACAATTCCACCAATTTGACATCCCATAGCGGACCTCGAGCCTGCATGACTTGTTGAATTCCGCCCTGGAGCATGATGACCGACAAGGCCATCATCGCCCCCACCACGAACCACCACATAAACACTTTCAACGACTTCATGGCGTCGTTCTCTTCTTGCTCGAGTCTAGGAATGCTCACAAAGCCCAAGCCAATCACACCTGCCTGCCCCGGGCGCCATTTCACCCTCCCGCCCTAAGCCTGCCAAGACAAGCCCTTTTTCCCAGGGAGCGCATCATCCCCTTACGAGGAAACGAGGCGCAGGGAGTTTGAACGCCCAGGTGTACTTCGAATACGCGAGTCGCGCAAAGACCGAGAACGAAGCCATTCATGGTCGGGTCGCCCACCATTTTCAGCATCCGTTACAGTTCATCGAAGCGGATTTCGACGACCTCATACTCCACGACTTTGGCGGGGGTCGTCACTTCCACCTGATCCCCGGCTCGGCGGCCGATGAGCGCCTTGCCGACCGGCGATTGGACTGAAATTTTTCCGTTTTTCAGATCGGCCTCGTCCTGGCCCACAAGGGTATATTGTTTTTTTTGCTGGGACTGCAGCTCGATCAACACCACGGTCGCCCCAAAGACAACGGTCTCGCTGGAGAGGTTAGCCGTATCAATGATCCGGGCATCCGCCAACTTCCGCTCCAGCTCGCTCATTCGTGCCTCGATGAAGCCCTGCCGCTCCTTCGCCGCCTCGTACTCCGCGTTTTCACTCAAGTCTCCATGCGATCGCGCCTCGGCAATCGCCTCAATTACTTTTGGTCGCTCCACCTTTCGCAAACGGTCCAGTTCCGTCTTGAGTGCCTCATAACCTTTCTTCGTAATAGGTGTCGGCATGATTCCTCTCCGGATGCAAGGCGGAGGGCACGAGGCCAAGGACGGGAGCCAAGAACTCTCTAGGCTCCCAACCCCTCGCCTCTAACCGCGACGCCCCGCCTATTTCTCATGATATTCCTGCAATGATCGGATGGAGATGCCCTTTTTCTGCGTAGCCTCGATCCCCATCGCGGCTGCCCTGGCGCCGGGCATGGTCGTAAAATACGGCAGGCCCTGCTGGAGCGCCTCCCGACGAATCGACGCCGAATCGGTCTTCGACGATTCCCCCCAGACCGTGTTCACGACCAAACTGATGCTCCCGTTCTTAATGTGGTCGACCACGTGGGGTCGGCCCTCCTTTACCTTGTTGACCTGAGTGACTTCGACTCCTCCATTGCGAAGATACGCGGCTGTCCCACTGGTGGCTTCGATCTGAAATCCCAGACGACAGAGGCAACGGGCGAGACCCAGCACGCCTGGTTTATCCTGGTCTTTGACGCTGATGAAGACGGTCCCCGTGTGTGGAAGCGGAACGCCCGCAGCAGCCTGGGATTTTGCAAAAGCCCAGCCAAAATCGCTGTCGATGCCCATGACCTCTCCTGTCGATTTCATCTCCGGCCCAAGGAGGACATCGACGCCCGCGAATTTCATAAACGGAAAGACCGCCTCCTTAACGGACACGTGCGTGGGTCTCTGTGCCTCGGTAAAGCCCAGCTCCTCCAGACTCTTGCCCACGATCACTTTCATCGCAAGCTTGGCCAAGGGGACGCCGATCGCCTTGCTCACAAACGGCACGGTGCGGGAGCCTCGAGGATTGACCTCCAACACATACAGGTTTCCGTCCTTGACGGCAAACTGCGCATTCATCAACCCGATGACTCCCAACTCAAGCGCCAATGCGGTGGTTTGACGCCGGATTTCCTCAACCATTCTCCCATCTAAGGTATGCGGCGGCAATGAGCACGCCGAATCACCTGAGTGCACCCCCGCCTCTTCGATGTGCTCCATGATGCCGGCTACGACCACCAGCTGCCCGTCGGCAATGGCATCGACGTCGATCTCAATCGCATCTTCCAAGTACTTGTCGATCAAGATCGGATGATCGGGCGAAGACTTGAAGGCCGACGCCATATAGGTCATGAGTTCGGGTTCATCATAGACAATTTGCATAGCGCGTCCGCCCAACACATAGGAGGGGCGGACCATGACAGGATAGGTGATCCGGGCGGCGATGCGGGTCGCTTCTTCCGTGGAGTGGGCCATGCCGCTTGCGGGCTGCCGGAGTTTCAGACGATCCAGCAGGTCCCGAAAGCGTTCACGATCCTCGGCGCGATCGATCGCATCGGGACTGGTCCCAAGAATAGTCACGCCGGCCCGCTCCAACGGAAGGGCAAGTTTCAGCGGCGTCTGCCCGCCGAACTGGACCACCACACCCATCGGTCGTTCGCGCTCGATGATGTGGAGCACGTCTTCCTCGGTCAACGGCTCAAAATACAGCCTGTCGGAGGTGTCATAGTCCGTGCTGACCGTCTCCGGGTTGCAATTGACCATGATCGTTTCAATGCCCTCCTCCCGGAGGGCCAAGGCGGCATGCACGCAACAATAATCAAACTCGATCCCTTGCCCGATGCGGTTCGGACCTCCACCGAGGATGATTACTTTTTGTCGGTCGGTCGGCCTAGCCTCACAGTGTTGTTCATAGGTCGAATAGAGATAAGGCGTATGGGCTTCGAACTCGGCGGCGCAGGTGTCGACCCGCTTATAGGTCACCCCCGCTGTCGTTCCTGGTGGAGGGAAGGACATTCTTTCCCGACGGATCGCGGCGGCATCGATCCCGAGCAAGTAGCCGAATCGTTGATCGGAAAAACCGAGCCGCTTGGCTTCCCACACGAGATCGCGATCGATCGTGGGATTACCGGCTGGTGCCTCTTCGGTGGAGTTCGCCCGCGTGGACCCGGATCGGGTCTTGACCAGACGGCCTTCGAATTCGACCAACTCGCGGATCTGGTCGAGGAACCACGGATCGATGTGAGTGATCGAGAAGAGTTCTTCGTTGGGGATGCCGGCGCGCATGGCGTCTGCCATGTGCCAGAGTCGGTCCGGATGTGGAAAGCGGAGCGCGCTGCGAATTCGGGCGGTCACTTCCTCGCGGTTGACGCCGGCAGGCACGCCGTGGTCGAGCCCATGGAGCGACACCAGGCCGAACCGGTCCACCTCCAGCGAACGGATGACTTTCTGCAGGGCTTCTTTGAACGTCCGCCCTATGGCCATCGCCTCGCCGACGGACTTCATCTGCGTGGTTAGCGTGGGGTCGGCGCCACGAAATTTCTGAAAGGCGAAACGCGGTATCTTGACGACGACGTAGTCGATCGACGGCTCAAATGATGCTCTTGTCGCGCGGGTGATGTCGTTGGTAATCTCATCGAGGGTATAGCCCACCGCCAATTTAGCCGCGATTTTGGCGATCGGAAAGCCCGTGGCTTTGGACGCCAGCGCCGAGCTGCGTGAGACCCGCGGGTTCATCTCGATGATCACGAGTTCACCATTGTTGGGATCGACGCCGAACTGGATATTGGAACCACCGGTATCGACTCCGACCTCTCGAATGATCCGCACCGCCGCGTCCCGCATGGCCTGGTATTCCTTGTCAGTCAAGGTCATGGCGGGAGCGACCGTGATGCTGTCTCCCGTATGAATGCCCATGGGGTCGAGGTTTTCAATCGGACAGACGATGACGACGTTATCCTTCAGGTCGCGCATCACCTCGAGTTCGAACTCTTTCCACCCGATCACCGACCGCTCGACAAGAATCTCCCCGACCGGGCTCATAGCCAACCCCCAGTCGACGTAGCGTTCGAATTCTTCGCGGTTATACGCGATATTTCCACCCGTCCCCCCTAGGGTAAAGGACGGACGGACGATGGCAGGAAAGCCGACCCGCTCTGCGACCTTTACGGCCTCGTCCCGGGTTCTGGCCGATCCGCTTTCCGGAGTCTTCAGCCCGATCCGCTGTATGGCCTGTTTAAAGGCGTCCCGGTCCTCGGCTTTCTGAATCGCCTCTGCGGACGCCCCGATGAGCTGGACCTTGTATTTGGCAAGCGTGCCCCGTTTCACCAGTCCAACGGCGATGTTCAGTGCGGTCTGTCCGCCCATCGTCGGTAGCAGGGCATCCGGACGTTCGCGCTCGATCACTTGCTCCACCACGTCCAACGTGATCGGCTCAACGTAGGTCCGATCGGCCAACTCCGGATCAGTCATAATCGTAGCGGGATTGCTGTTGATCAGGATCACCCGATAACCGTCTTCCTTGAGCGCTTTGCAGGCCTGCGTCCCGGAGTAATCGAACTCACAGGCTTGCCCGATGATGATCGGTCCGGACCCGATCAACAGAATGCTCTGAATGTCAGTTCGCTTCGGCATGCTCTCTCGCCTCGAATGCTGAGCGCTGGGTGTGGCGCTCCTCATCCAGTACGTTCTTACCCACTCACGCCTTTAGCCGATCCTCAGTTCGGGGGCAAAGTCCGGTACGCGCGGCGGCACGATGGGCGCCGGCAATGGTGAGGGTGTACCCGACGGTTTGTAGTATCGTAAGGCGTCCGGAGTCCATTGCTCGATCTGGTTGATACGCGTGATGTCGGACGGATGGGTCGAGAGAAATTCCGGAATCGCCGCCTGGGACCGGAAGCACAATTTTCCGATCATGTTTCTCGGACACCCGCTCATGCGCTCCCAGAACGGGACCGCTTCGCGTGGATCATAGCCGGCCTGCGCCATCAGGCGCAGGCCGATGTAATCAGCTTCCGATTCCTGCCTCCGATTGAACGGCAACGAAACCCCGACGCCGTAAGCGCTCATGGCTCCAATCGCCACTCCGGGGTCCACGTGACCGGCAGCGGCGCCTGCCAACGCCCCGAGCTGGGCGATCTGTTCCAAAATCCCCCGGCTCACGCGCTCGGCTCCATGCCGCTGCAGCGCGTGCGCAACCTCGTGCCCCATCACGGTTGCCAGCCCCGCTTCCGTTTTCGTGTACTTCAACAAACCGGTGAAGACGGCAACCTTCCCTCCCGGCAACGCAAAGGCATTGACAATGCGGTCGTCCTGAATGATGGCAAATTCCCAGTGGTATTCCGGCTTGTTCGCGGCGGTGGCAATGCGCTCGCCGACGCGATGCACCATTTCGTTCAGTTCCGGATTTTCGTTGAGACGGGCCTCCCTCAATACCTCATGGAATGCTTTCACTCCCATCGCCATCTCTTTTTCTTCAGAGATAAAAATCAATTGATCGCGGGCCGTCCCAGGCGCCTTGTAACATCCGGCGAGCGCGGCGAGAAGACCGGATGAGGCGGACACGCACAAGACTCCCTGCAGTCCGAGGAGCAGAAGCGTTCGTCGATTCACCTCGGCGGTCAACAGGCGCTCACAAGAGCCGTCCGCCAATGGCGTGATTGCTGGTTGATTCATGGAGTCGATGGTGCCCTGCGTATGAGTCACCCTTCTAGTCACGGCATCCAAAGATACATAAATTGAGGGGCGCCCGCGCGGACCATTGACAGAAGGTCCAGGTTGACCAGCCCCGACAAGCTGCTTCCCCCGCCAAGAAATTGGGAATAGATGTTGTGCCGGTATTCGCCGGGCCGACGGTACATGACAACCCGGGCTTCCTTGATGCCCGCATCGCGTTTCGCCAACTCTATGGCGTCATCCAGATAGCCGACCTGGTCGACCAGGCCTAGGACGCTGGCCTGCTCGCCCGTATAGATCCGCCCGTCCGCCATCTTTCGAATCTGGTCGGAGGAAAGATTCCGCCGGCCTTCTTTCACAACCGTGAGAAACCGCTCATAAAAGGATGTGATCAATCCCTGAAAGATCCCTCGCTCCTCATCGGTCATCGCTCTGAAGGGCGACCCCATATCCTTCTTGGGTCCGGAGGTCACGGCATTCGCTTCCACCCCGATCTTCTCCAGTAGGCCGCGCGCATTGAGCGTCATCATGATCACCCCGACGCTGCCGGTGACCGAAGACGGGTGGATGACGATCTTGTCGGCGGCGACCGCTATGTAGTACCCGCCGCTGGCGCCGACATCCATGATCGAGGCGATCACGGGAATGCGCCGTTTCTGCCGGAAGGCGCGCAGTTCATGATGGATAATATCCGAGGCCGTGACCGTTCCGCCAGGACTGTTGATCCGTAACACCAACGCCTTCAGATCGGGGTCGTCCGCGGCGCGTGTGAGTTCCTCCTTGATCTGTGCCACCATATTCGGACGTTCGATCAGCCCGCCCACCTCCTGAGAGCTGATCAAACCGGAGATATCCATGATCAAGACCTTTTCGGCGCCGGTCCCGCTGAGTCGTTTTTCTTCCAAGGGGCCGGGTGCCGGCAACAGATTGACGGTCACGCATCCGGAGAGGAGCGCCACCCCCAATGTGGCGAGAGAAAAGGCCCCACCTGCCCGTCTCTTCGGCAAGGCCGTCCACGACCGGCTAGAGGCGCCGGTCTGGGACCTTTCCTGAGACAACGTCGGCCAGGGCACAACGACGTTGTGAATCCGCTTCAGAATCCAGCTACGCATGGTTCTTCTCCATCATGTCGGTATACTGCTTGAAAAGATAGGCTGAGTCATGCGGTCCGGGTGAGGCCTCCGGATGATACTGGACAGACAACACCGGTTGATCAAGGCAGACCATGCCCTCAATGGAGTCATCGTTCAGACTCATGTGGCTGATCATCAGCCGACCGTACGGCGTCCGGACAACCGGGGCCGGGTTGCTGCACGCGTCCAGACCGGGAATCCGGACCGCGAAATTATGGTTCTGCGAGGTAATCTCCACCTTTCGTGTCCGAACGTCCATGACCGGATGATTGGCGGCGTGGTGACCGAACTTCAACTTATACGTGTGTAGGCCCATGGCCAAGCCCAGAATCTGATGCCCCAGGCAGATCCCCAGGATCGGGTACCGACCGATAAGTGACTGCACGGTCTTGATCGCATACGGCACGCCCTCAGGATCTCCAGGTCCGTTGGACAGGACCACCCCGTCCGGGTTCATCTCCATGACCGTCTCGGCCGGCGTTGAGGCCGGCAACACGGTCACCGCGCAGCCGACGTCCACCAACCGGCGGAGAATGTTCTGTTTGACGCCGAAGTCGAAGACGACGACTCGGAATGGTCGAGGGGCGGTGTCCTGGCTGCCCTCACCGTCCGTATGCGGGGTCCACACTCCCGATCCTTCCGTCCATTCATACGCCTTCTCACAGGTGACCTCCGCAACCAGATCACGTCCCACAATGCCGGGGGCGTTTCGTGCTTTCTCCACGGCTCGGGCGGGGTCCAGGTCCGCATGTGAGATGATCCCTTGCTGCGAGCCGGCGTCGCGGAGGTGTCGGGTCAGATGGCGCGTATCCAGGCCTTCGATGCCGACGATACGACCTTCATTCAATGAGGCGTCAAGTGACTGCTCGGCACGCCAATTACTAGGCCGCCGGCTGGATTCTTTGACGATAAAGCCGTTCGCCCACAGACGTCGGGATTCGCAGTCTCCTCGCGCGATCCCGTAGTTGCCGATGTGCGGGCAGGTCATGGTCACGATCTGTCCTTTATAGGACGGGTCGGTCAAAATCTCTTGATACCCGGTCATCGCCGTATTGAAGACGACTTCTCCAATGGCTTCGCCTGGAAACCCCAATGCGCGACCCTCAAAGACCGTACCGTCTGCGAGGGCAAGAATGGCCTTGTTCATGACGTGACGGTGTAAGGTCTCAGAACGGACCTGAGCTTCACGGCGACAAGGACGATGCCCAGGATCAGATTTACCAGATACAGACCACGAACAACCATATGGGTCCTGAAAAAAGCCGCGTAGGCCGCCTTCCGTGCAACCTCCTCCTTGATGGCAAAGGCCTCCTCTTGTAACTTGACCGCGGTCGGTCCCATCACGATCACAATCAGGAGCGCGATCGCGATCATCAGGGAGAGAAGGAAAACCTCCGGTCGGGTGAGGGCGACCTCCGCCAGCCTGTACCGTGCAGCGGCCCACAGTCGAAACGAGCCGGCGCTAACCAGGAGCACGATGGCGGCCATGACTAACCGATTATACCCGTCAAAGACCCTTGTCAGGAATCGTCCTCCCGGTTCCATCCCAAACGAATTAAAGACGGCCGGAATGACCGAACCGATGATGACCACAAGCCCGCCGATCCAGATCGCCAGCGCCACCATCTCACAGGTATGACATGCCACGACTCCCCGCCTGATCGCCCGCGCAATCTCCATGACACGCTAGGTGGCGCCATAGACGACTCGGCCACCGACGAGGGTGGCATGGACACGGCCTCTGACCTTCCATCCGGCGAATGGGGTGTTGCGGCTTCTGGAACGGAAACGGGAAGGATCCACTTCCCAGTGTTCCATCTGATCGACCACGACGACGTCGGCTTCTGATCCCGGCGCCAGGGTGCCTGTGCTCAAACCGAACGCCCGCGCCGGCTCGGTCGTCAGTTTAGCCACTGCGGTCTCAAGAGACAGAATCCCTTCCTCGACGAGCGCGAGGGTCAAGGGAAGTGCGGTCTCAAGTCCGACGATGCCGTTCGGAGCGGCGGCGAACTCCTGTTGTTTCTCCTGAGCTGCATGAGGGGCATGGTCCGTCGCAATGACATCGATGGTTCCATCCCGAAGCCCGTCTTTGATGGCTTGCACATCCTCCCAAGTTCGAAGCGGCGGATTCATTTTCGCGAGTGTGTTGAAGCCGCGCACCGCCTCTTCGGTCAGGGTAAAGTGATGCGGGCAGGCTTCCGCGGTCACGCGGATACCTCGCCCCTTGGCTTCCCGAACCATCCGAACCGAGCCGGCCGTACTGAGGTGCGCAAGGTGGAGTCGGGCCCCCGTAAGTTGGGCGAGGGCCAGGTTCCGCGCCACCATGACGTCCTCGGCCGCCGCCGGAATACCCTGGAGGCCGAGCTGGGTCGAGACCAGGCCTTCGTTCATGCACCCGTCTTCCGACAAATGCAGGTCTTCGCAGTGATCGACGACCGGGAGATCGAAGGCCAGAGCATATTCCATGGCGCGTCGCATGACGAGGCTGTTCATCACCGGCATTCCGTCGTCCGAAATGGCGACGCACCCGGCCACGCGAAGATCCCCGATCTCTGCCAGCTCTTTTCCTTCCGATCCTTTGGTGATGGCTCCAACCGGAAACACCCGAGCGTTGCCAGCGGCCTGCGCTTGCTCGAGGATAAATTCCGTGATGGCTTGGTTGTCGTTGACCGGAACGGTGTTCGGCATGCAGCACACGGAGGTAAATCCTCCAGCCACGGCTGCGGCGGTTCCGGTTTGGATTGTTTCCTTGTATTCAAACCCGGGTTCTCTGAGATGGACATGCAGATCCACGAAACCGGGTAGAACCAGCTTGCCGGTCGCATCGATGACGGTCGGCGAACCGTTCCCATGTTTGATCGCCGTCGCATGCTGTCCGACCGCGACTATCTTGCCGTCCTCGATGAGCACGTCGGCCGGCCCGTTCACGCGTCCGGGATCGATCACATGTCCGCCGCGAATAAGAATCTGTTGATTTGTCGATTTGATCATTTGATGATTCAGGTCTTCGTTCATGAAATCAGCAAATCAGGCCATCACTATATCTATAAATTCTTCAATTGCCTGCTCCTGAGAGCAAATACAGCACGCCCATCCGCACGGCTACGCCGTTCGCGACCTGGTCGAGAATGACCGATGAAAAGCTGTCCGCAACATCCGGCGCAATCTCGACCCCTCGATTGATCGGGCCCGGATGCATCACGAGCGCCCCGGAATCCGCCAGCTTCAATCGCTCGGCGGTCAATCCATACAAGCGGGAATATTCTCGGATCGTGGGGAACTGCGCGCGCCCTTGTCGCTCGAGTTGCAAGCGCAGCATCATAATGACATCCACTCCGCGCAGGGCCTCATCGAGATCGTAGTAGACGCGAACTCCCAGCCGTTCCAGAAAAGCCGGCATCATCGTCGGCGGACCGACCGCTCTGACTTCCACACCCAACTTGGTGAACGCATAAATGTTGGAACGCGCGACTCGGCTATGCGCGACATCGCCGACGATCGCCACGCGGAGGCCTTTGAATTCGAGTTTCTTTTCTCGCAAGGTGAACAAATCAAGGAGAGCCTGGGTCGGATGCTCGTGCCAGCCGTCGCCCGCGTTGATGACGGACGACTTCACGCCCTTCGCCAAAGTGTCGGCGGCCCCCGCCGCAGGATGGCGAAGCACAATGATGTCGGCCTGCATCGCTTCGATATTGCGCGCCGTATCGAGCAGCGTTTCCCCTTTCACGATACTGCTGTCGGACGGCGAGAAATTGATGACATCCGCACTGAGGCGTTTAGCGGCCAGCTCGAATGAGGTGCGGGTGCGAGTGCTGGGCTCACAAAACAGATTCACGACCGTCTTCCCTCTCAGCGCCGGCACCTTTTTGATCTCGCGGCCGGTCACCTCCTTGAATGAGTCGGCCGTTTCGAGAATCAGCTTGAGTTCATCGGTCGATAACGAAGCGATGCTGATCAAATCCTTTTGCTTGAGGCTCATCGCGTGCCTCCGTTTACAAGCGTCTCACACGACCACCGGCATCGTCGTCGGGTCGCCTTGGCTGCGGCCTCAGAGTTTGACCTCTTGCGCATGGCGACGATCATCATTTTTCCGCGAGGATGACGACGCGGTCTTCTTCGCCGTCCTCTTCCAAAAAGACCTGGACAACTTCTTCGCGGGAGGTGGGCATGTTCTTGCCGATGAACGTGGCTTTGATCGGCAACTGTCGATGGCCCCGATCGACCAGTACGGCAAGCTGGATTTCCGCCGGTCGGCCCAGGTCAATCAGCCCGTCCATGGCGGCTCGAATCGTGCGCCCCGTGAAGAGGACGTCATCAACCAGGACCACTTTCAGGTCCGAAATATTGAACGGAATGGACGTCTTTCGTAACAGCGGTTGATCTTTACGGATGGCGAGGTCGTCCCGGTAGAGTGTGATGTCCAATTCGCCGATCGGAACCTGCGCATGCTCAATGTCCTGAATCCGCTTCGCCAATCGATGGGCCAGATACACCCCGCCGGTGCGAATCCCGACCAGCGCCAGATGCTCCGTCCCCTTATTGCGCTCCAGAATCTCGTGTGTGATGCGAGTGAGCGCTCGTCCCACCTCGTTGGCGTCCATGACCAACTTTTCCTGCTGCTGTGCCTTCTGCTTACCCGTGATCATTGCATGCCCCTACGTCTCACTGGATCCTGGAAATGCTCCGAATCGCCGGTTCAGACGATCTCGCGTCAAGCGTCGTCTCAGTGATCCCGCCATGCCGGAAAAAAGTCAAAAAAAACCTTCTCATCACTGCGTGACGAGAAGGTTGTATACCCCTGTCGTAAAGCAGCCGCCCGCGCTGCATCAAGATCTCCTTGCTCACCTCACCGGATGAGCGTTAAAGGCAACACCATCTTAAAACGTATGGGCCCTCAAGTCAAGATAGTGTCATGGTTCGCTTCCGCGTGGAACCTTCCACGCCAACTCCGTAGTCGAACACCCAGACGGGTTCATGAAGGAAAGGAACAGGTGCTGGCCCTGTCGACAAGCCTCCGTCAAGAGCCGGAGCGTCAAACAAGAGGCAGCCTTCTGGATCGGAGACCCGAGCCGCACAAAAGATCTGCGAGCGTGAGTGCCGTAACAAATTTCCTTAACCCTTCGCGAGATGAAACAGCGTCAAGCCGGATCTGATTCGAGCTTGGGGCATGATTGACCGGTGCATCCGAAACGTGGGGAATTGTTCGACCGCGCCGCTCTGGATGACACGGAGCCGGTTTGCTTCAAGCGGGATGTTCATGTGAGAAGGTCCGACCACAAACGCGAGCCCTCCCGGTCTCAGCGCCTTGGCGACGGCGGCCGCTGTCTCGCGCAGCTTCTCAATTTCCATGAGGTGAGCAAACGGCTCCCATTCGTAGATGACATCATAGGTCTTCTGATAGATCTGTTGCCGATGGGTACCCGCCTCTAAGAACCGAAACCGGTCAATCCAATTGAGACGCCGCTGATGAGCCAGGAGCATCCATAACGCTTGTCCTTGCTTCTGAGCGTAGGCTGCGTGGCGGTAGAGAATCGTGTAGGTTCTGGGGCGGCTGAGATTGATACAGGTGGTCAGCGTCGCATCGAAGTTGTCAATGAGCACATCGTTCGCTTGGGCAAGACGAGATGCCAGATCGGGAACATCCTCGACAAGATCCTCTATATAGTCGGCGACAAACGGCTGCGTTGGAATTTCCCCGATTTCCCTGTCGTCATCGGGATAGAGCAGAACCGCGGAAAACGCCTCAAAAGGCGCGACCTCCGGCGGTGTGCCGCTGAAGAGAGCACGCCAGCCCGACATAGACGGAGGTAACTGCCCATCCTCCGGCCTGCTCGTCCCCTGTGAGTCCCCTGCCACGCCCCAGGTCGGACTGATCGGCAACTCCATCCGGTTTTCATCGTCCGTCAGTACGAGCGTGCCATGAGAGACCGCGAGACTTCGCTGATGCGGCGCAATACCCTGGGGGCCGGCATTCACAAATGATAAGCCTGCCGGATCATCCGCCAGCGTGGCTTTCTGTATCGCGGAGCCCTTGATCGTCACGCACAGGTTGTGGGCCGCGTCGAAATACCGACGGGGGGGATCCGGTGTCGGGAGCCAGGTGACTTCATGGGAACGTGAAGGCTCCGTGAACAGGTCAAACGCACTCTCCCCTCCAGGAGCATGCGGAACAAAAAACCCGGCGAACAGACGAAAGGCGGCTTCGGAAGGATACGTTGGAATGCCCCGATAACGGAGAGGGAGAGGTTCAGATCTCGTGTCGTTCTGATCATCGTACAGTCCGCGGATCAACTCGAAGGCGGCGCTGCCGGTTCCCGGCAACAACGACTGAAAGAGTTCCACGACCGGCAGAAAGTCGATGCGTTCCCAATGCATAGCCCCCAGGCACGCCATGAACCGGATACGATCCGGAGGCGCGTGAAAGGTTCCTTCGTCAAGGACATAGAACGCGTCTTTCCGATGATGAATCGTCGCCTGCCCCCGCCGATCAATCACCAGGTCTTCATCGCCGTAAAAGAATCGCACTTCTTCCAACGGGACATGGAGCGTGTGGGCAGCCATCTGTCGGAGGTCATCGGCTCGAAGCCGTTCCCATCCAGGCTTTTTGGAGAGATCCAGCACGGTCGAGTTGACCAATCCGCCCGGCTTTAATCCAACCCACTGTCCCCAATCCAGGCGAAAGCGGGCTCGCGAGAGCCTCATGGTCCCCGTGGATGAGGCCGCCCACTCGCACTCATGCAAAGGGTTGCCCTCCGGGTCTGTCGCGAGAATTCGCCGATGCCCAGGCCCGCAAAAAATCAAATGGCCGCTCGGCTGGCGGATCACGTGTCCACCCGCGGCGGCAAAATCTCCGGCGACAGAGCGGTTAGAAGGGAATGAGAGGTTCCCGGGGCGTGCGAGTACGGAGAGAATGAAGGAGTCCACTACTCTCTGATTTGTCCGTTCCCGAAGACGATAAATTTGGAACAGGTCAACTCTTCGAGACCCATGGGGCCCCGTGCATGGATACGGGAGGTACTGATCCCGATTTCGGCGCCGAGCCCGAACTGATAGCCGTCATTCAATCTGGTCGAGGCGTTGACCATCACCGCGCTGGCATCCACTTCGCGCAGGAACCGCAGCGCCCGTCCATAGTCGTTCGTAATGATCGATTCGGTGTGGCGGGAGCCGTACCGAGCCATGTGCTCCATCGCCTCCTCCATATTCTTCACGACTTTGACGGCGAGGATCAACGATAAGAATTCAGTGCCATAATCCTCATCGGCGGCCGGCTTCGCGTCAGGGCTGAGTTGGCAGGTCTTGGGACAGCCTCGAACTTCGACGCCCGCTTCAGTCAGCCGGCTGATCAGACCGGGCAGAATCACTCGAGCACAGCTCTGATGGACCAGCAAGGTCTCCATCGCATTGCAGGTGGATGGTCGCTGCACCTTTGCGTTCAGGCAGATTCGTTCCGCCATGGCCGGGTCGGCATCGGCATCCACAAAAATATGGCAGACGCCCTTGTCGTGTTTCATGACCGGGATGCGCGACCCCTCCGTCACGGTTTTCATCAGAGACTCGCCACCGCGTGGAATGATCAGATCCACATAGGCATCCTGCTTGAGTAACTCCTGGGCGGCTTCACGCTCGGTCCGGTCAACAAAAGAAATCGCGCCTGACGGCACACCGGCTTTCTCAGCGGCCGCGGCCAGAATCGTCGCGATCGCCGTGTTCGAGTGGATCGCTTCCGACCCGCCTCGGAGCACACACGCATTCCCCGATTTGACGCACAGCGCGGCCGAGTCGGCGGTCACGTTGGGACGGGATTCATAGATGATTCCGATGACGCCGATCGGGACTCGCACTCTGCCGACCTGCATCCCGTTAGGACGATGCCACATTTTCACCGTCTGACCGACCGGATCGGGCAATTTGGCGATCTCCCTGATGCTCGCAGCCATCTCGTCGATGCGTTCCGACGACAACCGCAAGCGATCCGTCTTCGCCTCGTTCTCCTTTTCCTTCCCGAACGCATCAAGATCCATTTGGTTGGCCGCTAGAATGTCCTCCGATTTTTCGACCAGGCTGTCGGCCATGGCGACCAGGGCTTGGTTCTTGACGATCGTCGACAACGAAGCCAGGCGTCCGGCGGCTCGCTTGGCGTTTTTCACGAGGTCTTCGACGTACTCTTTCGTTGATTTGGGCTCCGCCGCCGGTTCGATGGGCGGAACCGGAATTTCCGTCTCCATAGGGTCTCCTGTGTGGTCCCTGGGCAGCATAACCATAACCCTGTGTTGCGAAACCCGTCAAGAGCGATGGGAAAGACTGGGAATCCCTGAGTGATTCGCGCAACGAGCACTAAGACGAAAGGCCGGCATGGTCTACCAAATCGCGGCGTCCTTGACGGGGAGAGACGATCCGGATAGAAAAGCGTTACGAAAGGCGAACCATGCGGACAATAGCACCCCTTCCAGCCGCCAAGGCAACCTTGATCCGCGAGTTATCCAGGCAGAAAAAAGCGCGTGATGTTGAACGAGTGTTCCTGATGGAAGGGGTGAAGCTGATCCACGACCTCGCTGGATTCCCATGCGTCGGCGATCTTAGCGGTTGTCGTCAAGACGACGTTTCTCGAAAAAACCAGCCCGGCAGTCCGGCAGATGTTGGAGCGAAGCGCCGCTCCCGTCTATGTCTGCAAGGACATGATCTTCAACCAACTCTCGGACCTGACGACCTCACCCGGTATCCTGGCCGTCGTGCAGCAGCCGGTATGGGATCAGGAAACGGTATTCAAACGACCACGGGTGCTCGGGTTCTATGGTGAGTGCCTGCAGGACCCGGCGAATGTGGGCGCGATCATACGAACGGCGGTGGCGTTCGGCATGGATGCCTTGTGGCTATCGACTGATTCCGCCGACGTCTTCAACCCGAAAGTCGTGCGCGCGACCGCCGGCGCACTGCTCCGACTTCCGGTCTTTTCCGTGCGAGGTGTGTCCGAATTCAGAAAGCGCCGATGCACAATCTTGGCTTCCGAACCGCCGGGGAACACCAGTCGACCGATTCGCGACATCACGCGTCTCCCCTCTCGCGCAGTCATTGCACTAGGGAACGAGAGCCGTGGGTTGTCGGACCACGACGCTCAAGGAGGCGTACCTCCGATTTCACATTCCCGTGAGCCAACACATCGACTCGCTGAATGTGGCCGCCTCAGCCGCGATCGCCGCGTTTTACTTCAGCACCCTGTCCCGAAACGGATTGGGCGACAGATGATAGTTCGCAAAGAAGTTGTGAATTGAAAGTTTTGGCTGGACCTGTCGGGTCTACTTCTTGAGTCCGCGGAGCTTCATGCTCAGCACTCACAACTCAGCACTTCTTGGTGGTTCGCTACCGAGAAGCAGCCTTTTTATGGATTGAGACATATAAGTATTGGCAATGACTTATAAGAAATAGACGATGTAGAAAGTGATATTTTGTATCATGGAAAATCAATCAGCCGCCCCTTTCAGATCGGCTACGCTACCACTTGATCAAGGAGTAACGAAGCTCGATCGCTTCCTGCAACGCTGCGCGACCTTTATCGAACCAGTTCCTGTGCAGTTAGTCGCGCATTCCTGCGCGTAATGCCATTCCGCAAGTACCTTCCGCTCACGCCACAGTCTTCCACTGACAGAGGGAAAACGTATTTTGTCATTTCACATGAGGAATAGATGGGCTATAATTGTACTGGTTACGTAAGGCGTAAAACATGGTATCCTGACCATGATAAGAGGTTTTAAGGGCAAGAACACGGAGAGTTTCTTTTTAGGAGAGGTGGTGAAGGAGTTTTCCGGCTTCAGGAAAGCAGCTGAACGGAAACTGACGATGCTCGATAGCGCTTCGGACCTCAAGGACCTGCTTTCCCCGCCTGGAAACCGGCTGGAAAGGCTAAAGGGGGATCGAGCCGGACAGCACAGCATCAGGATCAACGAACAGTGGCGGATTTGTTTTGTATGGAAGGCTGACGGACCCTATGAGGTCGAAATCACAGATTACCACTGAAGGAGAGAACGCCATGATCAAGAACGGAATGCGGCCGGTCCATCCCGGAGAAATCCTTTTAGAGGAGTTCATGAAGCCGTCAGCCCCGCCGATCAACGCCAATATGCTCGCCAAGGCCATCGAAGTTCCGGCGAATCGGATCACGGCGATTATCAAAGGGCAGCGCGGCATCACGGGCGATACAGCGGTGCGTTTGGCGGCGTTTTTCAACACCACACCTGAATTCTGGATGAACCTGCAGAAGACGTACGAGCTGCGCCTTGCCGAAAGGGCTCTGCCGGGTAAGGTCAGGAAGCACATCAAGCAGCACAGGGCAGCGCTCGTATCGGCCTGATGACGCGCCATGCTCACAGCGGCGCGGTGGTAGCGCTCCTCGATCGTGATCTGTTGCACTCTGCAGCGTCCGGAACTAAGCGGAGACCTCCACCATCTCCCGCCACAAGGCCTGTGTGGACAAGGAATGAACCCTTGCAGACTGATCAGGTCCTCTCTGAACCAGCAACAAGTTCCAGGAAGTCGGCCAAGTGGATCATTTTCACACCCTCATAGTGCTTGAGGGTCAGCAGATGCTGATCACCTGTGACGATGACGTCCGCATGGGCATGGATCGCGCACTCGAGGATGCAGTTGTCGGTTCCTTCTATCACACGGAGACGAGAAATGAGCCTGTAGGTAGGCTTCTTCCGCCTGGCCGCCCGGAATCGCAAAGGCCGAAATGTAAATGTTCGTGTCGAAGACAACCCGCACGGTCAGCGGTCCTGGAAGACCAGGGCTTCGACATCGGCTTCCGTCAGCATCCCTTTCTTGCGGGCCTGTTTAGCACCGTAGCGCTGAAGCGCGAGAAACTCCTCCTCCCTCCGACGCTGCTCATAGACGGAAACCATCTCACGGAAGAGCTGGCTTTTATTCTTCGCCTCGGCTTTGGCCAGCTTCTCGAACTTGGCTGCCAACTCAGCAGAGACCGAGACAGTGACTGGGACACGTCCGCGCTTCATACGCATCTGACTGTATGACAAATTGATACAGGCGGGCAAGGCATCGGTCAACGTTGAAGTCCGTCTGTACAACGCAGCGGCCATCTTGAGAAAGAGCAAATACGTCAACTGCTCGATGTAGTCGCGGCAGCTCATCCCGTCGTCGCGGGGGCCGTTGCAGTCCTCCCAGGGCTTTTTCAGCGATTTGGTGTGAATGTTCGTCATGGAGGTTCAGGAGCGGCATTGGCTGGACGAATGCGAACGCGGCTAGGTTCGGCCGTCACGATTGCGCCGGTCTGAAGCTCAGCGCCATAGCGAGTGAGCAGGGTCAAACAGATCGAAGCTTGCCGGAGGGCCACCAACTGACTAGGCGAACGATTCCCCCATGCGGTTGACCACGGACGATCGCGAGTTCCCCGAAGTCTTTATCGAGGGTCACGAGAACACGCCCTCTCGGTGCAGCGCGGGCAAGAATTTCGTCATCTCCTGGATCAACATCCCACGCTCCTCCCCAGATGACATCATGTCCGGCGCTTCGAGCGCCTCGATCGTGCCGCCCCAGACGCAGGTATCAAGCAGAAGTTTCACGAGGCGGATTCGAGAGGCAGAGGCTCGATCCGCTCATGGCCGACGAGCCGATGCGCATAGGCGAGGCAGGCTTGGATATCTCCCGCTCCAGCCACCGAGAGCCACGAAGGATCGTGTCAGGCGTGTCACCGGCAGCAAGCATGCCAAGCACGTGCTCGACGGCCAGGCGACGACCCCGAATGATCGGCTTCCCACCGAAAATCTTTGGGTTCACCGTAATGCGTTTGAGAAGGAGTTGCTCATCCATGGCCAACCTCACGTGATCTCATGATAGCGCACTTAAGGTAACAAATGAAGCCGGTGCATTTTGTCGGACCATCGCGGGAGGAACTTCGACAGCTCCCGGAGGACGCTCGTGAAGCGGCAGGGTTTCAGTTATTCAAGGTTCAGCAAGGAAAAGAGCCGGATGATTGGAAGCCGATCCCGACAATCGGGTCTGGAATCCAGGAAATCCGGGTTCGGGATCAAAGCGGACCTTATCGAGTATTCTATGTGGCCAAGTTCGAAGAAGCTGTGTATGTGCTCCATGTGTTTCAGAAGCGTTCACAGAAAACGGCGAGAGCTGATCTGGAACTAGGGAAAACCCGATACGCCGATCTGCTCAAGTGGAGAAGGGAGGCAGGCTTATGAAACGCGCCACCGTATTCAAAGGGAGTGGGAATGTATTTCGAGACCTCGGGTTTTCGGAAGGAAGGTCTGCCCAACTGATTCTGAAAAGCAGTTTGCTGCAGGCGCTTCAGGAAACTATCAGGGATCGAGCTTGGAAGCAGGTGGAGACAGCAGCTCGCCTCGGAATCGACCAGGCCAAGGTATCCAAGCTGCTCGCCGGGCAAATGGCGGGGTTCTCGGTCGAACGTCTGGTGCATTTCCTTTCCGTGCTGGGTCAAGATGTGGAAGTGACGGTACGCCGAGCGCCCCGTGGGCAGCGATACGGTAAGGTCAGCGCCAGGTTGGCCAGGAAGCCGTATCGGGATAAGGTCCCAGCATAGAGACAGGGGATGAGGCGCCAGCAACGAGCTTCATGGTGATGGAAATAGACTGCCGATCTTCGATGTCTTCCTGCAGGCTCCACCTACCAATTAGTCGGAAACTTTTGCAGAGGCTCTTCTGGAACTGAATCAGGCCACTCAGTTGTTCATACTCCCTCCAGTCCCGTGCGTGATTCGAGATCAAATTCCGGACGGCATGTCACGGCAACACGGTCTGTGTCCCCTGATCAGAATCGCCACCCACCTTCGAATCGAGCAACTTCTTGCCTGCTCCGGCCTTCACCTCTCGATTGCGCGGGAAAAGCTTCGCCGCCTGCTTGTAGTCAACCGCCGGGGCGAATCGGACTTTGGTGTCCGCCGCAGGTGCAGGGAATCCACCCTCCTTGCGCAGAGCCGCCCATTGGTCGGGTTTGAGCTTTGACCCTTCCGCCCCCGACGCACGCAGATAGTACGCATCGAACGAGGCCGCGTCGTATGGGATGTTCGGATTCGCCACCACGTTGCCGAACGCCTTCTTGAAGCCAACATCCGCCAGCTGCGCCAGGTTCCCATCATCGAACATCTTGTGTGGCTCCCGGTAGTTGGACCAGCCGTTGAAGGAGAATACGTTCCCCATCAACATCAGGTTCTTTTCCCCGGCATTGGAGTAAATGGCGTTGTTGTCGATGAACTGGAACAGGTTTCCCTCGATTTCCGCTTTGAGCCCGTCGGTCTCCAGGTAGAGCCCGTTGCCTGTAGAGGAGGCGCGATCGCCGTACCGTCGGTTCCAGACCATCAGGAAGCTGTTGCTGCGGATGATGGTGGGAGCCGCCGACGCCGTGCCGCTGCCTTGCACGGAGATGGCCTTCACGGTCATGTTCACGAAGATGTTGTTCTCGATCGTCTGGCTGGGGGACATCCGCAGGGAACCCTCCACGCCGTTCACGAAGACACAGTTCCGGATCACGACGCCCGGGGAGAACACCCAGACCTGCTCGCCCTTGTCGGACCGATCCGGGTCGAGGCTACCGTCTTCTCGATATACATTGAGCGTCTTGTGGTCAAAGACCAGGCCGTCTATGATCAGGCCGGTATGGTCCCCCCTCCCCTCAAGGAGATAGCCTTGCCCTTTAGTCTTAGAGTCGGCAGGCCACTGGAGCAGCGATGGTCGCTCCCACGGATCCCGCGCCTTGAAGTCGTGGTCATAGCCACCGAGAAGCGCGAGGAAGGACTTGGTAATCACCCACTTGCCGTTCTTGAGCTTTCCGCCGTACTCTCCTTCGGTGATATGAATGACATCACCGGCCCCAGCTACTTCGAGCGCCTGGTAAGGATCGCGGAAAGGCTTTTCCTTGGAACCATCGCCGCCCTTCTCCTCCGCCCGCACGTACCAGTCGCGGCCGACCGGACGCGCCGCGGAGGTGGTGGCAACCTCATACGGCTCGATCGAGTCAACGATGAACCTGGCTTTGGGGGTTCCGGTTGAGGCCCGCGCTGTCCCACGGACGACATAGAGTTCCATGGCCTCTCCGACGAAATTGCCAAATGTTTTTGCAGCCTCAAACACGCGCTCTGCGTTCGTTCCCTTCTTGTAGATGCCAACGATGCGGTCGCCGCCTCCCACCCGGCCCTCGAGGAACTTCGCGCCGTGGGTATCCGGAGAAACCTCGGGCAGGCCGGTGGCGCCAGTGACCCCTTGCAGCGAGACAACCATTTCCAAGAGTTTCCCGTCTACTGATTCGGGCTTCTTCGCCCAGGTTGCGATGTCCATCTTCTGGTAGGTCTTTGCAGGCCCCGCTGCCACCGCAGCTATGAAGGGCTTGACGTCAAGTTCCCACACACGCGCCCCCGCTTTCACCGCCGCGTTGCTCGGAGCAAGCAGGCCAGACACCTTTTTCACGTCGTAGGCGGGTGCGAACGTGTCGCCACTTGCCGTCAGCGGGGCCAGCCCAGCTGCCTTGCGGGTGGCATTCCAATCCTCAGCCTTGAGTACCTTCCCATGCGCAAACGCATGCAGTGTGAAGCGGTCGAGCCATCCCGCGTCAAACGAGAACTCGGGCTCTGCGACGGTGTTGCCTTCCTGAACGAGAAATCCCAGCTCCCCGAGCGAATCCATGTCGGAGTCATCGATTGCGGAGTCCTTCCCGTCCAGATAGAACTTCACGTTGGAGAATAGGTTCCGATGGAAGACGTTTCCCTTGAGCGTGATGCCTGAGAGCGGGATGTTACCCAGCCAGATCCCGTGATTGGCGGTGAACGCGATGATGTTCCCCTCAATCACCGTGCTTTTGTCGATCTTAATCCCGATCCCCCCTGCACCACCCTTACCGGCCGGGGATCCCGACACCCAGGTTCCCAGAATCGTGTTGCTGCGGATCACCGTAGGATCGGTGTTTTTGTTCCCGCTGAGCGTATTCCCGCCGGTGGCGTCGATCGCCAGGTCTACAGAGTTGATGATGACATTATTCTCGACCGTGACGCCCTGGCGGATACGGACTCCAGTCAGGGGGGAATTGGCAATCACGCAGTTACGGATCACCGATCCGGGATGCTCTAGATTCACCGCCTGCTGCAGTCTCGGCTCAGCGAGACTTCCGTCCGGACCGCCGCTGTAATTGTTCAGGTCCCTCATGTCGATGATGAACCCGTCAAGCACTGCGCCCGAATGGTCGTTGTTCGAGCCGGAGACCCGCGCCCGGGAGGTATCCGTCCGGTTCTGCGAACCCTTCTTCCAGAGCAGCTCGCTCGGGCGCTTCCAGGGGTTGCGCTCCTTGAAGGTCGGGTCATAGCCGCCGTATAGCTCCACGCGCGGAAAAGGGATTACCCAGTATCCAGCGTCGACTTTCCCGTAGTACTTCCCCTCAGTGACGTGTACTTTGTCACCAGCCTCGAGCTTGTCCAGCGCCTGCCAGGGATCGGTGAAGGGCTTCTCCTGCGAGCCGTCACCTCCGGTCTCGCCGGCGCGCACGAACCAATCGCGGGCCTCCGCGGTAGTCGAAATGATCAGGAACACGACCGCGATCACGACCTGCAGAACGCGTGAAAGGAGATCCATCGATGGCCTACCTTCCTTTGCCTCAGTTTTAGCCATGTACGCACCTTGATTATCGCGCTCGTCCTCGTAGGACAAGATCCTTGAGCGCCGTTAGGTTCATTGCGCCGGGCACTAGCTCATTGCCCACGACAAACGCCGGGGTGCCAGTGATGCCCAAGTTTCTGGCCAGCGCTCGGTTGCGTTCGATGATCGTAAGCCATTCGGGTTTCTCCATGTCCCTCTCCAGTTTCTCGACATCCAAACCCACCTCGCTCGCGATCTGCAGCACACGCTCTTTCGATAGAGCGTCATTTGCCGCAAGGAGGGCTTCATGAAACGCCTGATGCCGAAAACGTGACTGTGCAATTGGCGCCGAATGGGTCTTTGATCAAAAAGACGTTGTTGCCGGTTTGATCGGCACCAACGATGGCGCCATCGCTTTTGAGAGCGACGCCTGCGATGTTTGCGAAGCGGGCATCTTGACAAGCGCCTGGTTTAATCGATTGTCCCGTACGGTTTTCTCGCCCCGTGAGTCGCTTGATCACCGGCTTGGTTGCCTTTAAATCCGTGTACCAGATTTCCTGTCCAACTTGAGTGACGAGCTTGCCATCAACAAAGAGAAGCGATCGCCATGCGAGAGGGGGATTGTCCAGCAAACCCTGGCCGTCCGAGGCACGGTCCATCGGTTCTTCATATGAAGGGTTGCCAGCGAACAACTCAGCCGTCGAACATACCGGAGCCGCTTGTACAACAGCCCCGGCAAGTGTCGAAAGCAACTCCCAGAGCAATCGTGTACATCCTCATGATGATCTCTCCGTGTGTTTGCGGCAAAGTTAGCTCTATACCCTACATAATCGGGAACCAGCCCTTCTCGCAGATGCCTCAGAAGCACTTTTTGCAATCTTCTTTGAACAACTTTACTCTTTCCTCCGCCTCTTTCTGGGCTTCCGCGAGCTGTTTCCCCCGTTTTTGGTAGTCATCCCATAGCTTGTCGAAAGCATCGCAGAATTCGCCCCATTCGCTCTTGAGGTTGCTTGTTTCGGAAGAGGGGGATTTGGCTTCACTTAGAGCCTGTTTTACTGACGCAATAGCGGCCACTACCTTCATGTATTTTGCAAGCGCCTTCTCCCTTGTTGTCTCTGCTATCCACTTGCGGTCTTTCTCGTGAAGGTTCTTGCCAGCCTGCTCGATTTGATATTGAACGACATCCATGTTCTTTTTAAATTTATCAGTTTGTTCCGAAAAGACTCTCAGCTTTTCTTGAGCGGCCGCCTCCAGCATCTGGGACATGTCCTCCTTGGCAATGGCTAAGCTCAGTCCCGCCTCGTCCATCCCGGCCTTGAGCATGGTAGCGGTCGAATGAAGCAGGACTGCTATGAACCCGATTAACGCGAGAACTCTACACCATCTTTGTAGCATGATTGCCTCCTATGGTGTGTGATCAGTCTATGCTCGCTTTCACAGGTATGCTCTTCCGAATTTGTATACTCGAGCGAGCAAGAAAGGATCGTCTGATGCTAAAAGTCGGCTCCGCTGACTCCGTCCTATCCGCTCAACAAACGGCCCCCAGCACGGCAATGGACGCCAAGAAACTTGTACGACTTATCCGGTACTTCTGCAGGAGCCTTCGAAGATCCCGTCGGTCCTTTCCGGCAGCCCGCGCAGCTTCGCTGATGTTTCCGCAGTGATCACGCATGAGACGCGTCAAATAGTCATGCTCGAACATCTCAATGGTACGGCGCTTCAATGTCGTGAAGGACTCGTCGATGGGGTCCTTGGCCAGGCCGGCAGGTGCCGGTGGTATCCCGAGAGCCTCCACGCCGAATATTGCCATTGAGCGAGAGCTGAGCTGCGCGGAGCATGACATTCTCGAGCTCCCGCACGTTGCCTGGCCACGCATAAGCTACAAGCGCCAGCCGAGCCTCAGGGGCAAGACGGGGCATCATGTCCGAGACTGTGGGATGCTTCCGTAGGAAGTGCTCGGCCAACGGAAGGATGTCCTCGCGGCGATCTCGCAACGGAGGCAAATGAAGGGAAAACACGCACAACCGATAATAGAGGTCTGCCCGGAAACGACCAGTGCAGACGAGGTCATGGAGCGATGCGTTGGTGGCCGCAACAAAGCGCACATTCGTGACCTGCTCGCGCGTGGCCCCAATCGGACGGAATCGCTTATCCTGTAGCACGCGTAATAAGGCAACCTGTCCTCGCGGCGTGAGCTCGTCCACTTCGTCGAGGCAAACAGTTCCTCCGTCCGCTTCCTTCAATAGCCCGACCCGTCGGGTGTCAGCGCCCGTAAAGGATCCCCGCTCGTGACCAAAGAGTTCGGCCTCGAGCAGTGAATCGGGCAGCGCACCGCAATTAATGGGAACGAAGGATGAGTTCGCCCGCTGGCTCAGGGAATGGATAGCGCGCATGAGCAGTTCCTTACCTGTTCCTGTTTCGCCGGTGACCAGCACAGGGGCATCGCTGTCAGCAATAAGCTGAAGCGGCGCGAGTAGGTCAACCATAGGTTGGCTTATACTAATCAGTCCGCCTAGTTTCTCTAGTTCCTCGGCCTCATCAAGTCTTCCCCCTTCGAGCTGTCCGATCATGATCACGGCTGTCTCGCCCGGCGCGACTCGCACACTCCGCTCCCACATGGCATAGAGTGGCGGAGTAGCTGGGCTTTGACTCACGTTTGTCACACCGAACTGGACCGGTTGGTCTGCTACAAATGGGACCTTTAAGCGTCGTGCGAAGAAGCAATGCTCCGCCACGCGACCAGCATAAGAGAGCATCACGCCTTCGGTATCGACCCGTATGACGGTTAACTGTAGCGCGTAGGTGCCCCCATCAAAGAGCTGACCCTGAGCTTGGATCGTGTGGTTCTTATTCAACTCAATCGGGTGCATCGTGAACGTGAGCCAAGCAAACCTTCTTGCTCGTTCATCCAGTTCCGCCACAGAAAACCTCCCTGTTCCGATGAAAAACCGTTGCTCACCGCAACTGAGTGTCATGGCAATGATCCCACCGAGCCGGCCCGATGGTCACGTGCCAGTGGCTTCCCGTCCGTCTCCGGTTCTATCGCAGACGTTCGAGCCGGATGATTCCGCGCCACATCGCCTGAATAATTAGGAGACATTATTGGTTTCTAGTACGTTTCGCACAAGTTGACAAACATACGTAACATCGGCCGGTAATGAGAGTTCCAGGCTCTCATAGTTATGCAAGGCACTGTATTTTTGTGACGGGAGAAAGAAACCCTGCCCAGTCTCGTTGCTGCAATAACATGTAAGTACCGGAGAGCAGAACACCTGCGTTTGGCCGTCCCGACTATGAGATACATACTTAATACATACGTAACTCCTCGCTAATCCACGCTGTGTGTTGTCTATAACAGAGTTATCACGGACCAGGGCCGCTGACTCCGCTCGCCGATATTCGGCCATTGCAGGTGGGGGTGGCGTCCCCCCGACATGGGGTACGGAACCCCCTTTACAACTATCTCGCCGCCCCGTGCGGGACCGCCCCATCATCCTGCGGGCGCGGACGTCCCAGTCGCTCTGAAGGGTCGTCACGAATGTGCGCCACCACCCAATGGTTCCATTGCGCGCAGCGCTCAGCGGCCGACGACATCACGCATAGAACCCGTTAGGGGTCACAGCAAGACCTTCGGGTACCTGATTAGTACTCTTCTCCTCCTGACGACCAGCCGCACTGAATGCTCGTTGGTTTGGATCTTGCAGTATTTACTTGCAATATTTAAATGACCAAGTAAAACCCGTTGGCAGTACCGAAGTGATGAGATAGGTAGTGTGCCACCACAAGACACGGGAGGCCTAGCATGTCTACCTCAGGGCGACTGTTGATAGTGGGCATCCTCAGCGTGTTAGGAATGCAGGATGATGCCCTCGCGACTAGCATCACCATTGAATCAGGCTTTATTGGTACCTCAGTACGACTCGATATGGAGCCCCGCTTTAGTTTGTTCGGCCCAGATTTTCATTTGTCAGGGGCCGCTCCCACGGGGGAACTGTCACGCCCCAGCGTCCTCAATGGCCCCATCGGGCAGCCATTTACCTTAGCCACGACGGTCAACTTCTCCTCGATCCGATGTTGCATTCCCTTTGTAGTGCCCGATCAGTTGACCTATCAAGGTGTGACCTACCAACAACCTTTTCCCCCAGGACCGCCCTCTTCGGCCATTTACTCCGGCACCTTCCGCTTTGCTGCCTCCTTCCCTAGCCTGGAAGCGGGGTCTGGTTTGCCGCCGTTCCCAACCAACTTCGGGGACTTCACCTTCAGCGGCAACGTCATTGGGCCGTTTGGGGAGTTGACCCTGGAAGGTGGCGGCTTCGCGACTGCCGCCTTTGTCACTTTCGGCGGTGGCATCGGTCAGCTCAATAGTTTCAACCTGGAGTTCGCTCCGATACCAGAGCCAGCGACCCTTCTTCTAGTTAGTAGCGGCTTACTGCTCTATGGAATGGTTTTCGCTTGGCGAAGGGCCTTCGGCAAACGGGAAGGTTCAAACACGTTCACAAGCCGCAAGCGTAATCATTTCCCTTTCGGCAGGATCCCCTTCCGCTCCAATTCCTGAAGGATCTCTGACGTCTACGGAGTGCCGTTCAGGATCCGATGATCGGGACGCCTGGAAGGCCGGTCCCGCCAGATCAAATCCACTCCAGGATATAGACAGCGAGCAGCCATCCTATAGCCGTAGAACCCTTCCTTCTGGGTATAGTACATTACCCTAGTCCTCAGCTTCGGCTGGAGGTGTTCTATGAACGCAGTCCTCGTTCTCATCCTACTTCTCGTTCCGCCGATCACTCAAGCGGAATACCTCGGTGATCTGAGTGCCAATCCCTTCGGATCCAACTCGACGACGAATCCTTTTTGGCGGTGGCAACCCGCTCACTCCGAACAGCATTACGAATCACTTTGGTCCATATGGCAATCCCCTCAGTCCCTATTCCACGACCAATCCCTTCGCCACTGAGACGCCCCGCCTCTATGACCAGGAAGAGAACTACCGCGGGAAACTCAGCACCAACCAGTTTGATCCCGACTCGATCAGCAATCCCTTCGGACGGTACGGGAACCCGCTGTCGCCTGACAGCATCAATAATCCGCTCGGTACCGGCAACCCACTGCGCCCCGATAGCCCGATGAATCCGTTTGGGGAAGGATGGAGAATTGAAGGGGAGTAAGGAACAGACCAAATGGCAGTGTTGGACGGGGGCAAAGAAATCGCCAGTGGGCATGGGGATCAAGTCATCGGGTTGCCGCCCGGGGCGTTCGACATTCAGATCGCTGGCCAAACGGAGCGAGTCACGATCAGCGAGGGGCAGATAACCGACTTCTGATGAAGTTCCGACTTCGATTGTCAGGATGGAGGAATATCGATTTTTGCATGGCTCGTCTAATACGGCACTTGCTGAAGTCGGCTGATGAGTATTACCACATGCTTTATTTGGCCAATCAAAGGTGGGGGAGACCTTATGGCACCCGAGAACCCAGTTTACCGATTCAAAGAGAACCCGCGCCTGCGCATACACTTTTCAAATTCGGACATTTCCTCTTGTCTGCCAAACATCGTCACTCTGTTGTCACTATCTACATGCGCATCGAAGTTGCTGTGCTCCTCTTTAACAGCTTTGACGCACGAAGCGACCACTATCTCGATCTTGCTTGGTACATGATCAGCCGCGAACGTCGGAGATGATAGGAGAATAGATGCGGCGACCAGGCTGTAGACTCTCACGTTCATGGCCTTTACTCCTTTCCTATCCTTTCACCCCACCCCTAATAACCGATTATTCAACTCTTGTAAGAGGTACGCCTCCTCACTGATCTCCTCGACATCGCAAAGCTCTGGCTCATGGCAATCGGCATCGCGTAAGACCGAAATCGTGGAGATGGTGGTCACGACGAGCGTCAATTGTCTGCTAACATGGACAATTGATGCCGGCAAACCAATAAAACCAGAGGCTCAGGGCTACGGTGAGATAGAAAATAGTCCTGGCCAGCGTAAGATCCCATTCAGGCATAGACTGTTCTTGCAAATAAAGAGGCCCTTTCTGTTCCATCGCCAATCTCCATTCTGGCTAACGAGAGGCGAGAAATGGTTGTCTTAGTACAAGGCGCGCAAATGGCGGCACTGACACCGATTGATTGTACGTTCTCATCGTGCGTCCCTACTCTCTATACGGAGCCAACCCCAAGGCGGATTCTCCAAGACTACCCGTCCGATTGAGGCTTGCTCAAAGAATTCTGTATTCGCTGGGAGGAGGTCCGGCAGTGTCCTCTGAATAAGGGCACCCACAGCGGACAACTCTATGCTATGAGTGTCCGAGTGGCGCCCGGTGAGACAGCTGTGATCGGACAGCGGGAAGACGATGCCAAGGAACCAATTCAGTCTACTGTTACTCATGGATTCCTTTGCGTAGGGCCGCTCCTCAGCAACATGCGGGAGTCAGTGTGATGGCTCACGAGCACTATCGCGTTGGCGATCAGGAAGCAGAACATACATGTGTTCCATGCAAATGTCCTTGAATCCAGCGTTGGCGGACGCTGTGTCAAAAGCTCCTGTCGGGTACGCACAATACAATGAGAACGAATGCCTTTCACTGAGGCGATTCCAGAGTTTTTCGAGATGAAGGGCGGCTTCCCGTTTTCCTTCAGCCCATAGCACGGCGACCATCTCCCCAAAGGCCCGGACCCACAAATGGCGGGCGTCCGCCTGGGCGATGAGATTTCCCACCACCTCGTGAAACCGTTGCTCGTTAGGCCAGTCATTCACCATAATGTTCGAGAGCGTCGCGGCGGCATCCAGCGGAACATACTGCCCCCTTCGATGGTAGGCCGCTAGATCGTATCCCCCAGCCGTCAGTCGCTGTTCAAGAGCATCTCGGTGTGGTTTCGTGGCAATAACAATAGCGGCCTGACCTGCCACCAACCCCGCCTTAAAAAAATAGGTAAGCTCTTCGATCAGGGCGGTATCATCATCATAGAACCGAACAAAATGTGTGGGCGTGATCATATTGCCCAGAGGAAAGTGTCCGCGCATGATCACCTCTCCGATGCGAAGGAACTACGGAAGAGCGGAGGCGTGTCTAGAGAGCTCGTTCTTGCATGATGAGGTCATGGAGAGGCTTTAGGCTTCCCACTCAGTGGTGGGCCTGCACACCGCCCCTGCGCTTAACCTCGATTCCTTGAGTATTCCTCTCACCGAGGCCTCCGCTCATTGAATAGATAACGCTCTTCTGCTCGGGATCAAGTGAGCGCCTTGCTTTTCCGCCTGCAAATCAGCCAATGCTGAACCGGATTGTCGAGGAATACAGGTGTGCTTGTTGGAGTTCCTATTTAGAGTTCTTTTCTACGTCGTAATTGAGATACGCCCGAATGATATCTCGCCGGGCGACGATTCCGACCAATGTGTTCTCTGAGTCGACAACCGGCACTCGGATCAGATCGCTTGCCAGAAGGACATAGACGAGAGTGGTCACATATCTTCCGCGATCAGCTCACTCCATGCGCGACCTTGCTGGACGAAGCCAGAAGATCATATTCGCTGACAATCCCGACCAATTGCTGTTTATTGTTCGCGACAGGAATGGCGCCGAATCCTTCGATCATCCTTAAAGCGATCCGATCAGCTTTTGTCTGCGGTTCCACGTATTGCACGTCCCTTTCCATAAAACGAGCCACAGTCAATCGATCGAAATCACTTTTTGGGGACGCAATGATGCTCTGCTTAGAGGGTTTCATTGAAGCTCCTCCTGAAGGCGCCCGCCGATTCCACGACTACGTCGGCTTCAACCGCGGTCATCCCGACCTGTTATGGGTCTTCCCCTCAAGCTGGATCGGACGCCGAACGTCAACGCTTGATCCGTCATCCGTTCCTCCTTAGGTCACTCACCTGTAGGTCGTCCTTAGACCCTGCTTCTTGGGCGAGTAAGGATACCCGTTCGAACCTCTCAGGGCAATGAATATTCCAAGGGGCCGGGACGTTACGTGTACAACATGATGCGCGCTACCTCGGCTCCGTCAAAGATCGCGTCCACCAACTGCTGTCCTCCCGCTTGCAGGCCATTTACCACGCTCTTCGGCCAAATACTCGACGTGCTGGAAGATGTCTAGATCGATGTTGCCTTGGGCGACATCGAACGCGCCAAGCAGGTTATTGTCGCTATGCCGAAGCTGCATCCTCTCGACATCAAATACCTCGTCGCGAATCACATACCCGCACCATGAATTGTGGAGATGGGAGCGGACAGGATCCGCCGAAACTGCCCACTTGTCCGTGACCCAGGCGCAGTCTAGGGTATGATGCAAAGCATGGAGCAAAATGCCTCATCATCTCTGCATGAGAGAGAACTAAGACGGGTGATGCATCCGGGAATCTGAGCAACGGGCGCTCGTTCCTCGTTGCGATGGGCATCGTCAAGACGGAGGACCAGGACTACGTATACGCCCCAAAGGCCGGAAATCATTTTGGCAAAAAATGTGAAAGGCTATCCGACAATCAGCCGCCGCGACATCCCCCCTGTGCCCCTACTCTGGGTTAGCTCATCTCGACTTTTCCGTACAGCCATATTTACCCACCCAAAATCCGCCGAAGGATCCAGCCAAATAAATGAATAATAATACCAACCGGCTCTGTGGGATCGCTTTGTTCCTCTTCAGATATTTGTTCGTCCCACAGAACCTTATGGGTTTTCCAATCAAGCGTGATCCGCCACACCCCGTACAAGGTCACCATATTGTCCGCGTTCAATTTGAACTGAATCTCTACAAACGACGGGTTGCCCTTCAATACGATCGCGTGGCGCCCTGGAATGGGATGGACCTCATGAGGTTCAATGCAAAAGTCCCGAACCCGCGTTCTTTCATCCAATATCGTCTCATACCTGCCGGATAGCGGATCTTTTCGGTATGCTTCCTGCTGAGCAACTGCAGGATCCAATAAGACCCAGGTCGTGTCATCAAGAGGAGTAAACCAAACTCTCCAGTTCTCTGCGCGAGCACTACCTTCATTTTTGATCTTGATCTCAAAGAAGATTTTCCATTGCTCATCCTTGCCCCGATCGTGAAATAGATGGATCCCGCCTTCGGTATCGTGCTCTTTGATCAATGCAAGCGATGGCCTTCGCATGTTTTCCTATTAAGCTAAGAAGCCTGCCCAGGCTACTTTTTTCTAAGGGGAGAATCCAGATAGGTCCACTGAGCGTGAGCCCCAGCGGCTTTCCTCATAGCCGCGTTTGCGCGGCTTACCATCGACGATCTCAATGGCACCTGCCGTCTCTTCACGGCGGATCAGGTCCTCTGTCCAACCACAGGTATAGAGCGCCGGATCAATCAGTTTGGCGCGAGTGTCGGCTTCGCCGAGAGACAGGCATACCTATACGTAAAAGAACGAGTTGAAAGTTTAACTAAGTCTGTACAAAAAAGCGAGGAGAGAAGAAGGTATGCTTCTCTAGCTCCCATCTGAGCCACGGTACTGTATAAAGACTCGCGAATGAGAAGTCCAAGGGACGATCCGAGCTTCGCTGCGATATAGAACCAAAGTCGAATTGACGAATGTTCCAACGGCGGTTGCTATCGCTTCCATTGTTGAAGCGAAGCTCGTGGAATTGATACGTGCAAACACGAAGCGCGAAGTGTGGAGCGACGAGATGCGCGAGTTGTACCGCAAGGAACTCAAGAAGAGACAGAGCACAAAGTGAAGAAACCAAAACGAGGCGACTATCCGCCGTGGTGTGGTGTCGTGATCGGCCGCGACGGTGTGGTTCACGTGGAGGTCCGAAGCACACGCTGGGCATACCTCGCGGTCCACGCGGCGCGAACGCGGCGAGAAAGTGAAGTGCGTGTAGTACGTGCGCCCAAGTCTGTTCTCGCGCCTCCTCCGCAAGCATCCTCACCTCGCGAATCGCCCCACGACCTACCTCAGGAAGCGCACCGCCCTAAGCTGCCCTTCGAGGGTTTCAACAACCATTCCGATGGTTCGAGCGACCATCGCTGACTCCTCGAGACGCACCCGACTCCACCATTCTCCAATCCCAGTTGAGCCAGTACATGGTTCATTGGACTAACTCCTGAGTAAGACTTCTGTCATAAAGTTAGAACCAAAGTCGAATTGACGCGTAGGTCCAAGGCTACGTAGTATCGCTAGTATTATAAAGGGCGGGCTGACTCAGCGCACGTCTGAATATCCGGCTCGGTACCGCCAGTACCAGGATGAGCGTAGCTGCAAGGTTGTTATCAGGACCCGGGAGGACAACGCCATGAACCTCTGGTTTATTTTCGGGCTCAGCACGGTGGCGTATTGGATGCTCGCGTTACGACCCAAGAAATGAACGTCGATCATCTGTTTAGCCTGTAGGTACACTGCATGAGAAGTGATCGAGGGGGACGGATGGTCGCCTGTTTGTCTCCCTTTGAATCAAACTATCTTGATCGCCGTACCTCCCGAAAACGTCATGCCGGTGATCCATTTCGTTTCGATATTCGTCCGGTCACGATTAAAAATAAGCAGCTTGCCGTCCGGCATGAACATCTCTGCGGACACGTCCAACTCTGCATCTTCGGGAGCTTTTGGGGGCGTGAAGAAGGAAGCAGGGCCACCATCGGGACCAGGGGCAGCAGCGCCATTGCCGTTGCCTTCTCTTCCTCCTCCATCGCCAGTTGTTACATCTCCGCGATAGACCCCGTTCCACCGTTTGATCTCTGTCCGGAGAACATCTTGTTGAGTTGTTGAGCTTGCAGGAGCCGACGGCAGAGACGTTGATAGTCCGGTGAACCCTTAGGAACTGTCGTGACACGGTTGGCTGCGAGCAGTTCTTCAGCAGTCGGCGCGATCCGGTCATAGGAGTTGTTCACGAGGTCAAATTGGGAGTTGTCCAAGGCGTCGTCGAGACCTGCTGTGATGGCGTCTCTCGTGTCGTCGTCCCACGGTTCGCCATGCGCGTTCTTCTTCGCCCTGCCAGAGGCTCGCCCTGACGTACTGCTGGACAAGCTTCTCGATCTGCTGTGGGGTCATGTGCCGATAGTTCTCCTTGACGTAACTGAAGAATCGTGCAAGCCTCCCCTCCCACTGACGACCTCGAAGAACTGCCGTGGAGTAGGACGACGTTCGCAGGCTTTTGACGAACTCTCGCCTATCAAGGATAGCACGTAGGTCCGAGGGGACTACGACGCGAGAGTGATACCCTGTGCGGCGATTCTGTGTACTCATTCGGGCCTCCATTGTGTACCGAACGAAGACCCCAGAGTGAAGCTCGTGGAGAGGAATCGAGGAGAATCAACGACGTAGGTGAGCAGTGGTGCCGAGGGACAGAATCGAACTGTCGACACCAGCCTTTTCAGGGCTGTGCTCTGCCAACTGAGCTACCTCGGCACGGGCGTCACCTTACACAGCGATGTTCGAACGTGTCAAGCGCGGGCAGATCAGGCGTCACTGGCCTAGGCCTAAGGCCCTCGGGTTGCCTCACTTCCATCGATTGAGTATTATCTCGCCATGTCGATCGGAATGAACATTCAAGTCTGGCGGGTGGCGCGCGGACTGTCGATTGCGGCGCTGGCGGCAAGAACAGGATTGGAGGGTTCGTCGCTAGAGGCTATCGAGACAGGTGAGCTGGATCCCCCCGTTTCCACACTGGCCACACTCGCCTCCGCTTTCGGAGTCCACCCTTCATGGCTCCATGCGGATCCGCGGCATCTGGATCTCCTTAACGCTGACTCTGATGGCGCTGACCCTGATGGTGATGGTACAGACCCGCCAGGTGACGCGATTAATCCCATGATCGAGCAGATCTTGCTTGGCCACCGAGAGGCGCCTGACCTCTATGTGCTCCTGACCGCCCTCATCCAAAGTGGCGATCCGAAGCTTCTCAGGGCGGCTGAGGTCAACCTTCGGAGTCTGGTGAAGCAATCGAAACACGCCACGCTTCCATGGCAAACACGACCGCCGGGGCACTTCGAACCACCTTCCGACTGACTAACGATCAACAGCGCTGCGGTACAGGAGAGTAGCAACGATCACCACCACCGCCAGCCCGGGCCACGCGCCAAGTGGTGGTTCGGGGAACAGAGCGAGCGGATCAGTTCCCAGAGACGGCCACATGCTGCTGAGCGCGATCGGCAATGCCAGGATGATCCCCATCAACGCCTCTCCAGTGATAAGTCCAGCGGCAAACAAGAGCCCTCGGCGCGCGACAGCTCCTTCCTGGCGAGATGACGCTCTTTGGGCGCACGCGGCAATGATGCCTCCGACGAGAATTGCAGCGGACAGCTTCAAGGGAAGGTAGATTCCCAACGCGAACGCCAAGACCGGCACCCGAAAGGCTGCCTCTTTGGATTGCCGGCGGCGATCGAGGAGGATCACCAGCACGCCGAGCACTGCGCCGAGCCCGACCAATAGCCAAGGCAGACCCTCGCCAAACACGCTGCGGGCCAGGCTCGCCATCAGCGTCGCTTGAGGAGCGCTCAACGGGTGAGGATGGTCGACTGTCACGTCACCGATGCCGTACTTGGCTTCTAGCAGCGTCAACACCGGCACGATGACCACAGCAGCCGTGGCAACACCGATGACCTGCATGATTTGTTGTTTCCACGGGGTGGCACCCACGATCTGTCCGGTCTTGAGGTCTTGCATATTGTCCCCGCCCATCGCGGCCGCGCAGCACACGACCGCGCTGATGACAAGCGCCGCAGCCGGTCCCGCGGGATGTCCCTGTCCAAGGAAGACGACCAGCAAAAGGGCAGAGAGCATCAGGGTCGCAATCGTCACCCCTGAGACAGGATTGCTCGAGCTTCCCACAAGCCCGGCCATGTAGGCCGCGACGGCTGAAAACAAGAATGCGGCGACGGTCATGACCACCGTCATGACCGCGCCGATCCAGAACCGGCCGACGACGCTCGTATAGATCAGCGCCATCGGGATCAGCGAGAGGATCAACGGCGTGAGGATCCAAGGCAACGAAGCATCGCGCTCGAGGCGGGATGGTCTCGTCGAAGGCATCGCGGCAGTCGCTGCCTGTCCATAGGTCTCTTTGAGGTTGCGGACGCTCTCAAGGATCGGCTCGCGAAGCTGCAGGAGTGTCCACAGGCCCCCAACCAGCATCGCGCCGATTCCCACATAGCGAATGTGGGCGCTCCACAAAGCTTTCGCTGCCGCCATTTCGTTCATGCTGTCTGGAAGCCCCATCCATACGCCATAGGCCGGCATGAGAATTAGCCAGCCGACTGCTCCGCCCAGAAACACCACGACTGCCGTATTCAGGCCGATCAAGAATCCGACCGCGAGAAGCGCCGGGGACAGATTCATGCCCAGATACATGACCGAGCGTCCTAGCTGGGTGGCGCCTTCCCAGGCATCAGCCCACAGGCGGAATCCGCTTTCGCCGAGCTTCACGGCGCTGCCGAGGAGAGCGGCCGACAGCAGCGTGCGAAAGTCTCCCGTGGACTTGGTGTGACTGCTCTCCCGCTCTCCCTGGTTCGGCATGGCGGATCCGACCTTCAGCACCTCTGCGGTGGCGACGCCTTCAGGAAATCGCAAGCTCGCCTTCAGGATCAATGCGCGCCGAAGGGGGATGGTAAACAGCACGCCCAACAGGCCTCCCACACCGGAGATCGCAACGGTCTCCCAATAGTCGAAGGCCGACCAATACCCGACAAGGAGCAGCGCCGGGATCGTGAAGATGACCCCTGCGGCAAGCGCTTCGCCGGATGACGCCGCTGTTTGAACGATATTGTTTTCAAGAATGTTTGAGCGGCGGAATGCTCGAAGAATCGCCATCGATGCGACGGCAGCCGGGATGGAGGCGGAGACGGTCATGCCGGCGAAGAGCCCCAGATACGCGTTGGCGGCGGCGAGGATCGTTGCCAGAATAATCGACAGCGCGACCGCCTTGACGGTGATCTCGGGAAGAGTCACCGTAGCCGGAACGACCGGGGTCTGTTCACGGCTCATGGTCCGTCTCTTGCCAATAGGTCGGAATGGGACACCGTCGTCGCACGGCCTCCCTGCCTCGCTGATCGTCTGGATTTTTCCGTCGTCTGAGGATACAGTTCGGCCTGGAGGATACCATGCCCTCGACGAATACCATCGGCTCAATTCTGCTCGATCGATTGCACCGCTTAGGGCTCCGGCATATTTTCGGCATCCCAGGTGATTATGTCCTGAGTTTGTACGAATTGATCGACCAATCTCCCATCCGGCTCATCGGAACCACGCGAGAGGACTGCGCAGGGTTTGCGGCGGACGCCTACGCGCGGCTCAAGGGAATCGGCGCCGTGTGCGTGACCTATTGCGTGGGGGGACTCAATGTCGTCAATGCCATCGCATGCGCCTATGCGGAGCGGTCCCCGGTGGTCCTCCTCTCAGGATCGCCCGGGCTGTCCGAGCGAGTTCGTAATCCGCTGCTGCACCACATGGTGCGGGATTTTACGACTCAAAAAGAAGTGTTCGAAAAGGTCACCGTCGTCTCCGCCGTGCTGGACGATCCGCTGACGGCGGAGCGAACCATCGACCGTGCGCTGGCCGCGCTGGTGCGGTACAAGCGCCCCATCTATTTGGAGATCCCGCGCGATCTCGTCCATGCTCCGATCGAATCCTCACAGAGATCTCACACCGAGCCGGATGCGCACAGTGATCCGGCCGCGTTGGCGGAAGCGGTCGCCGAGGTGCGAGACATGCTCGCTGCGGTGGAAAACCCGGTCCTGTTGGTCGGCGCAGAGGTGCATCGTTTCCACCTCCAGGATGAGGTGTCCCGACTCGCGGAGCGTATGAATATTCCTGTGACCTCGACCCTCCTGGGAAAATCCGTCATCAGCGAAAACCATCCGCTCTTTGTTGGGGTCTACGGCGGGCTCGTTGGGCGTGACGAAGTCCAAAAGTTCGTGAATGAGGCCGATTGCCTCGTCATGCTCGGCTCGATTCTCACGGACATCGAAGACCTCGATGCGAATTCGCCTCTCATGAGAGCAGGCCGAACCATCCATGCAACGGCCGACGCGATCACCATCAAACACCACCGGTATGAACGCGTGTTCTTTGAAGATTTTATCCGCGCCCTCGTGGTTGCGCCGCTGCCGTCCTTTCCCTCGCGCCCTCTGCCGACGTTCGACACCGGTTCCGTCGAGCCATCCGTTCCGGACCAAGCCATGACGTTGCGCGGGCTCTTCGGCCATCTGGAAGCGCTGTTGGATGAGAAGATGCTGGTCATTGCCGACATCGGGGAGTCATTGTTTGCGGGGGCCGACCTGCGTGTCCACAGCCGCAGCGAATTCATGTCGCCGGCCTATTACACGTCTATGGGCTTTGCTGTGCCGGCTGCGGTAGGTGCGGGATTCGCCGATCCATCCTTGCGGCCGATCGTCTTGGTGGGCGACGGCGCCTTTCAGATGACAGGTTCGGAACTGGCGACCTGCGTCCGCTACGGTCAGGCGCCGATCGTCGTGGTTCTCAACAACCGGGGATACTCGACCGAGCGCGAGATCCTCGACGGGCCGTTTAACGATGTGCATGAATGGCGATACGAAAAGACCTGTGAGCTGATCGGAGGGGGCGTCGGGTATCGTGTTGCGACCCAGGGTGAATTGGTGCAGGCCTTCAAAGCGGCGCTCGCCGACAAAGACCGCCTGCATCTTTTGAATGTGCTGTTAAATCCTGCGGATCGATCGCCGGCCATGTTGCGCCTCGCTCATCGGCTCGCCAAGCGAGTTTCAGCAAGCGATCGGTAACTCCCTACCCCAGAATACTCCGAACTCTCTCCAAGAGTTCTTTCCCATCGATCGGTTTGACCAGATAATCATTTGCCTTGATGGTCAGGGCAAATTGTTTATCGGCAATCTCTTCCGCGCCGCTGATCAACATCACGGGAATATGCGCCGTTGCCGGATCCCCCCGCAAACGTTCAACAACTTCAATGCCGCTTATGCCGGGCATCGTCATGTCCAAGAGTAGAAGGTCGGGATGCTCATTTTGGGCGAGTTCCAACGCCTCGTTGCCATCGGAGGCTTCAAGAATGCGATATCGCGCGGCCTCCAACCGCATTCGGATGATGGCTCTCACGTCGCGATCGTCGTCAATCACAAGAATCGTTTTCATGACTCTTTTCCGCTACGAGGCCCTGGGACAAAAAACTTGCCATTACCCGTTTGTAGAGTCAAGGCTGACGGGCGGGGTCTCCACTTGAAAACCCGAGGGTTAACAGCGTACAGTCGAGCTTCTGATTTAGGTTCTAGATGAGGCTTTCTGCCCATCCTTCGTCAGTAAGAAATACTAGTATTACGTCACGGTCCAACTCTTGGTGCTAAGACCTTTCAGCCACCCAATACCGTATTGGTAATGATAATGCCTTCCGATACACAGGCGCCCTTTCCCTTGTCACCTTCTTCTGAACGGCGGTCCGCCTATCGAAGACAGCAAGATCGACGGCTTCGCGCCCGCGAGCGCGAGCTTGAGGCGGTTCGCCATATCTGCCAAGCCCTTTTTCAATATACCGATGTCGACGAGCTGATTGAGCACGCCCTACGCACTGCGTTGGAACTCGTCAATGCAGAGACAGGGTCTGTGCTCCTGGCGGATCGAGAATCAAAGCAACTGGTGTTTCGCCACTCGATCGGGGAAAAGCCTGTCGCTCGTGGGACTGGGATTCCCTGGCATCATGGCCTCGCCGGCTCTGTCTTTAAGTCGGGTGAACCGGAGGTGGTTGCAAACGCCAAAGAGGATGGGCGTCATTGTCCCAGTATTGACTCAGCGACGGGTTATCAGACGCAAGACATGATTGTGCTGCCGTTGAAGCAATGGGAAGGAGAGGCCATCGGGGTCATTGAAGTGATGAACAAACGAGAAGGACAGCTCAACCGTGATGACCTCTCGATCCTGTCTATTATTTCCGCGCTCACGGCAACGGTGATCGAGCATGCGCGCTTGCAAGAGGATGTCAAGCTGGCGGAGGTGGCTCGTGTCCTGGGAGATATCAGTCACGATGTCAAGAACTTGTTGATGCCGATTACCTGCGGCGCCGGAGTGCTGAAGTCAGAGATTGACGATCTCGTCGTCGAGGTCGCGAAGACCAATGCGGGGAAGGCACAGGAGAGTCAAGCCTTGTGCGATGACGTAATTTCGATGGTGAGTGATGGCGCGCAACGCATCAACGATCGTGTGAAGGAAATTGCCGATTGTGTCAAAGGTCTCAGCACGCCGCCTCAGTTCACATCCTGCCGGATAGCTGATGTGGTTGTGAACGTATTAAAAATCCTTCGCATGATCGCGGAAGAAAAGAAAGTCAGACTCCTGAGCGACGATTTGGATCAGTTGCCGATTATTCAGGCCGACGAACGCCGTCTCTATAATGCCTTCTATAATCTGGTGAACAATGCGATCCCTGAGGTGCCTGCAGGCGGCATGGTGACCGTTCGAGGGCATGTGGACGGCACCACCGGCGATGTCATCGTGTCGGTCGCCGACACCGGACGAGGGATGCCCCCTGAGGTCCGCGACAGTCTGTTTACGTCTCGTATCTTCAGCCGCAAAGCCGGCGGGACGGGATTGGGGATGAAGATTATCAAGGATGTCGTGGATGCGCATAAAGGCCGGATTACCGTCGAAAGCAAAGAAGGTGTGGGCACGACATTTTATCTTCGCCTGCCCCTCGATCCCTCCGCCGCTCACACGTCCACTGATTAGGCAGACTCGACCTTAGTTTTTCAAGCCGACCACGTTACAGTTGCGGCGAGAGTCCTGATTGCGTGAGCGCGTCGCCCGCGGCTCCAGCCGTGACTTGAACCGTAATAATGAAGTGGCCGCAACCTACGCCTTTGGTTTAGAAGCAAAGACCGTTGCGTCGCAAGAGATGTACTTGATTTTGACAGGCATGGGGATTGAGTGGGATTAAGAGAGATTATAAGTGAGAGGTTTATCAGAACATTTGAGCCTTATTCTCACTCAATCCTAGACTGTCTCACAGGGTCCTAATTGTGATTAAAAACGACTCTGAACCGGGAGTAAAACTGGGACTGACGTAATTACGTATGCTCATACGTGGTTCCTTGGATGACCGTCAGAAAGCAACGTCCACCTCATCCCCGGATCGTTAATCCTAACCGTGTGTGCCGGACAGGCGGTTTGGATTGATCCTCCGCCTTCAAGAGCAGTCGCATGAAGTGTAGGTGGTCAGTTTGAGTTCATCCATTCTATCGCCATTGCCAATGCAGCATTATTCGCCTCTTCCTCGGAAGCAAAAGGCTTAGTAGTGTCGCCACAAATCGGTGTTATGGTTTCTATGCCTTCAGTGGATTCCCGAATCTGAGCCGCAGGAATCCAGCCAGTTCCAGGGCTTTCATAAGAAACAAGGCGAAATTGAAGATTGTTAAGAGTGCGCCATTGATGCATTTAAGAATCTCCCTATCTTTGCTTTGCGCCGGAGTTTAGAGCATTCATCGAACCATGAAACGGAAGTTGAAGGTGCGGTTACCTCTACCGAAGAAACCTAGCGGTCCTATCAGGAAACCGTCAAGGAAAATGTTGAGGGAGATCGCACGAAGGAAGGAAGGGGATTTGAAAAGAGAGGGATAGCAGACTGCATGCTGATCGTTAATCCTGTGGCAACTGCGTGCGCGGAGTGGGCTGGTTGGTTTGCTCAACCATTGTGCTTCGTTTCCGTCAACTTCATGATGGCCTCAGCGGCGGCGACTCGCTGATTCCAGATATGTTCCGCACCCGTACCCGGTTTGGGCAACGACGGGCACATGGCCAAGAGGTCCGACAGCGCATCCCGTAGCCGCTGGACCTTCTCTCGTTCACCGCTCAGTATCTCGAATACGCTCATTCATCGACCTCCCGCCTGACCTCTTTGCAACCCTCGCCCTTCAGCACCCATCGCAGATAGTCGCTGAACGTTCCGATCCCAAGTTGCCGCATCCGTTCTTTGGCGGCCCGCTATTTCATCCGGGGAGAAGTAAAGCCGGATTCTGCCATCATTCGGGTTACCCTTCCATGCATACCGCACATGGACCTCCTTCGTTTTTGGTTGATGACATCCGTTCATCCCACAGCGCCCCGTCGAGAACGGCAGTCTTGGCGGCAAACGCTGTTCATGACTTCGCCTTCCCCTTTTGTGTGTGGTTGCTCTCAGCAGTCAAATTCAAAACCGGCCCATCGACAATCATTTGTATGTTCCGCATGCCTTCGTAAATCTTCACCAGCTTGCGGAAGTAGTACGCGTGCAGGTTGACCAAATGCTCTCGCGTCGGTACTTGCTCCGACTTGTTGTCGATAATGGCAAAGGCTTCCTGCAATAACTCCATGTCCTGATGAGCCACAGTATTCATCCTCGTCTCCTCGGTTAATTGTCACAAGCCTATAAGCATATCACAACTACCCGCTCAATAGCACCTGTCAAAACAGGAGCCGTCCGCTTTCGGCAGAGCCCGGCTGATGACGTTCAGCAATTGCAGGTACCTGCAAAAAATATCGCCGTGTAGGCGGGCCTGGAAGGCTCTAAGATGAGCCGGACGCTATCATCCCCTGGAGTGTGGGCTAGGATATCAATCATCCTGAGCCAAATGCGGGCGCGGGGCAGCCTGACTTGGATTGCTTGACCTCGGCGTCCAGGAGCCATCGCAGATAGGCGCTTCGGTTCTTGAATTTCAATTGCTGTATTCGGGTTTGAATTTTCCTTATTTCACTTCGCGAGACGTAGACCTTGACGGTGCGATCCTTCAACGTGCGACCTCCGTAGTTGGCCTAAACCTCCTCGACAAACGTATATCCCGCCGAGTTCGCGGCATCACAGGCTGCATCTTTCAGAGTCCTTTCGAGAACGGCGGTGATGGCTTCAAACGCCTGTATGGCTTCGTCCTCCGAGCCAAAGGGCCCGAACCGTTTTGGGACCAACGTGCCAAACGTGAGCCTGACCCACCAGGCAAGCTGGCCTGGTCGCCGCTGGCTAGGCTCCCGCACCAGACACACCAACTGATTCCAAACTGCTATCGTCACGGGCGCATCATTCAGCATGGCACCAGTTTCCCGTTGGTTGATGGTGATGACATTCGTCCATCGTCCCAGAGCCTCCCGCTCAATTACAACCTGTCAAAATAGGAGGGCTGTACTATGAGCACGGATATGAATTACCCTCATTGCGGCAAAAGCATAACCTGAGGGCGGATAATACTTAGTGAGAGAGTAATCGCGGTGGGAAGGGGAGCTATGCCGATCAGTCAATAGTGGGGTAGTTTACTATGACTCGATATTTGACGTTTATTTTGATGTCGAAGCGAGGAGGTGGCTGAAGGCCGTGTACTCAACCCCCTCTGAGTTACTTGGCAAGGCTCGGCAAGATGGCGCTGCTCTGGTGTCGGCTCTGTCCGCTAAGGACGAGGCCAGCGTGCGCTCAGCTCTTTTCAACTTTGCAGTGACCACTTACCACGTGTGGGACTGGATCAAAGTCTACCGTCCCGATTTGAATACGCCAGTAACACATGCGTTGGGGCTCCACGAGTCTCTGAGGGTGTGCCGAGATTTGGCAAACGCCAGCCAACACATTACCATCGACCTGGAACGCACTGACTACGTGAAGCATCCGCCAACCACTACGGAAGTGGTCGTCTCTGTCATGCCAGCGCACCTATCCGCGAGCGCAGGCCCTTGGTGGCGGCTGAAGATTCAGCTTCCCTATCGGCGCGTGGCCGCGGAAGACTTCGTGGCGGAAGCACTGGACGCGTGGGAGCAATACTTCGTCAAGAACTCAGTGACGTGAGACGAATTGACGCCCAACTGGATGGAGCTAACGGACAGCAGCTTGCTCACAACCGATGCGGGAGTTCAATAGGTACAGGCAGGTTATGATCGGACATCTTTTTTACCCTTCGGTCTCGGTCGTGTCGGCTTCACCCTCATGATTCACCCTCGATTTCCTGCGCCATCTTCTCCAACTCGGCATCCATGTCGCAGGTCGCATCACTAATCCATCTATTCGCTCGCGCCAAGTCTGTTTCGGCCTGGAGTGCACGGGATCGCCAGTAATCGACCACTGCCTGGACGACGCGTTCCGGCTCATAAGTCATGGAAGCCTTGAAGGAATGGATCGCGCTACAGGACCTTGAAGCCGCCGCACTCGGCGAACCACAACCGGAGACTCTCTTCCCCGGTAACCTCGGCGGCACTCGACAGCAGCCGTACTACATAGCGGAGACCTACTTGCGCTATCGCCTCTGGTTTCCCCTGCTCCGACGGGCTCAGGTCCAACGGCTCACGCTACATGCCTGTCGCCACACGTTCGCATCACGGTTGATCGCCAATGGCGAAAACCTGAAATACATAGCCGAGCAATTCGGACACTCCTCGATCAGGGTGACGGTGGACATCTACGGGCATCTCATCCCCGGCGGGAACAGGCAGGCGGTGGATCGGCTGGACGCGGTGCTGGATGGAAAAATCGGGCAGCGAACCGGGGGTAAAACCGGGAGTAACGAGGAATCTGAAAATTAACTCTTTGTTTTACCTGCGAAAACCGTGGCATCGCAGGAGATGTACTTGATTTGCTTCATGGGGATAATCGTGACTTCTTTGGCAGTATCGACTTCGAGCACTTCCATGTCGTCGCTGATCGTATGTCGAATAGCATCCTTGACCAACAGTTCCTGATTATCGGTAAAGACGACCTTGACCCAATAGACCACGCGTCACCTCTCCATAGGTAGGGAACGTCACAAATCTGGCGAGGGAGTCTACTGGATCGTCACGGGCGGGGCAAGGCTTCTTTACTGCTTGGTGTCGCCAAGTTCCCGTGACCGTTTCGTGGCCGCTTCTACGGCATCCATGAGAGTGGCTCTGAGCCTCCCTTCCTCCAACCGATGAATGCCCGAGATGGTCGTGCCCCCTGGTGAGGCGACGCGATCCTTCAGGCGGCCCGGGTGCTCACCGCTTTCGAGAACCATGCGTGCGGCGCCCAGGGCGGTCTGCGCCGCGAGGAGTTCCGCCGTCGCACGCGGCAGCCCCATCTTGACGCCGCCATCCGCCAAGGCTTCGATCAGGACATACACATACGCCGGTCCGCTCCCGCTCAGCCCCGTGACGACATCCATTAAATGTTCCTCCACCAGGACGACCTTCCCAACCGATTCAAAAATGACCCGTGCGGCCTGTCTATCGTCTTCCGACAGACCGGGTCCGAAGGACAACGCAGTGACACCTTCGAGCACCGTGGAGGTGGTGTTCGGCATGGCGCGGACAATTCGTGTGGTGGACGTGAGGTAGGCGGTAGCTCTGGCGATGGGATACCCGGCGGCCACCGAGATGACCAGGCTGTCCGCCCGCAAGGTCGGACGAATTTCCGCCAGCACCTTATCGAGGATCTGAGGCTCGACGGACAGGATGACGATATGACCCCAGGCAGCGGCGTCACTGTTTCGGCCACCGACCTTGATTCCATATCGGGTCTTGAAATGAACGTGGCGCTCGGGAACGATATCGGTGGCGTAAAGCTCGCCAGACAGGGAGACCCCGGCTTTCAATAGCCCGGCCACGAGCGCTTCGGTCATGTTGCCTGAGCCGATAAACGCAATCCGTCGCTTCAATTGCATTGCGGAATTATAACCAGGCCTTGAGGATGCTTCAATCCATCATCTTGCCACGGCCATTTGGCTTCGGTAAAGTGAGAGAGAGGTCGCTGCATCGGAGGCATAGCATGAACAGATGGATTGCTCTCTTCCTCCTGATGGGTGTCTGCGTGGCCGCCGATGAGACTCTTGCGCGGCGGGAGTCATTCACCCAGGAGCAGAAAGAGAAATTGGAGAAAGTGGAGCGCGTGCTGGTGGAGGTCCTCGCCATTACGGAGAAAGGAACCCAAGAACCCGGACCGCTGGCTGATACCGTCGCCCAGCGCATGAAGATGGTCGGCTACACCGTAGTCACCAACCCGGAGCAGCCGCATGACGTGATCTTCAGAGTGAAATGCGAGCAGCAAAAGGTATGGGAAGGCACGACCCGCTCAGGAGGCGATGCCGACCTACCTGACTCTCCCTCACGCGTGTGGAAGGGGCCGGCCTGCCAATTTCTTTACCTGTTGGACGGTAAAAAGATGGGATGGCGAAAAGAAGTGAGAACCGACTTTCAGGATGCGCGACAGGCTGCAGCGACGGCCCAGGCAGGCGATCCCGGGAACTATGCCATGGCCAAATTGAGGGACCGGCTCGAGGAATACCCGTTTGCCCTGCTCTTAACCGCTGAATGGGGACAGGAGGCGCGGTTACTCAAACTCTTGGATAACCCGGCCACTGCGCCGGCCGAAAAGGTGAAAATCATCAACCTGCTTGGTGAGATCTTCGCGACGGAAGCCGTCCCGCGTCTGCTGATCGCGCTCAAAGATCCCGATGTCAACATTGCGAAAGCCTCGGCAGTTGCTCTAGGGAACATCGGTCAGAAGGAGAGCATCGCGGCTCTGGTCGACACACTGAAGACAGGCAAACCGGAACTTCAAGCCGCGGCAGCCAAGGGATTAGGTCAGGTGGGAGCGCTCCACGGGGACTTTTCGATTATCGAGCCGTTGCTTCAGGCGTTGAACACGGATGACCTGGCCGTCAAGACCGAGGTGGTCTGGGCGCTAGGGAAGTTGCCCGACAAGCGCACGGCTGAACCTCTCTATGCGCTAAATCGCAAGCTACAGAATTCGCCACAGAGCAATCCCGGTAGCGACGGGGAAGCTCAGGAGAAACAATTAAAGGAAGCATTGAACTGGACACTGAAACAGGTTGACACGTTTGATCAATTTAACCTAATTGATTCTCCTGTCAGAGCGGTTTAATTTCAGAAGACGGCGGACTGATTCGATCCTCGATCTTTGGGCACGCCGAAGGGGGTAGGGTGTTCGGTGGATCGGCATCGCCATACACGTAGGCGGCAAGCGTTCTTGCCAGGTTTGACGTCAATTCCTGCTGCATGATCCGCACCGCCTTGGCTCTGGCTTCATGCGGTGTGAGATGTCCTTCTTTTCCACCGATTGAGACGGCGCCCACAACCCGCTGGGTTCCCACCTCTAACACCACGAAGTCCCCGCACCAACGGACATACCGAAAGCGTGGGTCAGGAACCGGCACATCCCACAGACGTACGCCGCCTTTCACCAGGAGTTGAGGACTGGGCCACGCTAGGGCCTCCTCATTCCCCGACCGGGTTCCGATTTCTCGATTGGTGACCGGGAGTCCTTCTCGGATCAATCCCTCGATGACGGCTTGGCGGGTCAGCTCCGCTTGCTCGCCGGCCACTTCAACGCCAACCACGAGACTGGCGGCCAGGAATTGCTCCAACTCGCCCATCAATTCCGGCACGCGATAGGCCGGCTCCACACCCTGGCCGCTTAGCCTCACCACACGCAGGTCGCTGTTATAGGCTTCCCGTACCACCAAGTCTTTCATTGCGCGCCGAAGGTGGCGCACCTTCGCCAGCTTGTCCTGAGTCTGCCGCGACTCCATGACCTCCGTCTCCACCGTCCGATCCAGTTCCGCAATGCGCTCGAGCAACCCTGCCGCCGCTTGTGTGCGGTTCGTGCCGGCTAGGGCATAATGCTGGCCCGTTTGGGTATCCTGCCAGGTGTCGATGATCCGAACGTTCTCCAGTACCTTGTCGGTCGAGACCCTAGTCACGCGATCGAGCGTGAGACGCCTTTCGGCATTCACCTGCCCGCGTTGTTCCATCACGAGAAATGATTCCCAGTCTCGGGACTGGGCGCTCACCTCGGCCCTGAACACTTTGGCCACGGCCCCGTATGCCCGTTCAGCTGCGACCGGTTTGGATTCCCCCTGCCCGACCCCGAGGACATATTGATCCGAGGGATAGTCTCGACTCTGTCCGTTGACCCAGCTTGGCTCCGCACTTCGGCTGAACCAGGCGCATCCCTGACTTACGGCAAGCAGTGCGCAGAGACACAGAAGGATGGCTATCTTTGTCGAGCGCATCGGTTCCTTTAGGGAACAACTCGTTCCGTGATCAGCTTGGTTTCATCGGCTTGCAACGTCACGGTCTGAACGGAGCGACGTCCTACCGTGGCGCCGTTGCGTCCCATTGACTGAACCTGAAGCTCATACGTCCCCGGCGGTAGCCAGAGCCGCGCAATCTGAATTTCGTCCGGCAATGTCCGCCAGCTGCGTTTATCGGCCTCTTCCGACGCGACGGCCCATGCGTGAGCCAACCCGCCGGCGATCAACCCGATCAGCTCGCCCGCTTCGTTATTCTTTCCGGCTGCCGCTCGAGCGCCATACCTCACGCCGTCGGCCAAGCCATACTTCACCGCGGCCCGGGCCACCGCTTTGGCGGAAATGCCCGCCAACCGATCGTTCAGGCTCTTTTCCGCGACCGCCGTGAGGTTATGAACCAATTGAGTCGGTACGCTGAATGACTCACTGCCGTCAGATGCGGTGACCTGCGCATACTGAACCTGCGTCTTTTGGGGAACAAGAGTTGGAATCGCCACTCGAACCACTCGACCGTTCAAACCGTAAAGCGCGCTCTCCATCACCCGGCGCTCCCGTGAGTCGGAGTGAGGCGGCAGCTTCGTCAGGAGTACGAGGTTGAGCGCGTCGAGACTGACGGGCAGGTCGATGAAGCGGTCTTCTTTGCGAGGCGCCCGGCCGTTGTAACTGACCACCACGACCTGCGCGAGTCCTTGCGTCTCGGTGTGCGGCTGCCAGGCAATCTCGCCGAATTCACGACGATACTCCCCGTGTTCTTGGCTCAGGTGGAGGGCATCGCTCATCCGCAAGAGATCACCTCGAAGCATGGGCGGAACTGGGGTCCGAGACCACGGGCGTGTTCGACGATATTCGTCATACGCTTTGCGGTAGGCGATAAATGCGTTGTTCAGGTCGCCGCTAATCTCAAAGAAGAGACCGCTGACATATCGAGCAAAAGCGTCATCGCGATACCCGTCTTTGGGTTTGGCCCGATCCCCCAGCATGTTGAGCCGGTGATCAATGCGCCTCGCCTCGACCAAGGCCTCATTCCAATTTCCCAACGCGGCATAGTTAAGGCCTTTGACCACATTGATCATGGTCTGTTCATACGGGTCGCCTTCGTAGGTCAATTTCGTATCGTTGATCAGAAAGGCCTTCGCCTCCGTGCGCAGACGCCGCGTATACAGGCGCTCGACCTCCTGATCTGCCTGCTCGAGCATTCCGTTGCTTGCTGTATATTGCCCTGCCAAGTGGAGGGTCATTCCCCGATCCATCAGATAAAGAACGCGACTCTCCGATCCGTATTCCGGCTCGGCGCCCTCTACGATCTGGTCGGCTCGCCGGGTGTCTCCGGCCAGCAAGCTGTCCTCCACCATGGCGTAACGGCTGACCGTGGGGCCGCATCCCGAAATGCTTACGAACAGAATCCACAACGATAGGGTCTGAAACAGCGCGCGAGAGAGATGAGAAAGGTGCTCCATGGAGGTGGAGCGGAGGAAGTTTGAAATGAAAAGGCTCAACTGAACACTGTTAAAAGAGCATCCGTTTGCGTTCGACAACCTTCTTGATCTTTTTCTGTCCGTACCAGGTCTTGACGTTGCTCTCCAGATCGACCAACTCAAGGTCCACTTGGTAAAAGACGGCCTTCACTCCGTTCGCTTCGTCCAGAATCGTCGAAATGTTTCCCTTCATCATATAGTCCGCCCCGATCTCCTTTCCGGCCGATTTTTGGGTATCCTCCCGAGCGTGCACGGCCTGCTCTCGCCGTTCTTCCCGGATTTCCTCACGCTCCCCCTTGCCGGCGACGAAACTGACTTTTTGGGAATTGGTCAGCTCGCGCTCGAGGTCCGTCACGAAGGTCTGCGTGTTGATGTGCTCATGGCTGCGATTCAAGATCGTGCCGACCACGACGACGGGTTGGCGACCTTTGGTCTGTGTATAGGTCTGCAACCATGGATACGATAAGGCTTCCTTGACCATGGCTTCAGCGACTAACCGCGAGTCGGTGTCGTTCCAGCGTCCACTAAGGTCCGTCACGACGTTCGTATCGACGCGGGTCACCCTTGTGCCGCTGGAACAGCCGACGAGAGTCAGCAGCAAGGTGATCGCGATTACCGTCACCATGCTGAACGCAGGGCGCTGAGTGTTGATTTCATGACTCGTCATGTGCCCGTTCATCATTCATCGCTCCCGTTCATCGCGGTCATTTAACCGCGCGCTTCTCTTCCTCTTGTTCGAGCCGCTCGAAGAGCCGGTCGGCGTTCTTACGAACGTAGTCCCGGACCTGGCTATTCAACTCCTTTGCCTGGGCCATGGCATCCTTCATTTCCTGTAGATTCAACTTGGCCAGCACGTAATACGTGCCGCTCTTCTGATCCTTGTACCGGTCGATCGGCCGCACACCATTGAGTGTGACGGCGCTGAAGGTCTTGATCGCGCGCTCGACATTCTGTTCCTCCGCGTTTCTGGTAAAATCTCCTGCGGTCGTTGACGCGGCATAATCACGCATCAAGTACGCGGTGTAGGTCTCGAAGTTTTTCGCGACCTCGGCCCGTGCCCGATTTTCAGCCGCATCCCAGGCCAGCGGTTCATTCTTGACTCCGGTGATGGCCCCCACGCCGTAAAAGGCTTTGGAGTCTTTGTCATTGAACGCCGCTGATCCATGTTTGACCCATTTAGGCGGGCCGCCGCAGGCCGCCAGTGCCGCCACCATGAACACCATGCTGATGCCGAATAATCGGCCGAGTCCTTTTGTGAGAATCATGGATGCCTCCTTCTTCGTCCGAGCCGGCTTCGTAGTCATGCTTTCGATGAGGTCGATGATTACCTTTGTCGGCGGGAAATCAACGCAAATAATACTTATTTTATGCTAGCATCCGTCTCTTACACTGTCAACGCAACGGAGAGCCATCCGGTCGACCTTAAGAGGATCGATCCATAGTCTGGAGGAGGTTAACGTGGCGGAAGTCAGAATTCAGGATGGGATCATCAAGGTGATCGAGCTGGACATTCAAGACCCGAAAGCTGCGGCTGTACTTATGGAATATCCTGAAGCTCGATGGCCCGAAGTCACCAGGAGGGCAATAAAAATCGGCTTGGGGTATCTGAAAGGCGGGGCGCAGGACTGAGAGGGGACAGGTAAGGTCTGGGTTCTGAGCTGGACCTTCGCCTGCCTTATTGTTTCGTGCCGGGAGCGACCGCGCCGTTTTGCTCGAGATAGGTCTTGACCCGGTTTTCGGTTCCACCGGTCTCAAGATACCGACGGTAGGCTTCGACGGATTTCTTTTGATCCTTGAGGTCCTGGGCGTAGAGATCCCCTAATGACAAATACACGTCGGAATAGTCTGGGTTCACAGCCAATGCCTGGCGCATCGCTTTTTCCGCTTCTGCAAACTGTCCTTTTCGCTGAAGGACGAGTCCGAGCGTGTAGGGAGCATCAGCGTTGTTGGGCGCATACTTGACCGCAGCCTCAGCCGCAGCCGTGGCTTCCTGCAGGTTGGGCGCCAGTTCCAAGTACACGTAGCTCTTCAACACGTACGCGTCCCCGTACGTGGGGTCATATCGCAGCGCCTTGTTGAGCCGTTCAACAGCTTCATCCAGTGGTCCCTGTTGCTGCAACAGCGAAAAGGCTTGCTCATACTCTTCCTTGGCCGCGGCGGTCCGCTCAGCGTCCGTCTTCGGCTCGGGCCGAGTTCTGAACGCGCTCTTTTTCCCCTCAATCAGGACCGTATCCCCATCTCCGTCCAACCTGGCGAATTGGGGATGCTGTGCGCCACCCGTCTTTTGCTCCACCTGCTGTTTCACATAGGCGCTCAACTCGGTAGCCATGACCCATCCATTCTTATCAGTGTCTGCGGCGCCCTCTAATCCGGAGATGATCGCCTGAACGAATGCGCTGCCTCCCTCGTTCCGCGCGACCGGCTCTCCCTTTCCGGCGGCAGTCATGATCTGGACGGCCCGCTTCTCGGTTTCCCCTTCCGGAGACGCCCGACCCTCCAACGACAATTGCTGGGGAGGCGTCACATCCCATCCCGAAACACCTGTATCGAGGAGAAAGAGCACGTGCTTGGACATGACGCGACGCGAGAAGTCTTTGAGGTAATCCAAGGTCACCGCCTTAGCTGCATTCCCAACCTGGGCATCCCACGGAACCAAGTACCCGAGTTCCTTTCCATTCATGTCTTGCGTCACGCCGGCGTGTCCTGCGAAGAACACCACCATGCGATCCATGCGGCCGACCTTTCGCGGTAGATAATCGGTAAGGACCGAGTTCAGGCGACGGAAGCTGGCGTCTTTATCGTAGAGTTCCACGACTTCGTCGAACCCGAGTTTGCGAAGCGCAGCCGCGACCGATTTGGCTTCCACGATCGCGCCGCCGACCGGCGGAGCCACCAGGTAGTTCTCGATCCCGATCACCAACCCCCAGGACTTATAGTACAAGCCTTCCGGTTTGCCGAGCTGGCCGTGCGCGATCAGCGGGATCGTCACCAGGAAGATGGCTATCAGCGAGAGACGTGTGAACCGGTTCATCGCGACCAAGCCATAGAAAAATTCACTATTGACCATGCTACGCCTCGCGCGTTTTCACTGTCAAGAAACGGAGCCCGCGGCATTCCATACTTGAACATCCTTCGAGCCTTCCTCATAATGAGGCCGATCACGGTTTGACTTCATTTTCATCGTCCCCCGCGTCCTATCCTGAGGAGTGCGTATGGCCACGGACGACAAACTTGACAGTCTCCTCCGCGTCAGTCGCGTCGTGCACCCCACTTCGGAAACCAAAGCTCAGGCGTATATCCAAGACTACGACTCTGACTATCGAAAGTCCATCGCCGATCCCGAGACCTTCTGGAGCGGTGTCGCGAAGGAATTGGACTGGTTCTCGCCTTGGGGCAAAGTCCTCGAATGGAACTATCCCTGGGCGAAATGGTTCGTCGGAGCCACCTGCAACATCTCGTATAACTGCTTGGATCGCCATGTGAAGACGTGGCGCAAGAATAAGGTCGCGGTGATTTGGGTGGGTGAGCAGGGGGAAGAACGGGTCTTCACCTACGGCGAGCTCTACCGGCAGGTCAATCGTTGCGCCAATGCCCTCAAAGCGTTGGGCCTTCGCAAGGGGGATCGCGTGACGATCTATCTACCGAAAATCCCGGAACAGATCGTGGCCATGCTGGCCTGCGCGCGCATCGGGGTGATTCACAGCGTAGTCTATTCGGGCTTCAGCGCCCCGGCCTTGGCAAGCCGGATTCAGGACGCGGAAGCCAAAGTCGTCATCACCGCGGACGTTGGATATGACCGAGGGAAGAGCATCAATCTGAAGGGTGTGGTGGATCAGGCGGTCGCGAACTGCGGCACCGTCGAAACCGTCGTCGTGGTGCGCCGTGAGAAGCCCGGTATTGCCCTCTCGGCCCCGAAAGAAATCGATTGGCAGGATTGGCTCAAGGGTGAACGAGCGATCTGCGACGCCGAGCCGCTGGATTCAGAGAGCCCGCTGTACATCCTCTACACATCCGGCACGACCGGTAAGCCGAAAGGCGTCGTCCATGTGCATGGCGGCTACATGGTGGGGACCTACATTACGACCAAGTACGTATTCGATCTCAAGGAAGACGACGTCTACTTCTGCGTGGCCGACCCCGGCTGGGTGACCGGTCACAGCTATATCGTCTACGGGCCCCTGCTGAACGGGGCCACTATTCTGACGGCTGAAGGGAAACCGGACTATCCCAACCCTGGCCGATGGTGGGACCTCATCGAACGGTACGGCGTGTCGATCTTCTACACGACTCCAACAGCAGTCAGGCTGTTGATGAAGTATGGCGAGGAATGGCCGAAGAAATACGATCTGTCAACATTGCGCGTGCTCGGCAGCGTCGGCGAACCGATCAATCCCGAGGCCTGGGAATGGTATCACCGTGTGACCGGAAGCAACAAGCCGATCATGGATACGTGGTGGCAAACCGAGACAGGAATGATCCTCGTCACTCCCCTGCCCTCCGTTCCGCTGAAGCCGGGTTCGGCAACGAGACCATTTCTTGGAGTGGAGGCCGACGTCGTGGATCGACAGGGGCGTCCTCTTCCGCCCAATTCCGGCGGGTTCGCCGTCATCAAGAAACCATGGCCGGCGATGATGCGGACGATCTACAAAGACGCGGAGCGGTATCAGGTCTACTGGAATACCATTCCAAACTGCTATACGGCCGGCGATGTCTGCCGTAAAGACGAAGACGGCTATTTCTGGTTTATGGGTCGGGCGGATGATGTGATCAAAGTCGCGGGAAACCGCATCGGCACGGCGGAGGTGGAAAGCGCACTGGTCAGCCACCCGGCGGTAGCCGAAGCCGCGGTCATCGGCAAACCACATAGGACGGCCGGTGAGGCTATCAAGGCCTTTGTGATCGTCAAGCAGGGATGTCAGATGGACAACGATCTGATCCAGTCCATGAAGGATCACGTGCTCAAGGAACTGGGGAAGATCGCGGTGCCACACGAAATAGACATTGTCCCATCGCTCCCGAAGACCCGATCCGGAAAGATCATGCGCCGTGTGCTCAAGGCAAAGGAATTGGGTCAGGACCCAGGAGACATCTCGACCATTGAAGAGTAGTCGTCAGCCTGCACCAAATCTATTACATGGAGGCATCATGCATATCGGTCTGCTCAAGCGCACGTTGCTCATCGCCCTAGGCGTTTTGTTCGTGGGATCTCTCACACTGATGATTCCAGACGAAACCACCTGGTCGGCTGCAGCGGCTGAAAAAGACAAGCCGGGGGAAACAGAGAAGGCACCTGGGAAGGAAAAGCAGGCTGGAACGGCCGAACCGAAGAAGGCGGACTCACAAGAAAAACCGGCAGAGAAAGCAAAGCCGGCCAAGAAAGAAACGGTTCAACCGGCGAAAAAGAGCCGCATGAGGGAAGGCGCAACCAAGGCGTCAGGGGCCGGCATTGTGGAGAAATCTCAAGCCTGTTTCGGACAGGTTCCGAAAATCGACAAGGTCACTCCGGATGAAGCGAAAGCCGGGGATCAAGTCACGATTACTGGAACGGATTTCGGGTCGCCCGGCTGCTTGAACTCCGTATCATTCGGCCCAGGAAATCAGGCGAAATTCAGACAGAAAAACGAGACCGAGATCACCGCGACCGTGCCATCCACCAAAAAGAAAGGGCTGGTCATCCTGTCGCTGACGACGGCCTCAGGCCAGGACTCGAAACCGGTACTGATTAAGTAGCCGCCGCCGAGGCCCGTCAAACAGAGGACACTATGGGACAGCCGCGTCCTGTTTCGACACGTGTCGTGACCGTTCGATTCCTGGGTAGCGGGTCTGTTGTTCGCACTCGGTGGATGCGTCCATTTGGAAGTAGACCGCAAATCGGGAACGGCGGCGAGCACTTCAGCAAAGTTCGCGTAGAAAATCTCCCGCCCTATCTGCGGATCATGACGCTCACCGAGCAAGCCCGATCGCTTATAGGGATTGGACAGTATGAAGAGGGACAGCGGCTGGTGAGGGAAGCCAAAGCGCTCACCGGCGAAGAGCCAAAGTGGGAGAATCTACTGAAACAAGTCCACCAGGTTGAATCGCAAGCGACGAAGATGCCGTAGCGATCTGCTCGGTGCTTTCTCGGTGCGATTTTTCATGAGTATTGCCATTATTAAAGGTCCGCCACCGGCGAGTCGCTGATTTGTTCAGGAGCTGCTGGGCCACACAGATGGAGGACAACCATAATCTACACCCACATTCTGAATCGCGGTGGAAAGGGCGTGGGGAGCCCCGCGGCTGCCCTGATGCGTGGACTCCACCCTTCGCAGCTACAAGGGAACTATGCCGATCTGGATAGCACGCCGACCGTGTGCTGTGGATAGCATTGACAAGTCTATCAAACAAAACGAGGACTACGCGACAGTAGGCACGTTGTATCCGCGTTCTATGCCGATCAGTATGTTTAATTGTTAGCAGGAAATTGGACGATGCGTTTGCCAACGGTGAAATCACTGATCAAGAAGATACCCGGGGTTACGAAAGTTTATTCATCACTGCGAATACATGAGAATCCACAAGATCCGTTCCTGACGTTCGCACATCCCGGTCACTTTTATTCACCAATTCCAGACCTTTCTTACGTCCAGAGGCACCGTGGGGACCTCTTTGTGCGAGATAGGACTTCAATTCGTGGGATAGACCTAGCCGCGCAAAAACAAATAGACCTTGTTAGAGACTTATCGTCGTATTACAGCCAAATGCCTTTCTCAGAGGAAAAGCAGGATGGTTACAGATATTGCTTTAGCAATCCGTTTTTTGGCCATGGCTCTTCAATAATTTTGTATTCTATTATGCGGCATTTTCGTCCGCAAAAAATCGTGGAAGTTGGCTCTGGTTTTTCTTCTGCTGCAATGCTTGACGTAAATGATCGTTTTCTTGACGGTCGTATCCAGTTCACATTCATAGAACCCTATCCTGAAAGACTCCTTTCGCTATTAACCAAAAACGACAGAGAAAGGCATGATGTCCTCGTAAATGTCGCACAACATGTTCCACGTTCAACATACACTGATCTGAAGACTAATGACATACTATTTATCGATTCATCCCACGTCGTCAAAGTCGGGAGCGATGTCGTATCATTAGTAACGGACATACTACCAATTCTACAGGAAGGAGTCATAATTCATATTCATGACATTTATTGGCCATTTGAGTATCCGGAAGATTGGGTTCTCTCAGGCATAGCATGGAACGAAGCATATTTAGTGAAGGCATTTCTCCAGTTCAATAGTTCCTTCGAGATCCTCTTGTTTAACTCATACCTCGCAACACACCACCAGGCCCTGATGAGACAATATCTTCCGCTCTTTTTGCCACATGGAGGAAGTAGCTTATGGATAAGAAAGACCTCCTAATAACCGCAATGAGTTCGGAATGGTAATTCCGTTACGCTTCATTGCCAGCCGGTTAGTGTGATCGATACGATACACGCCATGACTTCAGTTATTCCTTCCTGGGAGGCGCTCTCTGAAACACCGGCCTTCGGCGCCACTCAGTTCACTGGTCGCACGAGGCTCGCACAGAATCTCCTGAGCCGCTGCCTTCGGCGCCAGTCGATCCTCCTTTCTGGCGGACCCAAGCTCGGCAAGACCTCGATGCTGCTGCATCTGAAATGGCTTGTGGATCAGGATCGCGAGGCCTCTTCAGCGACACCGGCGGCAGTGTATCTTGACCTGGCCGATGAGGGTGCCCGCAAACAACTTTTCTTTGGACGCTGGGCAAACCCCGCGCCGATCTTGCTTCTCGACAATTGCGACCATCTCCTCCACGATAATTGCGTCGGCACACTACGCCAGTTCATGAAAAGGGAGGGCCTCGCTCACGCGATCGTATGGGCGGGCGGGCGGGCATGGCACGATGATGTTCAGATAGGGTCTGCGGATCTTCGGCGTGCACCCCTTGCGGTTCTGCTTCCAGGCGAGGCGCGGGAACTTCTGAAACGCCACCTGACGCCGAACCAAATCACCGCAGCGCTTGCAGCCGGCGGCACTCACCCCTACATCCTGAAGGTGATTGCCCACGCTCTTCTGTTTCTTTCCGGTGATCCTGGGGGCGCAATCCAGACTGCGGCAGAGCGGCTGGCCCCGTTCTTCCAATCCTGCCGAGAAGTCCTCCGGCAGCCGACTGAGCAGGCTCTTCTTCAGTATCTTGTGCGGGAGGCGCGACCCATTCATCCGCGGGAAGCGGCAGAGGCCGCAGGACTTCCGACCATTAAATCCGCCGCCGACGCATTGTGTTGGATAGGCTTGATTAGCCGATGGAACTTGAATGAGGGTGCCATGCTGCAGGCCAATTGCCGACTCTTCAACGACTGGTATCTGGCAACAGAGCGGTAAGGCGACATTCGGCTCGGCCTCTGAAGACCTTGCCCTGAGAGGTGAGAGAGAGGCTAATGGGATCGACGTTCCACTGTCCAGTTATCAAAGCCAAGATCCGACCGTAGTAGTGCAAGCGACAACCTGCGCGATTACCCTTTTTGATACACGATTCGATAGATCACGCCGGCAAGATCATCGGATACCAAGAGCGCCCCGTCCGGCATGACGAGAACATCTACGGGGCGCCCCCATGCTTCTGTGCCTTGAAGCCACCCTTCTGCAAAAACTGAATACCGTAACTGTCCTTGGCGATCCCGCGAGGCCAGGGTGATGCGGTAGCCTATTTTTTCACTGCGGTTCCATGAGCCGTGCTCTGCGATGAAAATTTGGTTCTGATATTCTTCCGGGAACATGCGTGCTGTATAGAATCGCATTCCCAACGCCGCGACGTGAGGACCCAGATCGAGAGCCGTTGGCGTCAAGTCGTTGCATGGACGTTTGCTCCCATACTCCGGATCTGAAATCGACGAACCGTGACAGTAGGGATATCCAAAATGCATCCCTGTTGTCGGAGCATGATTCAGTTCATCCGGCGGTTGATTGTCTCCCAGCCAGTCTCGGCCATTATCCGTAAACCACAGTTCTTTGGTTAAGGGATCCCAATCGAAAGCCTACGGAGTTACGGATCCCTCGCGCGACAACCTCATACCCGCTCCCATCCCGATTTAGACGGCCAAGTAGGCCGTGGTCGGCATCCGGTTCGCAGATGTTGCAGGGGACGCCAACGGCGACATAGAGCTTTCGGTCGGGACCGAAGGCAATGTATTTCAATCCATGGGGGGGTTCCTTCGGAAGGCGATCGAACACCACGACCGGCGCAGGAGGATCGTTGAGATGTTGCTCAATCTGATCAAACCGGAGGATGCGATCCACAGCGGAGACATAAAGCGATCCTTCTTTGTAAGCCACGCCGCCCGGCATGTGTAAATCCCGCGCGATCGTATGCACGACATCCGCCCGATGATCACCATCTCGGTCCACAACGGCGTAAATGCTGCCTTTGGCTCTTGTGCCGACGAACAGGGTACCGTTCTCTCCGAGCGCCATTCCGCGCGCGTTCGGCACATCCCGTGCGTAGATGGTGATTTCAAAGCCAGGCGGAAGTTTGATCTTTTCCAGTTGCAAAGAACCGGCGTTACTCTGAGTCGTGCAGCCTGCAATGATTGACGTCAGCACGACCGCAACAAGACGATGAATCATGCTACTCATCCTGCTCCCCCGACTGGATGTGTGCCAATGTGCCTTCATCTACAGGACCTCCATCACTTTCGGTTGAACAGGTCGAAAAGCCACTGGCCCAACAGCCCAAGCAGAGGCGGGAGGAAAAGGCCCGGTAGGAATCGAGCCAATGTCATGGGCCATCCCAGCAACGGCGCCTCATACGTCAGCGTTCGAATCGGACTCAGCAGGACTTTGGCGGTCAAGCAGCGCGATCAGAGGACCAGGGGCCGTGCCCTGTTTGAGAAGGCTGGCTACAATGGGGAAGATCAGATAAGGCCCGCCTGGAAGTAGGAGACCGACGAGCGATCCAATCAGTATCCCTTGAGCACTACTTTCCGCACCCATCCAGCGAAGGAGTACCGGCGCCGGGATCAACACCTCAAGAAGCCCTGCCAGAATGAATCCGATTGCAAGCTCCGGCCAGACGCCTCCGAACAATTTCGCTGATGCCAAGAGGGCGCTCTTGAACAATGCCGGTTGCTTCATGAGCACCCACAAACCGAGCGCCACCGTGGTGAACAAGAGAAGCAGAAACGTCGTATCCATCTGCCGTCTCATCGCGTGATCAGCAACCTGCGATAATGGAGCGGGATAGGCTCGTCTATCCTTTCAGCACCCATCCGTGCTTCTTGAATAAGGGCATGGTGAGGAGAAAACTTGCAGGCCGGATCGGTCGCCGCCGGGTCCCCCGTAAGATGGAAAGCCTGGCATCGGCATCCGCCGAAATCCATGGCGCGGCGATCGCAGGTCCGGCATGGCAACGGCATCCATTCTTCCCCTCGAAAGCGGCGGAAGCTTTCTGACTCGTGCCATATCTCGCTCAATGGACGCTCGGTGATCCGTTCGAAATGCATTCCGGGTAAGCTTCGGGCCGCATGGCAGGGAAGAGCAAGGCCGTCGGGTGCGATCACGATGTATCGGCGTCCCCATCCGTCCATACAGGTCTTCGGGAAATCGGAATAGTAGTCCGGCATCACATAGATCACTTCCATGGGCCCTGCGAGCCGCGCTTTCGCCAATTGGGCGATCTGTCGTGCGGAATCGAGTTGCGTTCGGCTCGGCAGTAATGCTCGACGATTCAGCAGCGCCCAGCCCATGTACTGAACATTCGCAAGCTCCAAGCGGTCTGCCTCGAGACGCTCGGCGAGTTCAATCACATTGGCCACCCCGTCGATGTTCTCCCGGTGCAACACGACATTCAGGGTGAGCGGCAATCCAAGTTCTTTCACCCATTTCGCCACCTCGAGTTTGTGTTCGAAGACGCCGCCGCCGGCAATCCGATGAGACTCCTGGGTACTGAGACCTTGGAGCGACAGTTGGACGCTATTGAGGCCGCAATCCCGAAATCGTTCCAGTCGTTGGCGCTCGAGCGGAGTGCCGCTGGTAATGAGATTCGTATACAGACCCAGAGCATTCGCTTCCGCAATGAGTTCCTCAAGGTCGTCTCGCAACAGGGGTTCGCCCCCGGTCAGGTTCACCTGGACGACTCCCAGGTCTTCGGCTTCTCTCAGCGCGGTACGCCACGAATCGCCCGGCAATTCAGCAGCCTGCGGATAGGCAGAGCGGGTTTGAACAGTACACGCACCGAAGCGGGCATCGGTACGTGAGTTCGGCGATGAGCGCGTATGGTCGATACGTCGTGATCACGGCGCTTCAGTCTCCTCGTGCACAAGGCCGCGCGTAACCATTTCATGGAGAAAAGACACAACGTCCCGCTCGATGTCCTTGCGCCGCGAGCTCAGATGTCGGGAGACCAGCGAGTCGATGATCGACCCGACGGTGTGATCCCCGCCGCAACGAAGAAGGATGCCGCTTGCCGTGTGATTAAGAATCAAGCCGCTCTCCGGGTACAGCAACAGATAGGAATCCGTTTTGCGATCCCACTTCAAGCGCGCTTTCGAGGCTAATTTGGGCCGGCTTTCAAGCGTGATCACGGATGGCCTACGAGTTCGGACTCTACGACGTAGGTGGTGTAGAGACAGTCCAGCAGATGCCAAAGAATCTGTGTCTTCCGAATGAGCGCTGCCACGCAACGCCGTTGCTGCTCATAACTGGTCGCATTGGCGACGACAAAGGCCAGAGCTTCCTCTCCGTCGCGGTTTGCCCGACCGATTCGGAGACGGAAATACTCAAGGGCCTCACGAGACACCCAGGGATAATGGCGCTCCCACGCCGCCAGGCGCCTTGACATCAGGTCCGGGGCAAAGAGTTCGGTGAGCGACGATGCCACCGCCTCGACCAAGGGCGCTTCCCGGACCAGGGAGACATAGGCATCGCACGCGAATCGGACACCGGGCAAGACCGAATTGAAGGTCACCAGTTGTGGCTCGTCCACACCCACAGACCCAGCCAGTTTTCGCCACAGCGCCAAGCCGCCTTCGTCGTTATCCACGCCATCCTGATCCTGGATGCGCCGAATCCATAGTCGTCGAAAAGCGGGGTCATCGGACTTCGCAAGGATCAACGCGTCCTTGATCGGAATCCGAGTCTGATAATAGTAGCGGTTGAGTACCCACTGTTGGAGCTGATGCTTGCTGAGTTTTCCCTGATGCATCAGCACATGAAACGGATGTTCATGATGGTAGCGCTGCAGCCCCTCTTGCCGAAGCCAGCCAACGAACGCCTCGGGCGAAAGAGGAGCCTGTCCATCGGCTACCGTCACAGCGTGATCTCCATTCCGTCATAGGCGACTTCGATCCCTGCGGCATCGACCTGTCGTCTCTCAGGTGAACCTTCATGCAGAATAGGATTCGTGTTGTTGATGTGGATCAGGATGCGAGATGAGGCGGACATCTTCGCAAGCATATGTAAACTGCCCGTCGGACCGCCAACAGGCCAATGGGCCATCTCTTCGGCGCGCCGCTGAGCCAGTCCTAATGCGATGAGTTCGTCGCTCGACCAGAACGTCCCATCGAAGAAGATGCAGTCGGCTTCCTGAAGGATCCGATCCAGCTCGCGAGTCCTTGCGGCGACTCCAGGAACATATGCGACAATCCGTGCTGATGCCACCTCGCAAATGACGAGGCCCACGTTATCCTCAGGATCGGGATGGAGGCGTCCTTCCAAATGAAGGGGAACCTTCCCGGGCACCGGTATCGCTGCGATCGTCAAGCCGCTGGGTTTCCCTTCCGCCGTCAATAGCGGACACTCGCATTCCAGCTTCAGCGGGCGCCACGTCATCTGCCCGGGAAACCGGTCCAACGTGCGATACAGGACATTATCCTCGGTAAGCCCACGGCGTACCTGGTCTGTCGCGTAAATCTGAAGCGGCTGAAACTCTCGAAGCGAAAACAGACCAAGGCAATGGTCGAGGTCACCGTTGGTCAGGACGATCCCGGCAATCGGAGAGTGACGAACGGTGCGCGGGTGAAGTGAAGGAAAGCTTTCGATCTGTCCACGAATCTCCGGCGAAGCGCCAAGCAGGAACCACGTGTCGCCATCCGTGGTGATCGCCACACACGTTTGGGTCCGTGGTCTTCTGTCAACGCTGCCCTCGCGGACGCTTCGGCAGTTCGGGCAGCCACAGTTCCACTGCGGAAATCCTCCACCGGCAGCGGATCCTAGGACATGGATTCGCATGGTTGGACTCCGGCTGGAGTCTGTTCGATGCCGATGGGCTGGTCGCGAGGCTCACCCTCAAGCATGCTCCGAGCGCCATCGGGCGTATCCGCCGTTCTGCCAAGGTCATCTTGATATGAGCCGATCTCCGCACTCATATTCACAACGATATATGATGGTTTTTCCCACTGCATGTGACCTCCTCTGTTCGTCGGATGAAACAGGCGAGAAAAGAGCGTTGCCCCTCTGCGCCCGAATCCGCGCCCCCTCGCCGGCTGACCGCACTGTAGCTCAACCCCATGCGGCGCGCAATCGCGGACAACCCCTACCCCGCCCGCCGGCACAACCATAGACGGCCACCTGGCCGGCTTCGCTGGGCCGGCGCGTCGGCCGACACAGCTCCGCCACCCCCACCCTATAGCGGTGCACCACCTAGTGCAGGACGGCGTCCGGCGGTAAGCATTCCGCCCCATTGTAACGGAACCACCGGCAAGCGCCCTGGGGCATGGCCGGCCGAGGAGCACTCTCCTGTTTCTGATCAAACCATTATTACAGTCTCCAAAACCCACTCTGGTCGGGCCGCAGATATCACGCCCGCGCTGGCTCAAGAAAAAGTACTTAGCAGGCCCGCGTCAGGCCTCAGGTCTTAACTTTGCCATCTGCAGAATTCGCATCCGAGGGTCGCGCAAAGTCTGACGGAAGCGTGCTTTCGTCTATGACGCGCTGAGCCACGGTCCTCACCCGCAGACGACCGAATCACGACCGCCGTGGCATCGGAGCTGAGACCAGTGTCCGACACGTACGTTATGCGACCCTGGTATCTTCCCCGGTCGATGCCTTGCGGGCGGCCTTGCGGGCGCGCTTCAAGGCATCTCGCAGTTCCGGCTGCACCCGATGCCAGAATTCCGAGAATACGGCGCTCATGCGGCGGTCCGCGGAGAGCGCCAGAAGGTACGACACCAAAAACCCACCCCCGAGGAACCCCATGCGCCAGGGTGACGTCGCCAGATGTTTTATGCTCGTGAACACGGCGCCCAGTTGAAGCGTGACCACATTGACGACGAATAGACCTGCGTTTTTCATGACCAACCAAGGGTTCAAGAAGGCGCGAACGCCGTCAGGAGCCGAGGCGGCGATCACTACGACAATACAGGCCAACAGATAGACGTAGTAAGAGACGAGCCCCATCACGACTGCAGCCCGAACGCGCGTCAAGAGTGATTCCTCTCCGGCGTGGGCGGAATGCAAAACCGATTCGACTTCCTTTGCCCGTTGAAGCGCCGCTGCGTCTTTTCCGGCATCACCCGTGGGGGTGATGACCACATTCGTGTTGCCCGGCAGATTGCCGGGGGCGTAGTCGTCAGTCCCGTGGGCGATACGTTCGAGGGCACTCACGTGGACCGCCGGTCTCACCTGGTGCATGCGACAAATCGCGGCAATGTCCCGAACCTTCCACCGATAGAAGATTCCGAGGCCCGCGCGCGGGTCGTACAACTTGTCGTCCACGTTCGCGTGGTCATAATAGAGCGCGCGGTCGGCGGCAAGGAGTCGTAGACCGGCGTCCTCGGCTTTCCTCATCATCCACTCAAGGGACACGAGCGACATCCCCTGCTTCGGATACCCGCCGCCGACGTTCGAATGAACTCCGGCGAACCAAACTTGTTCGATGCGTTCGACGTCACCCTTGTCGTCCTCGCGCCAGAGCAAAGGATGGAACGAATGGCGTTCGTCGTCGATCGCGAGCGCATGACAGGCTCGTTCGACAAGCTTGCTCAGTGTATGATCACGAAACTTGAAACGGTAGATGGCCACGTTGATGAAGTCGCTTATATGGAAAGGCAGGCCAACGGCGTCGACTGTGTCCCACACACCCATGAACTTGATCGGGACCTCGCACGGACGACAATGCTCATCCTTGAACTGCTTGATTACCGAGGTGTCCGGCTCGCCGAGAAACAGCTTCGCCAGTTCCGTGCGGTAGGACTTCCGATATACCTTGTAGGCCCTACGGACGGAGAATTCGAGGTCGTCCGTCGTCGGCAGCTTCTCGGTGTCCAGAATGCCGCACTTCGCGATGAGGCCCGCGAGTGTGCGTACAGTGAAGGCGCCCCGGCTAAAGCCAAAGAGAAAGATGCGATCACCAGGATCGTAGATGCGCACCAGCTCCTTGTAGAGCTGTTTTACGTTTCGGCTCAGACCCCAGCCGGTCATCCCGGCGAAGATCTTCAGCGGCTTGAAGTCCTCCGTTCCAACCCCATCGTCGTAGAGCGCGACCTGAGGCGTGAGCTCAGGCCGGGTCTTGTGACCATTCAAATCGATGGCTTCAAACACCTTAAACACATTCGTGCCCCGCCCCTTGATGGCCGAGTTGCCGGTCCCATCCGAACAGATGACGATATTCTTCGACATAGCGGACCTCCGGGTTTCGCAATAGCCTATTCAGCTCGTTTCCCTGATGAAAAATACCTGTTTTAAGAGATCACAGGTTATGCCAGCCCGCACACTGTCGCTCCCGTGCCAGGGGGACACGCCGTTTTGCCAGGGGGCGCCCGTGTCGAGCCGTTTCTCCCGAGCCGAAAATCATTTCGGTGGTTCGGGAAATAGAACGTATGGACCCTTGGGCTCCTGACCGGGCGGAACAAAAGACGGCGATGGTTCGCCAGCAGGTGTCAAATATCTAATGAATCTGTAGATGGCCCGAAGATCTTGCTCGGTCATGTCGTGAAGGGTGAACCAAGGCATCGGCGGTCGGAACTGTGCAGTCTTCGCTATCTTGACCCACCGGTCTTCGGAAAGCTTCTGCATAAACAGCCTCAGATTGCTAGGATATGTTGTTCCCCAGGGGCCGCGCCAACCGAGATTACTGCCTGTCAGCCACTGTTTTTCTGGAACCTTGCCCCCTGTCTGAACGTAGCCGGGCGTATGACAGTCGTTACAACCGGCTATCTTCACGAGATACCTTCCGCGGTCCGAGAGACTTCGATTCAGCCGTCTTTGGTGCTTGAGCCAACGTGTATGGCGCCGACGCAGCAGCAAGGAACGCAATTCCTATCATCACACTTTGCAGTGCGGACATAGTTGTCTCCTGTTTTGGGCTAACAATTCAGTATGTTGGTCTACTATCCTGATCTCATAGACATGCAAAGGCTCCGGCGATTCTCACCGGTCTTCGAGGACTTGTCAATGTCCTCCAGAACCCACCGCAACACTGGCCAGCATAATTGCATTCCGCCGAAGGTCGCTTCAGGCTCCTACCTTTTCCCCGACTCTCACCTAAGGAGCGGCTGCGTGAATCGATGCAGAGCGCTTGGTCTATGAGAGCGTCAAGCCGGGAGCGGGCGGCACGTCAGGCTGATGCTGGACCCCCACTCGAACTGATCGAGCGGCTGGCGGTGCTGATTCCGCCACCCGGCCGGCAGGCTGCTGAACCTCAGGAAGCAGCCATTCGTTTGTCCGGACCCCGAATGGCTCTATTGGGAAAGTGGACAACCAGTGGCTGCGTCAACCAAAATGCCGCATAACATCCGCATCCACCTGACCGGCTACAGCGGGCTTCGCCCGCCTCCGCCGGCAGGTGATGCGGGGCGTTAGGCCCCCTCATGGCTCTGACCTATCGTTCTTGGTTCGCGGCACCCGTTGATACCAAGACCCGATCGGGAATTCTGGCTGAATTGGCAGAGAATTTCTTGGCTTTCTGCGCCGAAGTGGACACTGAGACGATCGCGGCTGGGGGGGTCCGACAATCCAAAGCCCCGTTCTGAGGAGTCAGCCGGGCGGATACGAATCCGTGTTGAGGAAATCTGAATCTCCGGTTGCGGCCGGTCTGGTTCTGCTCGTGAAACGACCTCATCGCAAACGTCTCCGTGTTGCTGGCGCCGTTGGCGGTGTGGATGATGCTTTCTCCTTGGCCCGACGTCGTAGTCAGGGCGCTTATCTGCGCTGCGTTCCTTCGTACCGCGTTTCTTGTTGCTCGTGAGGCGCGTGCCGGGCTGGGGCTGGATCACGCCCCACAGCGGACAGGCCGCAAGCGGCGCGCCCCTGAGCGGGCATATTGGGCGACACCGGAGGCGGCCACATTCCGGTTCGCGCGAGAGAAGGAATCGACTCATTGAACTGGTGCATGCTCTCGCAGCGGGCGGCGCGAAGGAGGCCTGATCATGAACAGCCAGGAGACCCTGAAGTTCGCCGAGCGGCTCATGCGGGAGGTCGGCTGCCGCTCGACGCTGAAGCCGTTCCACGCTTCTACCAACGCGACGTGGTCGGCTACCACCGCAAGCAGCGGCTGAACTATGACGACGTCGTCCATCGCCTCGTGACGGACCACCCACGTTACACGGATCCGACCTACGACATCCAGGACATCATTGCCGCGGAGGACAAATTCGCGATCCGTTTCGCGTTCACGGCGAAGCTGGCCTCCGGACAACCCATTTCCGCGGAAGCCAACTATTTCTACCATCTCCGCGACGGCAAGATTTCGGCGTTTTGGCTTTTGGCGGACATCGAGTTCGACTACCGAGCGGACGACTAGCAAAGCGTGGGGCGATTCGTTCACCCGCCATCCAACCACCACAATCACATCGTCCGCACGAAGTCGCCAACGACGAACGCGAGCGGCACCCTTCGCCTTCGCCACGCCACAGGCCATGCAATCCCTACGTTCGGCCCCGTTGGAAGTCGCCCCTTGCCTAGCGCAGGAAGGCCTGGGCTCCCCTCGGTTTTTCGGATGGTTGGCTTCATTGTGAAGCGTACCCCGCGGCTCGACGTTGACTCGTTGCACCAAGCTCGCTATGTTACCAATACAAGCGTTTCGAAGGGTTGGAACAATGACCAGTTCTGTGCGGACACGCCGGTTTTCGGTTAAGGAGTTTCACCGAATGGCCGAGGTAGGTATTCTCAAGGAAGACGACCGTGTTGAACTAATTGATGGAGAGATCATCCCGATGACTCCAATTGGGCCTCAGCATGCCGCGTGTGTTGATTGGCTGACCAGGCTGCTCATCCAGCGGGTTTCTGCAGACATCGTGGTCCATGTCCAGAATCCTCTCCAGTTAACGAACAACGCTGAGCTGTACCCTGATTTGGCTCTCCTTCGTCCCAAAGCCAACCGCTATCGCGACCGGGCACCCTGTCCTGAGGATGTCTTGTTGGTGATCGAAGTTTCCGACACTTCCTTAGAAACGGATCGGTCGGATAAAGTCCCGCGTTACGCTGAAGCTGGTATTCCCGAAGTTTGGCTGGTCGATCTCAACCGCCAGGAAGTCCACATCTTCCGTGATCCGTCCGGCAACCAGTACCGGACGTTCTCAATGGCATCAGGTCATACTTCGCTCTCACTGGTTCTCCTTTCGCACGTTACGCTCAGAGTGGAAGAAATCTTCTCTTGATTCCTTTGCCGGTGGATTCGGAAGGGAATGAAAGGGCTTAGGCAGAAGGCTGACTGCTGAGAGTTGTTACTTCTGTCGTTCAGATCAACCCGCGTTTCTGTAGATAATCCTTATCGATGACAGGCGCCGGCTTTGGCGGGAGTTGACCCCGTTCCTGCAGGAGCCGTTCGACGTACTTACCGATCAGATCGGATTCCAGATTCACGAGATCCCCGGGCTGCTTTAGCCCCAACGTGGTCACTTTCGCGGTGTGCGGAATGATCGCTACACTGAACGACCGGTCGGTGAGTTCGTTGATCGTCAGGCTGATCCCATCGACCGTAATCGACCCTTTCGGCACACAGTAGCGCAAGATCTCCTTCGGCACCTCGATCGTTAGCAGCAGCGTGTTCCCGTCCTGCCGCCGGCTGCGAATCGATCCCATCGCATCCACATGACCGGCTACCAGATGGCCGCCCAGTCGAGCGTGAATTTTCATGGCGCGTTCGAGATTCACCGGAGAACCGGCGGCCAGCTTGCCGAGGGTCGTCACCGACAGTGTTTCGGTCGAGACATCGACGGCAAATTCGCGATCGCCGGCCGAGACCACGGTCAAGCATGTGCCGTTGACGCTGACACTCGCGCCGACGGGCAAATCATCCATGACGGCAGCAGCCAAAATGCTCAGCCTCACTCCCACCGGGCTTTTGTCCAGCGCCTTCACCGCGCCCATTTCTTCGACAATCCCGGTGAACACAGACACACCTATAGTTCTTCTTCGCTCCTGAATGAACTCGTCAGCACGTTCGCTGAGTTCGGCGAATCCCACGTTCACAATCTCACCCTCCCGCGAAGGCAGTCGTTGAAGGTCCACAGCTCACCGAGCTTATTTGCTTTCGAATCCTGTCCGATCCTTGTGAATCATGTAAACTGATCGGTAGGTGCCGAAGCCGCAAGGGTGTCCTACTGCTCATGATCGTTTGCCGCTCGCCGTCGAATGAATCGCCTGAGCTCTCCGACCGAGCGCGAGCCGCTCACCCGACGCAGCGATCGACGGTTCTCATGCAGATTCCTACAAAGATCGACTAGGCATGCTATAGTCCAAGTGCGCCTATTTCAACATGACCTGTTTGAACACGATGACGAAGACGACGACCAATACCACGACTCCGATCGCGGCAAGCGCCCCCACAACGATATCCCCTGTTCCCATCTCGCCGCTCATCGCTCTGTCTCCGCGTCTAATTCACGGCATTATAGCACTCGGGGTTGTGGAACTCGATGCGCTCATCACCGGCGGACAAGCGCCCAGAACACGGCGGCTGCGACGAGCTGGATGGCGGCGATGACCGTAAAGGCGACCGGATAGCTGGTGTGCGCGATCAAGAATCCGGCCAGGAGCGGACCGCTCGCGTGCCCGATGTCCATAATCGTGCCCTGCATGCCCATTCCGGCGCCCAGTGTTTTCAGTTCGGACAGGTCCGCCACGAGCGCCGAGGTGGAAGACGAGACGACCGCCTCGCCGAATCCGAATCCCGCGGCCAGGAGCAGCAGAACCGGCAGCGTCGTCGCTTGCGGGATTAGCACGAACGTGATTGCGCAAATGAGCAGGCCGAGGATGATGAGCGGCCGACGGCCGACCCGATCCGAGACCCGCCCCATGATCGGTTTGGACAGAAACGACGTGATCCCCTGGATTCCGAACAGCAGGCCGACCTCTCCGGAATTCAAGCCCACGGAGAGACCGTAGATCGGGAGAAAGGCCATGAGCGCGCCATTGGCGATCATCTTCGCGGCGTCCGTCGAACTAGTCACCAGTACGCGAAGATTGCTCGCGACGACACGAAATCCTTTCCACATGTCGGCCAGCACAGGTCCGATCCCTTTCTCCGCGGAGCGGGGCGCCGGCGGATTGAGACGCAAGCTGTAGAAGAGAATCGAGCCGATGCAGCCCAGCACGCCGGCCGTCACAAAGGTCGTAGGGAAACCGGCGGAATGGGCGAGCCACCCTCCGAGCACCGGCCCCAGCAGCGCTCCGGTCTGGGTACAGGCCGTGTAGGTTCCAAGGGCGGCCCCACGCCGTTCCCGGTAGAGTTCTGCGACAGTAGCCAGCGCACTGGGGGCGAAGATCGCGGTCGCAAGACCATGCACGAAGCGCAACCCAGTCAAGACTTCAAGATCGGACACGAACGGATAGACAAACGGCGGAAGCCCGAATGCGACGACGCCAACCCGCAGGAGCAGGCGGCGGCCATAAATATCGGAGAGCGCGCCGGAGGGAAGCTTCAAAAAGACGCCCGTCAGGGTCGAGACCGAGACAATCAGGCCAATGGCTTCCGGCCCCGCGCCTAATGATTGCGCAAACAGCGCCAAGACCGGCATGCGGACTAGGTTATAACTGATGAAACAAAAGATGCCGATCCCGCAGAGCAGGACAAAGGTGCGGTCTCGGCTCATGGGGAGGAGGAGAAAAGGACGGAGGTCTCGGGAACGGTCGCGCTTCCCTGCTCAGCAGGAACCTGATACTCGTCGGTGGCTGGGGTGGACGGCGCATTCACCGACAAGATGCTTGCGATGGCTGTGCCTGCCCATCTGATCATGAGCCGCTCTCCACCTGGAGAGTCAGGACAGCCGGGAACAGCACACGGCGGTCCTGGCGCAGGCGCGCTTCCCGTAGCAGCGTCTCGAGTCGAGGGACGACGGGGCCTTCATAATTGGTCTTCCCGTTGGTGACGACCGTGACCGGCTTGGAAAAGTCGACGAGGGACTCATTCAAGAAAAGGCTGTACCGCCTCACCTGCTCCGTCTTCACCTCAATCCGATTCGGCGCCGTAAATTCCGCGTCCAGTTTGGCAAAGCGGCGGTTCGTGATGGCTTCGTCGCGACTGTCGGTCAAACCATCGCTGAACGACGCAATCCGATCGGTCGCATCAATCCGGACCCACCAGAACGGGATCAGATGTGTCGCGTCCCGCACCACGGTGAGCTTTTTGGGCAGCGGATCGCGTCGGCGACGTGCCGAACCATGCGACGAGATCGGGCAATTCCTCCCGAGGAAAATAATGTCCTCCGGCGACCGGATGCGTCCGATCATGCTCCCGATAGACGAAAGGAGTAGCCGAGACGAGTCAACTCCTTGGTGATCGAACGGCTCAGTTGAACCGGCATGACCTGATCTTTCGCGCCATGGATCACATACACGGGAGTGTTCCGAAGGTTTTCCAAAAGCGGAAAGAGCACATCATCGAGACCGCCGGCCATGGGCGCTAAGCCCGCAAAGACGGGGGCGTAATGGCTGCCGATCAGATAGACCCCGATCCCCCCGTTGGACATGCCGGTGAGAAAGATCCGATCCGGATCAACCCGATAGCGAGCTTGGACGTCGCGCATGGTCGTCAGGACCAAGTCGGCCGCCTCACGCGTCCACCACACACCCTGTGGGGAAGAGGGACAGGCGAGAATATAGTCCTCACCGAGACGGGTTTGCCAGCGTTCGAGATAGCTGTCGCCCGAAAATCCTGCGCCATGCAGGCAGATGACCAGGGCGTACTCTTTGATCGGAACATACGATAGCGGCACATACAACCCATACCGAGACGTCCGTTCATGGACGCGAACCGGAACGCCTGGATGAGATCCGACCGGCTGCATAGTTCGAGTCGGCTCAACACGAATAGCGGCCTCGACACCGGCAAGATCGGCCTGCGGGTGTCTGAGGATGCCCGCCAGCATGCTCGCAGCCTGGTCGGCATCCGCCGTCCCAAGGTATTCCTGAACAAGCAAGGAGAGCGAGGTGGTTTCCGGCACCCGTCGTGTCAAGAGCCGAGGAAATGGTGAGGCCCGGGAGACCATCCGACACCAAGCACCACGGTGAGAGATGAAATGACTATCAATTTCGTGAAGTGGCCGCCTAGGGGATACAACGACGAAAGAGGAAAGAAATGTGTCAAACCGAGGGAGGCAATCACGTTCGAAGTAAACTTGCCCAACACCTCAGCACGCTACCACCTTTGCGGCGGGCTTGTCAAAATGGCCGCTGAACACGAGCTCTCTGAAAGATGGCTGATTCCCGTCCTCGTGCCGGCGAAATGCAAGGCGGAGAGACCGAGCGCTGAAGGCGACACCATTCCACTGTCGAAACCGACAGCATAGCGTCGACGACGCGAGGATCAAACCGGGTCTCGCGTTCGGAGGCGATGTACCGGCATGCGTCGAAGAAGTTCATCGGGCGTCGGCCGATCTGATCGAGCGAGGTCAACGCGTCCAGGCAGTCAGCCACCGCGCAGATCCGAGCGCCGAAGGGAATGTCCTCCCCTTCCAGCCGGTGAGGATAGCCGGTTCCATTGTAGCGTTCATGATGTGCCAACACGATGGCCGCGACGTCGTGCAATGACGGAACCGTACTCAGCATGGCATAACCGGTCACGACGTGGCTTTTCATGACCTTCCATTCCGCGTCGGACAGAGGCGCAGTCTTCTTGAGAATTCGGTCGGGAATGTGTACGTTGCCCATGTCGTGCAGGAACACTCCCCGTTCCAGCGTTAGCAGGTTCTCCATCGAAAGCCCCAACCGGCGCCCAAGAATGAGGGCGTAGCCGGCTGTTCGCTGGCAATGCGTGAATGTTTCCACATCTTGGAGGTCGAAAGGCGCTCCGAGCGAACTGAGGAGAGCCATCGTGTCCGGTTGTATGCTGATTGTTGTCTGAGCCATGTGTGTCATTGGGCTCAGGCTTCAGCAAAACCGATGCCTCATATAATAGGTATTTTAACCTAAGTGTTATTAGGCACTTATGATGGGAGAGGGAATACAGGGGGTTCTAGGGGTCTGCGCATGACTTTGGAACGTATCCAAATGAGTACGTACACGTTCACGAATGGATACGCGCCTCCAGAACGAGGTCCTGTCCGACACGCTTGATGGTCATGTCTTCCAGGGCGAGAGCATCGACGAGTTGCTTGGGCGAACGGCCTCCGACCACCCCTTTGGCATCCCACCCCCCAAGGAGCATCGGCGCAATGTAGAAACGCACGCGGTTCACCAATCCAGCACGTAAGGCTGAGGCATTTAGTTCGCTCCCGCCTTCGAGCATGATGGAGATGATCTCCATCTTGCCCAAAGCCGTAAGACAACTCTCTAAGGAGACTCGTCCTTGATAGACGGGAACGGTCAGAATGGTGATGCCCCGGGCTCGCAGCGCTTTGATGCGGTGTGTCGGGGCCAGTTTCGTGGTCACAATAATGGTGCGGCTTGACGACGAAGGCAACGCAACCTTGGCATTGAGCGGAATACGGAGTCGGCTGTCCACGACTACACGGATGGGCTGCCGGCCGGTGGCCCGGGAAGACTGTTTGGATGACATCCTGGCAGTTAACTGTGGATCGTCCTTCAGGATTGTTCCGATCCCAACCATGACGGCGTCCACCCGCCGACGGAGGCGATGAGTTTCCAGCCTGGCGGATTCTCCCGTAATCCATTGTGACTCGCCGGCGGCCGTCGCGATCTTCCCATCCAACGTCATGGCCGCTTTCATCAGCACGAATGGTCGTCCTGTGCGAGATCCAGTGGATATATGCCTCGTTCAAACGTTCCGCTCGACCACGCAGACAGCCTACGGCGACATCGATCCCGGCCCGGCGGAGTAGGCTGATGCCGCGTCCCTGCACGTGAGGGTTGGGATCTTGCACAGCGACGACGACGCGGCGGAGCTTCGAGGCGATGATGGTAGGAACGCACGGAGGCGTACGTTTACTGGTATGACAGCACGGCTCGAGGGTCACGTAGAGGGTGCCGCCCCGGGCACGGTTACCCGCCGCCTTCAGGGCGATCACCTCGGCATGGGGGCCGCCGGCGCGGCGATGGTACCCGTGCCCGACGGCGCGATTTTTCGAGACCACGACCGCGCCCACCATCGGATTGGGGGACGTGTCTCCCCGCCCCTTGGCGGCCAGACGAAGCGCCTTCGCCATGTAGATCGCGTCGCGGTCGTCGACTTTCACCGAGCCCGACTGGGGGATGTCCGACGGCTCTTGCCGCGCTTGCCCGCGGCTTGAGGAGTGCGGCGAACTGAACGCTTGGAAGCTTTTGCAGACGCCTTCACCGGCTTCTTAGTCTCTTTTTGTTCGGAAGGGTTCGTCAGCGCGGCCTGCGCTGCGGCTAGGCGGGCGATCGGGACCCGGTAGGGCGAGCAGCTGACGTAATCCAACCCCAGTTGATGGCAAAACTCCACGGAACTCGGTTCACCGCCGTGCTCTCCACAGATGCCGAGTTTGATATCCGGTCGCGTTGCCCGACCTTCCGAAATGGCCATCCGCATCATCGCCCCGACACCTTCCCGGTCCAGAACGGCGAACGGATCGGCTTCCAAAATATTCTCCGCTTTCGTCGCGATGTGGGCACCGCAACTCAGGCACACCATCTCCTTCCAGTTGACCTGCGGACTCAGACAGACGGGGCAACTGTCCTGCCGCTTCATGTAAAAGGAGACGAACTTGGCGGCATCATCACGCGAGAACCCAAAGGCGGTTTGAGTCAAGTCGTTCGTGCCGAAGGAAAAGAATTCCGCCTCCTCGGCAATGTGGCGCGCGGTGACCGCCGCGCGGGGCAATTCGATCATCGTCCCGACCAGATAGGATAGGCTTGCGCCGCTCCGACGGAGCGTTTCATCCGCTACCTCGCGGATCAGGTCCTTCTGGGCCTTCATTTCCGAGACCATGCCGACCAACGGAATCATAATCTCAGGCACGATCTTTTTGCCTTCGCGAGCGACTTCACACGCGGCTTCAATGATGGCTCGAGTTTGCATCCGCGTAATCTCCGGCATCGTAATGCCCAATCGACACCCACGCAAACCCAGCATGGGATTGAACTCGTGCAGTTCTTCAACCCGTTCAAGCAGGCGGCGCTTCTCTTCGATGACGGCGGGGTCACCGCCGGTCAACTCGAGGCGCGCGATCTCCACCATGAGATCTTCCCGCTTCGGCAGAAACTCGTGCAGCGGCGGATCGAGTAGGCGAATCGTGACCGGGAAGCCCTTCATCTCTCGGTACAGTCCGATGAAGTCCTGCTTCTGCAACGGAAGCAATTGCTCCAGGTAGCGTTCCCGATCTTCCCGTGTCCGGGCAAGAATCATCCGCTGCATGATCGGCACGCGATCTTCGGCAAAGAACATATGCTCCGTGCGGCAGAGCCCGATGCCTTCCGCGCCGAACCCGCGCGCAATCTTTGCCTGATCGGGCACGTCCGCGTTGGCCCGGACCTTCAGCACGCGGAACTCGTCGGCCCAACTCAAGAAGGTGGAGAAGATGCGATACTTTTCCGATCGTCGCGCATCCAGTTTGCCTTGGATCACTTGAATGACCTCCGACTCCACGACCGGAATATCGCCGTCGTACACATTGCCGGTAAAGCCGTTGATCGAGAGGTAATCTCCCTCTCGTAAAGTCAGGGCCCCGATTTTCAGCGTCGTGCCGCTGTCGACATCGACGGCTTCACAGCCGGCGACGCAGACTTTTCCCATCTGACGAGCCACCACCGCCGCATGGGACGTCATGCCGCCTCTGGCGGTCAGAAAGCCTTGGGCCGCGTGCATGCCATGAATGTCATCCGGGCTGGTCTCCTGACGGACCAGAATCACCCGTTCGCCGCGCGCGTGCATGTCCACGGCCTTGTCGGGCGTCAGCGCGATCTTGCCGGCCGCCGCGCCGGGCCCGGCGGGCAGTCCTTTGCCGATCGTTGGATGCTTCCCTTCTTCTGCAGCATCGAAGATTGGGTACAGGTACTGGGACAACTGGTCGGGGCCGACGCGGAGCACGGCTTCGCGTTTGCTGATCAGACCCTCGTTCACCATATCGACGGCGATCCGGACCGCCGCGATGCCGGTCCGCTTGCCGACCCGGGTCTGCAGCATGTAGAGCTTACCTTCCTGGATCGTAAACTCCAGATCGAGCATGTCCCGGTAGTGCTTCTCCAGCTTCTTGTAGGTGTCCAGCAACTCCTTATAGGCCTGGGGCATCGATTTGGCCAGCGCGTCGATCGGCAGCGGCGTGCGAATACCGGCCACCACATCTTCGCCTTGCGCATTCAACAGACATTCGCCGAAAAAGGTCCGCTGCCCGGACGCCGGATCACGGGTGAAGGCCACGCCCGTCCCGCTCGTCTCGCCCATGTTTCCGAACACCATTGCCACGACGCTGACCGCGGTGCCCCAACCATCCGGAATATCGTAGAGACGCCGATAGGTCACTGCTCGCGCCCCGTACCAGGACGAAAAGACCGCATTGATCCCCATGCGAAGCTGCTCGAGCGGGTCGTCAGGAAAGTCTCGTCCGGTCTCCTTGGTCACCATCGCCTTCATGCGGATGGCCAGATCCTTGAGCGCCTTGGCATCGAGATCGGTATCGAGCTTCGCGCCGCACTCCGTCTTCTTGTGAGCCAGGGCGTCTTCGAAACGGTCGCGCGGAATGCCCATGACGATGTGGCCGAACATCGCGATGAAGCGCCGATAGCTATCGAAGGCGAATCGTTCGTTGCGTGTCTTGGCGGCCAATCCCTCGACCGTCCGGCTGTTGAGGCCGACGTTCAGGACGGTGTCCATCATGCCCGGCATCGAAGCCCGCGCTCCTGACCGGACCGAGACCAACAGCGGATTGGACGGATCGCCGAATCGAGACCCCATGGCACGCTCGACTTTCTTGAGGGCATGGAGCGCCTCTTCCCACATACCTGGGGGGTAGACCTTGCGACGGCGGTAATACTCGATGCAGGCTTCGGTTGTGATGGTGAATCCGGCCGGCACCGAAATCTTTAGATTGGTCATCTCCGCCAAGCCGGCGCCCTTGCCGCCCAGGAGTTCCTTCATATCCCTGGTGCCTTCGGCTTTCCCATCGCCAAAGAAGTAGACGTATTTCTTTGTGGCCACGACTGCTCTCCTCTTGATTAGCAGGATGTTGAAAAAGGCCTCCAGCTTTGTTCTCGCATCGCTCAAAGCCTCAACGTACTGCAAAGAGTACGCTTCGGCTTTTCACTCGCTGCGGCCTCGCTGGGCTGCCTTTTTGAACATCCTGACCTGCTAGATCGATGAACGCTTATGATTGGCCGGCTATCATCTCCAATCGCATCCGGTAGCGGCGAATCATATATCGCCTGAGCAGCAATCCGAATGCAAACACCGCTATCACGAACGCGCCGAAGAGAAAGAGCCGATAATCAACTTGCACGCCATGATCGAAGTACAGCTTCCCGTCTCCTCCTTTCACCACCTCCGTTCCCTTTTGGAAGGAATGGGTGTTCCCGGTAGGATCCGACAAATTGATCCATTCGGAACAGAGTTGAATGGGTCGATTGTCTCCTTCAACCTGCTGCCATGTCATGCGGAGGCAGACATCCTTCCTTGGATTGAAGAGGTCCGGAGTTCGAATCAATTCGTCGAGATTGACCCCGCTCCACCGGATGCCCAGGAGAAAGATGGCATTGCACACGACGATCATCGCCAGCGTGACGATCAGGCTGTAGCGCCGGACGCGAGGATCCTGCCGCTCGGCCATGGTCGGAGCAGGGATCGGCTCAGGGTCCTCCCCCTCGTTTCCACGCCATGCCGGAATTGCGCTCAATTCATCAGGCTCCCTGAACGACAATGTGAGAGAAATCGGCAAAGCTTAGAAAGAGACGGTCCACGGCCGCGAGCAACGAGAGGCGGTTGGCCCTCAGCGCTTCGTCCTCCGCGTTGACCAGCACCCCGGAGAAAAATCCATCGATGGCCGGCTTCATCTGGACCAATACGTTCAGGGCCCCCGCGTACTCACCCCGGGTGATGGCGGCCGGGACTGCCCCGTTGGCGTCCGCAAGCAGTTTATGAAGTTCCGCTTCCGTGGGGTGCTGGAACAGCGCAGCGTCCACGACCTCGCGAGACCACTTCTCCTTTTCCACAATACGGTGCGCCCTCTTGAACCCGACCATGAGCGGATCAAACTCCGGCCGCACTGTGATACCCTGAAGAGCTTTCATCCTTGCTAGAAGATCCAGAAGATCGACGTGTGTCCTGCGATCGGTGCGCAATGCCGGCTTCAGCAACGCCTCCATGACATCGTCCCGCAGGCCATGGACTGTGCGACCGTAATAACGGAGTCGCTCGCCCAGAAACTCGATTGGATCGGCCACGCCGGCTTCCTTGAACCCTTGATTCTGGACCAGTTCTTTGGCGTAACCGGTGGCCTCAGCGACGTTCAGCTTGAGATTCCCCTCAATGATGAGCCGAACAACAGCCAAGGCGTGCCGCCTCAACCCCAGAGGATCCTCCGAACCGGTAGGAACGACCCCCGCATGAAAGAAGGCGACAATTGTGTCGAGTCGATCAGCCAGCGAGAGGATTGTCCCCGCAAGTGTTTTCGGCAATTCGCTTTCCATGGTCCGCGGCAAATACTGTTCGGCAATGGCGAGGCATACCTCTGGGTTCTCACCGTCATGCCGGGCGTATTCTCCACCCATCACCCCCTGCAGGGTCGGAAATTCTCCCACAATGCCGGTCAGCAAGTCGGCCTTGCTCAATTGTGCGGCGCGGCGACAGGTGCTGCGATCTCGCTTATCGGCCAGCTTCTCCGCCAGTTTGATGACCCGCTCGGTCTTTTGGTAGAGAGTCCCCAGCTTCTGGTGAAAGGTCACGCCTTTGAGTTTTTCGACGCGATCGAACAGCCTGACCTTGCGATCCTCGTCGAAAAAGAACTTCGCGTCTGCGAGACGCGCCGCCAGGACTCGCTCATTCCCTTCACGAATCAATCCCATGTCGGGTAACTTCGTGTTTGTGACCGAGATGAAAGCCGGAAGCAAGGAGCCATCCTTATTCATCAGCGAAAAAAATCCCTGATGCTCCTTCATCGCGGTCATCAAGACGTCCTTCGGCACCGATAGGTACTGCGGGTGGAATGTCCCCACAATCGCGTGGGGGTACTCAACAGTATAGACGGCCTGCTCCAAGAGGTCTTCGTCGCGATGGACGACACCGCGAGTCGAGGCCGACAGCTCGGTGAGTTGCGCCAGGATCATCGTGCGTCTCTTGTCCTGGTCAGGAACAACGCCATACCGCTCCAATATGCTCACGTATGACTTGAAGTCCTTGATGAGAAGTCCCTGTCTATTTGAGGTCTTTGAAGATCCATAGGACCGATGCCCCCAGGTCCGGTTCCCTGCGGCCAATCCTCCGACCTGAAAGTCGACACCCCGACCGCCGTAGAGCGCAAGCACCCATCGGATCGGTCGTGCGAATCGAATCCCGACTGTGTTCCACCGCATGGATTTGGGAAATGACAGTGATCCGATCAGGGCCGGCAACAATTCGCCCAGGACCGCCGAAGCCAACCGACCCGGGTCGCGCTTGACGGCAAAGACATACTCCCCCTTCGCAGTGGACCGCACTTCCAGGTCTTGAGTCGTCACACCTTGTGATGCGGCGAATCCCATGGCGGCCTTCGTTGCTTCCCCGCCCGAATCGAACGCCACAGTCTTGGAGGGACCCATGACTTCCCTCAGCGCCTCGATCTGCCGGTTCGCCACTGACTCGACCACCAGCAAGAGACGCCGGGGAGTGCCGAACGTCCGCAATGGCCCGTGCGTCAGCCGGTGTTCCTTGAAGAGCCGCTCAGCCGCTTCGCGAAGTCCGGTAATAGCCATCGAAACGAACTGGTACGGGAGTTCTTCCGTTCCAATCTCCAACAGCAATTCCTTGCCCTCTGGGCGCGCGGCCGCATGCTTCTTGAGCGACCTGTCTTTCCTGTCTTGTGTCATGAGGCGTGCGATTTCGCAGCGGATTTTCGCGGTAACGGCCTCTTTTCGTTTAACAGAGGGTATCCCAGTTCTTCACGCTCCTTGAGGTAACCGTCTGCGCACAAACGAGCGAGCGCGCGGACCCGGGCAATATACCTGGTGCGCTCTGCGACGCTGATCGCCCCTCGCGCATCCAGAAGATTGAAGACATGAGAGGTCTTGATGCAGTAGTCATAGGCCGGCAAGATCAAACCTTTTTCAGTCAGTCGCCTGGATTCAGCTTCAAAGGCTTGAAACGTGGCGTTCAGCATCGCGACATCGGCTTCTTCAAAATTGTACGTGGAAAATTGTACTTCAGTACGGCGATGAATATCTCCGTAGGTCACGCTGTCGGTCCATTGCAAATCGAACACATTGTCGATCTGTTGGAGGTACATGGCGATCCGCTCCGTGCCATAGGTAATCTCGACCGTAATCGGGTTCAGTTCGACGCCGCCGATTTCCTGAAAATAGGTAAATTGAGTAATTTCCATCCCGTCTAACCGAACTTCCCAACCGAGCCCCCATGCGCCCAGGGTGGGCGATTCCCAGTCATCCTGGACGAATCGGATGTCGTGCTTTTTGGGATCGATACCGAGGGTGGCCAAACTCTCAAGATAGAGGTCTTGAATAGTGTCCGGAGACGGTTTGAGCACGACTTGATATTGATAGTAGTGCTGCAATCGATTGGGGTTTTCCCCATATCGACCATCAGTGGGACGACGGCAGGGCTGGGCATAACCGGCTCGCCAGGGTTCCGGACCCAAGGCTTTCAAGAAGGTGGCCGGATGAAAGGTTCCGGCTCCCATTTCGAGATCGTAGGGTTGATGAATCACACAGCCCTGGTCGGCCCAAAAGCGGTGAAGGGAGAGAATCAGCTCCTGAAAGGTCACAGATTGTCCCTGACTTTGGGGGGATGACGGATGGCTAGAGGATAGTTAAGCTATGCCAAATTAACAAGGAATCTTATTCACTGTCAAGACGATCATGACCGTGATCGCGTCAGAAATTTTGCAATCCGCGTAATGCGTTTCTCCATCGAAATGGACGGGTCTGCTCCTTCACAAGAATCGCTGTCTTGACGCAAAGGCACCGGTCGGGGTATTGTCACAAAAGTCGAGTAACTCAGTTGACAATGGCCGGGCCATGAATTTCTCGAAGAAGAGCCAGTACGGGCTGCGAGCGCTGATCGAGCTCACCGGTCGATACGGGGGGTCTCTCCTTCAACGTCATGAAATCGCTGCGCGTCAACGAATTCCTATTGAGTTTCTCGAGCAAATTCTACTTTCGCTCAAGAACGCCGGATTTTTGGCCAGTCGCAGAGGCGTCGGCGGTGGGTACAGCCTGATCAAATCCCCCCAGGAAATCACGCTCGGTCAGGTGATTCGAGTCCTTGATGGCCCGCTCGCCCCCATTTCCTGTGTCAGCAAGACCGCTTACCAAAAGTGTGAAGACTGCCCTTACGCGGACAACGACACGAAGAATTGCCCTATTCAGCGGGTTATGTTGGATGTGCGCAATGCCATCGCAGATATTCTGGACAATTACAGGCTCAGCGATTTTGTGAAACAGACCAATGACACCCGCCCACCGCAGGCGCTATCTCACCCCGGGAGGCATACCCGTCGTGCGGAACGATAACCCGACAACATGCGCCAGCCATGGCGGGGTCAGCACACTTCTCATTCTGATCATCACAGCTCTCGGTCTGGGAACCGTGATGTGGTCGGGGAAAAGCCGTGCCGAGGCCCCTGCGTCTCGCGAACTTCTGCTCGCCGTGTACAGCGTTCCCAAAGAGGCCTATGAAACACGACTGATCCCGGCGTTCCAGCGTTACTGGAAGGAACGGACGGGAGAGGTCGTCCGCTTCCGGAGTTCTTATGGCGCCTCTGGGGCGCAGGCTCGGGCGATCATCGGGGGTTTTGAGGCAGATGTGGCTGCCCTCTCGGTCCAGGGTGACCTCGACCAGGTGGTGAAAGCCGGCCTCGTCACTCATGATTGGCGCTCTCGTCCTCATGGGGGCAACGTCACGGCTTCAGTGGTGGCGTTGGGCGTCCGGAAAGGCAATCCGAAAGGCATCAAGACGTGGGAGGATCTGGCCAAGCCTGGCGTCGACGTCTTGTATCCCAACCCAAAAACCTCGGGCGGCGCGATGTGGGACATCATCGCGATCTATGGAGCCGGGCTTAAACTGGCCGATCCGAAGCAAGGCTCCCCGGAATCATATGCTGCAGACTTGCTCAAGCGGATTCAAAAGAACGTGAAAGTGATGGACAAAAGCGGTCGGGAATCCGTCACGACCTTCGAGCGCGGGGTGGGTGATGTGATCGTAACCTATGAGAATGAACTGCTGCCTCGCATCAAGAGCGGCCGGCCCATCGAACTGGTACTGCCTGCGCAGACCGTGCTGATCGAAAATCCAGTTGCGCTCGTGGATCGCCATGTCGACAAACATCGTGTCCGCGATCTGGCCGAAGCGTTCGTGGTTTTCCTGCACAGCGACCAAGCGCAGCGCGCCTTCATCGACTCGGATTTCCGGCCGGTCTCGCAGAACCTGCAAGATGTCCGGTCCTATCCAACTCCCTCGGCTCTTTTTACCATTGCTGACTTAGGGGGATGGGACAAGATCGCTGCTGTCTTGTTTGGACCGCAGGGCGTGTGGTCGCGAGCCGTCGAGGAATTAGCCACGGGAAAATAAATAATAGAAGGCCTTGGCGAGTCGTCATTAATAGTTGCCGCTTCGGCCTGCTTGTTATTCCTCCTGCACGAAGCTATCGCCCGATGAGCCGTCATTCTTTGGCCAGAGTCGCGTTACGATCGGCCGCCATCGGCTATGTGCTCTGCCTCGTCCTCCTTCCGCTTGCGACCATCAGCGCGCATTCAATGGAAGGCGGGTTCGCTCGCTTTCTGGAAGATGTCCGCCAGCCTGCGGCGGCCTCAGCGCTCATCTTGACCGTCCAGGCAGCGTTGGTGACCACCCTCATCAATGCCGCGTTTGGGACACTGTCCGCATGGGTCCTTGTGCGCTATGACTTTGCGGGCCGCGCATTCTTAAATGCGCTGGTTGATCTTCCATTTGCCATTCCCACTCTGGTGGCCGGGCTGATGATCGCAGCTCTGTATGGCACGACTAGTCCCATAGGCGCGCGGTTGCAGCAAGGCGGTATTGAGGTTCTCTACAATCTTCCCGGCATCATCCTGGCGATGTTGTTCGTCACCATGCCGTTCACTATTCGCGCCTTGCAGCCCGTCTTGATTGAACTGGAGAAGGATCAGGAAGAAGCCGCCTACACGCTGGGAGCAAGCCCATGGAAAGCATTTTTGCGGGTCACGGTCCCCTCCGTGTTGCCGGGTCTGTTGACCGGGATCTTCTTGACCTTTGTCCGCGCCCTGGGTGAATTCGGCTCGGTGGTCATCGTTGCGGGTAACATCCCGATGAAAACGCAGGTCGCGGCGGTTTATGTGTACGGTGAGATTGAAAGTTACAACCCGCGAGGCGCGACGTCCGTTTCGGTCGTGGTCCTGCTGATTTCATTCCTTGCGCTCATGCTCTTGGAACGGTTGACCAGGCCGCCAGGCGAGCGTCTGCCGATATTCATAAGGCAAAAAGTGCTGAGGTCTGAGGTCTGAGAACAAATCCGACCAATTTGGAACTCAGTACTCAAGGCTCAGAACTCGAAAGATTATGATTCGTCGAATGTTGATCGCCATTGTGTGGGTGTATTTCATCGGACTGCTCATCGGTCCCATTGCCTACCTCTGCGCGCAGGCATTCGGCGAGGGAGTGACGGTCTTCTGGACCGAAGTCACTCGTCCCGAAGCCCTGCATGGGTTCAAGCTGACCGCTCAGATCACCTCCATCGTTCTCATCGTCAATGTCATCTTCGGGACGGTGACCGCGCTGGTTCTCGTCCGACAGCGGTTTATGGGCCAGACCGTAATGAGCGGGCTCATCGATTTGCCGTTCGCCGTGTCGCCGGTCATCACGGGGTTCATGCTCATCCTGCTATTCGGTCCTGGCACAATTCTGGGGACGTTCTTCGGCGAGGCCGATATCAAAGTCCTGTATGCCATGCCGGCCATGATTCTCGTGACGCTCTTCGTCACGTTTCCCTTCGTCGTACGCGAGTTGACGCCGGTCTTGCAGACCATCGGCACGGAAGCGGAAGAAGCGGCGCGAACCCTGGGCGCGAGTGAGTGGTACGTCTTTCTCAAAGTGACCCTGCCGGCAATCCGCTGGGGGCTGGTGTATGGCGCCACGCTGACCGTCGCACGGTCGATCGGCGAATTCGGCGCAATTCTTGTGGTCTCGGGCAATGTGCTCATGCTGACCCAGACCGCTACAATGCACATCTATCAGAGCTACGTTGATTTCAACTACCTGGGGGCTTACGCCGTCGCCGCATCGTTGCTGGCCGCTTCCTTTCTGATCCTTATTGTGCTTGAGCTGGCCAAGACCCGGACCGCCGGGGTCTCGCGGGTAGGAGCCTAGCCATGAGTGACGTCGGGCGACGCGGTGTGAAGATCGAGGTCCGAAATCTCTCGAAACGCTTCGGGTCGGTGGACGCCGTGTCGAACGTCTCCTTCTGCGTCACGGAAGGCGAGTTGCTCGGGCTCCTGGGTCCCAGCGGCAGCGGCAAAACCACGGTCCTTCGGATCATCGCCGGACTTGAAACACCGACCTCCGGCGACATCTTTATCGATCAGGTTCGAGTGAACGATCTGCCCGTCCAGCAGCGCAACATCGGTTTTGTCTTCCAACACTATGCCCTGTTCAAACACATGACGGTGTATGAGAACATCGTTTTCGGGTTGACCGTCAAGAAATGGTCGCGGACTGATACCACGCGTCGTGTGTCGGACTTGTTGCAGCTTATGGGGCTGGAGCGAATGGGAGATCGATATCCCCATCAATTATCCGGCGGGCAGCGCCAACGGGTCGCGATTGCGCGGGCGCGGGCTGCCGTCCAAGCGTGTTGCTGCTGGACGAGCCGTTCGGGGCGGTCGACGCGCAGGTCCGCCAAGAACTTCGCGAGTGGCTGATCCGTCTGCACGACGACCTGGATGTGACCAGCCTGTTTGTGACCCACGATCAAGAGGAGGCCATGGAAGTCTCGGACCGCTTGATCGTCTTTGCGAAGGGGCGGCTCGAGCAAGTCGGGTCGCCGGCCGAGGTGTATGAGGAGCCGGCCACTGAGTTCGTCGCCCGCTTTATCGGGTCAATGAATATTGTGGACGCCGAGGTGAAGAGCGGGGTCGCCCGCGTAGGATCGTTGGAGTTTCCCGCGCAGACCTTTCCGGACGGTCGGCGGATTCACATCGGGTTCCGACCCTACTATGTCAAAATCTCGGATGACCCATCCCGCTTTCGCCAGCAGGCGCGGCTGCGTCATATCTACTTTCTCGGTGTATCATACCGTCTCGAGATTGAAACAGAGGCCGGCCTCATTCTCCGGTCGCGAATGAACAAGGAAGAATTTCGTCAGTGCCGGTTCGAGGTCGGTCGGTCCGTGTCTTACGCCGTCACACATTTCCGCATCCTCCCGCAGGAGGGCTACGGCGCAGCCCCTGCCCCAGTTCACCCGCTTGCCGGTGGACCATTCACGCCATGAGGAGAATGGGGATTGGCTGAAGAATGGAGGGTCGACATTACTTAAATTGACTGTCCATCTTCTGTTTGTTACAAGGGATAGAAACCCCGACCAAGGAGACTCAGCATGGCTGTGCGCATGACACAACACATCCTTCTCACAGCGCTGCGCAATAAGGCAACCCGCTTGAGGATTGACAGCGTCCGGGCGACCAGTGAGGCCGGCAGCGGCCATCCCACGAGTTGCTGCTCTGCCGCTGATCTTGTCGCGGCCCTTTTCTTTTCCGTCATGCGCTATGATCCGAAGAACCCGAAGAATCCGAACAACGACCGGTTCATTCTCTCGAAGGGTCATGCGGCACCGTTGCTCTACGCGGCGTGGGCGGAGGCCGGCCTCGTTCCCAAAGAAGACCTGCTCAAGTTCGCACTTTGGAGTCCGACCTGGACGGTCACCCGACGCCCCGTCTGCCGTTCGTGGATGTGGCGACCGGTTCGCTGGGACAAGGCCTCTCGGCGGGAATCGGCATGGCGGTGAACGCCAAACGTCTGGATCGTTCCACCGTTCGCACCTATGTGCTCATGGGAGACGGGGAATCGGTGGAGGGGTCTGTTTGGGAAGCAGTTGAGATCGCACACCATTATGGCCTGGACAACCTGTGCGCGATCGTGGACGTCAATCGACTTGGGCAAAGCGATCCCACCATGCTGCAGCATGATATGGAAGGCTATCGTTCTCGCTGGGCCGGATTCGGCTGGCACCCGATCGTTGTGGATGGGCATGATCTATCGGCCATTCTGGCGGCGTTCGATGAAGCCGCCTTCACAAAGGGCAGGCCGACGGTGCTCCTGGCGCGAACGCTCAAGGGTAAGGGCATTTCATTCGTCGAAGACCGGCCGGACTGGCATGGAAAACCGTTAAAGAAGGGCGATGAGATGCAAAAGGCTATCGACGAGTTGACCCGGCAACTGAGTCAGAGCACCGATGAGCCGGAGATACCCAGGCCGGACGTGTCGAAGAACGCGGCAAAGCCGGTCAAGCCTATGGCACCGCCGGTCTATAAGCCGACCGATTCAGTCGCGACTCGCGAAGCCTTCGGAGCGGCGCTGGCCGCGCTCGGAGAGGCCAACCCGCTCGTCGTGGGTTTGGATGCCGATGTCAAGAATTCCACCTTCACGGACAAGTTCGGCAGGCAATTCCCCGATCGATTTCTCGAGGGTTTCATTGCCGAGCAGAATATGGTCGGCGCAGCGGCCGGTTTGGCCGCGTGCGGCAAGATCCCTTTTGCAGCCACCTTTGCCTGCTTCCTCACCCGGGCCTATGATTTCATCCGCATGGCGGCGATCAGCCACTCAAACATCAAGCTCATGGGCTCCCATGCGGGCGTGAGCATCGGCGAAGATGGTCCCTCCCAGATGGGGCTCGAAGATCTGGCGATCATGGCCGCGCAGCCCGGCATGGTCGTACTCTATCCATCCGATGCCGTGTGCACGCACCGCCTGGTCGAAGCAGCGGCGGCGCATCATGGCCCTGTGTATATCAGAACCGGCCGCCCCAAATCGCCCATTCTCTATGGGAATGACGAAACGTTTACGATCGGCGGAGCCAAGGTCATACGGAAAAGCGAGTCCGATCGGCTGACCATTGCGGCCGCCGGCGTCACGCTCTTCGAGGCGCTGAAAGCCTACGATCAATTGAAAGCCGCCGGAATCCCCGTCCGCGTGATTGACCTGTACAGCATCGTCCCCATCGATCGGGCCACGCTGCTGGAAAGTGCGCGTGCGACGCATGGGCGCGTGCTGACCGTGGAAGACCATTACGAACACGGCGGGTTGGGCGATGCAGTCCTGGGCGCAGTGGGACATGAGGGGATTCGAGTGCACAAGCTGGCGGTCCGAGAGATTCCGCACAGCGGCAAACCGGACGAGTTGCTGAATCGGTACGGCATTAGTGCACCGGTGATCGTCGAGACTGCTAAACGCATCATCTAGGCGGAAGCATCCGATGGGAGGACGGTGGCGGTCCACATGAAGAAGGCTGATCCACTGAAGAAGATCCCGCTGTTCAACGCATTGAACGAGCGCGAGCGCCGGCGGATCGCTCGTGAAATCGTTGAGACCCATTACACGAAGGATCAATATATCTTCCGAGAGGGCGACCCTGCCGACTATTTCCACATCGTCAAGGAAGGCTCGGTGAAGTGCGTGAAGTCATCACCGGACGGCAAAGATGTCACGATGAAGGTGCTGATGCCCGGTGATCTCTTTTGTTGCGAAGCCGCCGTCTTCGACGGCGCTCCTCACCCCGGATGCGCCCAACCCATGGGCGATGTGAGTATCTTGCGGCTCAGCAAGAAGTGCTACTTTGACATGTTGCGTCGGCATCCCGACGCGGCTTTGGAGATCATCAAGTACCTCGGCAAGCGTCTCAACGAAGCGCAAGAACATGCCAAGGTTCTGGCTCTCGATCGCGCCGAGCAGCGATTGGCTGCGCTCTTGGTCAATCTGGCATCGAGAGCCGGGGTCAAGGAGGCCGACGGACTTCACCTTACCGTCCGTCTGACACGCCAAGATTTGGCGGATATGACCGGCATCACCCCCGAAACGGCGATCCGCATCATGAGTCGATTCAAGCGCGAGCGACTGGTGTGCGGGACGGCCAAATGTCTGGTCATATGCGACCTAACTCGGTTGAAGCAACTGGCTTCTCTTTCCTCTTCCGCTCGTCACTCCAGATTCTCCGTCGCCTAGTAATTATTTCACAAACATGACCGGCATCATGTTTTAGAGATGGGAATTCGTTTATCCTCTTGCGTGCTCTCACATACATGGATAGACGCAAGGAGGAGACAATGCTTAGAACCAAACTCTCACGACGAACCCTTGGATTCTTGGCCATGGCCTTGGCCACGGGAGCAGCCTGCGCCGGTCCGTTTGCCCTCACGCCATCGGTGTCGGCCAAAACCCATGATGTACAAATGACAGCGGTTGAAACAGAGGTCATTATCGATGGCGGGGGCGACCGGTATAAAGCGTGGACCTTCAATGGTCAAGTGCCTGGGCCGGTCGTCCGCGTGACCGAGGGTGATACGGTCAAGTTCACCCTGACCAACCCGAAAGAAAATACCTTTCCACACGCAATGGACTTCCATGCAGCAGAGATCGATTTTCTCAAAAACTACCGGGCTATCAATGCGGGCGAAACGATCAATTTACACGTTTGTCGCGAAGAAGCCGGGAGTCTTTTTTTACCACTGCGGCGCCCCCCCGATGATTCAACACGTGGCGCGTGGCATGTTCGGCGCCGTCATCGTGGACCCGAAAAATGCGACGGTGTGGCCGAAGGCCGACCGAGAATACGTTCTGGTTCAATCGGAATTGTTCAAGAACCCGGACGATGTTCAGGGAATGTTCGACCGGAAGTTCGACCATATTGTTTTCAACGGAGGGGTGTTTAAGTACCACCCCTTCGTGACCGGAGGCAAAGCCTTGGAAGCCAAACCCGGGGAGCGCGTGCGCATCTACTTTGTGAACGCCGGCCCGAACGAGTTTTCGTCCTTCCATCCGATAGGCGAAATTTGGGATGCTGTGTACGAGAGCGGCAACCCCGCAAACAAACAGGTTGGCGTGCAAACCTACGTGGTCGGTCCTGGGAGCGCCGCCACCTTCGACTTGGTCGCCGAATCGGCGGGCGCCTATCCAATGGTCACACACTCATTGACCGGTGCCCTGCGCGGCGCGATCGCCGTGCTGGTGGCATCGCCCGACGCAAAACCGGCGCCGCTCATGCCCCAGACTCCGTGGAAGGTCGAGGGTCCTCAAACCGGAATCGCGCCGCCGGCGCCTTAAACGCAGTGTCTGAAACTCCGCGGCGGGGCCGATCCCTAGGTTAAAGATATTGGGTGCTCCCTGGTATCGCCTTGTCCATAAAGGTGTTGGAATGTCCATTCTGTCCGGGATGCTCGTGTTCTCCTGTCCACCTGAGGGGTTGTCACGCCAATCGCACATCCTAGGGCCATTTTCAGCGTGATGTCGTCGAGCAGCGTCAGTGCGGTTGCCAACAATCGGCGACTCTGCCTGTCCATCATCGCCTCCCAGTTTTGAGTTCCTGCTCCGACAGCGACCATTTCGTTTGGATTGCATCTCGAACGGCTTCGCTGGTGCCAACCACGGTCGCTCCAAGACGATTCTCTGGATCGTTGACCCATCTCAGGAATCCCTCCGGGTCTCCGTTGGTCATCTTCCTCTCAAGCTCATCGATCTCCTTCGAAGACAAGGGACGACGATGCTCATCGCTCCAAATATGACCAACGACCTGGTTTCGGAAATCCCGCACGCCTCTTTTTTCCAGGTCGCTTTTTAGCTTTTTACAGACGTCTCTAATTTCCGACGGGATCACATCGCGGTAGTGGTCGTAGAATTCGATCCATTTCGCTAAGGTCACATAAAGAAACGCATCTGCCATCTTATTGTAAATACGAAGCACTTGATCGGTAGCGCCTGCCTTGAATTTGGAACTGTCGAAATACACAAAGGCTCGCGTTGCACCGATAAGGTCACCAACGAAGTCGTTCAAAATCCAGAACGCCTCGACAACGCGCTCTCTAGAACCGTGCACCATTTACTTGGACTTTCTGTTACCTATGATCCAGACCGGGTAGCACACTGGCAGAGCACCGCTAGAACGCGTAAAGCACGCTCAATGCTTTCCTCCAACAGCAGCCGTATTGTGTGGGGCGAGATTCGCCAGCTGCATTCGACTTTCACTATTCATGCGGCGTGGTGACCGCGTGCTCCGGACCCTCAGTTTGCACATAGCCTCTCGCCATCATGCACTCGCGATAGGCCTGTTCCGCACGAAGGCGGGCGGCGACGCCAGTGCTTTTCATGTGTTGGAGCTTCGCTGCCGTTTCGGCCTTCTCCCGGCAGTCAGACGAATCCCGCTCAAGGGTGACTCCAGGGCGGCCCCCCGACCATTTGATGTCCTCATACCGGGCGGCACAGCCGCCGCCCATGTGAAGGAGGAGGGAGAGCAGGATGAGTGCGTTCACCAGGCGGTCGATGGCGTGGCGAGACGTGACGGACTCCCTCATCCGGGAATAGACCCCCGCTTTTTTTCGTTGAAGTGATCCGCTCACAGATGCGACAGTCTTGTGCCTTGCCTCGTGCAAATATCCGCACCTGATAGGCCAGATGAACCTACGGAGTGAACGGCTACATCGGATACATCTGTTCGTGTCGCTTGCCCTTCTCCAACTTTGTTCAGGGACGGCTATTGGGCAAGAGGCGAACGTTGTGTGGTTCCCGCTCCGACCTTTCAACTTTGACGTCGCAGTCCGGCAGCAAAACTTCGCTCCGGATGATCGAGAAATTACCATCCAAGCCGGGATCACGGCTCTCCGTTACGGGAACCTGGAAGTCCGGGCAATCTATCAATTTTTTAGCATCCATACGGATGAGTTCAAGACCGACCAGAATGCCTTCTTTCTCAATCCGCGCTGGAACAACTTCATCGACATCCTGGATTTCCCGAAAGGAATGCCGATCAATCGAGTGATCCGCCATGTGCTCTTCGGCCCGCTTGAAGATCGAGCCGTGCCCTACGCGGGGCTTCTGGGTGGAGGCGTCTTGCCCGGTCCCGGGCCCTCAGGGGTCGGATATCTGTATGGAGGCCAGATCGGCGTCCGTTTTCCAGTGGCGCGGGGGCTCTCGTTGGACCTAGGAATTCAGTACTCGCGGTACAGCATCGAGTTTCAAGGCGAAGGCGGCGAAGCAGACCAATGGATCTTTCTCACCGGCATACGATTTTGACCAGCAGATTCATTGTGCAGGTCTGCCTCCTGATCTTGGGGCTGATCGTTCAGGGATGCGGGCTTATCATTGACGCTGTCCAACTCATAGGACCAATCGCGAGAGACGAGGTCGATACCATCTGCGCGCGGAGCAAAGTACACGTGGGGATGTCCGTTGAACCTCTACGACCCTTCGTGTTTCCCGCGATCTTCACGGACGAGGGCTTGCGGGTTACTGGTATGGACGTAGAACTTGTTCGCGAAATCACGGGCGCACTATCCCGGCATTGCGGGAATCGAGAGGTCATTCCCGTGCTTCGTTTGGTTCGGTTCCGGGATTTGTTCGTCGAGTTGAACGAAGGAAAGCTGGATCTCTTCGTGTCCGCGGTGAGCGCCAATGTCCCTTCCCCGGCGCGTGCTGGGCTGGCTTACTCGACGCCGTATTTCTATCACGGTGGAACAAGCGGGATCACTCAACGGCCCGAAGTGGCTGAGCGGGTGCGCGCGTCCCTCGATCGGCGAGAGACCAAACCAAACGGGACCGATTCAATACAAGAGGCACTGAGCGGCCTCGCCGTGGCGGTGCAGGAAGGGACTGGCACGCATCTCTACGCGCAAGCGCACCTCACAGGCAGCAGACTGGTGCTCTGTGACTCACTCCCAGCCGCGTTCGAATCTCAGGACCCGGCGATCGATGTGATTTTGGGGAAACAGCCGGTCCTGCAGTTCGTCGTGGCACGAGTGCGCAAAGATTGGCGCCCACTGCTTGGGACGACCGATAGGCCGCTGCTCTTGACAGAGGAGCACTACACGGTTGTGATGGCGGAGGAAAGTTATCGACTCAGAGGGCTCGTCAATGACCTCCTTTTTCGTCTCGACCAATCGGGCCGACTCGCGGAAATGCGGCGTCGCTGGTTGGAAGAGACCTATGCCTATCCTCGCCGCGCAGCCAAAGAAGGCCTCCCATTCGCTCCGAAAGACATGCCTCAGCATTACGACCAAGGGCAATGCCGATGGGCCGCCGACCATTGAGTAAGGACAAGGGGTAAAACAGTATGGAAAGTTGGGGACACAGACTTTTGATTGCAGTCCTTGGATCCGCGTTGTTCTTCGTCCCCAATACGGCCACGGCCGTGAACCGTATCGAGGCCGAGGAAACGGCGCGGCTGCTGGCAGACCTGCTCGATGCGGGCCGGGTGGTGATCGATCGAAACCAGCCTTTGATTGATGATCAGCACAGAGGCAACAAGGGGTTCACACCAGAAGTCTTCGAGAAGCTTCTTGTCCAGGAATTCCAAGCACGCACCGGCATCGATCTCACCCACCTGAACGCAGCTCGTGTGCCACCGACGGCCCGAGATCTCTTGCGTGCACTCGTCGCGGCCAGCAGGACTGTCGTTGCGGATGCCCAAGTCGTGATCAACCAGCGCGGGGTGGGGTACAAGAACTTTATTCCCGCGACATTCGGAAGCCAGGCTGCTGCGAGATTTTCGGCCAAGTCGCGCGTGCGGCTTAAACAGACTGCCCTACAGCCCCGCAACGAGAAGAACCAGCCGGACTCTTACGAAGAGGCCGTCCTTCGCCGGTTAGTAGATCAAGTCGGCTTTTCCGCACCGGTCAGTGAACTGACCGACGGAGGAAAAACGCTGCGGGTGATGACTCCGATCTATTATGAAAAAGACTGCCTCAAGTGCCACGGAAGACCGGCTGGAGACCTCGACATTTCCGGATACCCTAAGGAAGGCGCCCTTGACGGGGATCTCGCCGGCGCTATCAGCGTGTCGATCCCGCTGGTGGAATAACAGCAGCTACGAGTTCGGTGCAACGAACACCAAAACCTTGAGTCGGCTGTTCGTATGGTTCACGACCCCGTGCTGTTCACCGGCAGGCGCCATGGTCCCCTGCCCGGGGCCAAGCTCCCGTTCTTCAGTTCCGACTCTAAATTTTCCCTGACCTTCAAGCACCAGGTAGACCTTATCCTGTTCGCCATGGACATGTCCCTTTTGTTCTTGTCCGGGCTCGAAACAATACACGTCGCAAAAAAACCGCGGCGTTTCAAAAACATTGTTCTTCTTCATCTTCTCAGAACTAAACTGGTGATAATCGGAAATATTCACAACATCCATTACTCGCGTTCTCTCCTCTATCCTTCCCGAATAGTGACGCACCATGAGGCGATCAGGATGTTCCTCTTGCGCGTGCCCACTGTCTCATTCATCCCTTCACCACTTCCGACCGCCGCTTCTCCACGCGCCGCACAATGGAGTCGACGGGTACCAAATGGCGCGATACGCCGAGATCTTTAGCCGGAATTCCCATGGCTAGGCCGAGCAGCTGCGGTAAGTGTAGAATGGGAAGATTCAACTGGGTGTTGACTGCCCGGCCGGCCCGATCCTGATAAATGTCCAAACTCATGTGACAGAGTGGACAGGGCGTCACCATGAAGTCGGCGCCTTCATCCTTGGCTTCTTTCATATTCGTTCCGGCCATTGCAACGGCAATGGCTTCCTTTTCCAAGATGATGGGAAATCCGCAGCACTTGGTGCGTCCCGGGTAGACGACCGACTCACCACCCACCGCTTGAATGACTTTCTCCAGCGATGTAGGATTCTCAGGGTCATCGACCCCGAGGTCCCAGGACGGGCGTAAGATGTAGCAGCCGTAGAAGGGCGCGATCCGAAAATCATTCATCGGTACTTTGACCTGTTCCGCAAGCCGCGCTACGCCGATTTCTCGGACGACGATCCAGAGCAGATGCTTGACGTGAATCGTTCCTCGATAACTGATCCCATCCTGCGCCAGCAACTGGTTGATCCGATCAAGGACCCCCGGCTCTTTCAAACGCTTGTTGGCCGACCCCATCACTCCCTGGCACGTACCGCAGATTGTCATGATATCGAGCCCGAGCTGTTCGGCTTGAGCAAAGGTGCGCGCATTCAATGCCAACGCCGTATCCGGGTCGGCCTCCCCTACCACCCCAGCTCCACAGCAGGATGCCGCCGCCAGCTCCACGACCTCGATGCCCAACCGCCCGATGATGGCCATCGTAGACTGATACAGCTCAGGCGTGGCTCCTTTTGCCGCGCACCCGGGGTACAACGCATATTTCAACGCCATGACGACCTCATATGATCGAGGCAGGAGATCATAACCTTCCTTTCTCCGAACGGCCCTCGGGGAGTAATTCAAAGACGGAAATGTCGGGCGGTTCGAGCAGCAACTCCGGAATTTTCTTTAGCAAGGACTGAGTGTGAGGGGCGGTAAAATGCCGATCCATGGCTTCCTTGGATGCCCACCGTTCCACGGTCACAAAACTTGCAGGATCTCCAACGGATCGATGAACGGTATATCGCAAACACCCCTGCTCGTCGTGCGATGGACTCACCACGGCTCGCATGGCACGTTCCAGGTCGGCTTCATGTCCGGGTTTTGCCTTCGCCCTGGCAATTACCGTCAGTTCTGCCATCGAGCGCCCCTCCTTAATGATCATGATCCTCAACTGAATTGTGGAGTATAGCGAGAGGCTGACTGGAAGTCACTGTCCCAGTCACGTTCCGATCGTCTGGTTCAAAACGGCCATTTGCTGGTTCCGTGGTGGTGCATTTGGCAACATGGCTCCCGGGCCGGCTGCCGATCGCTGCCCGAGCTCGGATTAAGATTCACCTAAGACCTTGATCATCTAGGAGTCCTATTGATCGTGTTCTCCGCAGAGCAATGCCGATTCATTGGCATTAGCATTGCTTCGGAATTGAGGAGCATAGTTGTGCGTCTGTGACGGGCTTCGCGGAATGATGTCCATCCGAGAGTATTCCTTTAGCGATGGAATCCGTTCAGCCCTGAAACCGGGCTGGAAAAGGAGGGGATCAGAAGATGGATGATCCAAGTCCCCCGGGCCAGACAGGCCCGACGGCGGTAGGACCCACCGCACGAGGTGGGCGTTCCGCTTAGGAACCGGAAGCCAAGCGCTTCACGGCTATGAGAGCCACTGGTGACAACCAACGAAGCGATTAGGTCTTCGATTCTTTCCGGTGACCAGACGACGGAAGAAGCTGCCTCTCTACCGACCGGCGGGTCTTGCGCAAGGTCACTAGCACATAAAAGCAGTCGGCGTCCTAAGCGCCATGTAAGGGGCTTTCTTACCAAAGAGAGCCCCTCACCGCTTTTTGAGACCGACCTAATTCACCTACGTACTTCCCGCTCCACGTTCCCGTCAAGGCTCGGTACCAAATCAGATTTCAGCTCCGTGTAGGCAACAGTGTTTTCTTCATCCCTTTATGTTTCCGATCGGTCTTAGCTCCGCCACCTTTTTCGTAATGCCCGCCTGATGTACCGTCTCCACCACCTCAGAGATATTCTTGTACGCAAGTCCCGCTTCCTCGGCAAGGCCTGACATTGAGACGGCCTTCACGATGATGCCCCGATCCGCCATCTGCTTCCGAATCTGCTCTCCTCGCACCATGCGCTTGGCCTGAGCGCGGGACATCGTCCGCCCCGACCCGTGCATCGTGGAGCCGAACGTCTCATGCATGGCCCGATCTGTCCCGACCAACAGATAGGAACCGGTTTCCATGGACCCGCCGCAGATCACAGGCTGACCGATCTTTCGATAGAGATCAGGCAGCTCGGGCCGCCCAGGGCCGTAGGCCCGTGTCGAGCCCTTCCGGTGCACGACCAGGTCGCCCTCAGCGTACCTCTCGACCTTGGCGATGTTGTGGGCTACGTCGTAGATCAGGTGCATGCCCAGCGATTCAGCCGGACAGCCGAAGACCGAGGCAAACGCCTCCCGAATTTGGTGCATGATGACCTGGCGATTGGCAAAGGCGCTGTTCGCGGCGCAGTTCATGGCGGCGAAATAATCCTGCCCCTCGGGAGAACGAAAGGGCGCACAGGCGAGTTGCTGATCCTTCACGGTAATCCCGTATCGCCGCATGGCTTTTTCAAACACCTTGAGGTAGTCGCTGGCAACCTGATGGCCGAACCCGCGCGAACCGCAGTGAACCATGACAACGATCTGATCTCGGCCGGTGATGCCCAGTGCGGCGGCGGTGTCACGATCGAAGATTCGCTCATCGGACACGACCTGGACCTCGAGATAATGGTTCCCGGACCCCAGCGTCCCGAGTTGCGAGTGGCCCCGGGCGACGGCCTGATCGCTGACCTTTGATGGGTCAGCCCCAGGAATGCACCCCCGCTCCTCAATGCGTGTCAGATCTTCGTTCCACCCATACCCGCGCTCGACACACCAGCGGGCCCCTTTCCGCATCACGTCTTCGAACTCACCGCGATTCAAGGACACAAACCCTTTCGCTCCCACGCCGGCCGGGATTCGACGAAACAGCTCGGTCATGAGTTGCTCCAACCGCGGCCGCACGTCAGACAGTGTAAGGTCGGTTCGAATCAGCCGCATCCCACAATTGATGTCATACCCGACTCCGCCCGGTGAGATGACGCCGTCATTCGGATCGAAGGCCGCCACGCCGCCGATTGGGAATCCATACCCCCAATGGCCGTCAGGCATGCACAGGGCATAACGTTGGATGCCGGGCAAACAGGCGACGTTCGTGACCTGCTCGAACACGCCGCTGTCCATGTCGGAGAGAATAGTCTCAGTCGCGTAGATGCGGGCGGGCACCAGCATCCCTCCTTTTTCCGAGACGGGAATCTCCCAAATCTGATCGGTCATCCGGTTCACGGTCATGTCGGTATGTAACTGTTTCACCCGCCCACCCCGCCAGTTACCTCACCCACCCGCACCCGGCGCGTCAAGACGCGCCCCTTCCCGTTGGACGTCACCCTTCCAAACTCATATATCCAGCACCACCTTAGCTCTCCACCGACTGTCCTCTTGCCGAACCTCGTACAGATGTTTTGTCACCGCCTTGACGTCGGCGCGCAACTCATGACGGTCTGGGTCAATCGGTTCTCCTATCAATTTTCCGCGAAGGCGCCATCTCCCCGAAGGGGCTTCTCTCGTGACAGTCGCGAAAGCGGCATGGAACAACACCCCTTCCGCATCCTTCAAATAGACAAGATCCGATAGCCAGTCAAACAACAAAGACGCGGGATCCTCCTCCGTATGTTCGATTTCCCGCTCAAAACTGGAGCCGACAGAAGAGGGATTCACCATCGTCTCGATTACGGCTCCTGCGGCGGCCGTGAACAACTCGGAGAGCGAGTCGCCGGTGGCCTCAAACGCGGTGTCAGCCAACGCCACGTCTTCGAGAAATCTAAACGAGGAAGCCATGGAGGTTAGGATGGCTTCGCACGCTGGCGAGCGGCAAAGATCGCGCGGACGTGTTCTATCCCCTGGATGGACGACGAGAACGGATTCGGTACCTTACCCTTCAAGAGCATTTTAAGACCCAAGGGCAAGACGCTCAGCAGACGCGCGAACTGGTGCCCCACCACTTTCAAGGGCATGAGGGCTTCGTTGAGCCGTCCTTCCCGGCGAACTATGTCCACGAAGCCCAGAATGTGTCGAGCCCCGCCGGTGGTGACAAACCCCCGTTCGATTGCGGCGCGCCGCAGGCGAATAATTGCTTCCATCGGCTTGACGTCTTTGGGGCAGACTTCGACGCAGAAGTTGCAGCGGGTGCAGTCCCACATGCCGTCCGGTTTTTCCAACTCTTTTAGTCGCAGACGTTTCGCCGCATCTGACTCCCTAGGATCGGAAAGAAATCGATCAGCCTTTGCAAGGGCGGCTGGTCCGAGAAAAGCCGGCGAGACCTCATGCGATGTGCAGGCGGCGACACAGGCGCTGCACATGATGCAGGCATCGACGTTGTGAAATTGGTAGGTGCCCGGCATCAGCTTTAGCTGGGCCTGTGGGGAGTTCTCCGAGTGAATCAAACGGTACGGCGGTCAACCATGGGTGCACCGCTCGCACCTTAGTCCAAAACGACGACATGTCTACGACCAGGTCCTTGATGATGGGCAGATTCGAAAGGGGCGAGATCTTGATTTCTCTGTGACGCTCCAATTCCTTGCGCACGGCCGTCCGACATGCCAACTTAGGCTGTCCGTTAATAGTCATGGCGCAGGAGCCACAGATCGCAGACCGACAGGAATACCGAAGGGCAAGTGTCCCGTCTTGCTCGTTCTTGATGCGAATGAGGCTTTCGAGGATCGTCGCTCCGCGTCCCACTTCCAGGCGATAGTCTTCGTCATGCGTGTGGGTGTCAGTCTCCGGATTGAACCGTTGGAGGGTGAAGGTAATGCGCATCGTGGCTTTCAGCCATCACCAGTCATCAGCTTCCCCCCTCTCCTCTATCGAGTGCGGAACGAAAGGGGGAGACATTGAAGGCTGATTCGCTGATGGTGCTTGTCTCAATCCAATTCAAACGTCTTCGGAAAATTCGTCAAATTCCGGCAGCCATCACGTGTAACGAGGACCATGTCCTCGATCCGGACGGCGCCCAATCCCGGATAATAGAGTCCGGGCTCGACCGTGACGATGTGGCCTGCCAGCAAGAGAGAGCCGGTGCGGTTGATACGAGGAGCCTCGTGAATGTCCAGACCGACGCCATGGCCGGTACCGTGAAAATAGCCTTGCATGCGGCCGTTTACCACACCGGTCTGGTATCCTGCGCCCTCGAACCGCTCGCAGATTCCGCGGTGAATCTTCCCACCGTCCGCGCCATCACGCACTTTGGTGATGGCCTCTTCCTGTGCGTCCTTGACCGTCTGATACAACCGTCTCAGTTCAGGAGACGGCCGTCCTCGCACCACAGTCCTCGACATATCCGCAAAATATCGCGTACGACCTGACCGCGGGAAAACATCGAAGATGATGCTGCGATCCTGGGGCAGTGGGCCGCTGCCTTCGTTGTGCGGGTCACAGGCTTGATCTCCACCGGCCACGATCGTGTGCTGTGCTATGCAATCCCGCTCCATCAGTTTCACGTTGATAACTTTCTTGATCCGTTCGGACGTTAAAGGCTCTCCGTCCAGCCACAAGAGGCCGTCTCGGAGCGAGGCGGCACGGAGCGCTGCATGAGCCGCCGCCACCGCCTCTTCCGTCGCGCGTTGAGCGTCTTCGATGTACCGGACTTCGTCCTCGGTCTTGACGACACGGGCTTCGAAAAACGGCTCTTTCTTCGTCTCAAGTTGATAGCCGAGCTCCTGCAAGCGGGCGGCGTAGGCGTACGGAAAGGTCCCCGGAACCAGAAGACACGTCACTCCAGCGGATTGAAGGACCCCGTGCACCACGTCGATCGTACCCGGGTCAGAGACACCTTGCGCGCGCAGGCGTCGTTCGACCTCGCTGTAGGACAGCACTTTCTCCACCGTCGCCTGGCTACGGGCGCGATCTATCTCCAGATCACTCATGACCATGAGTCGCTCGCCGTTGATTTCTAGATAGATAAAGGGGTCCGGGGCGATAAACCGGGTAGCGTAGTACAGATTGGAGTCCGATTCACTCGCGGCAATAATCAGCGTCGCACGGCCGGTGGTCATAGAAACCTCCCACAATGACTCGAGGCAACGGTGTGTCGTTTCTGACGTGATCACGCCGCACGGGCTCTGAGTGATGCTATCATGCAGGAAGGAGAGGTTCAAGGCGAGTGCTGATCGGATCGTTCGGAATGATTGGGTTGTTCCGAGGTTCGTTTGACCTCATTGCTGGGGACGATCAACTCCTTCGGCAGCATGATGGTGTTCTTCAACATGTCGAAGGCGAGTTGTGCCAACCCGCTCAGGCCTGTGGCAAATGAGCGCATGGGCAGATACTTAACGTCAGGATCTTTGAACGATCCTTTGACTTCGAACAGCGCGGTATCGATGCCCTGTCGTTCGCCAGCGAACACTTTTCCGAACAGAGGAATGCTCTTTAAGAACTGGGAATACGACCCCAGAGGACTCACGACCGCTACGGCGTCCAAGCGATCATCCAACACTTCATAATTGCCTGCGGCGCTCATTTTCATAATCGGGCTATCCATAATCAGATTGTCTTCCGTGAGGACCCCATTCATCATGGAAAACGATCCTATGAACTTGTCGAATGGAAACCCCTCTTTGGCCAGGTCAACCTTTCCTTGCAGCAACGTTGGGAGATTCAGGATCGTGACGATCTTCGGCAAGATGGTTCCCCTCCGGACACGTCCTTGCTCGACGACGAGTTCCATTCGGACGTCGAGGCTGTGCAAGATGCCGAGCGGATCTCTGTCGTTGCCCTTGATGGTTCCGCTGCCAGACAGCGAGCCGGTTATCAGATGCGCCTCATCCCCCATGAGCTGCCACAGCCGTTCGAACGGAATGCCCGAGAAACGTACGGAGGCGTTGGCCTCCGCCGGTTTCTGTCTCGGCAAATGGAACACCAAGCGCCCGGAGACCTGCCCATCCTCCGTATCACCACTAATGCGATCGATGTCCAGCATGCCGTCCTTTGCGACGAGTCGCCATGAGAGATCCGTAAACGTCAGCGACTTGTAGGTCCCACGATCGATGGTCACCATGGCGACCACTCGCGACGTTTCCGCCAAGGTCTCGAGGAAATCACGCACCGGCGACCGTGCGCCTTTCGGGACCAGTAGGTCCAAATCGAGCTGGGCCGATTCGACTTCCACATCGATGGACGGCGTCAGGTTCCAGTTCTTGATCTCGCCCGAGAGCCGCACATCGCTGTCTTTGATCTTGAACGCTAGCCGCTTGATCTCCGCGCCGTTTTGAACCACCTTGAGGCGCAAGTACAGATTCGCAATGGGATAATCGAGGCGAGGCGGCTCGATCATTCCATCCGTGACCGCGACCCAGCCATTCATCTGCCATGTTTTCCAGTCGTCCGCCCTGCCTCGGATGTCCAGTGAGACTTCAACAATCCCGTCTTTGACGGGCCCCGTCGTCATTCCTTGAGGCAGCCCGGAAATAGAAACGGGCCCTGACACAAAGGTGATGTCCAGGTTGTTGGAGCCGCCCAAGCGAATGCGCCCTTTTCCCGCCAGGCGAAACGGTGGCAAGACCAGTTCGAGCCGTTCCACAGTTAATACGGAAGTCCGAGAGAGGTCCCCTTCGAATTCTATGGAGGTCGATGTTCCGGCCGGCTTCTGCAGCATCTCAGGAATCGACAGGGAGGTTTCTCTCAATTCGAGAAGGCCCTTCATGCGCGGGGTCTCGAGTGGACCCGACAATGTCATAGCGAGTCCAGCCATGCCTTCCAGGTTCACAGTGGAAGGCAGCTGGAACGGGAGGAGGCGCAGAAACTGAGACACATCCGCCCGCGCTCGAACGGTCAAATCCTGATAGGCAACCGGATTGCCGGTGGTCAACGCGCCATGCACTTCAAATTGACTGCGCCCGATACGACCCGCCATCCTGTCGAATTGAACCCCCGTCTTGGTGTAGATCAGGCGCCCGTTCAAATCGACGACCCGTTCAGTCAACAGCGGACTTCGAAACCATACGTCTTGAGCCATCACCTCCGCGCTCGAAATCTTGATGGCGTCGGGTGTATTGACCGAGCCCGCCATGCGCAAGGATACCAACGAGTCTCCCTTGATGTCATGGAGACCCGCCAAAGCCTTAGAAAGACGAGGCGCTGTCACGCTCTTGGTCAGGGTCGCGATGAGCGCGGCTGCGGGCATTTCACCGCTGACATCCAGCTCCAACCCAGGATCCGTCTCCAATGACGAAACGAGCGCTTTTCCGCCGGTGATGCGCATCGTTCCATAGGTTCCACTGAGCTCGACGACCCTGAGGCGATCGGGCTCGATGAAGATCCCGCCTGATAAATCCTTGGCCGGCGTCCGGTCATGACCAATCAGAGCGCGGCCCTGTTTCACGCGAAGTTCCCCGGTCAATGAAAGACGATGCTCTGGTGTGGCCGACCCGGTGACCGTTGCCGTTACGACCTCTATGGTTCCTCCGATCTGCTGCTCCGTCACCACCTGTTGTAAATGGGGATGAAGCCACTGGACTGGAAACCGAGTCAACAGCTCATCCAACGTCACCGGCGACGATGAAAAAGTTAGTGCGACGGTCGGATGCGCTCCCATCAAGCCGGACAAACTGGCTTGACCGGCGATATCAAGGCCTTCGATTCCGGCTTTCATCTTGGACAGGACCATGTCGTAACCCACCATGCCGGGAGCAAAGCTCATGTGGCCTTGAAGATCGATCGACCCATGAACCCGTTCCGGAATCGGTCGCGGTCCGAAGAAGTCCGCAATTTGTCGGATGTCCGCTTGGCTCACCTCAACGGTGCCTTCAAACTGCAGGGATGGATCCGCCCGACCGATGTCCTCCACCGCCATTTTTGCGGCAGGAGTATGCGGTTTGACTCGACCGGTCAAGGAAAAGGTCGACTCCTTAGGGGAGTCGGGAATTCTCCCCGCGAGAGTGACATCCGCATGCGCGGCATTGGGCGCGACGACCACCTTGGCATCCAATTCGCTGACATCGAAGGAGCGCTCCCCGTCCGGGCGGAACTCATCCACCACGTGCAGGTGCCCCTGCCTTAGGCGGGTCTGGCGAACCAACATGAGCAGACCGAGTGGATTTCCCACGCCGTCCTCGGTGGACGGTTGGACGCTCGACGCGGCGACGACATTCCAGTGCCCGGACCGATCGCGCCTGAATTCCAGACGAGGCTCGTCGATGGTCAATCGCTTGCCGACGACTTGATGACGTAAGAGGAGCGAATAGGCCTTCAAGACCAGATCAACACGTTGTGCGGTAAAAAAAAGCTGCGCGGGATCGGTGTCTCGAATGACGACTTGCGAAAGAGTCAGCCGGATGCGTGGAAAGAGCTCGAGGCGTGCCTCTCCGACTTCGATCTGGCGACCGACCTGTGCTTCGACCTGCTTAAGGACAAACGCTTTGACGGAGTCCGGATCATACAGAAATGGGAACGCAATAATGGCTGCGCTGATCAGAACGATGGCGAGAAGAACAAGGATCCACGTCCTGGAACGACCGGTCACTCCCCCTCCCAACAGCAGTCAACGGCGACGGCATCCAACAGCATCTTACAAAATCCTTTCGCCGGAATCCAGGAACGACAGGGAGCGACCCCGACGCCGGTTCACTCAAGCTCGTGGCGGACGCAAAAATAAAGGCTTCGGTTGCGATCTCCCCGCCATTTCCGTTTGGGAAGAGCAAGAGAAAACCCGCTACAGCCTCTTCCCCGTGGGGCTGTCCTGCAAGTCCAGCAATGGTCGGCAAGGTGAAGAGCCAAGCAAGGCTTAGCGGGTGGCTTACGGGAGCTCATGGAGGCAGAGTAAGATCCATCAGCCTCCAGAAGAAAAAAATGAGCACGGTGTACTGGTCATAGTAGGCCGACCCCCAATACCAGGGTGTCGAACGAACCAGGCGACCGGTGGCGGCGTCAAAGATATTCATGGTGTAGCGCATATGCGCCTTCTGGTTCTGGAGCCTGAAAATGCTGATTGCCGGCAAGGCAAACGGGATCACGACGCTTTGGACCGCCGGCATCCCGAAGAACGTTTCTCCTTGCTCCGTGCCCAAGGCGTGCACGAGGACCCGCACGAGATACTTGGCGTCCTCTCGACGATTTTGAATCAAGAATCCCAGCTCTCCCAGGCGGCCTTGGAACAAACTCAGGACCATGGGCAACTCCGATCCAGACGCGTAGACGTTACGATTCGTCTGTGCTCCTTGAATAAGGCTAGTGATCCCTCCGCCTTCAACAAACGCTCGGTCCGGGAGAAATCCCGATACCTCCACGGCCAGCGATGTCCCGCGCTCCAGCGGGATGGTGAGATCCTTCATGCTGCGCGTTATCGCCTGAGTCAGCATGAGTTCCTCAATAGCCGTCCGAGGCGTCCTGGAAGGCTCGCGCTCCAGAGCGCATCCGGCCATAAACATCGCCACCAAACCGAGCATGATTCGAACCAGCATTCAATCCTCAAAGGCACCGTGGTCTGAATCTAAATGCGCTGTAGGATATCACAAGAAACATGAATCACTACAATAACAGATATTGGTACTTAGATGAGGGTATGGGCTTGATTCTTGTTTGAACCTGGTGCATTCTTCCGGCGTCGCTGCTTTGCGACAGCACCCTTGGTCATCTCATGGCAGACTTTTATCAAACCAGTTCGATTGCCACCTTGCACCGGCTCGGGCAGCCGAACCTCGATCATCTAGAAAAAGAGCTCGGCGAACATGCCGCGAGCAACCCGATCGCGCTTGTCTTACCGTGCCTCTATTCCGAGTTGGAAGGCCCGGCGCTCAGCGGCATCGTGGAGCACCTTAAACAGGTGACGTACCTCAATGAGATCATCATTGCATTGGGGACCTCATCCGCCTTGGAGTTCCGCCGGGCGAAAGAATACTTCAAGGTGTTGCCGCAGGATGTACGGCTCGTCTGGGTAGACGGACCGCGCATTCAGGAGATCATGAAGCTCCTGATCAGCCAGGAAATCGATGTCGGCTTGCCGGGCAAGGGACAATCCTGCTGGATCGCCTTTGGTTATGTCCTGGCGAGGCGGGACAGCAAGGTGATCGTCCTACACGATTGCGATATCCTGAGTTATAACCGCGCGTATTTGGCGCGGCTCTGTTATCCGGTTGCCAATCCCAATTTGGGCTATGAGTTTTGCAAAGGCTATTACGCCAGAGTGACTGATCGTCTACACGGTCGGGTCACCCGCCTCTTCATCACCCCTTTGATCAGCAGCCTCCAGCGTTTGGTCGGCTATCATCCCATGCTGGCTTTCTTCAATAGTTTCCGATACCCGCTGGCGGGAGAATTCGCCATGGTGACCGATCTCGCTTGGACCAATCGAATCCCTGGGGATTGGGGGCTGGAGGTTGGAGTCTTAGCCGAGGTCTATCGGAACTGCGCCCTACGTCGGGTGTGCCAGGCCGATCTCACCGACAACTACGAGCACAAGCATCAGGTCTTGTCGGCGGACGATCCGAACGCCGGCCTGCATAAGATGTGCGTGGACATCGCCAAGTCCTTGTTTAGGAATTTGGCCAGCGAAGGCGTGATTTTGTCGGAAGGGATTTTGAAAACGCTCCGCGCGACGTACCTGCAAATCGCTCAGGAAGCGATCAAGAAGTATGAAGATGATGCCGCCATCAATAGTCTGAAGTTCGATCGCCACCAGGAGCGAACGGCCGTGGAAGTCTTTCTCAAGGGTATCAGTCTGGCGACGGAGGTTTTTCTGAAGGATCCTCTCGGTATTCCCATGATCTCCAATTGGAGCCGTGTCGCTGCAGCTGTCCCCGACATCTTCGACCGCCTTACTTCAGCCGTCGAAGCCGACCACGAATGGAACCCGAAAGGGGATTAGTTTTCGATGGAGCGTTGAGGGCCCGGCATCGGCGCATCATGGAACTGCTCGTCCGATTTTACTCCACCGATGCGATAATCACCAACGCAACATAAGGAAACCCATAGATGGTCCGTCATCCCGAAGACTTTCACCAGGTGTATGCCCAGGCGTTCTCGGTCGGAGATCTCGATTCGATGATGGCGCTGTATGAATCTACAGCCAAACTGATTCCACGACCGGGAGGATCGGCCGTCACCGGACAGGCCATGAGAGACGGACTGCAGAACTTCCTCGCGCTGAAGCCGATCCTGAAGGTGGAAACAGAGAGCGTAGTCAAGACGGACGACATCGCCTTGTTACGATGAAGTGGACTCTAACCGGGACAGGCGACGATGGCAAATCTGTAAAGATGTCTCATCGGGGCGCCGAAGTGATTCGCCGACAGTCGAACGACACGTGGCGGCTGATCATTGATCATCCCTTCGGAGCTGAGAAGCCGACTTGCCTGTTAGCCCTCTGCGCTTCGAGGGAAGTCGGAACAGCACGAGTCAGATGGAGACGCAGGGGAGAAGCAAGATACCTGACTTACGAACCACACTGCCCGAGCGGCGAATCGTCCGATTCCTCTTCTAACTGAAGGGACTCGCGGTGGGCCAAGAGCGACCATGAGCGGCTATGCCGCTCCGAGGTGTTGGTGAGGTCGACCATCGGACCCGCGCGGTCCCGCATGACGAGGACTTGGATCAAGTCCCGGACATCCCGAAGCAGTTCGACTATTTCTCGGTCGGCTTTCATGCGATCCTCCATTCACTCGGTCCCACTCTGATCACGTCATCGACACACCTATAACTCTTTTCGGCGATCCCCACCATTCATCACAGGTCTTAAGACCTTGGTCTTGTTGAAGAAGAACACCCCTCAGACAGGTCGGTCACTCACGCGCAGCTGATTTCCACCTGGCAACCCTTCGCTTGTTCTGCTTACCACATTCCCTTAGAATGCCCGGCATGACGCCGGTTGATGCCCGCGCGCAGTTCAACTATTTAATGACTCTCTGTATCAGGAAGGCCGAGGCCTTCGGCCCGTTGGCCATGACCTTTTTGAAGGAGCACGATCTCGACCAACTCGGACTCACTCCGGAGGAGCAATTCAACCTGTTCATGGCAACGGCTGATGCCTTCGCCGAGGAACCTAAGCGCTACAACCACAAGCTCGAATGTTTGCAGAAGGCGGCGCAGATCCTTCAGCGCACACAGCATGCCGACCCGGATCTTGCTCGACATCTGAGGCAGGAAATACAGAAAACATCCGCCGAATGGGACCTCTACAACGACGCGATGCGCACCACCCGCTCATCAGCCGGTCCGCCATCTTTTGACAAGCAGCGCATCATCGTCGAAACCGACCTCCCCGACTATTTCCTGCAGACGGCGCAAAAGCGAGCGGCTGCCTATTATCAGAACAAATTTCGACTCACGAAAGATGCGAAGGTCGCCCAGAATTTTTCGGGGCCCACGCGAAGGTTTGAGCCGGAGAATGCCACTGTGCACAAGGAATTTGCGGGCGCGTGCGCTCCGTTCATGAGCGCGCGGACCGGGGCGTTCCATCTCATGCTGCCGTTCGATTTGAAACTCAGCCGCACTCCGGACGACCCGCTGGAGGGTGCGCTCCGCATCTGGTACGCCAAGATGGGATATTCGTTTCCCTTACGCTATGAAATGGGAAAGCTCTGCAGTTTTTATGACGATACGGTGCTCGATATTTCTATGGACAACCCTCATCTCCTGTTTGTGTCGGTCTCGCCGGTGAAGGAACGGGAACTGGGAACTGTTGAGCGAACAGTGCCGGAGGATGTTCCACCGGAAATCGGGCTGGCCCGCGCCGTTCTCGACGGCGCCAATTCATTGGGGCCGTATATTCAGATCGCGTGCAATTTTAAAGTGTGGTTTGATCCCGCGGTCGTCTCGCTCCTGATTCAGGGGGCGCCGGATCTGCATGAGTACGGACTTGAAGGGGCGGCCGGACTGTTGACGAGAACTTACGCGACAGAAAAGGTCCATGCCTATGCGCACGTCGGAACGCGTTCCTGGCAAGAAGGGCTCAGCTTCAACTTCGTCAATATGCACCTGCGCCTTCTTCCCGACGTGACGTCCGCAATGGTCCCGTTTAACACGCCGATTTTCTCCATCTTCCCAGTCTTGAGCTGGCAATGTTACAAGTTCGAAGACCCACGAATGACCGAGAGCGGCCGATGATTGATCTCAGAAGCGATACCGTTACCAAGCCCACGGCCGCCATGCGCGATGCGATCGCGCACGCTCCTCTGGGAGATGACGTGTACGGTGAAGATCCCTCCGTCAATCGCCTGCAGGAGATGGCGGCGGCCCTGGTCGGCAAGGAAGCGGCCCTCTTCGTGCCGACCGGCATCATGGCCAACCAACTGTCCATCCGCGTACAGACGTGCCCGGGCGATGAAGTCATCGTGGAGAGCCGTGCTCACATCGTCCGCTATGAGCACGGGGCCGCGGCCGCGCTTGCCGGTGTGCAGCTGCATGGGATTAGCGGAGAACGAGGCATTGTCACCCCGGAGCAGGTTGAGGCAGCGATTCGTCCGAGAGACCCCTACAGCCTGTCCACCGCGCTGATCTGTCTTGAGAACACTCATAACAGCGGAGGCGGCTCCGTCTATCCGCTCGCGACCATTGAACGGATCCACGACATTGCTCGCGCCTACGGGATCCCAATGCACTTGGACGGCGCCCGGCTTTTCAACGCTGTAACGGCGACCGGCGTGTCGGCCGCCGAATTCGCGCAATACTTTGACACCGTGTCATTCTGTCTATCGAAGGGGCTTGGCGCGCCGGTCGGGTCGGTGATCACGGCCACCCGAGCCACGATTGAAAAGTTGAGGCCGTTGCGGCGCATGTACGGAGGAGGCATGCGGCAGGCGGGCATTCTCGCCGCCGCCGGTATCTACGCGCTTGCGCATCATATCCCGCGACTCAAAGAGGACCATGAGCATGCCCACCGCTTGGCCCGAATGCTTCAAAAGATTCCGACCGTGTCCGTGAACCTTACTCATGTGGAAACCAACATTGTGCTGTTCGAGGTGATGGACAGCCGCCGTTCCGTTAGCGAGATTCTCGCGGAGCTGAGGAACAAGGGTGTTCTGATCAACGCAGTGGGGGCAAGGACCTTTCGGGCGGTCACGCATCTGGACGTGAACGCTTCGGATATTGATCGAGCCGGAGAGATTTTCACATCCGTGCTGTCCTCGTGAGCAAAGGCGGAGATTGACGGAGCCGCGAGCGCCCTTTAGAATGCGGCTCGCTATTTTCATGGGCGAGAGGACCGCACTCGGCGGACGAGCGCATGACATGATCCAGATGGTATCATTCAAACAGATTTCGGCGATTCTCGAAGTGACGGACCGATTAGGACTCTCGAGGGAATGGGTCGAAATTCCCCTTTCGGCGGAGCATCCCGGAGTCGTGCGGAAGCTGCCGAACGGGAAACTTGAAATTGTCGTCGATGCTGGTGTTCCCTTTGATCAATGGTTGACCTCACTCGAGGCACAGATCCGCGCTGTGAAATGACGCAGCGTTCCGGCTGCAGGTTACCGATCATGAACGGACCTTCCGATGACACTCTCCGTGAGTTGCCGACTCGGGAAGAATTGCAGGCAGAACTGGTGGCGATTCCCGAACCGCTGCCTCAGCCCGAGCCGTTTGAATCCCCGGGCACGGAAGAGGTTCTGTCAGAAGCTTTGAAATACGTCCGCGGCAGACGTGGAGCCGACCTTCTCGCGGTCATCCTGGTGGGGTCCGGTTCGCGCCGCAGGTTGACCCTCCACAGCGATCTTAACCTCATCGTCCTGGTGAAGGGCCAGGATGAGGGCGAAGAAATCATCCGGATCTCCAATCGATCCCTCGACATCCGATATCGCAGTCACAAGGTGGTCGAGCAAGAAATGCCTCACGCGCTTCGCCTGGCCCCGCTCCTGCGGAAGGGTCGAGTGCTGTTCGACTACGAGGCGGTTGGGTCCACATTGGTGGAAAAGGCCGGGCAGCGCTTCCGGCAAGGCCCGACGCCAGCCGGGATGAATGAAAGGATTCACTTGAAAGCCGATTGTTTCCATCGGTTGGGCAAGGCGGAAGATCTCATCCACCAGCCGTCAACCGCTCAGTATCTGCTCAATCTGTGCGTTGATGACCTGTTACGGGCCTTCTTTCGCCTGAATGGATACTGGCTCACAGCCCCAGCCGATATGCTGCGATTCGTCATCACACGAGATGCCCCTGTCGGAGAACTGCTGGAGCGCGCGTTGACCGCTCCCACCCTCCCCGAACGCCTGACATTGGGCAGGCAACTCGCTCATCTGATCTTCAAAGATATTCCCAATCCGCCACGGATCGATTAGCCCTTTTCGTTCAGACGCACGATCTTGATAGAATGTACCTGCCCCTCCAAGCTTCGACTTGAACGCGGATTGAACCTGGCTTCAGGGCGCGGGGCACGGGCACTATGGATGTCATTACCACCCACCTCAACGCGGACTTTGACGGTCTGGCCTCGATGGTCGCAGGACGAAAATTGTACCCGGGGGCACTGCTGGTGTTTCCCGGCAGCGCTCAAGAAGTTGTGCGAAGTTTCCTCGCGATTCATGACCTCGGGATCACGTCGCTGAAGAAGATCGACTCTTCCCAAATCACCCGGCTGATCCTGATGGATACCCAAGAGCCTGATCGCCTCGGCTCGTTGAGGACCGTCTGTGTAAATCCCGCCGTGACGGTCCATGTCTACGACCATCATCCATCTTCCGAGCCCGATGGAGAGAGGATTTCCACATTTCGATCGGGTCACCGCGTCATCGAGTCGGTGGGGTCGACCACAACCATCCTCATCGAGCAACTGAACGCCCGCCGGCTTTCTATTACCCCCTTCGAAGCCACTGTGCTGGCTTTGGGACTTTATGAAGAAACCGGCTCTTTTGCTTATGCCTCCACGACACCACGAGACCTTGAAGCCGGGGCGTCGGTGCTCCGCGCGGGAGCCGATCTGAACGTGGTGATCGACACCCTACGTCGGCATCTGGACCCGGCAATGATCACGCTTCTCAATGACCTGCTGCATTCCAGCGAGACCTATTTCCTGGAGGGTCGGAAAGTCTTGCTCGCTACGAGCACGTATGACCGTTATCACGGCGATCTCGCGGAAGCGGTCCACAAACTGGCCGAGATGGAAGGCTACGATGCGGTGGTCGCCGCCTTTTCGATGCATGACAAGGTCGAGATCATCGCCCGAAGCCGACGGGCCGAGATCGACGTCGGGCGGCTGCTGCGCGAGTTCGGCGGCGGCGGGCATGCCGTGGCGGCCGCCGCCACGGTGAAGGGACGGACGCTGATTGAACTGAAGGAACACTTGGTTGAGCTGCTCACCCAACGGTTCCTGCCGACTCTTCTTGCGCGCGATGTGATGACGTCACCGGTCAAGGTGATTGAGGAGACGGCGACCGTGGCCGAGGCGGAAGTGGCCCTCACCAAGTACGGCGTGAATGCGTTGCCGGTCGTGACCGGTAAGCGGTACCTCGGCGTGCTCACCAGGGAGACGGTGCAGAAGGGACTCTACCACCGATTGGGCAGCTCATCCGTTGTCGAGTTCATGCAGTCAGATGCGTATACGGCTGGCCCTGAGACGCCGTTCCGCGACATTGAAAGTCACATGTTGGACCGCAATCAGCGTGTCGTCCCCATTCTAGCGGAAGGCAAACCGATCGGGGTGATCACCCGCACCGATCTCCTGCGGGTACTCCACGATGACGTGCTCGCCGCCGCGCGGGCCAGGGTTAAAGGGGTGGAGCCAACCCCCGTCACACGTGCTCGGAACGTCCGTGGCCTGATGAAGGCGCGCCTGCCTGCCCACCTCGTTGATCTGCTGAAGCATGCCGGAACGCTTGCGCAACCGAGTAAGATCTCCGTCTTTGTCGTGGGAGGGTTCGTCCGTGACCTGCTGCTTGGACGGCAGAATTTCGATGTCGATCTCGTGGTCGAAGGCGACGGGATTGCCTATGCTCGGAGGTTGGCACAGGAATGGAAGGCCGTCGCGAAAATCCATGAGCGGTTCGGTACGGCCGTTGTCATTCTGCCGGACGGATTCAAGCTCGATGTCGCGACGGCAAGGACGGAGTATTACGAATATCCGACTGCGCTACCGATCGTCGAGCAGAGCTCCATCAAGAAGGATCTGTTTCGGCGGGATTTCACCATCAATACGCTCGCAGTTCGCCTGAACGCCGGACGGTTCGGTGACCTGCTCGATTTTTACGGAGCCCAGCGCGACCTGAATGAGAAGACCATCAGGGTCTTGCACAGCCTCAGCTTTGTAGAAGATCCCACGCGCGTCTTCCGTGCCATTCGTTTCGAGCAGCGATTCGGCTTTAGGTTGGCCACGGAAACGCTGGCGTTGATCAAGGGCGCCGTGCAGATGGAGCTGTTTCACCGTTTATCGGGCTCACGGCTTTTGGAAGAATTGATTCTATTGTTGTCCGAGGAAGAGCCACGCAAGGCGATCCTGCGCCTCCGGGAGCTGGATCTGCTCCGTTTCATCCATCCGGATCTTAAGCGGGCACAACTGGTTCCGATTCTGAAGTCGATCGATGAGGCGTTGGGTTGGTATCACTTGCTGTATCTGAACCGGACTATGGATGGATGGCTGGTCTACTTTATGGCGCTGATGGACCAAATTCCGATCCATGCGGTCAAAGAAGCACTAACCAGGCTTATGGTTCCCGAACGGTATGCCAAGAAGATTCGGGACGCCCGATTTGGCCTAGCCGATCTGCTGCATCGCCTTGGGCGCTGTCGGAACCCGCGTCCGGCCGATATCTATCGCATGCTGTCCGGAATTCCGGACGAAGCCCTGCTGTATCTGATGGCCAAAACCAAATCCGATTCGATCCGTCGCCACCTCTCGGCGTATGTTACGACCTACCGCAGCGTCACACCCAAGCTGACGGGAGCCAGTCTTCAACGCTTAGGGATTAAGCCCGGTCCTATTTATCGAAAGATCCTCGACCGATTGTTGGAGGCGCGACTGAACGGGGATGTCACAACCGAAGCGGAAGAACGTGCGCTGGCTATGCGTTTGGCGAAGGAATAGCCTCGTTACTGTCTTTCAGTTCCAGCAATTCACGGATGGCACCTCCTCGATCCTCGATGCCCTCGTGTCGTTCCAACGATTCCAACCCGTACACGATGACGGGGTGTTCCTTGCCTTTCACCTTGGTCACGCCTAACCGGCGTAACGCAAGCGTGCCCTGAGCGGCCTTGATTGTCGCCCCGCTCTTCGACCGTAATCAACTCCCCTCAGCCAGGCCGCCGTGAATTCCGTCACCACAATGGGACAGTGAAACGCCCTCGTGAGACCTTCAGCCCTTGCCGCCAGATTCACGTGGTCACGGATCATGGTGTAGTCCACCACTTAGGAAGGAGCCTCCGCTCGACGATCAGGCCATGTTTTCTTGATGGTTCTCCAGATTGTCGTGTGCCTTAATGCGGGGCTCACTCAATATGGCTTTTGAGACAGTCAGCAACCTACGTACAGGAATAACTCGTGTGCGCCCCCGTGAAGACGAGGTTGGAAAGTCTGTCAAGAAGCTTTAAACTCCGCGGAGCGCACACGATCCGCTGTGTTAGAATCGATCTGACCCGGACGGCGCTCTCGCTCCCGGCAAGCGGATTCGTTGGCCGAGAAGAGTTTGTGGGCCTGCGCAACGCGATTAGCGGTCACGCGGTCAGGGGGATAGCGTCCTATTCTGACGGGAAGGAGGTGGACGATGCGGGAGTCAGGGCAAGGCTACGACAGCGACCTCTCGGCGGGAAAAGGGCAACCTCCTGAACCCTGCACGGTGGTTATCTTCGGCGGGTCCGGCGATCTGGCCCGTCGTAAATTACTCCCCGCCCTTTACAATCTATTACTCGACCGAATGCTGCCTCCGAATTTCGCCGTTCTCGGATGCGGGCGCACCCGTCAGAGCGATCAAGACTTCAGAACCATGCTCCGTAAGGGAATAGCGGCACACTCGCGCCAATCCTTGGACGAAAACGCCTGGGCCGACTTTGAGCGGCGGATTTTCTACCAACCTGCGGCCATCGATGATCCCCGGGACTATGAGGCGATCAAAGCGCGCCTGCAGAAGATCGAGGGGGACCTCTCGCTTCCGGGCAACCGGATTTTCTACCTCGCAATTCCTCCCACTTCGTTTACTGCGGTCTGCGAAGGGCTGGAACACGCCGGAATGGCCTATCCGCCCGGCCACTCTCGTCCGTTCTGTCGAATCATTGTGGAAAAGCCGATCGGACGGGATTTGGAATCCGCCCGCCAGATCAATGCCGTGGTGGGAAAGGTCTTCGACGAGTCGCAAATTTTTCGCATTGATCATTATCTCGGCAAAGAAACGGTTCAGAATATTCTCGTTCTCCGTTTTGCCAACAGCATCTTCGAACCGATCTGGAACCACAAGTACATTGATCACGTCCAGATCACCGTCAGTGAGGTCGAGGGTGTCGGAAGCCGCGCGAGTTATTATGAGGAGTCCGGAGCTCTTCGCGACATGGTTCAGAACCATTTGCTTCAACTGATGTGCCTGATTGCCATGGAACCGCCCTATTCATTGGACCCCGACGTGGTGCGCAATGCACGGATTGATGTGCTGCGTTGCCTTCGCCCTATTCAGGATCGCGATGTCGAACGGTTAACGGTCCGAGCTCAATACAGCCGCGGAAAAATCGGAGGCGTCGACGTGCCGGGCTACTGTCGGGAACAAGGCGTCCAGCCGGGGTCCACCGTTGAAACATACGTCGCCCTGAAGTTGTACGTCGAGAATTGGCGGTGGGCGGGCATTCCCTTCTATCTACGGACCGGGAAAGCGTTACCTGTGCGGGCCAGCGAGGTGGCGGTCCAATTCAAAGATATTCCTCAAATTCTGTTCAACGCCAACTCCAAAGTTCCTCAGGCGCCGAATGTCTTGACCTTGCGAATCCAACCCGAGGAAAGCTTTTCGCTCCGAGTCATCTCAAAAGTTCCCGGCTCCAAGGCGCAGACACATCCTGTTGAAATGGATTTCAAGTACACCGACGCATTCGGCGCTCCATCGCCGGAGGCCTATGAACGGCTTCTCCTGGACGTGATGATCGGCGATGCGTCGCTGTTTATGCGTCGGGACGCAGTCGAAGCCTCATGGGCATGGATTACGATGATTCTCGACGGATGGAAATCAGAAGAGACGAAATGCCTACCGGAATATCCGGCAGGCACCTGGGGACCGGTGGAAGCCGACCGTCTTATTCAAAGCGATGGCCGTAAGTGGCGGACCCTCGAAAGGAACCCGACCGGGTTGGTCTAGCATAGCAGAAGCAAGTCAGCCGTCGTCCGACGCTAGATTCAGTTGCTTCAGGATGTCGGCCTTCCGAGCAAGCCCGCCGATAAACCGCTCGAAACGTCCGTCCCGATAGAGGGCCAGGGCTGGCAATGAGGAAATCTCCAGTTCCGCCGGAATCTGATAATTCTCCTGCACATTCATTTTCAGAATCAGCAGCCGCGATCCTGTTTCCTTGCCCATCTTCTCAAGTTCTTTCATCAACACCTGACAGCCGCCGCATCCTGGTTGCCAGAATTCGACGAGAACCGGCGTCCTCGCCTCTTCAACGACTCGATCAAACTCTTGATCCGTGACCTCGTGAATCATACTGATTCCGGAAACTGAGCCTGACCCGATCCCCACGTGGACTGATGCGAGCCAAACCGAGAGGCAAAGACCCGCTCATACAACAAGCCGGCCAGTGTTGAGTATCCCTCAGTGGTAAGATGCAGGCCATCGTTGGAATACCGATCCGCCAAGGACAATGTCTCCTCTTCCGCAGTGGCGGCAAACAGATCGACACAGGCAACACCTTTCCTCGCGCAATAGGCGCTGACGAGCGTATTGAGCTTCTGGCGTCGCGCAATGTGGTCGAGCAGAAATTGCCGTGTGTCGTCCGTGGTGGTGTCCAGTCGAATGGACGGAACCGTCACGGCAACCGGCTGCACTCCTCCGGCTAACGCCTGTTCATACATTTGAACCAGGTTTCGCATGATTTCCGCCGGGTCCGCATTCCAGCCAAGATCATTCGTTCCACCAAGAATCACAACGGAATCCGCCTTGTGATCGAGCACATCCCGGCGGAAGCGCAGCGTCATCTCGCCCGTGACCTCGCCGCAGACACCGCTCACGACCACTCGGGCCAAGGGACCGATCCGCTCTTGTAAGAAGGCGCCGTATGGCGTCTCCCGGAGAGTCGGGAAGTCAGGAGCCGGAGATTGATATCCGACGGTCAAGCTATCGCCGAAGCAAATGACCAGGGGAAGATCTTCATTATGACTCATGCGGCTCGGTCTCTCCGGCAAATGAAGAGGGGTGATTGTACCGTGGCCCCTGGCGTTTGACAAATCTCAGACGAGCGGGGACACTTCTCATGATCGAAAAGATCGTTACAGGCGATCATCTTAGGCGCTAATCAGAACTTCTCCCGCCCCATCAGAGCACGAAAAAGATGCTTGATTCGGACGTCGAAAATCCAACGTGCGAGACAGTCCGGTCTGAAGCCGCGCGCCAGCGACTCTCGTTGAAAGCGGCCGAACAGGAAGTGCCGGAACTGCCTGCAATCAAGCAGTTATTGACCTTGATGGACAAGACATTCAAGACCGCGAGAACCTACGGACCGAATAATCCGGTCGCTCAACGTTTCTTCCAGCAATTCTATGATGACCTCTCCAGCCATCTGACGGCGCACAACACCCTCCTGTTCTTGGTTCAGAGGTCCGAACTCTATTACAAAGGACACGTTGTCTACCAGGCTCCCTCCCCCACCGAAAACCTTGCTTTTAAACTGCACGCCGATGGCATTCGCGAACTATCCTTTAATAAAGGCTTGAGCCAAGGTGACCTCGCATTTTTTTTAGAGGCCCTTTGGGCAACGTCCGATCAAGAAAATTCGGATGAGGACATCGTGACCCGTCTGTGGGATAAGAACCTGTCCACAATCTCGTTCATGACTGCGGAGGAGATTATCAAGTCGTCGGATTTTGTCACTGTGCTGACGCCGCAAGATTCTCAAAGGTTCAATACCCCCATTTCGAACTTGCCCCAAGTCAAATCGGCAGAAGCGCGCAAGCCCAATGAAGAAGGAACGGGTACGGGGGCGGGAGGTCAAGGCGGATCCGCCGTTGCCGGGTATGAAATTTCAGCTCAGGAGTTAGGCAAGCTCGCTCAGGAGATCGAGGTGGAGTCGGGGAGAGACAACATTACCTACGTGCTCGACATGTTGACGGCTGTTCTGGCGAGCGAGCGATCCAGCGTCATCCTGTCGAAATTGTTGGATATATTTTCGGAAATCTTGGACGCCCTAGCGAAGCAAGGCAATTGGAAATTGTTGAATACCATCGTCAGCCTCCTTCACGAATCACAGGACCTCTGTCCTAATCTCTCCGAAGAGCATAGGCGCAAGCTCTCCACACTATTCGAAGGGATTGAAAGTCCTGAGCGCCTTCGAGCGATGGAGAACGCGTTGAACGCATCACCGGACAGTACGGCTCTCGACGATCTTCACGCCCTGCTTCTCATGTTCAAGCCCACCGCCATCCAACCCCTGTGCCTGTTAATGGCCAATCTGAAGCATAAGCCGCATCGGATGATGGTCTGTGAAGCCCTGACCACCCTTGCCAAGCAGAATCCGTCTTCGCTGCTGAAGGGGTTGAACGACTCGCGGTGGTACTACGTGAGAAATCTTGTCTACATCATGGGCAAACTGAATAGTCCACAGCAGGCCAAATATCTTGAGCCGCTCATCACCCATCAGGATGCTCGAGTCCGAAAAGAGGTCTTGCGAACCCTTCGCATTCTCGCTCCGACCGGGGCGGGTGATCAGTTCATTCTCTTTCTGAACGATCAGGAAGAATCAATCCGGCTCTATGCCTTGAAGATTCTCACCAGCGGGCAATACTCCGCAGGGTTTCAGCTCTGGTCTCCCGTGGTCACCTCCAAGTCTTTCGAGGATCGGTCGATATCCGAGAAACGGGCCGCCTTTCAAGCCATGCGTCTCACATCGGGCGAAGAAATGATTCCGTTTTGCCACCGACTCGTCACCCAATGGTGCTGGAGTCATCGCAAACAAGCGCAAGAAGGGGCGCTATTGGCGGCGGAAGCGCTGGGGAAATTAGCAACACCGTCGGCCATCATCGCTTTGCAGACCGGGGCGAAGCGGATCAATCGAGCCATTCGCAAGGCATGCACAGAGGCGCTCGCGGCAACCCCAAAACCGCAGAATGTCGCTAACCCATGACCCCTCCAACCAAGGAACTGAAGCTTGCCGCGTCCCCACAGCAACCTGCCGAGGTGGGTGAAGCGCCGCTTCTCACCCATGAGAAATCCCTAGCCGGAAAAATCGGACAGGGGTCCGAAGCCAGAGATATTTTAGACCAGCAGATTCTGTGGCTGGGCTCTCAGTGTGTGACCCACCTCTACACTTTGATGAAGACAGCCCGCATCCACGACCGGACCAACGCGGCCTTGAATCAGCCCGTCGAAGCGATCTTGACGATTGTGAGGACCCTGGCCCAGGACAAGCCGGTCGTGCTTCGCCTCCAAAACGACTTTCTGTTTCTCGGCGAGATGCACCTCAAAATGAACACCCAGCAGATCGCAATCTTTAGTGGATTCATGGATAGTTTGAATGCCTGGCGAATCGGCGCCATCGTCTTCGACGTGGCCTTGCAATCGACGGATCTCCGGGAGTTCGCCTACTTGCTCGTCACCCTGGATCCGAGAACGGCGTCCTTGGCCGATCTCCTCCAGGAGATGAAGCAGCGCAGCATTCAGGGGATCGAGTTGGAAGAATCGCGGGCGGTCTCGGTCAAACGAACCGATCGCAACAAGGAAGCCAAGGCCATCGCCAAGACCAGTTATGCGAAAGCCGCCGGCGCCGTCCAGGATCTCGTCCAAAGCGTCAAGGAAGGGCGGTCGCCCACCTTCAAGCAGGCCAAGCGCGCGATTCAGAACATCGTCGATCTCATGATGTACGACGAATCGATCCTATTGGGCCTCACCACGCTCCGGTGCCACGATCAATACACCCATAATCATTCCGTCAATGTGTCCCTTCTCTCCATTGCTTTGGCAAACCGCGCCGGCTTTCCCAAGATGTCCTTGGCCGATCTCGGACTGGCCGCCCTGTTTCATGATATGGGAAAGGCGTCGATCCCTCTTGAAGTGCTCAACAAACCCGGGGAATTCACGGAGGAAGATTGGGAGATTATGCGCAATCATCCCACCGAGGGCGTGCTCAGCATGACCCGGCTGCGCGGGATTACGAACCTTCCGGGACGGATGGCCGCGGCGGCCTTTGAACACCATATGAATTATGATCTCTCGGGCTATCCAAAGCTCGCCGTTCCTTGGACACAGTCGCTCACAGGTCGAATCCTGAGCATCGCCGATTGCTACGACGCGATGACATCCGCGCGTGTCTACCGGCGTGAACCCTTGTCTCCGGAAAAGGTCCTCAAGATCATGTTCGCGAAGAGCGGCTTGTCCTTTGATCCGGTGCTGCTCAAACTCTTTGTCAATTGCGTAGGCCTTGTTCCGATCGGCAGCTTGGTCCTCCTTGACACCAATGAACTGGCGGTCGTCATGCGACCCAATTCAGGCGGCCAAGCCGTTCAACGGCCCCTTGTCAAAGTCATTAGCGATGCGGACGGCAATCCGCTGGAAGGTCCTGAAATCGATCTAACGGAGACCAACTCAGACGGGCAGTACCTGCGGTCTATTGTCCGGCTGGTCGACAACACGGAATATCGGTTCGATACGAGCCGATACTTCGTCTGAAGCCCATCTCACCGACCACTATCCACAACCTGCTCAGCCCTCGACAAGCCACTGCCAACGCTAGGCCACCCCTCACCGTCTAGCCTCCGGCGGAGGCCAATCCATGTCGGCGTTTCGGCCGCAATAGAAACAGGAGACCCGGTACCGGGCCCTTCGTCGTGGGTTGGGGAGCGAGGTGAACACGACCGGTGTCCCATCATTCGGGCAGACGGGCTGCTGATGCATCAAATGCTCGTCAGCCATGACCAGCAGTGCGGCCTCATCCCACGGGGGCGTGACCGAATAGACGCCACTAACGCGCTCCTGCCATCCACACCGCTCACATTTCAACTGAAAGGTTTTGGTCCGGTCATTGAGTTGTGACAGATCGGTAATCTCAATCGAACCTGAGCAGCCCTGCCTGAGACAAGCGATGTGCTCATGCTGCAGCGCTTTGACAAAAAGCTCGTGTTCCTGCTTCCGCTCGATCTGCATGGAGGTACCTCCAACAATAACAAATTCACTCGACAGGAAGCGCGATCGACTATTTTAATACGGTTTTGATGCGCGACTCATCTGTTTTAACGCTCTCTTGAGAAGAAATTCTGTAAGATTGATCCATACAAAGGAATAAGCTCGGTAAGACCCAACGAATGCCCGTGGCAATGATTTCGAGCTGGGAATGGAACAAGAGGAGCAAACCGTGACGTTCATCGTGGTGTGGCTTCTTCTGGGGGTGCTGGGATTGATATGGGTGCTTGTCAGCTCCTTTTTTGATACCTCTATGCAGCACAGGCCAACTTCCCTGGATCAAACTCCCGAAGAGGATACCGAAAAGGATCATAGCCGTCTTCAGCGGCCGGCGGCTTGACGTCGACCACTTGCTCATGAAAGGTTCACGACGTACCGATGAGGGAAAGGCTCGCAGTTCCTATGCTCGGCGGAATCATGAGATTGAGCGTTGTGATTCTTCTGCTTGGGGGAATGGCAACCCCTGCCCGGGGTGAGGAACCCGGAGCGCCGGCGACTCAGGGTCCTCAAGTGCCTGAACCAGCAGCTTCTCCACCCGCGGGTGAGGCTAAAACTCCCGGTTCGGAGTGGCATTACGGCGGCTTTGTGGACCTCGGCTATTTGCTCGATTTCAATTTTCCGGAAAACCATCTTTTCCGTAATCGGAGCACCACGCCACGTGTCAATGAGCTCGATCTCGAAATGACCAGTATCTATGTGAGGAAGGATGTGTCCGAAAAATCCCGATGGGGTACGGAACTATCGGTGCAGGCCGGGCAGGATTCCAAGACCTTCGGGTTCGGGGTCGGTCTCCCCACGGTCCCAGACGCGGATGCGCTGCGTCATTTCGGGCGAGCAAATGTTTCGTATCTCGCGCCGGTCGGCAATGGCTTGGTCCTCCAAGCGGGACTCTTTAACAGCTTGATTGGGTATGAATCCCTCTATGCCAAGGACAACTTCACCTATACCCGCGCATGGATTGCTGATTATTCGCCGTACCTAATGTTCGGGGCGAACGCCGTGTATCAGTTTAATGAGAAGTGGACCGGCGCCTTCTTTGTGATCAACGATTACTTCCACCTTCAAAAGGCGAACAGCGTCCCGAGCTATGGCGCACAGGTTGCGTACAAGGCGACGTCGCGATGGACCTTCAAAGAGACGGTCTATTATGGACCGGATCAGTCGGATACGTCGCTGGAATTTTGGCGCCTGTTCTCGGACAGCATCATTGAATGGAAGGGTGACGACGTCATTATTGCGTTCGAATATCAGATCGGAACACAAAAGGATGCGACGGCCCCAGGCAACCCTCGCCAATTTTATACCGGAGCAGCCATGCCTATGCGGTGGCACATCGGGGGACCGTGGAGCGTTGCGTTGAGTCCCGAATTTTATTGGGATCGGAACGGTTTGATGACCGGCTTCGAGCAATTCATCAAAGCGGTCACGGCCACCGGTGAGTATCAGCTTCCCTACAAGTGGACGAACACGATTCTGCGTCTCGAATACCGAATTGACGACTCCACCGGCCCCGGCGGCGGCTTCTTTAAGGGCACTGAAAATAGCCTGACGCCGACGCAGCAGTTGCTAATTTTTTCGGCGATCTGGACATTTGATTCCCCCTAGTCAATTCACGTGACCGCAGGAGGTCCCATGCACGCGGGACGTCGCCCTAAACATTGTGGCGACACGTCTCTATCCTCCCAGTCTGTTACAACATCATTAAGCGGGGAGACAACCGATGATCTGGATGACATGGATTATAACCATCACAGCCGTTTGCGTTTTTCCATTCGTCATAGTCTGGATGGTGAATGCCGTCGCGGCGAGCCCAGATCGGTTGGACCCGTTTGATGAGCGTCAAAAAGTGAAGTCGCGACGGCCCCGCCTCGCCACCACGGAGCGCTATTCCGTCCGAAGCCTATAGCCGACTCCAAGCTCGGTCAACAGATACCGAGGCTGAGCGGGATCCTCTTCCAGCTTGTTTCGGAGTTGTCGCATGTACACCCGAAGATAGTGCCCCTCTTCGACATGCAGCGGCCCCCAAACTTCCTTCAATAGCTGACGGTGTGTCACAACCTTCCCGGCGTATCGTACCAGCGTGGTGAGCAACTTGTATTCGATAGGCGTCAAATGAATTTCCTTGTCGGAAACGAAGACCTGTCTCCGTCCAAGATCGACTCGAAGCTGGCCCGTTGCAAACATAGTGTCCCCATGCTCCACGGATGCGCGGGCCACCTGGCGGAGACTGGCACGCATCCGAGCCAGCAACTCATGCACGCCGAACGGCTTGGTCACATAATCGTCGGCGCCGAGGTCTAGCGCGGCAACCTTGACCTGCTCCTGATCTCGGGCCGATAAGACAATAATCGGAATCGGCGTCCACTCGCGAAGCCGCCTGATCACTTCGGCGCCTTCCAGATCTGGTAAACCAAGGTCGAGCAGAATGATGTCCGGATTCCTGGATTGCGCTTGCGCGAGGCCATCGTGGCCGGTGCCGGCCTCATAGAATCGAAATCCATGCTCGGGGAGAGTGGTTCGCAGGAATCGGCGAATCTCCGGTTCATCTTCGATTAAGAGGACTGTCGGGCCCGCATTGACCATCGTTCATCCAGCCGAGTAAGGCTCGGCCTTCTCCGGCTGGACATGAGGCTGACTCCCCTCCAAAGGAAGGGTGAAGCGAAACACCGCGCCGCCGCCGGGTCGGTTTTCGGCCCAAATGCGGCCGCCGTGCGCCTCAATGACCCCGCGGCAAATCGTCAGCCCTAGACCTACTCCTCCTTCCAACGCCCGCCCAGCGCGATAGAACTTGTCGAAAACCCGCTCTTCGTCACCTGGAGGCAACCCCGGCCCGTGGTCCACGATCACGAAGACAATCTCCTTCTCCGATGCCTGAGCGGAGAGATCAATCGAACTGCCGGGGGGGGCATACTTGATCGCGTTCTCCACAAGATTGATCAGAACTTGTTGGATCAGCACGCCGTCGAGCGGAACAAGGGGTAAATCGGCAGGAAAATGAGTATTGATGTGGTGCCCTTGGAGCCGGCCTCCGAGACGCGTCAAGGCTGCCCCGACCACCTCTTCAAGTGGATGCCACTCTTTGCGAAGCTGCAACGCCCCGGCTTCCAGTCGCGTCATGTCCATCAGATTCTTGACAAGACGATCCAGGCGATTGGCTTCGTCATGAATCGCTCGAGCCAGTTCTCGATGAGACGCCGAATCGGTCCCCGCTGCATTCACCAGACTGCTTGCGGCGCCGATAATGGTTGCCAGCGGCGTGCGCAAATCATGCGAAACGGAGCTGAGAATTGCGTTGCGCGTCCGTTCGGTTTCAGCCTCCACATGGGCTCGTTGCGATTCTTTGGCGAGTCGAGCCCGTTCGATAGCCAGGGCAATCTGGTTGCTCAGCGTTTCCAGGAGATGAAGCTGCTCCGGCTCCACAAGACGTCCTGTTTGTTTAGGTCGAATGGCCAACACTCCCACCGACCCTTGCGACCCCATGAGCGGCATGTACAGCGCACCGGCGCCGGGCAAGGTATCGCTGCCCAGTCCGGCCCGTTGGCTGTTCTCGTAGACCCACTCGGCGACCCCGGCTTCCTTGGGATCGAATTCAAAAAACATTTCCTCCGTGCGCTGGAGGACCAACCGGCCGGACCCATCAGGCAGGAACATAGCCACTTGGCTGTCAAAGACGTCCCGTATGTGCTGAGAGGCGACCGCAGCCAGATCAGTGACCTTTCGGCGAGTGGCCAGATCCCGGCTCATCGCATACAAGACAGCCGTCCGTCGTTCACGTTGACGCGAGGCTTCGGCTTGCCGCTGCAGGCGGACCGTGAGCCCGCTGATGACCAACGCGACCACAAGCATGACAGCAAACGTCAGGAGGTATTGAACATCCGAGACGGCGAATGAGAGGTACGGCGGAACAAAGAAAAAGTCGAACGCGGCGACGCTGAGAATCGAGGCGAGAATGGAAGGCCCGCGGCCGTAACGGACCGCCGTGAGGACGACACCGATCAGGTATACCATGACCAGATTCGCCACACCGAAATATGGAAACATCAGCAAGGCCACTCCGGTACAGACGGCCACCGGCAAGATCCCGAATCCGTACGATCGCCATTCACTGGTTCGTTGGAAGACTTGCTTCGTCAGCGGCCGGCTTTCTCCCGCTTCGCCTGTGATCACGTAAATGTCGATCTCGCCGCTATCTCTCACAAGTTCCGAGACCACCGACCCAAACACCCATTCGTTCCAGCGTGATCGGACCGGCTTCCCCACGATGATCTTCGTCACATTACGGCTGCGAGCATACGTCAGAATTTCCTGGACGACGTGCTCCCCACTCAAAGTGACCGTCTCGGCTCCTAATTGTTCAGCGAAGCGGAGTGTCTGCACGACTCGATCGCGTTCCATGTCGGCCATCTGGACGTGCCTAGCTGTCTGCACATAGACGGCCAGCCACTTCGCGTGAAGCTCGCCTGCCATACGTTTGGCGGCCCGGATCAGCCGCGTGCCGCGGGGCTTCATATTGACACAGACCATGATGGTCTCAGCGGCCGGCCACGTTTGAACGACCGCATGATCACGCCGATAGACCTCCATCTGCTCATCGACCCGTTCGGCCGTCCGGCGGAGAGCCAATTCCCGGAGCGCGATCAGATTGCCTTTACGGAAAAAATTCTGCATCGCCCGCTGTACCTGCTCGGGCACATAGACCTTGCCTTCCTTCAGGCGTTGAAGCAGGTCGTCCGGCGGCAAGTCAATCAACTCCACCTCATCCGCCTGCTCCAGAACCGAGTCGGGCACCGTTTCACGAACTCTGATTCCAGTAATCTGCGCGACCACGTCGTTCAGGCTTTCCAAATGTTGGACGTTCACTGTCGTATAAACGTGGATGCCGGCGTTGAGCAGTTCCAGAACGTCTTGCCAGCGTTTGGGGTGGCGCGAGCCTTGCGCGTTGGTATGGGCCAGTTCGTCCATCAGGATCAGAGTCGGACGCCGTGCCAGCGCCAGATCAAGATCAAATTCACGGAACGTCGCGCCCCGATATTCCGTCACGCGAGGGTGAAGAATTTCCAGTCCCTTCAGGAGTGCCTCGGTTTCTACCCGACCATGAGTCTCCACCCACCCGACGACCACATCGACTCTCTCCTTTTTCCGGCTGTGGGCTGCCTCCAGCATGGCATATGTCTTCCCCACCCCGGCCGTCGCACCGAAAAAGATCTTCAGTTTTCCACGCGTCTGTGGCGACTCCTCCTGCTGCACCCGCTTCAGCAGAGCATCCGGATCAGGCCGTTCAATATCCATAAGATCTCCAATGGATCGCTGCCACGCTTGTCGCGGCACGGGCCTCATTCTAGAAAAGACGTGGGGGAACCGTCAATGGAGGAGAGTCCCTCTCTGCTAGAGGGACGGTCAGCGGCCCTAGCTCATCAAGAGCAGATGCTCCACAATGGGGCCGAGAGCCAGCGCTGGGAGGAAGGTCAGCGCCCCTACCCCAAGAAGGATGACGACGAGCCAAAGCACAAAAAGAGGCGTGTGGGTGGGAAGCGCGCCTTCACCGGTATGAACAGTCTTCTTGCGAGCAAGGGATCCTGCGAGCGCCAGAGTCGGGATGACCGTCCAGAACCGTCCCACCAGCATGGCTAGGCCCCCGGTGAAGTTGTAGAACAGTGTATTTGCATTGAGGCCTCCGAAGGTGCTGCCGTTGTTGTTCGCCATTGACGTGTATGCGTAAAGCACCTCACTGAAACCATGTGGGCCTGGGTTGAAGATAGACGCTGTGCCGACATCACTGACAACCGCGACTGCAGTGAATCCCATTACGACGATGGGCATGACCAGAATCACTAAGGAAGCCATCTTCATCTCATACGGCTCAATTTTCTTTCCCAGATACTCCGGCGTGCGACCAACCATAAGTCCCGCGATGAAGACCGCAATGATGACAAAAACCAACATGCCGCTGAGCCCAGAGCCCACGCCTCCTAATATGACTTCACCAACTTGCATCATGACGAGGGTCACCATGCCGCCCAGCGGCATGAGCGAATCATGCATCCCGTTGGCTGCGCCGGTTGACGTGCCGGTCGTAGCGGTGGCCACCAAGGCGGTGCGTGCAATACCAAAACGCACTTCTTTTCCTTCCATATTACCGCCCGGCTGCAGATCGCTGCCCGTCACATCTACCCCAAGTGCAGCGATCTGCGGATTGCCGGCCGACTCTGCCTGATACGCGACCAACATGAAGAGCAGCAGGGTGATCAGCATGGCTCCTATGACGGCCCAGCCTTGACGCGTATCCCCTACCATCTTCCCGAAGGTATAGGTCAAGCCGGCTGCGATCATCGTTTGCACCAAGAGCAGCAGAAAATCGCTGGCGGGGGTGGAGCTTTCGAAAGGATGCGCGGAGTTGGCATTGAAGAAACCGCCTCCCGACGTACCGAGACCTCGGCTGATGACCTGTGTGGCGGCCGGGCCGACCGCCACGATTTGTTCTGTGACCGTCACGGTCTCGGTCTTAGCTCGGCCCGTCTCATCCAAGACTTGACGGCCGTCGGGTCCTGTTATGGTCCGGTCATAGATTATGGGCTGGAGCAGCCGCACGGGGACCGCTCCGGTGAGCGTCTGAACGGCGCCCTGGGAGACAAGGAGCAGCGAAGACACCACTGCCAGCGGCAGAAGAATGTACAGCGTGCCGCGGATGAGATCGACCCAAAAGTTCCCAATCGTCTCCGCGTTGCGACGTACGAACCCGCGGATCATGGCGATGAGGATGGCCATTCCGGTCGCAGCAGAGACGAAGTTTTGGACGGTCATCCCCAACATATTCGTCAGGTGACTCATCGTGGTCTCGCCGCTATAAGCTTGCCAGTTTGTATTGGTCACGTAACTCGCTGCGTTGTTGAAGGCAAGCGCAGGATCTACAGCGTTGAAGCCATGGGGATTGAGGGGCAGCAGACTTTGGAATCGCTGTAAAGCATACAGAGCCACCATACCGGCCGCGCTGAACATCAGCATCGCCATGCCATACGTCTTCCAATCCATTTCGTCGACCGGCTGCACGCCACACAGACGGTACATCAGCCGTTCTAACGGTCTGAGGAATCCAACCAAACCTGTCGTCGCCCCCTCGTAAACGTTCACCATATAATCGCCAAGCGGTTTCACGAGGGCCAGCAATACCAGGAAGAAGAGCGTGATTTGAAGAGAGCCGTTGTAGGTCATAGGGAACGTTCAGCGGCGCGCCAGTAAACTTCCTCGAACAGGTAACACCAGGAGAAGCGGACTCGCCACAAAGACGGAGGAATAGGTCCCGATGATGACTCCCCACAAGAGCGCCAAGGAGAAATCATGCAAGACCTCCCCACCGATGGTAGCCAAAGGAACCAGCACCAGAACAACCGTGAGACTGGTCACGATCGTTCGGCTCAACACCTGGTTGATGCCCTGATTGATGATGGTTGAAAGACTTTCACGCCGGCGCAGACGCAGAATTTCTCGAATCCGGTCGAACACCACCACCTTGTCGGTCAGCGAGTATCCAGCCAGCGTCAACAAGGCAGTGATGACGAGAAGGGTGATTTCCTTGTTGAATAGATAGAACAAACCCAGGACCACAAGCACATCATGCAACATGGCAAGGGCGGCCGCCAGACCGAAGCGAAATTCAAACCGCGCAGAGATGTACAGGATGATACCGATCAAAGAGATCAGGATAGCGATCAGGGCATCCTTCTTCAGTTGTTGCCCGATGATGGGACCGATTTCGCTGGTAGACTCCACGACGGGGCGGTTCTGCGGGAACTCCTTGTTGAACGCTTCGATGATTCGATTCGCGGCTTGTTCTTCGATCGTGCTGCCGGTTTTTATCCTCACGAGCAGCTTGTTTTCGCCGACAAATTCCTGGACGTCAGCCCCCGGGAGTCCATGAGCCTCTAATGCGTCTCGTGCCGCTTCGATTCGTATGGGCTCTTCAAATCTCAATTGCACGGCCGCGCCACCGGAGAAATCGATGCTGAGATTGGCCGCTCCTCGAGCGATCTCAAAGCAGGCGAAGAGCCCCACCAATGCGGCGGCGGCAGAACACACAAACGCCAGGTTGCGTTTGCTCATGAAGTCGATGTTGGTCTTTCCAAGGATTTCGAGCATCGTGATGCGAACGTCACGAGAACGAGGAGAGGGCCAGGAAACTACTTGCGCTCATCCAATGCGAGGTTCAGCAGCAACACATTGACTCTCGGCTCTCCTAAGATGCCCCATTGGCGCCGTTCGGTATGATCCGCAACGAGACGGCGTACCATCGCTTCGTCGATTCCACGCGAGCGCGCCACACGCCGGACCTGGTAGTCCGCAGCGGCGGGACTGATATGAGGATCGAGCCCGCTGCCCGAAGCCGTCACCAGATCCACAGGAATGGGCAGGGTGTTGTCCGGATCGACTGTCTTGAGCGCATCAATTCGAGCTTGGACCGCTTTGACCAGCGCCTCGTTCGTAGGGCCAAGATTTGAACCGGACGAAGCGGCCGCATTATAGGGAAAAGGAGAGGTGGCCGATGGACGGCTCCAGAAGTACTGTGGGGCGTCAAACGGTTGACCGATGAGCGACGAACCGAGTGTCTTCCCATCGCGCACAATGAGACTGCCATTGGCCTGGAGCGGAAAGACGATCTGAGCAACACCGGTGACCGCCAATGGATAGAGCACACCGGTGAGAATCGTGAGAGTGAGCAGCGCCATGAGCGCAGGCCTTAACTGAGCTCGCATATCCCCTCCTATGTGAATCCAAGGACGACGAGAATGACATCGATGAGTTTGATTCCGATAAAGGGCACGAGAATCCCGCCCAAACCGTAGATCAGCAGATGACGCCGCAGGAGTGCGTCGGCGCCGATCGGGCGGAATGTAACACCACGCAAAGCCAGCGGTATCAGTACGATAATTATCAGTGCATTGAATATCACCGCCGAAAGAACTGCACTCTCCGGCGTCGCCAGATGCATTACATTCAATGAGTTCAGCACAGGATAAGTGTCGCGAATGCAGCAGGTATGATAGCAAAATACTTCGATACATCATTGGCAATGCTGAATGTCGTCAATGCTCCCCGCGTCATCAATAATTGCTTGCCGATTTCCACGATGTCAATCAGTTTTGTCGGATTGCTATCAAGATCAATCATATTGCCGGCTTCTCGGGCTGGCTGCGTACCGGTATTCATTGCGACGGCTACATCTGCTTGCGCCAATGCCGGCGCATCATTGGTCCCATCTCCTGTCATCGCCACCAGTCGTCCACCGGCCTGATATTCACGTATCAACTTCAATTTGGCCTCCGGTGTGGCTTGCGCCAGAAAGTCATCCACTCCCGCTTCAGCGGCAATTGCAGTCGCCGTGAGTGGATTGTCGCCCGTAATCATAACTGTCTTGATTCCCATTCGGCGTAACTATAAAACGTTCTTTTATTCCGCCTTTGACAATATCTTTCAGATAGATCACACCCAGCGCTACCATTTCGTGCCACCACCAGCGGTGTACCTCCCGCACGAGAATGTCATCCACATGTTATCGCACCGCAGCCGACAACTTGCCCTCGAGCCTGGATATAAGCTTTAATAGCATCAGACGCACCCTTGCGGATACTCAGTCCGTCCATATCTACTCCACTCATGCGTGTTTGTGCCGAAAAGGGAATAAAGCGCATGCCCAATTTTTCACCACCCGTGTTACCCCTCAGGCTATATTTTTCCTTGGCCAATAGCACTATACTACGGCCCTCGGGTGTCTCATCAGCCAATGAAGCCAACTGTGCTGCCTCAGCCAACTCGTCCGACACACCTTGCCAACCGGTATAAACTGCACCGCCTGCCGGTTGCCCAGAGTGATAGTACCCGTCTTATCCAGCAGGAGAACATCCACATCTCCGGCTGCTTCCACGGCACGGCCTGATAATGCAATCACATTCCGCCGGATCAGGCGGTCGATACCGGCAATTCCAATGGCTGGCAATAGTCCGCCAATCGTGGTTGGAATAAGACAGACCAGCAATGCCACCAGTACAGTGACAGTCATTGGTGTCCCTGCGACTTTACATCAACGCTGTACAACGAATACGGCAACAATGTGACGCGCCACCAGAAATATAATAGTAAATCCCGATAGCAGAATATTCAGGGCTATTTCATTAGGCGTCTTCTGGCGCTTTGCTCCCTCCACCAGACCAATCATGCGGTCAATAAATCCCTCACCAGGATTTGCCGTGATCCGCACTACCAGCCAATCTGATAGTACACGAGTCCCACCTGTAACGGCACTGCGATCGCCTCCTGATTCACGTATGACCGGTGCGCTCTCGCCGGTGACAGCACTCTCATCGACTGAGGCAACACCCTCAATCACCTCACCATCGACAGGAATGAAGTCGCCGGCTTCTACCCCCAGCACGACGTCTCCCTTTTTCAGACTGCTGGCCTCGACAACCGAGAACACATCGCCCTTCTGAAACGTTCGCGTCGGCGGCACCCGGTAGTCCACGCCGGGCTGGATGCTCCCCAGTTTCTTCGCCGTCAGATCGCGGCGTGCCTTGCGCAGCGAGTCGGCCTGCGCCTTGCCACGCCCCTCCGCCATGGCTTCCGCAAAATTTGCAAACAGCACGGTAAACCACAGCCACAACGAGATCGATAAGATGAACCCTGCCGACGCTTCGCCTTTCCCAAAAAGCGCCTGCGTAAAGAGCAGGGTCGTCGTCACGCTCCCGACCCAGACCACGAACATGACTGGATTCTTGAGCTGATGCCGGGGATCAAGCTTTCGGAAGGAGTCCAAAATGGCCTGCCGCACAATCGACGGCTGGAACAACGATTGTGCTTTACCCTGTAAGGTCATCGGTGTGTCCTCAATGATCGTGATATGGTCATAGGCTCACATCAGCAGATGTTCGACGATCGGCCCCAACGCGAGCGCCGGTACGAAGGTGAGCGCGCCCACGAGTACCACTGTTCCCATGAGCAACACCACAAACAGAGGCGTATGGGTCAGCAATGTGCCGGGTCCCGATGGCACCAACTTTTTGCGTGCCAACGAGCCGGCTAGAGCCAAGGTGGGAACTGCCAACCAGAATCGAGAGATCAGCATGGCTATGCCACCGGTGGTGTTGTAAAAGGGCGTATTGGCGTTGAGTCCGGCGAAGGCGCTCCCGTTGTTGTTGCCCTGAGACGTAAACGCGTACAGAATCTCGCTGAAGCCGTGGGGTCCCGGGTTCAGAATTGAACCTTTGCCGACATCAGTCACCGCAGCTATCGCGGTGCACACCAGCACGACGATCGGCATGATCAAGATCAGGAGCGACGCCATTTTCATTTCATATGGTTCGATTTTCTTGCCGAGATATTCCGGCGTGCGTCCCACCATCAGGCCGGCCACAAAGACGGCGATGATGGCGAAAATCAGCATGCCGTACAAACCTGATCCGACGCCCCCGAAGACGACTTCTCCAAACTGCATCAAGAAGAGCGGAACCAGTCCGCCAAGCGGCGTATAGGAGTCGTGCATGGAATTGACCGAGCCGTTGGACGCGGCCGTCGTCGCGGCGGCCCATAGCGTGGAGTTGACGATCCCGAACCGAGCCTCTTTGCCTTCCATGTTGCCGCCCGGCTGTTGTCCGCCGCTCGCTTGCAGCACACCCAGCTTCGTGAAGGTTGGGTTGCCGGTCTGCTCGGCCCAGTAACCGAAACCCAGAAATACGACAAGGATGATGGTCATCGCGGCGAGAAAGGCCCACCCCTGGCGCGTGTCCCCCACCATGTGCCCGAAGGTGTAACAGAGCGCTGCCGGGATCAGCAGGATGGCCAGCACCTCGAGAAAGTTCGACAAGGGAGTCGGATTCTCGAATGGATGGGCCGAATTGACGTTGAAGAATCCCCCACCGTTGGTTCCCAGTTGCTTGATCGCGATCTGGGACGCAGCAGGTCCCACCGCCAGGCTCTGCTCACTGACCTTAGCCTGTTCAGTTTTCGGCCGGTCCGTCTGGTCGAGGACCGGCTGTCCCCCGGCGTCCGTCATCGGCTTGTCGTAGCTTACGGGCTGCAGCAGCGAGGCGGTTTGATAGGAGCCAGGGGTCTGCACGACACCTTGGGACACGAGAAGGATCGCCAGCATGAGCGCCAGAGGCAGCAGGATATAGAGGGTGCTCCGGACCAAATCAACCCAGAAGTTGCCGATCGTTTGAGAGCTGCGGCGGACAAGTCCACGGATGAACGCGACAAGAATGGCCATCCCCGTCGCGGCGGATACGAAGTTTTGTACCGTCATCCCCAGCATCTGGGTCAGATAACTCAACGTGGATTCGCCGCCATACGCTTGCCAGTTCGTATTGGTCGTAAAACTGGCCGCCGTGTTAAAGGCGAGATCGGGGGCGACGCCGCCGAATGTCTGTGGATTCAGCGGCAGGAGTCCCTGCGCGCGTTGCAAGACATAGAGGGCCACCAACCCGGCGGCATTGAACAGCAGCATCCCGACGGCGTACGTCTTCCAATCCATCTCCTCATGAGGGCGTATGCCGCTCAGGCGATAGATCAAGCGCTCAACCGGACCCAGCACGCGATCAAGGCCGCATGGGTTACCCTCATACACGCGTGCCATGTACCAGCCGAGCGGCTTGACGAGTATCAGGAGCATCGCAAAGAAGAGCGCGATTTGCATCAGCCCGTTGGTCGTCATCAGAACCATTCCGGTTTCAGAAGGGCGATCATGAGATACACGAGTAGACCAAATGACAGCAGGGCGCCTAGAACATACATAAGCTGCGCAACTCTCCCTACAGCCGGTTTAGCGCGGAGATGAGCCAACCGGACACGACGAAGAACCCGATTCCTAAACCTATGAAAATAATGTCCATGCTTGTGTCCACCATCGCGGTGAGAGCCTATCAAATGGTGCGTAAAAAAGGTGTCAAAATCGTTAGGACCCAGGTGGTTTCACGCCGCCTGGCGCGGGTTCCTGGACCTGCCGGTGCGGAGCTCCTGCATGGCCTTGAGTTGCTGGAGGGCGTGTCGAAGATCGTCCTTGGTCCGTTGGCTATGCCGTCGTGCAGAGCGCGGACACGGCTCTGTCTGATCTTGCGGCCCCAGCGCGGCCGTTCGCAGAGAAATAGTTCGCTTGCACATGCTCCCCATCGAAGCCAGCATTTGAGTCATCGTCTTGACGTTCACCATGTCGTGAAACTCGCCTTCGCCTTCAGCTTTCAACTTGTAAACTCGCGGGCATGTGCCATCGATTCGCATAATACCCATCCTCATGTCAAAAAGCCGTCAAAATAGACTCGACAAAAGTGAAGGAAGCGTCAAAAATGTCAACCTCTGCAGCGCCCACAGCCCGCTCAATCGAGCGGAGCTAAGCATGAAAGGAGCGACGGTAATGTTGCTAGTTGGACAATCGCTTGCGCTGTTCGCCTTGGCCGGAATGTGCGAGATAGGAGGAGGATATCTGGTCTGGCAGTGGTGGCGAAATGGGGCTCCGTGGCTGCTAGGCGCGATGGGAGCCATGATTTTATTCTTGTACGGAATCGTGCCGACGTATCAGCCCACGCACTTTGGCCGTGTGTATGCCGCTTATGGCGGGGTGTTTGTCGTGCTCTCAATCCTGTGGGGATGGGCCATTGACCACATCAGTCCAGATCGATATGACGTCCTGGGAGGCCTCATATGCCTTCTAGGCGTCGGTGTCATCATGTATTGGCCAAGGTAGTCCAGGGATTGTGCGAGGAAGTGCCTTGTGGGCATGTACCACAGTGACGACTTATGTAGCCAGATCTCGGTCCATGCATCGAACGGCATGAGATAATTTTGTGCGCACAGCATCTATTCTCCACTGACGAGCCATTCTGGCAAGCAGAGATTTCCGAGACGGGAAAGGGTCAGACTATGTTAGAGACAGGAGTGATTCTCGTATGTTTGCTTTTCAACGCTCTCCTCGCCGGCACAGAGATGGCTTTTGCAGCGGTTAGTAAACCAAGTCTTCGCCAATGGTCCGGCAAGGGCATAGCCGTGCAGGCATGCTTCTTCGACTACGAGAGCCCGTGATCCGACGCGGATTGGGGTTCCGCGAAAATGTCGCCGATCTGAGCCGCTTCTGGCACGGACACTCCGCTCGCTTAGCGGTTGAAGAGGCAGAGCATCAAAATGTCATCAACAAACAAAAGAAGGCGAAACGGGCGGAGTTTCGGGAAAAGAGAAGTGAGAGAAGGGAGAAGCTCGGTGACAGTGGCTTTTAGCGAAAGGCAAAGAACCGCAACCATAAATAGAGGGTGCTGATTGACAGTGACCCCACCATCACCGGCAGGCCGTAAGCAAGAAATTGTCTGAACGAAATCGTGATCCCGGCCCGCCGTGCAATGTCTACAACTAAGACGTTTGCCGATGCTCCGACGAGCGTGCCGTTTCCGCCGAAGCACCCACCGGCTGCCAGTGCCCACCATAGTGGCAGGACATCAGCATGCTGCACCAGCGCGGCATAGTCGGTCACGTCCGGATGCGCGGCGCGTGCCACATGGACGATCAGAGGAATCATCGTCGCGACATACGGAATATTGTCCACGACGGATGACACGAATCCTGAGCCCCAGAGGAGGGTCAAGGTCATCAGCGGAAGATTCCCCCCGCTGACCGTGACCAAGTGGTCAGCGATCCAGCGAACGGCACCGACCTTGACGACTCCGCCCACCAGAATGAAGAGACCGATAAAGAAAAAAATCGTGCTCCACTCTACCTGGGTCAACGAATCGATGCTGGTGTCACCGGCAATCTGATTCTGTCGGTATCCGACCAGCATGAACAGACTTGCGCCGAGCAGCGCAATGGTAGCCGGCTCCATCTTGAGCGGTCCGGTGAACGCGAATCCCAGAACGACCAGGGTTAGGAGCCAACAGCTCTGCTTGAGAAGTCGGGGGTCCCGGACCGACCGCCACGCGTCAAGTTGGAGGACCGATGCGCGCAGATCCTGGTTCACGGTCAGATGGCGACCAATGGTGAGCCAGAGCCCTCCCACGAGGCCCGCCAGGACGAGGATCACGAGTGGGGCCATGTTCACGAGGAAGCTCACGAAGGTGAAGGACCCCTTGCTACCGATCATCAATGTGGTCGGATCGCCGATCAACGTCGCGGCTCCGCCGATATTCGATGCCATTGCTTCTGCAACCAGATAGGGGATTGGATTCAGCTCAAGACGACGCGCGATGTCTATCGTCACGGGCGCGATGAGCAGCACGGTCGTGACATTGTTGAGGAACGCGGAAATCACGGCTGTGGCGATCGTGAGCAGTGCCAGCATCGGGAATGGTCGGGCATCCGCCGCTTGAGCGATCCACACCGCCAGCCACTCGAACAGCCCGCTGGTGCGCGTGATGTTGATAATGACCATCATGCCGACGAGCAGAAAAATCACATTGTAGTCCACCCCGTAGTCACGTGAGTAGAAGGCCTCCTCCTGACTCAGCACATCGAAAGCAATCATCAGCACCGCGCCGAACAAGGCGATGATGGTCTTGTGAATCCGCTGTGTCGCAATGGCGAGATAGGTAAGACTGAAAATGCAAAGCGCCGTGGTCATGTGCGACCTTGAGGCGGCTGGTCTTGGAGGAAACCATGTAGAGGTGTCGGCGCCAACGCAGTGATTCGTAATCTAGGAGGAGCGGAGTCGGTTGATGAAGCAAGCAGTGCTGCTGCCACACAAATAGGAGGCAGGCCGTGGCCATTCTCGATGATTGGTGCGCTTCTCACCGCGGCTCGGGCCAGTATCTTCTCAGGGCTCTTTCCAATCTGATAAAGGAGCATTCAAGCCACGGACATGGTCTTCAGATCATTCCTATCATCCCCCGAAACAATCCGACCATGACTAGGGTCCTTAGAGAGCGGTTGGTTCTATGGCTTGATCACGATCAAGACATTTGCCAGCAGCACCTTATCGAGTGAGACAGCTCTTCGGGTGAGTCTCAGATTGTGACCTAGGGTCAAGAGATGGAGGACTAAGAACCGTATCCGTGACATGTCCTTCACTGGCCGTCATTCCCGTGCAGAGGATTCCGACGCCCTGCGTCCTGCCTCTCGGTCCACTGCCGAATCGTCAATATGATGAAGGCGATGCCCCACAGCGATGCGAGGATGGCCAGCAATAAGGCTAATTGATAATCCATACAGTGCTCAGTGTGCTCATGACCTCTATCCGATTCAACTTACGTCCAGACCTGGTCAAAAGGGGGTAAAAACCGAAGAGTCTTGTGTCAAAAAAGTGTAAAAACGGCAGTGAGAGAGTCTGAACCTGATCTCCGTGTCAGTATGGTAAGGAGGCGACGGAGGATGCCACTATGGCTTTGGCGCGCGCCGGGTGGCTCCACTGATGCTCTCGTGCGATGGAAGCGCGGGATGAACGGTCCGTTTCTCAGCGCCTTCCGCCTATGCGTCGACCGTCTTGACCAGCCACGCGATCAGGAATGGGAAGACGATCATCAACACCAGCAGAACAATTAAGACCAAAGCCAAGTCCATGTTGACCTCCAACGGTGCGATTCAGCTATGGGCACCTGCTGTTACGCCCGGACTCGTTTACCTCATTGCATCGTCACAGGCTTCATGTGAACCGATATATTCTATATGGGTGTCCTGGTACGGTCTTGTTCCAGTAGCCCATGCGATGATGCCGGATAGTTGAGACCATCGAACTGACAAATGATGCTGAGTACATCATCCCCGAGTTCACAACAGCGGATGCTTCGCTCGCACCAAGTCCTCTGGTTCCGGAGCTTGTGCAAAGCATACCCATACCTTACACGGGACTGCGTCAAAACGGGGTCAAAATCTGATTGGGGAGCGTCAAGATTGTGTCAAAATCGGTTGGAGAGGGACGTTCACAAGCCAACCCGAAGCCAGGAAGAAGACGACCACGAGGCCGATACACACGAGATCCATCACAAATTCTGGCATGCTTATCTACCCCCGCTAGAGCAGGATTCAACGAGTCCTGCGAGGGAGAAGGCTTCAGGCCAAATCCCGCGCTCAGTCTATCAATCAGAACATAAAAATCCTGTCAAAATTCTCTCGCGTCTTGTCAAGGCGGAATCAAATCCCACCCGCAAGAGTCGGACATTGTCTTGCTTGACACGCTATCCCTAGAAGGCTATTCTCCGCAGACTTTGAACCACTCGACAATGGAACAACCGGCTCACAAGGAATCGGGAAGGAGAAGATCGATGGGACGAAGACAACGCCCGGTCATGATTCTGGCTACCGCCGCAATGATTGCGACCCTCCTCCAGACTGGACTTTTAGGGACGCCTCAGGCAGCGGAGTCCTTCAAGATGGGGGTGGTGGATCCACAGGCTGTTCTCGAAAAGTCGAAAGCCGGCAAGCGGGCGCTTGACACGCTGAAAGAATATGCTGGAACGAGGCAAAAACTTCTGGGCAGCGACGAAGAAGACCTCAAGACTTTAGAAAAACAACTCAAAGAACAGGAAAGCTCCCTGAGTGAGTCGCAAAAACGTGAAAAGCAAGGCCAATTCCGAACCAAGCTTCAAGACTACCAACGGCGCGCGCAGGAGTTTAATCAGGAGTTAGCCGGCAAGCAGAAAGAACTCGTCGATGAATACATGAAAAAAATCGGAGCCGCGACCCGGACGGTGGCCGAAAAGGGCGGGTTCACGCTCGTCGTCGACAAGGGGAGCGAGAGCACTATTAAAATCGTCATTTACCACCGCGACGCCCTCGATCTCACCGACCAAGTCATCAAAGAATTCGACCGGCAGAACAAGTAGCAAGAAGGCGCAAAGCCTTCGGGGGTTCCGCAGCGCACGCAGCGACCTTTGACTACCCAGTAAGAAATGACTTCATGTCGCGGGAGGACGCGACGCCTCTTCTCTCCTCTGCATGCCTTCAAGGCCGCTGGATCTCCGTAGCCTTGACGCAAGTCACGATTCAGGCGATGATACCGCCGGTGGTCACGGCCTGCTACGATGTCTGCTCGGGCTCCAGCGGATAGCCGGCCTCCCGCCACGCCTTAATTCCGCCGATCATGGACTGGACGTCGGTGTAACCCATCTGTCTCAAGCTATCGGCGGACAGGGCGGACCGAAAGCCTCCGCCGCAATACAGGATGATCGGAGCGTGTTTGTCTGGAATCAACGTCTCGATGTCTCGCTCCAAAATTCCCCTTCCCAGATGTGTGGCGCCTTTCGCATGATCCTTCGCAAATTCGTTGTCCTCCCGCACGTCGACGAAATGCACTCGTTCGCCGCGATCCAATCTGGCTTTGACCTCCGCCACGGTGCATTCCGCAATGCGTTTCCGCGCATCTTCGACGAGTTGTAGAAATCCGGGGTTGTGTTTCATCGCTCCATCTACCCAACCTTCCCCCGATCCTTCCCTCCCCAACTCTAGAGATGGAGGGCACGGGAGTGGATGCTAAAAGAGCGTCGTTTGCTCCGGCCCCGGCCGCCGAAACGTATTCGGTAGGGGGGCGTCGTCACGCTCAGGGAACCCAGCCCTTCGGCGGCTCACCTCGAACAATTGCGCAATGAGTTGCCAATGAGGACCCTTACCCTCGTAGCGTACGAAAAAGGCGCCCTCCGACAATTTCCCACCGCGGACTTCTCGGAGGCGATGCGTGATCTTGGTGATGCGATCTGGAAACGCGTCAGCCATGCGTTCCAGAAACACGGGTTCGACATTGCCGGATAGGCGCAACAGCACGAACGTCGCGTCGCGCGCGCCGGCTTGACGCGCGCGCCGAAGCAAATCAGGGATGTCGTCTTCATTGAGACCGGGGATCACGGGCGCGATCGAGATCCCCGTCGGGAGACCGGCCTCAGAGACCGCTCGCATCGCGGCAAACCGTTTGGTAATGGACGGAGCTTGCGGTTCCACCTTTCGAGCCGTCTCATCGTCTGAGAATGGAATGCTGAAATACACTCGAATCGATGCCGTATCGTGTAGACGCTTCAACACATCAATATCGCGCACGACCAGTGCCGCTTTGGTGATGATGCCAACCGGGTTGCGAAAGTCGGCGCAGACCTCCAGACACGCGCGCGTCAGGCCGTAGGTCGCTTCCAACGGTTGATAACAATCGGTGTTGCCGGAAAAGACGATCAACTCCCCCTTCCACGACGGTTTGGACAGTCGCTCTCGCAGGAGGCGCGGAGCCTCATGCTTAACCACGATCTTTGATTCAAAGTCAGTCCCGGCACCGAACCCCCAATACTCATGGGACGGGCGCGCGTAACAATAGGCGCAGGCGTGAAAGCAGCCGCGGTACGGATTCAGACTCCAGCGAAACGGAAGATCAGGGCTCTCATTCCGGCTGAGAATGTCTCGCGTGGCATCCTCAAAGACTTGCAGCCGAACCTGGCTCGGGGGCTCGAGCAGTTCACGGTACTGGGACTCGAACGGGTTCTGCGGGTTCGCGACGGGTCGCATGGTGTATGGTCTGCATTCGCTCACACCGTTGTCAAGGGGTACCGTAGCCATTTGGCCTTCAGCTTGAGAAATGAGAATGGTAGTTGGTGTGGTCTCATGGATTTTTCGAAGCTGACGGCTGATGGCTATCCTTGTCCGAATTGACTAACCCCCATGTGGGTGCTAGATTGCGTCGATTATCCGAGACCGTGGCGAACTTCCATGCATGATTCCAGATTCCTGAGAGACAACCTCGACACCGTTCAAGCACAGCTCGGCCCACGCGGAGCTGATGTCGCCTGGGAAGAGCTAGGCAAGCTGCTGCAGGAGCGGAGGAGCTTGACCACCAAGGTCGAAGAACTCCGCCATCAGCTGAAAACCGGCTCCAACGAAGTGGCGCGGCTTAAGCGGGAGAAGTTACCGGCCGATGAAGCCACGGCCGCCATGAAAGCCTTGGGCGACCGCATTAAGGAACTCGAAGAACATGCCCGTTCGGTCGAGGATCGGGTCTCGGATTTGTCACTTCGGATTCCAAACCTCCCCCACGTGTCGGTTCCGATCGGTAAGGACCCGGCGGCGAACGTCGAAGTCAGACGTTGGGGATCGGCGGCGGCATTTCCCTTTACGCCCAAGCCTCACTGGGACATCGGCGAGGCATTGGGCATTCTGGATTTCGACCGTGCGGCCAGAATTGCGGGCGCTCGATTTGCTGTCCTGACCGGCCTCGGCGCGCGCCTCGAACGGGCCTTGATCAACTACATGCTCGACCTGCATACAACACAACACGGCTATCAGGAAGTCTTACCTCCATTCTTGGTCAACCGCGCGGCGATGATCGGAACCGGTCAGCTCCCCAAATTTGAGGAAGATCTGTTCGCACTGCGGGACGACGATTACTTTTTGATTCCGACAGCCGAAGTTCCGGTGACGAATCTGCACCGTGATGAGACCATCCTGGACGAACAGCTCCCGATTCGGTACACCGCCTACACGCCATGCTTTCGCCGTGAAGCCGGGTCGTACGGAAAAGATACGCGCGGCCTCATCAGGCTCCATCAGTTCAACAAGGTGGAGCTGGTCGCCTTCGCCCGTCCAGAGCAGTCCTACGACGAGCTGGAACAATTGACGGGCGCAGCCGAGGCCGTGCTGCAAGGACTGGAGCTCCCTTATCGCGTGGTCGCGCTCTGCGCGGGGGATTTAGGATTTTCGGCGGCCAAGACTTATGATCTCGAAGTCTGGTTGCCTTCTCAACATCAGTTTCGGGAGATCTCTTCCTGCAGCAATTTCGAAAGCTTCCAGGCCCGACGGGCGAACATTCGTTTTCGTCGCCAGTCTAGCAAGGGCGATAGCAAGACCGACTTCGTTCATACGGTGAACGGGTCGGGGTTAGCGGTCGGCCGAACATTGGTCGCGATCTTGGAAAATTATCAGCAGGACGACGGATCAGTGATGATCCCGGAGAAACTGCGGCCCTACATGGGCGGAATCGATCGGATCACAAGGTCAAGGCAAAAGTAGTAAGTGAAAAGGCCTTCGACCAGCGGCTTAGGAAACCGTTCCCACGACCCTACTCCAGCCTACTCAGACTCACTCGGCCCACTCCAGCCAAGGTGATCTTGCCCTGATTTTGTGGACACCTTCCAGGCATAATAGCCAAGCGGAGGTGTCTCATGGGCAAACCACGACGGAAGTTCACGTCCGAGTTTAAGCAGGAGGCGGTGGATCTGCTGCGACGGAGTGAAAAGACGGCCACGCGGTGGCGCGGGAGCTCAGCATCGGCCAGACGACCCTGAGCCGGTGGAACCTGCAAGCGGCGAAGAAGCCCCTGGGCTCGAACGGGTTCATGGCCACCGAGCTGCAGCGCGCCTTTACCGCCACCGCGCCGAACCAGGGAACAGATGGGGGTGATTAGTCCTGTCCAGGTAGCTACGTGGGAGCAGGATGGATACCAGAGCACCACTAGCACTCAATACATGGCAAGGAGATTCTGATGACAGTTACGAACAGGCAGTCCGGGACAAATGTGCATGAGGTTGCTGAGGACATCTATCGCATTAGCACGCCGGTTGTGATCGAAGGTGCAGGCGGGTTCTCATTCAACCAATACCTCATCGTCGATGATGAACCATTGCTGTTCCACACTGGCCCGCGAAAGATGTTTCCACTCGTGCGAGAAGCAGTGGCGAGCGTTTTGCCAGTCGAGAGGCTTCGCTACATTGGCTTATCCCATGTGGAAGCCGACGAGTGCGGTTCGCTCAACGAATGGCTTAGTGCCGCCCCACAGTCTGTACCACTGTGCGGCACTGTCGCTGCCACGGTATCGATAGGTGACCTTGCTGATCGGGTGCCCCGCGCGCTTGCCGATGCGGAACTCTTGTCACTGGGCAAGCACGCCGTGCGTTGGTTCGACACGCCGCATCTGCCGCACGCCTGGGAATGTGGGTTTCTGATGGAAGAACGAACATCGACGTTGCTATGTGGCGACCTGTTCACGCAGGGAGGCGCTGATCTTCCGCCCATCACGGAGTCGGATATTCTTGAGCCGAGTGAGGCTTTCCGCCACGGGATGGATTACTTTTCACACACGAAGAATGCACGTGTGATGCTGGAGCGGCTAGCCTCGGCAAACCCTGCAACACTCGCATGCATGCACGGCAGCGCATGGCATGGTGATGGGGCAATACTGCTGCGCGCGCTTGCCGATTCCCTATCGGCATGAGATGTCGATCGACCTACCCAGCGGGCGCTACGATAAGAAGGGGTTAGTTGGGCAAGATCGCCATCTAGCAGTGTGTTGTGAGACCATCTTCACCGTATGCACCAAAACGGAGCGGGACATCCGAATGCCATACGCCAGTACGGCGACATTGCGCGTTAATCATCGGGGTTAGGTCAAAGAGGTGGAATTTACGGACGAGGTTATCGCTTTAACGGTATCCAAACGGATACTGAGGTACATCAAATCAGATACAAAGAGTTTTGTGACTACCATTCATAAGAATATTCCGCGGGAGGTCGATGATAGATGAAGGAGTTTGCAGCGGGTCGCCGAACAGGTTGGTCATTCAAAGTAATGTCGATTCAGCCTGGATCGCTAGCTAGTTACTTGGGCGGGAAATGGGACAACATTTCGCGAACGATGTTTCTGATACGCTCGTCTCGTTCTTGGGATGTAAGTCCAGGGTCAACCTGACCGGCGGCAGTTCCGCGCCAGACCAGTTTGTTCGAGGTGGTGTCGATGATATCGATCAAGAGTGTGCCGGCCATATAGGTTTGGGCCTCGATGGCTGTTGTATGCGTGCTACTTGCCGATCGAGTATCTGCGGATTGGGTGAAGGCGTGTCCTGCCATCCCGTCGGAGTAATACTGGCTGGAGACATGGGGGGCCATATCTTTAACAGCGATATGGTAGGCCACATAGAAGTCCGGCTTCCGGTTGCCAGATGTCGTGTAGCCTTTTAAACGTAGCTGCGTCCCAATGGCGATTCGAAGGCGCATATCGACCACCGAGCTGTCCACGCGCCAGTCACCGGTCCGCGGCTGGTCACCCGGCATCCACTCATACGTATGATAGGCGCTGAAATTTGCGCTGTGATCATAGTCGTAGCCGATCTTCGGTGACGCACAGGCGGCGGACGCCATCACCAGGAACGCACATACGGGTTGCTTCCATGTCATCGTGATCACCTCCCGAGGCGACTTACTTCGGTGGGAAGTGAGAGAGCATGGCGCGGACGATACCGCCGATGCGTTCGTCTCGCTCTTCGGGCGTCATGCCCGGATCAACTTCCGCCAATGCGGAGGCTTGCCAGACCAGTTGTTTGGATGCGGCATCGACAATGTCGATGAGGAGGGTGCCTTCCTTGTACGAATCAACGTCCCTGATCGTGGTGTATGTGCCGTGCGCCCGATCGCCGATGTAACGTTGCGTAGAAGACTCCTTTATCATATCCGTCACTCCGACATGGTAGGCGACGTAGAAATCTGGACTCCCACCTATGGGTGCAGTATAGCCTTTTGAACGCAGGTGCGCTCCTATGGCCGTTCGAATGCGGGCATCGACTAGTGAATTGTCAAGGCGTTTGTCGCCAGTCGATTCCTGTTTGCTTGCCATCCACTCATACGTATGATAGGCGCTGAAACTTGCGCTGTGATCATAGTCGTAGCCGATCTTCGGTGACGCACAGGCGGGAACCGACGCCATCAAGAAGAACCAGCACAGGGGTAGTTTCCATCGCATAGAGGTATTGTGGGGCGCGATAGTAGCAGAATCATCGTGTCGGGGCCAGAATAATAGATGCAAGTGATTTGGCATCAGCCAATAGGCCGCGATGCGGATCTTGTCAACAGCGTTGCAAAAGAGGTTTGCCAGAGTTGGTGTTCCGCTGATTAAGAGTCCCACCGAAGACCTACCTCAGAACACTCAACAGAACGAAACGTCAGCAAAAGAGGAGGATTCGTGATCCCACACCTCATCATGAATCATGGTGTGTCATGGTGTTTTGGCACTAGGTTGGCACCAAACCGGATTCTGGCCAAGCTAGAATGTAGTAACCTTTATCTCCTCACAGGAGGGGTTGATCTTTCCCCGATTTAGTGGACAGCCCGTATGACTTGCCCTGCCTGCCGTTCAAACTCCGCCGGGCTGAGATAGCCCAAGGTGGAATGCCGCCGCCGCCGATTATAGAACCCTTCCAGATACTCGAAAATCTCGGTCTTGGCCTCCTGCCGTGTCTGAAACCGTCGGTGATGGACCAGTTCGGTCTTCAGCGTGGCAAAGAAGCTTTCCACCACCGCATTGTCCCAACAATTGCCGGGGCGACTCATCGAGCCGTGAATCCCCAGGGCAGTCAGCCGTTGCTGGTAGGTGACGGCGGCATACTGACAGCCTCGGTCCGAATGATGGAGCAACCCTGACACGGCCGGACGCTGGTGCAGGGCCATCTCCAATGCCTGCATGGTCAGGGCCGTGGTCATCTGCGTCCCCATGGCCCATCCCACAATGCGCCGAGAATAAAGATCCAACAACACGGCGAGATACAGCCAGCCCTCGCGGGTCGCAATGTACGTGATGTCGCCCACCCATTTGTGATTCGGGCGGGTGGCCGTGAAGTTCCGCTGCAAGTCGTTGGCGGCCATCATCTCTGGAGGACACGGCCGTGGCCGCCGATAGTGGCGACGGCAGATACTCCGCAGACCGTGCAGCCGCATCAGCCGGGCCACGCGATGACGGCCGACGCGAATCCCTCGGGCCTGGAGTTCCCGATGCAGACGCGGACTCCCATACCGTCCTCGAAATTCCTGATAACATGCCCGCAGGTGTGCCCCCAGCCAGTGATTCGCTCGATCGCGAGCACTCTCGGGGTGCCGACGCCAAGCATAGAACCCACTACGAGCGACGGCCATGACCCGACACAACATCTCGACGGGATACTGCGCCTTCTCCGCCTGAATGAAGCCATACCTCATGCCGACTCCTTGGCGAAGAAGGCTGCCGCCTTTTTTAGGATGTCCCGCTCCATGCGAAGCCGTTCAACTTCACGGCGTAACTGTTTGAGTTCCTCCGCCGCCTGAAATCCATTCGTCCCCGGCAGCGTGGTATTGGCCTCACGCTGCCATCGGCTCAACGTGGTTTGATTGATCCCCAGTTCCTTGGCCACCTGATTGGCACTCTGGCCACTGCGGCGCACCAGCGCGATGGCCTCCTGCTTGAACTCCGAACTAAATATTCCTCGGTCTCTCTTCATCGGATACACCTCCTTCTTGGCATTATGCCTAAGAGGTGTCCACAAAATCAGGGGAGGTTCAGGTTCGCGGTCCAAGGGTTAAGCCCTTCATAGCTCATAACGGAACTATGCGGGTCTGTATAGCACGCCGAGGCGGCGCCATGGAGAACGTTGACAAGTGATCGAACACGCGCAAGAATCACGTGCCACTTTTCGGGCCATCTGCGCGGACTATGCCGATCTGATACTCAATGGTTAGACGCTTACCTCGGAGATTGCGATGCCGAACGCTGCGTACACCGCAAGGTTGGTCGGTCCTGCACTCATCGGAATCACCGTTACCGAGTGGATGAATCTGGACATCTTCGCCGCGGCAATTGGTCCCTCATTTGCACCCCACGTGTACCTAAACGGCACACTGCTATTCATTGCTGGCCTCGCAATCGTCCGAGCTCACAATGTATGGTCGCGCCGCTGGCCGGTCTTGATAACGCTCGTTGGCTGGTTTGCGATTGTTGCTGGCCTGGGCCGAATGGCTGCGCCAGTGTCAGCTCAACAGGCTGGCCAGAGCACTCCCGTCCTATATGGTTCCCTTGTTGCGTTGCTCACGATCGGTCTCGTTCTGACCTACAAGTCTTATGGGAGGGACCAGAGTTGAGCTGTGCCCAAGATTGAGCGTCTACAGCGATCTGACATCGTTACCATCTCAAAGAACGTCTTTACTCCATGACCATACTGCGCTTCTTTAATGACTCTCGGTCTATTTTGGGCAACCCGTGAGTGAACCCAAAGTCCGACTCGCGGGCGCGATCATTTTGGCTATCATAAAGGCACGGTGCGCATCCCAGAGGGAACGGCACCGGCGGTGAAGAACACTTCCTACACCATCACCGCAAAGAAACGGGCGAGTAGGGAGCAACCTTCGAAATCTCCTGACGAGACAGCAACCTGCTCAGGCTACCCAACAAAATCACCAGAACTGACTATCCCGCATATCACTACGCACACAAGTCTGCCCAAATCGAAAGTGGCCCGCTGATCAAGAGTTCGGTCGACCGTACCCGAGCCGACCCAGGACATGTCATCCGGCCCAACGCCGTCAAGCGTTGTCAGAGAAAAATTGAACCGACATTGACGATAGATTAATGGACATTCGCCGTACTTAGACCGACGTTGGGCAATTGAACCGACACTCGTGTCGGCTAATTCAAAGTTACGCCGCACAAGCTCGAGCGCCCACCAAGGGAGGAACAGGTCCATGAGACACACGCGCATTATCGTTACTCACTACGGCGGGCCCGACGCACTTCGGGTGGTTGAAGAAGAGTGCCCCGAGCCGAAGAATAGTGAAGTGCGGGTGCGAGTGCTGGCCGCAGGCGTCTCCCTCCCCGACCTACTGATGCGCGAGGGCGTTCATCCCGAAACGCGCCCGGTGCCGTTCACGCCGGGGTGGGATCTGATTGGCGTGGTGGATCGGCTCGGCGCCGGTACCTCTGGAATCGAACCAGGCCAGATAGTTGCCGCGCTGCCGATCAGTGGTGCGTACGCGGAGTTCGTCTGCCTGCCGCAACGTGAACTGGTTCCGGTGCCATCTGGGTTGGACGTCGCCGAGGCTGTCAGCCTCGTGCTGAACTACGTCACGGCGTACCAGATGCTGCATCGCTCCGCTAAGGTCAGACCGGGCCAGCGCGCGTTGATTCACGGCGCGGCAGGCGGGGTCGGCACGGCGCTATTGCAGCTTGGGGGCCTCGCCGGGCTGGAGATGTACGGTACTTGTTCGTCGCGAGGGGCGTCGGCCGTTTCCGACCTGGGCGCTATCCCAATTGATTACCAGCATCAGGACTTCGTGAAAGAAATTCGCCGCCTCACGAGCGAGGGTGTAGACGTTGTCTTTGACGGCATCGGTGGCACGCATATCTGGCGTTCCCGCAAGGCTCTCCGTCCTGGCGGGACGGTCGTGGCCTATGGCCTTACTTCCTCGCTACGTGGGGGACGATTGGCTTCAGGTCGTCGTCATCGCTTTCATGGAATCCCCATCTTCGGGTTGTACATTGCTGGCGGCTGGCTTCTCCCGGGCCGGAAACGGGTGGTCCCCTACAGCATTCAGTGGCTCAAACGGCTGAGACCGGCATCGTTTCGACAGGATTTGATCGCCCTGTTTGACCTCCTTCAACAGCAAAAGATCAAGCCGCTCATCGCGCGGCGATTTCCTCTTGCCGAGGCCAGACACGCGCACGAGTTGCTCGGGAAGGGAGGCGTGACAGGCAAGATCGTGCTCGTGCGCAACGGGTCATCGCTTGGTCAGGAACTTTGTCCCTGATGACTTGCGGCATACGTTCGCGAGTTCCTCCTCTCCAACAACGTACCCCTGCTCTATGTCTCCAAACAGCTTAGCCATGCCAAACCGACCACGACGCTCGATCACTACGCCAAGTGGTTGCCGAGTGGGGAACAGCGGTTTGGCCCCAATCCCGAGTGCGGCCGCGATTTGACTCACCGTCACCCCCGGTGCGTCGAGCATCGCCACCGCATCACGCTTGTACTCCGCTGTGAACTTCCGTCGTGCTCCCATGACACCCCTCCTGGTTCATTATGGACCTTCAGTCAGGTGTCCGTAAAAGCGTGGCAAAACCCGTTGTTCGAAGGAGAAAATCCGGTAGAGTGCGTGAAGCTGACGAAGGAACCCCGGCAGCGTCTCCGGTTTCTGGAACATGATGAGGAGGCCCGCTTGCTGGCGAAGTGCAAGGATGCGGTGCGGACGATGGTCCTCGTGGGCATCCATTGCGGGGTGCGACTGAAGAGTGAGGCACTGACCCTCCGGTGGGATGACATCGATTTTCGCCTCAAGACATTGACCGTGCAAGCCAGCTATGCGAAGACCGGCGCCAGCCGAGTGATCCCGATGAACTCCCTCGTCATCGCCGCCCTCACCCGACTCCCGAAGAAAAGCGAGTGGGTGTTTGCCAAGCCCAACGGAACCCCGTATCATGCGGTCCGAGGATTTCGTGCGGCGTGCGAGAAGGCCCGGTCTCAAAGAAACGCTACGGCCACGTCACGCCATCGCGGAAGGCGGAAGCCGTAGAACGACTCGTGAGGAATTCCCCTACGGGATTCACTACGCCGGAAATGCGGAAACTCGTAACTGCCTGAAAAGAAAAGCACGGAGGGGTGACGGAGTGGCCGAACGTGCCGGTCTTGAAAACCGGAGTCCGGCAACTGGACCGTGGGTTCAAATCCCACCCCCTCCGCCATTATTCAATAGGTTGCGGGCGATGGGCGCAGCCTCTGCCTCGTTGACACTATCCGGTGTAACCGAAAATGTAACTGCCACAAGTAGTTTTCTAAGCGCGTCGCCGCCTGCTTCAAATCATCCTCGCTCGTGATGTTGCGGTGAACATCTAAGTAATTCGAAACCCGTCACCTCCCCACAGGTTCTACGCTGCTTTTGCATCCTATTAACCTCTCACATCCGGCTCCGCTCCTATTTCTGACGATCGTTCCGCCTATAACCTTCGTGCAGGTATTCGGACCATTGGTCCCTTGAGAATTCAACGGAAGGTTTGCCAAATCCTCTTGGAAAACACCGTGGGAGGACAGTTGGAAGTGAACATAGGAAGATAGCTAGAGGAGCAGGCCTAGACAAAGGAACCCATGGGTAACAGTAGACTGAATCGGTTCCATGGCAGGGTCTTCTCGCTGGCCGATTATAATTACGGCTGTCTCACCGGGCGCGACTCGCACACTCCCTTCCCACATGGCATAGAGTGGCGGAATAACCGGAATTTGACCCACGTTCGTCACTTCTAACTGGACCGGTTGATCTGCGACAAATGGGACCGTGACCTGTCGTGGGGAGAAGCCATGCTCTCTGGCACGACCAGCATAAAAGAGCGTCGCAGCCTCGGTATCAACCCGTATGATGGTTAACTTTAGCGCGTAGGTGCCCCCGTCAATGAGTTGGCCATGGGCTTCGATAGTGTGGTTCTCTTTCAGGTCGATGGGGTGCATCGTGAACGTGAGCCAACCAAGTTTTTTCGCTCGTTCATTTGGTTCGACCATAGAATAAGCCTTCCAGGTCCTAATGAAAGACGGTTACTTACAATGAGCAGACCGAGGGTGATCCGTAGAATGATCCCACCAGTCCAGTAATGGTTCTGAGACATTATCTGCCCGGAGCCGATCGAGTCAAGGGGCACACACCGTAGTATGGGAGTCTTAGAAGGGTGCAGTACGTTCAGAGAACCTTTCCTCAAATGCCTTCCATTTCCCAGCGCGAACGGTCAGGATCCACAGTCCGCTGTCCAATTCGTTAGGATGTTCGCCACCGTGTCGGACGACGGCAGCCCTCGCAGCGAGAGGATCTCTGTCACATTCTTAAGCGAGGAGACCGTGTACGTTCCCTCTTGTTCCTCAGCAATACCGTAAACTGAGCTGTTAGTAGTTACAT
>CAVPGK010000015.1:0-207527 GCA_963703955.1 Nitrospirota bacterium | reverse complement strand
CACAGTTCGCGGTAGCCAGCAAGAGGACTCGCTTCAAGTTGTGAATAGGGGTGGAGCTTGATTCGAAGTTTGCTCACGATAGGCCAGCAGATGTGCTCAGGTATCATTGCTTAGATCGGGATCATTGCGGCGCGTTCTCCCCCGGCGGTCCGCCAGTTGAGCTAGCTGTTTGGAATTTGACAGCCACTCCTTTGATCGTCGTGCATGACCAGGAAAAGACGTTATAAATGGGGAACAAGCCATAGAGGCTTGTCGTCACACTGACGTTGACCAAGGCATCGCCCCCTTTCCCAGTCAGCGCCTCATTCAGTGCAGTTTCCGTATCCGATGCGCCCCAGGGAATGACTCCCAGAAGAAAATAGCGACAGGCTCGTCCCTCACTTGGTCCGAGTTCTTCAAAAGCACGCCCCGATCTGAGAAGGGAAGCCGAATCGGCCATGTTCTTCGTCACAATACCGAGATTCCCGGTGGTACTGCATCCCGCTACGCAGAGAACCGCCACTGCGAATCCGGAGAGCAATCGCTTCATGGTTACATCCTTCCGTTTCTTTCGTTCACGCCGGGCGGCTCGGTAGATTTTTTCGCATAGATCGCTGCCATGGTCCTCCGCTGCTGCGCCCCTGAAGAGAAAGCCATCGGCAAATTGTCGGCGAAAACCAGGGAAATTGGAGTAAACTGGAGACGGAGCCCCGCCGGACCTATCCTGTGCTCATACGGTGGTTCTCGTCTTTTCAAGGGATTGTGTCTGCGAGAGTGTGAGTTCCTGCGCAGAGTACACCAGGAGTATTTCTGGTGCAACCTCCGGGGAATAGCGTGTTCCGAGATCGTGTCGAGGCAGGGCAAGAACTCGCTCTTGCGCTCAGCCGGTACCGGGATGATCCAACGGGACTGATTCTGGCCATCCCGCGCGGTGGCGTGGTGGTCGGCTTGCAGCTCAGTCTTTATCTCCGGCTTCCGCTGGATGTCCTCATTACGCGCAAGATCGGGGCCCCGGAGAATCCTGAACTGGCCGTCAGCGCAGTCAGTGAAACCGGTTCCGTCCATTTGAATGACGAATTGTTGTCGTTCTTCCCCTCGGCCGCCGCATATGAAGCAGAATGTCAAAGGCAAGAGAAAGAAATTGCCAGACGGCGGGACATCTACCGTCAAGGAAGGGTTCTCCCGCCTCTCAACGGAAAATTGGTCATTCTGGTCGATGATGGAGTGGCCACCGGCGCAACCTACCTTGCCTCGGTCCAGGCGCTCAAGTCGGTCGGGGTGGCGCGTCTTGTCGCTGCGCTTCCAGTTGCCCCTCCCGAAACCGTGCGGCGAATTGCTTCGGAGGTGGACGAATGCGTCGTGCTGGGATCACCGTCTCCATTCTACTCGGTTGGAGAACATTATCTGAATTTTCAGCAAGTGAACGATGAAGAGGTGGTCCGATGCCTTGCTCAAGGATGGCACGGCTGAGGCCTTTCGAACGTACCTTGACCCAATCGAGCGCCTCGGCTATCCTCCGGCTCGCTCGTGTGCTCGGAAATGGTAATACCTAGCTAGGAGGAGGGTCTGATGGGGGTGATTCGTATCAGTCTATCGTTCTTCGTTCTTATGCTCGCAGCCTGCGGCACAACCTCGTGGGTGCATCCGAATAAACCCAAAGAAGCCTTCGCGCAGGATTACAATGCGTGCGAAAACCAGGCCATGCAGGACCCCAAACAGCAGGGAGGTAGCAAGCTCCTCCTTCAGCAAGCCATCGAGCGCTGTCTCGCCAAAAAAGGGTGGGTTCTACCAGAATAAGAGCAACGTCCTGGAGCGGTGAACTATGGTTGAAGTTCCGGTGAAAATCTATGTCACGAACCTGTCGAAGAGGGCTCGTGAGGCCGCTCGCCCAATGGCGTTACTCTCGGGGGTGACCAAGAACAGGGCATTAGCGGCGATGGCCGATTGCGTGGAGGCCGAAGAAGAGGCGCTGCTTCGGGCGAATCTACAGGATGCGGAAGCCGTCGGCAAGAATCTGGATCGTGAAGCGGCGCGGGAAGCGGTGGAGCGAGTCCGCCTGACCTCGGAGTCGGTCAAGGCGATGGCCGAGGTGGTCAGACGGATCGCCGATCTGCCCGATCCCGTCGGGGAAGTGACCGCGATGCATCTGCGTCCCAATGGCATGCAAGTCAGCCGGGTGCGAACGCCGATCGGCGTGATCGGAATTATCTCCGAATTCGATCCTCAGGTGATGACCGAATCGATCGCGCTCTGCCTGAAGTCGGGGAACGTGTGTGTGTTTCGGGGCGGACCTGAATGGATTCGCACGAACACCAAGCTGGCGTCGATCCTCCGTGAGGCGGCTGAGGGAGCAGGCGTTCCTACGGGCGCCATCTCGTTTGTAGAGCGGACCGAGAAAGAAGCCGCGATCGAGTTGCTCCGCCAAACCCCATACTTGGATGCCGTGATTCCTCGTGGCGGCACGGGACTGAGAAAGACCGTGATTGAGCAGACTCGTCTTCCGATCCTCTGCCATGACGGCGGCCTCTCGTATGTGTACATCGACGCGGATGCTGATCTTCCCCTGGCGCAGAATATCGTGGTGAACTCGAAGGTGCAGCGGGCGTCGGCACCCGGCTCCGTCGATACGCTGTTGGTACAGCAGTCAATCGCGCGTTCCCTGTTGTCTGCTCTGATTCGCCGGCTGCTGGATGAGTTCAAGGTGGAGGTGCGGGGCTGTCCCAAGACCCTTGCGTTAGCCGGGGCGCAATCATTCGGGGCCTATAAAGAAGTGAAGGCTGCGACCGAGGAGGATTGGACCAAGCAATTCTCGTCGCCTATTATGGCGGTCAAGACGGTCACAGATCTTGATGAGGCGCTCGGCCATATCGCTCGCTATGGCTCCGTCCATACGGCGACGATCGTCACGCGAGATTACGCGACGGCGATGCGGTTTACGCAGGAGGTCGATGGAGCGGCGGTGATGGTCAACGCGTCGACGCGCCTTCACGATGGCGAGGAGTTCGGTCTCGGTGGGCAGATCGGCATCAGCACCATGCGCATGCATGCACGAGGGCCCGTTGGCCTGGAAGAGTTGACCTGTCACAAATACGTCGTCTTAGGAACCGGACAGCTCCGTCACCCCCATCCGGTGCCGGTCGCCTATGAGGATGCCATCATGCTGAAAAGGCCATCATAGCGACCAGCCAATAGCCGTAGCGAATCGCGGGAGACAAGCAGTAGAGATTGTGGGAGGATTTCTGAGCTATGTGCTGCTCGCTATTCGCTATGAGCCATGACCGACCTGGTTGATCATCTTCAGTGGTGGGGACTTCGGCGGTTCGATTCCGATTCCGCGTATTTTCAATGGCAACGCGAAGCTCTGAGCGCGAGCGAGATTACCCATCTCAATCAGCTGGTCGAAGAGAAGCGAATAGCGGCAGCCGATGTGGCTCACGAAGTGGCATTCTACAATTTCACCGCTCGACCGCACATTCTCCCCGTCCTGTACAGCCAGCGTTATGACTACTATATGGCTCTTGGCCCGCTCGTAGCCGATCGGATCGAAGGCGCGCGCTCGGTCCTGGATTTCGGATGCGGGCCCGGCATCCTCAGCACGTTTTACGCTCGGCAGTTCCCCGATATTAGGTTTGTCGGCATTGATCGTTCGGACGCGTCAGTGCGCGCGGCGCAACAGCGGGCTTCGGCCTTGGGTCTCACGAATCTTCGATTTGAAAAGGTCGATGTGGAACACACAACGGTGCCTGGCACGTACGATCTGATCGTGTCCACCCATGCGCTCTTGCAGTCGGAAGCTGATCCAGGTATTCCGAGCGCGACGTGGGAGACGTTCAATCGTCCGAGTGACCAGCACTCACAAGACGGCTTTGAGGAGCGGACAGGATTATGTGCCAGGCTGGACGCACTGTGTCGAGCGTTGACGCCTCATGGCCGGCTGATCATGTTTGAAAAGACCCGTCAATTGGCCCGCCGCGTGCCGTTTCAGCGCGCGCTTTCGGCGAGAGGATTCGAACTCCTCGAGCCGCCCCTTCTCCTTCATTATCTACTCGTCGAAGAAGTGGCCGACGATGGGCCATTCTATGTGGTCGCCAGTCGTTCCGCGGTGGCGCGAAGCGGGTATGGCGTGCCGTGGGAGGAAGCCCCTGAATATCGAGATGAGGATGAACTCTATCGTTGTGACAACGAGTCGGCGCGGTCGGTGTGGGAACGGCTGCCGGATCGATTCGACGCGCGTGTGGAATCCTGGGAAGTACCGACCCGCGGATCTGTCCGAGCGGAGAGAGGGAAGGCCGCTGGGGCATTGTCCTACCTCTATCTGTCAGCGGGCAATCGCGTCATCGGTCTTTTAGTCGGAGGCCAAGCCGCCGTAGACGCGATGACTCAGAACACCGAGGGAATCTCCGCCTTCCTTCAGTGCACGAAGGGATCTTCCGCCAGTCCACCCGATCTCGCCGGCCTTCCGCTGTACGAAAATCATACGGTCACGGCCCAGTTCGTGTGGTCACGATTATCGAACCGAGAGATTCTTCAGACCACCACGCTGGACGGACCGGGCGGTCGCCAGATGCACGTCGAACTGGGGAGGGTCCCGCACCTGAGGTATCTGTACTGGGCCAATACCTTTGATCAGCGGCAATTAGTCATTGTCGAGGAGTCACGCGCGCCGATTTTGGAACAATACTATCAGGAGTTTCTCGATACCCGTGAGGCCGGTTCGACGGGATCTTTCCAGGCCAACCGCTCATCGCTTACCCCCGGGAACCTCGCTTGACCTGTGTCCGATGGACAATCTAGAATAACCTGCTGCTGTTGCGGGGAGATTGCTCCATGAAAATCGAGTATTCCAAGGGAGCCCGGGCGAGCACTGAACTGATCCAACTGCACCAACGGGCTTCGGGCGGAAAGAACGGACGCCCGATGAACGTCATGCTGGTCTTTCCGCCTGATTGGTACCCGTCCGAGCCTTATTTGAGCCTTCCCACGATTGCCGCTGTCCTCAGACAGGCCGGTCACCACGTCACTCAGAAGGATGTCAATTTGGAAATGTATGACTGGTATTTCAGTGAGGACTTCCTCAAACGTGTGCTCAGGCGGGTGCCTCAGCAGCTGGACCGCCTCCGTAAGCTGTCAAGAAAGCGTGAACTCGAGGAGTGGGAAAGGGAGCTGCAACTCTCCCTGTGCGATTTGAGCCGCGATCGTATTTCGGAACTGACCGAAAAGGCGGAAACCGCGAAACGGATCGTGCGGGGGCCGGAATTCTACGATGCCGAAAAGCTGGAGTGGGCGATCAATGTATTTCGCGAGGTCACAGCCGCTATTTCGCTGGTTTACGCCCCGGCTCGGATCTGCATGCCGCCGATGGAGACTGACCTCTCCTATAAGGCATTCGTGTCCTCCGAGGTGCTGGATGCCGTGCAAGACACGCAGGTCAATGTCTATCGCGACGTCTTCGACCGCATTCTTCGGCCGGCGATTGAGGCGGAACGCCCGGACATCATCGGCATCTCCATCGTGCTCCAGCAGCAACTGTTTTCGTCGATGACTTTCTGCGCGCTCATCAAGGAGCACTTCCCCAATATTCATGTCACCATCGGGGGAAACACCGTCACGCGGCTGCGGGATGTGCTTCCCGATAACTCGGCGCTGTTCGCCCTGTTTGACACCGCTGTGATTTATGAAGGGGAGACCGCATTTCTGCAGTTGATCGACGCAGTTGGAGCGGGCCGTGAACTGGCCCAAGTCCCAAATCTCATCTATCGGGACGCGTCGGGCATCCATACAACGTCTCTCACCTTCGCCGAAGACATGGGGACGTTACCCCCACCCGATTTTGATGGTCTTCCATTGGAGAAGTACTTTGTACCGGACCGAATCCTACCGTATCTTGCGACCCGCGGCTGCTATTGGGGGCGTTGCGAGTTTTGCGACCATGGAGAGGGATATACGGCGGGCTATCGCACCAAGAAAATCGATCAGATCGCGGAAGAAATCAAAGGGCTACGGGACAAGTACCGGACCAGGCACTTTCATTTTACCGATGAATCCTATCCGCCCGCGCTGTTCAGAAAACTGACGCGCAAGCTGGTGGAAACCAACATAGGCATCGTGTGGACCACGCACATGCGCTTCGAGCGGAGTCTGCTGGAGGAGAATGTGTGGAAGGACGCGGCCGCATCCGGATGCAAATACCTCCACATGGGATACGAATCCGGAAACGAGCGCGTCCTCAAGCTTATGGACAAGGCAACCACGACGGATGTGATCCATAAGAGTTTGGAATTGTCCGCCAACGTCGGCATCTGGAATCATGTGATGGGCTTCTTCGGGTTTCCGGGTGAAAGGCGGGAAGACGCGCTGGACTCCATTCGCTTTCTCGATGAAAACAAGGAGCTGATCCATTCGATCGGATTCGGAACCTTTGATCTGAGCAAGCACACGCCGGTGGCGAAACATCCCGAACAATTCGGTGTGACCGCGTACAAGAATCCGGAGTGGGACCTCGCGCTCGATTATTACTATACGGTCAGAGACGGATTGAGCGTCGAGGAGGCGGAACGGGTCTTCGAGGAGTTCGAGCGAAACCATTATCCAGGGTGGGACCTGAAGATCTTTATTCGCGAGTACATCTTCCTCTACGTCTCTCGCTTTGGCACGAATCGATTACCCGCTCTTCAGATTCACGCCACGGTTTGACGACACGACCCACATCGCCACGGTGACTTCGAAGGTCTGCTGAGCATGTCCGGAGGACTGATTGATATCGACGGTCTGGGGACTGAGGCGGGGCCGAAGGCCGGGCGGAAGTTGAAAACGATGCTCCTGTTCCCGCCGGAGTGGGTTCCCACGGCTCCCTACTTGGCCCTTCCCAGCCTGACAGCCGTGTTGCGTCAGCATGGCCACGAGGTCATCCAGCGGGATGTCAATATCGAAATGTATGATCTGTTCTTCAGCGCCCCTTTCCTGATCTGGGTCAAGGCGCGCATGGCGATGCGATTGCGCGCGCTCGAAGCCAAGGATGCAGCGGGACTGCTGAGCGAACAGGAGCTCGACCAAAAGGCCTGCCTTGAGAACAAGGCCGCTGTCGATGTCTTCGACCTGGCGGAACGAGCGGAGTCGGCCAAACGGATCACCCGGGGAGAAGATTTCTACGACGCCGATAAATTGGATTGGGCGCTCAATATGTTCCGAGACGTGATGCAGTACATCTCGGCCGCCTATTATCCCGCCTCGCTCGTGTTTTATCCGATGGAGAGTAACTTAGGCTATCGCCCAGGCGTGTCGCGCGAAGTCTTCGCATGTCTGGAAGACGAGCAGGTCAATGTGTACCGGGACGTCTGCCGGCAATTGGTGCTCCCTTCGATCAATAAAGAAACGCCCGATGTGGTGGGGATATCCATCGGGACCCAAATGCAGTTGATGGCCGGTTTCACGTTCTGCCGGATGATCAAGGAAGCTTTCCCGCAGATCCATATTACCGTGGGCGGCAATATCGTCACGCGGCTTCAGGAAGAGCTTCCGACGCATGCGCGTTTCTTTGCCGAGGTCTTTGACAGCGCCATCATGTACGAAGGGGAGCATGCGTTGCTCTGGCTCCTCGAGGCGCTCGCCGGTGGACGCGATCTCTCCTCGGTTCCCAATCTCATATATCGCGACGAGGGAGGGATTCACGTCAGTAAAGACATCCATACCGAGAAGACCACGGCCCTGCCCCTGCCTGATTTCGACGGGTTTCCCCTGGACAGCTATTTCGTCCCGGTTCGGATCCTTCCCTATCTGGCTACACGAGGATGCTATTGGGGACGCTGCACCTTCTGTGACCACGGGCAGGGGTACTTCGACCAATACCGCGGCATGCCGGCACATGAAGTGGTCCGACAGGTAACAGCGCTCAAGGACAAGTATCACGCGGAGCATTTCCTGTTCGCGGACGAATCCTATCCGCCGGCGCTGCTTAAGAAAGTCACACAACTGTTGGTCGAGCAAAAGGTGGGTATTAAGTGGACCACGCTCATCCGATTTGAAGAAACCCTCCAAGATCCGGACATCTGGCGGATCACGAAAAGAATCGGGTTGCTGCACCTTATATTACGGGATGGAGTCGGCGAACGAACGCGTGCTTAATATTGATGGATAAGCATGTGAAGAAGGGTGTGATCGAGAAGAATCTTCAGTTGGCGACGGAAGCCGGGATTTGGAACCATGTCATGGCACTTTACGGATTCCCGGGCGAGACTCGCGAGGAGGCTGAAGAAACCCGTCAATTTCGTTGGACAATAGGACCAACATTCACTCGGTCGAATTGTTTTACTTCGTAGCCTATCGTCACACCCCGATGGTGAGAAATCCGGAGAAATTCGGGATCACGATTCACAAGCAGGAAGAATACGATCTGCCCCTGGACTATTATTACACGCTGAATGAACCAGGAGGCGTGACCTGTTTGGAGGCGATGCAGCTTTGCGAAGAGTTCTACCAGAATGATTTTGAGCCGTGGGCGGTGCGGGTGAATGCACGGGAGCATGTCTTCCTGTACATATCCAGATATGGAACGAACCGCTTGCCGCAGATCTACGCCACGCGGAAGGATGGAAGGGCCGCTCGCTCTGCAGACAGCGTGTCCGGTTTAGTGACGTGGCCTGTGGCAAGGGGAGATGCGGAATCAGGGAAAGAAGGAGAGCCGTCGATGGCCAGGGTGGTCAGCCACGCGGTCTCTTAACCAGGCTGCTGAAAAAGGACGGGCGGGTGTGATTGGCCTTTTTGAGCAGTGTGTCCACACTTACCCCTTCTGGTTCTCCGTCGCGCCAATCCATTCAAGAAGAAATTCATAGGCCGCGTGAATTTCCTTGGTCATGGCTTCTCCCTTCTTGTACATTTGCATGTACTTGCGAGGATTGTTCGTCAGGTTGGCATAGCGGTGCGGATGCCAAGTGGCCAGGAGTTCGCGTCGTTTTTCTTCCAGGTGGTCGCGGGTGAAGGGTGGTGTCAGGCCAAAGGTTTCCATGGCTCGGTCAAGGTCTTCCTGTCTCATGAATGCCCTCGGATTCCAATGAACGTGAGTGTCGCAAACGGGTTTGGTGTGTGTCAATCAGCCTGGAGAAGCCGATGAGTCGGGCGCTTCCGATCCTCCAGCCCAAGCCGATTCTGAAAGGGAAGGATTACCGTGAGGTGCTGCGGCGAGAGCTGGATGCGGGAAAAATTCCCATTAGCTTAGGGAAAGCGTGTCCGGTCAAGTGCGAGTTCTGCTATGAATTGGACCATTCCTATCGAGAGACACTCGATCCGCCGAAGACGACCCAGGAGGATTGGGAGTTCATTCTCGACTACCTCAACAAAACGCCGACCGATCCCCGTCAATTCTGGTGCCTGGGAGGAAACGAGTACATGGAATGGACCGATCTCTTTCTTCATCCCAAGGCCATGGAGTGGGTAGAAGATTTCCTCAAGTACACGAACAAGAATATTTCGTTCTTTACCGTCGGGTTTGTGCAGGTTCCCAAGATCCATCAGCTAGCTGCGCAATATCCCGGCCGGATCAACTTCGAATTGTCGGTGATCACCCTCGGCGAGTACCGGCAACGGCTGATGCCCCATGCGCCGGCGGTCAAGCACTTGTTGAAGGTGCTGGACGGCCCGGTGGTCTCGTCGGCCAATTTTTACGCGTTCGACGAGCGGACCATGTCCGAAGATGCCGTCACGATTTCTCGGATCAACCAGAAATGCGTCCTTTGGATGGGGTGCCTCACAGCGGTTCGTGGACTTAAGGAAGAGACGGTCGCGCTCATGCGGCAAGGACGAAAATTCCTCCCCATGGAAGCGCAACGGATCTACGACTCGGGGCTTCCCAATATGACCACGATTCACACGGAAGCGCCGATCACCGCCTTTTTGAATCGGAAGCGCATCGTCAGTCTCTTCGACTCGCTCGAATTGGAGAAGAAAGACACGGTCGTCATGGCGAGGAGCGTGCACAAGATTCTCATGATGTATCGTAAGAATCGCGCGCGGTTCCTACCGGTGCCGAATGCGACACTGGGCGGGGACTCAGACTGCACCGTCCTACTGACCTTTGATGATATCGCCAGATGTCTTGTGACACAGAAGATGATTCACATTCCGAAATGCGTGATGCAGTCCGGACGCGGACTGTATATGGACATTGCGGGCGTCACGCTTGAGGACTTCATGCGAAAGACGGGAGTGAAGGTCAGGGTTCTCCACAAGATCGACACCAAGTTCGCCAATCAACGGCTCTATCGGAACGGGCTTCTGAAAAATTACGTGGAGGATTACGTCAGAAATCCTCTGACCCAAGCCTATGAGGCGCTTCCTCTTTCCGCCTGAGAGATGGGTCCAGAGTCTCTCCGGAGTCCGCTTCTTCAGACCGTGCCGGACGGACGGGAGAACACGTTAACCAGCCAACGTTGACAACGGTTCGACGCTCACCTAGAGTAACCTTCCAAGCGCTATGAACCTGGAACGCCGGTCCGTCAAGTTCTACCAAGCCGATGTGTTCACTGATTTGCCGTTCGGCGGCAATCCCGTGGCCGTCGTACCTGATGCCGTGGATCTCGTCGATCAAGAACTTCAGAAGATCGCCAGGGAGATGAACTTGTCCGAGACGGTGTTCGTCCTGCCTCCCACCGACCCCTCCGCCACGATGAAAATCAGGATTTTTACGCCGACGCAGGAAATTCCCTTCGCCGGGCACCCTGTCCTGGGGGCCTGTTTTGTCCTCGGTAAGCTCAAGCGTCTGCCGCTTGAGGAACCGGTCACACGAGTGGCGTACGAGTGCAACATTGGCGTGTTTCGGGTCGAGTTACACGTGAAGGAGAGCGAAATTCTCAGGGTGGTGATGTCCCAGCCGAAACCCGAATTTCTCGGCTCAGTCGATGCGGTGGAGGACATTTTCGAGGTGGCCAATGCGCTGGGGCTCTCCAAGCGGCTCATCACAGGGACGAAATTCCCCATTGAGGTGGTGTCGACCGGATTACCCGTGCTGATCGTTCCCGTCCGAACCTTGACGGCGGTGAAATCGATTGTCCCCAACGGCACGGTGATCAATGAGCTGTGCGCTCGACATGGCACCAACGGCATCATGGTGTTTACGACGGTGACGGTTGAAGAGCTATCGGCCGTACACACGCGAATGTTCGCGTCACCCATCGGCGTGATAGAGGATCCCGCCACTGGAAGCGCCAGCGGCGCCTTGGGTGCCTACCTCGTCCAGTATGGGGTGGTTGATGTGGCTCCAACAACCGAGATCGTCGCCGAGCAGGGCTATGAGGTTGACCGGCCGTCGCGCATTTTGATCCAGGTCGAATCGGACGACGATGTGATTCAAGAAGTGAAGGTCGGCGGGCAGGTGGTGATGATTATCGAAGGGACATTGATGTTCTAGATGGAAGATTCATGATTTGACAATACAGGCAGCGGTGAACAAAATCACCGCGCCCAAGTTCAGGAAGGAGATCGCTCATGTCAACGTTGACTCAGGTGATGCGAAAGAAGCTCAAGCTCATTGCCCACAACGCCTCGATCAAGGAAGCGGCTTCCCGTATGCGTGACGAGCACGTCAGCGCACTCTTTATAGAAAAAGCCGGAAGCTTTATCGGCATCGTCACGGACACTGATGTCGTCCGACGAGCCGTAGCGGAAGGTGTGGATATCGGCAAGACTTCGATCGAGACGATTATGACGAGTCCGATCGCCACGATCGATTCTGTTCGGACGATTCAGGACGCCCACGATATGATGGGGGATTTGAGCGTACGACACCTGGGTGTGACAGAGCATGGGAAGCTCACCGGCATCGTCTCCGTGCGCGATTTGCTGTCCTATTTTAAGCGGGTATCGGAACCGAAAATCGCGCAAGACTAGCAGTCAGCCATCAACTCTGGGTAGTCAGCGGGGAGCTGAGGACTGACGGCCAAAGCGGATCGCCTGCTTACTGGGTAAGTTGCTGGATCATATGAGCGAGTTCGGGTAGGACCAGCTTTTCCATCGCGAGACGGACGGCCCCTTCAGAACCCGGTGTGGAGATGATCACACGTCCTCGAAACGTGCCCGCCGTGGCCCGGCTCATGATGGCGGATGAGCCGATATCTTGATACGTCAGGTAGCGGAAGATCTCGCCGAAGCCATCCAACCGTTTCTCCAGTAATCCATCTATGGCTTCGAAGGTGGAGTCGCGTCGGGAGATGCCGGTGCCGCCGTTGATGAGAATGGCGTGAACACTCTCGTCCTCGGCGGCCGTCCTGATCAGATTTCTGATCTCCGTCGGCTCGTCTTTCACGAGATGATAGGCCGACACCTGGTGGCCGTGCTCCTTCAACAGGCGTTGCATGAGCAGTCCGCTGGTGTCGGTCTCGATAGTTCGGGTGTCGCTGCACGTAATGACGACGCAGCCGATTCGTTTTGGAGCCTGCTTCTTGTGTTCGCGGTGAGACGCCGGAGACCCGTGGAACTCGTGGTCCTGCACCGACTAATCCCACACTGAGTTGGGTTTGAGCCGCTCAACCGGCTGGCCCTTGCCGATGTGTTCGTCTAAGATGGCGGCAACATCCGACTCTTTGACCTGTGAATACCAGGTGGCGTCCGGATAGACGACGACGGTTGGTCCTTGCTCGCATGGCCCGATGCACGCGGAACCGGTCACGAGGACTTGCCCGGGCTGGACCCCTCGCTCCATGAGTCCTATATTAAATGCCATGAGAATACCTGGAGAGCCGGCCGCTCCACATGATGGTTTCGGGTGGCCGGGGGGGCGTGTGTTCGTACAGACGATGATGTGATACTTCGGTTTTGGCATGGTCGCTCCTTGTTTGAATATCACCAGCTGAACTGAGAGCCGACGGTTAACGCGGCGTGAACGAGCGCCACAGGTCCAGGCATTCATCCGGGAGTTTCCAGTACGCGATGCCTTTGATGATCCAGTCGAGGTAATGTTCTTTGGGCTTGAATTTTCCGATCGGCGTGGCGATGTGGGTTGTGACCAGCTGCTTGTCGCCGTTCTCAGCCACAACGGTAACTTGCACATGGCGAAACGCCCCTTGGGGGATCTCCTCTTCAAAGGTATCCAGCGACTTAATGTCCTCCTCTGTCACCTCAGCCACGATGCCCCAGACGCGTTCGCCCGGTGACGGGATCACACTAGCAAGACCGCATCGCCATTGAGTAGACCATCGGCAGAACTGAATAGTGTGGTCTGGTAGGTAGGCTTTCCCCACAAACTTGTGTTCAGGAGCGCGTCTTTTCAGTTGAGTCGGATTCAAGTTGTCGGCATAAAAGAAAAAAGTCACGTTTTTCTAAGCCCTGGTAATGTAACAATATCCAGCCAAAGCCGGGTATTTGTACCACATCGGCTCGCCGCATTGTCAAGTCTGCAGGAGAGTGTTCAATTCAGAAACCGAAGTCGTTGATTTCCCTTTTCCGTGAACATTATGATTCTTCCATGGGTGATCGTGGTGGGAAGGGCCGATCGACCCCTCGAATGCCTGGCTACGCGGGACTTTGCCTCTTCGCCAGTCGGGTGTCAGCAACGCACGTAGGATCTGCCGCTGAATTCACAGATGATCCCAGCTAGACTCCACCGGCCACTGAGCGGAGTTCGGTGTCAGTTCATCGCTTTTCGCGATCCCGCTCCTCCGTCATCGGGCTCTCAGCATGTCACGCCTGTTGCGACCGGGCTATTAGACAAGGCCGGAGAGCGTTGGATCGGATTCAAAGGCAGAAACAACCGCGTTTCTCTGTGATCGAGGACGCGTGGTCCTGAGCGATCGGAGCGTTCCGCGAAAGACGTCCTCCATGTCCACTTCCGAGCCTGTAGCAGTCCGTTCAATGTCACGGGGCAAAGTGGTTCACTATGTCGTGGTGGGGATTCTCGTCGTCGGCGGGATCCTGTATTGGGCGATGAAGCCGCCGACTCTGAATCCCATGTCCGATCCGCTGGCTGCGGAGGCGATGGCGCTGGTCCAAACGCATCGCGCTCAACACGCTCCGACGATCAGACAAGCGATCACCGATCGGGTCCAGGCTCTGGCAGCTCGCGGTCAAGGTGTCCGGCTTGGGGAATGGACGGTTGAGCGAGAACAGGGCGATATCTATCTCATTCGAATCTGGATTCGAGAAAAAGTGACGAAAGGCTGGTTCGAGAGGGAATATCTCTGGCAGGTGAATGTAGTCAAGAAGACGGTGATCCCCCTCACGGTCGCGGCGTCGGACTTGATGCCCGCTGAGACGGGCGGAGGGGAATCGTCAATGCCACAGCATCCGTTCGATAGAAAACTATCCCTCTGGAATCGAAACCAGGATGCGGTTTCCGTCCACTTGTACCGGATAGCAGGCGACCTTGAAATCAGGATTTTCCGGTCTTTCCCCGGTTCGAACGTTGTACCGCCAACCGTGCCAGGGGCATTCCACCAGTTCTCCGTTCAGCTTGCCCTCGCCTAAGGGTCCACCTGCATGCGGGCACGTGTTATCTAAAGCATAAATTGTTCCTTCCACGTTAAAGAGCGCGACCCAGACTCCGTCCACCTCGATAGACCGGCACGTTCCAGGCTCTAGTTCGCATAGGTTCGCGATAGGGACGAACTTCACGGAAAGGAATCTCCAAATTGGTCAATGAGCGGTCCTACTGTACGTGGATCGGCGGCCTAGCTTCAAGTCGTGGTTTTTAAGATGAAATGAGCGAAGAGCTTGATTTCACTAGGCGAATGTGGCATATCTACCGAGAATCACCTCCGGTTCGAGACAGCCGACCGAGGCGTTTACATAGAGGGGGATATGGAACTGACATTACTGTTGAACTCGACCTACGAGCCGCTGCGCGTCGTCCATTGGCAGAAGGCCATCACGCTCTTATGGCAAGGAAAGGTAGAGGTCCTCGAGGTTTATGACCGCGATATCAAGGGGGTTTCCATCTCCATCAAGCTGCCGGCGGTGATGCGGTTGCTTAAGCTGGTGCGACTGAAAGACAGCCATCGGGCAGTCAAGTTTTCACGTATCAATATCTTCACCAGGGATGCGTATACCTGCCAGTATTGCAGCCACAAGTTTAAGACTGAAGACCTGACTTTCGACCATGTCGTTCCGATCGCCAAAGGCGGGAGGAAGACGTGGGAAAATATCGTCACGGCGTGCTGGCGCTGCAATAATCGCAAGAGTGGACGGACGCCGGATGAAGCCGGTATGCGATTGATTCGGAAACCGGCCAAGCCGCGGTGGAATCCCGTGATCACCATTACGATCGGAATTCGCAATGCTCCGGAAAGCTGGCGGGACTATCTCTACTGGAATATGGAGCTGGACGCCGACTTCCCGGACCGGTAGAAGTCGATGTCATGACGGCTAGGCTGCTCAAGAAGGCTCAATCGCACCCAGCCCGCCCCGAGTTCGCCAAGACGAACTCTCTTCCCCGGAGCGAGGCCGCAGGACAGAAAAAACCGGAGGCGTACCCTCTGGGGCGCACGGTGCGACGAATAAGGAGCACCATGTTTGTGCGCGCCGCCGAGAGGTGAGGCGGCAGGGTCCCCGTTGAGGATTTTTTGGATCCGAGAACAAAGCTCGGAATGGCGTGTCTCGGCACGCCTGGGGTGGGTGGGTGAAATAGGCCTTTTTCAGCAGCCTAATAGGCTTTGTTGATGACGATCTCAACATCACGCGCTCCAGGGAGGGTAGGGTTCTTTCCAAACTGTCCCTCAAGATCGCCGGCCTGAGGCTGACCGGCGCGCCCATCCTTATCGAGCCGGGCGATCACATCGACCATACCTCTGAGTTCTGCCCCTTCTACCATCACATCCTTGTTCGTGATCTCAAAAGCCACTGGGAATGTAGGCCCATCGATGCGTTTGACTGCGACCGGCCGAGGCGCCCCCTGAGGGCGCCGGACGATAATGAAGAGGACATCCGTCGGGCTGACCTGTGCCGCCAATTGCGGATCGATCGTGACATGTCCAGCGATCACTCCACTGCCAGATTGCTCGCAACCGTGAGCGAGGCCCATCCAAGCGGCAATGCCCGCCAGCACAATGATTCCGATCGCGAGGCCGATCGTCCGGAACGTCTCTGTCGACATGTCGTTCCTTTCTGATCACAGAATAGAACGCTGCGTCGGCGGGCATTATAACCAGGTCATGGTCAAAATGGGAGAGCCGGCGGTTTACGCAGGCCGGCTTGCTACAGTATGATGCTTCGCTGACGTCTCAGTCCTGAGGAGATCGAAATGCCTGCCAATCCTGGATTTCAGATTTCACTCGATGTCAAGGGTCGACCATGTGTAGTTCTTGGGGGGGATGATGAGGCGGCCGACAAGGTGCAGCGCTTGCTCGATGCTGGTGCGAAGGTCACAGTGATCAGCCCTTCGCTGAACGACGCGCTCCGAAAATTGACAGCCTCTGGAAAAGTCATTCATCGCGGTCGTTTGTTCAGATCGTCGGACGCCGATGGGGTGATGCTGGTGATCAATACGATGCGGGGAGATGATGGCTATGCCGAATCTTTGTACGAGCTGGCGCTGAAAGAGCGGTTCCTCCTCTGCTCAACGGATCAACCGGAACACTCCACCGTGATGATGCCGGCTCTTGTCAGCCGTGGCCACTTGCGAGTCGCGATCAGCACCAGCGGCATCGCGCCGGCCCTCGCCAGCCGTCTCCGGCAGAATCTGGAGGAAATCTTTGGAAAGGAATTTCCGCCGTTCCTCGAGTGGCTGGAGCGGCTCCGCGAAGCGATCCGGAAAGCCGAACCGGATGCGGAGCAGCGACGCACTCAGTTGCGCGAAGCGGTGAACGGCTTCCAACTCACCGGCTCGATTCAATATCCCAAAGCCTGGATCGACGAACAAGCCAGGAGACCTAAGGAGTAATAATGGTGCTCTTAGAGTTCAGTATGTCTCCGTTGGGAAAAGGCGAGAGTGTGGGGAAATATGTGTCCCGATCATTGGATATTATCGACAAGAGCGGGGTGGATTACCGGCTGAACCCGATGGGGACCGTTCTGGAAGGGGAATGGGACGCAGTGCTTGATGTGGTCAGGCGGTGTTTTCTGCGAATGCGCCGGGACTGCAATCGCATCTCCTGCACGATGAAGGTCGACTACCGCAAAGGCCATCACGGACGGATATCCGGAAAAACGGCCAGCGTGGAAAAGCGGCTGAAGCGCAAACTGAAGACCTAACCCGCCGACTTCATCAAGGCGCGCTTAGAATACGGAAAACTTGAAATACTTCGTTGGATGCTTCTTGACGTCGGCCACCAATTCTTCCACCTCAGTCAGTAGCTTGTCCGCGCGGGTGTACAGTTCGTCCCGATTCACCAGCTTGCCGATCGTACCCTCGCCGCTTTCGACCTTATCCAAGAGATGTTCGCTGCGGGTCGTGAGATTCTCCAGCCGACGATAGAGGACGGGGTCCGTCAGTTTCACCAGCGTTCCGTTCTGATTGTTGAGGCGGCTGGTCAGCTCGGTGAGGTCTTTCAGCGCCCGGTTGGCGCGGGCATAGATCTCCTTATCCGTGACCAGTTGTCCGATCGTGCCTTCCCCACGCTCCACTTTCGTCAGGATCTCGACGCTCTTTTCCGATGCGAGATCCAATTTTTCCAGGACCCGCTGCGAGCGATCATAGAGGCCAGGATCGGTGATCAGTTTGCCGGCGGTTCCCTGTCCCTGGGTGAGGCCCACCAGAAGACGCTGAATATCCTGAATGGCGGCATTCAGGTTTCCGAGTGTGGCACTGGCATCCGATGCGAGATTGGTCACGTCTGGTTCAGACTTTCCCATGAGAATGCCGCCGGGAGCCATGGCGGGCTTTTCGGGCGTTCCCGGCAGAATGTCCAGGAATTTGTCGCCCAACAAACCCAAGGCACGAACGGTGACCGAGGCATCCTGGCGGATGTGTGAGGCGACTCGGGTCTTCACCGAAAAAATGATCTCCACCTTTGCCGAGTCTTTCGCGATGCCGATCTCGCGGACGTTGCCGACATCCACCCCGTTGAGGCGGACCGGTCCACCGATCTTCAGGCCCTGCGTATGATCGATGACCGCGCGGAAGCGCGTCTGGCTCGAAATGAGCCCCATGCCCTCTTCGAGATTCATAATCATGACGATCAGCATGGCCAGGGCGATCACCACCACCAGGCCCACTTTGACCTTGGACCATGTCAACTGTGAGGGTTGGGTCATGGTAGCTCTCCTGCATTCTCGATTGTTCGTTGCGATGCTGAGTCTTTCACCTGGGTTGGTGTGGAAAACAGTGTTTCGTCACGATTGTGGTTTTCGGGATCAAGGAATCCGCGGACGGCAGGATGGTCGCTCTGCGGCAAGGCGTCGGGGGTGCCTTCGAAGACGATCTGGCCGTGGTCGATCATGATGATCCGGTCTGCCACGCGAGCGGCGGTATCGAGATCATGCGTCACGACGACCTGCGTGACGCCTTTCTGTTTGAGTCGCACAATGAGACGACTGATCAGGCTCGTGTTGATGGGATCCAGCCCGGCCGTGGGTTCATCGTATAGCAGGACTTTGGCCCCGCTGGCCAGGGCGCGGGCAATCCCGACTCGCTTTCTCATGCCGCCGCTCAGCTCAGCCGGCATTTTGTCGATAATGTCGTGCAGACCGACAAAGCGCAGGCTTTCCTGCACGATCTGGTTGATGGCCTCATCGGGCAGAAGACCCTGTTCCCACAATCGGTAGCCGACATTTTCCCGCACAGTCAGGGAATCGAAGAGGGCGGCGCTCTGAAACACCATGGCCATTTGCTGCCGGACCTGTGTGAGGTCCTTTTGACGGAGGTGTGTGATCTCGCGACCATCGATCCGGACCAATCCATCGTCCGGCCGGTGGAGTCCGAGGATCACCCGGAGAATGGTCGTCTTGCCGGAGCCGCTGCCGCCAAGGATCACCATTGTCTCGCCGCGCTTGACGTCGAACGAGACATTTTTGAGGACCTGCCGGTCGCCCAATACGAGATCAACTCCGTTGAGCACGATCATCGGTGTCGTATATCCCTCATGGAAACGCCATAAATAGCTTGGTCAGCAAAAAGTCGCTGCCGAGGATCAAAATCGACGAGGACACCATGGACTGAGTGGTCGACACGCCGACCCCGACAGTTCCCCCCTTGGTGCGAAATCCCACATAGCAGCCTACCATCGCGATGATGAAGCCAAACACGGCGGGTTTGACCAGGCCTACGACCAGATCCCGAAAACGGAGCGCTTCGAACGCCCACGTCCAGTAGAAATAGGAGTCGATGGCGAGATAAAAACGAGCGACCAGCCACCCTCCGAAGACGGCAATACCATCGGTAATGATGGTGAGGACCGGAATCATGAGCACACACGCGACCAGACGCGTGGTGACCAGCTTCTGAACGGGATCGGTTCCCTCGGCCAGGAGGGCATCGATCTGCTCGGTTACCTTCATGGAGGAAATTTCAGAGGCGATCCCAGTCCCGACCCGACCGGCGATCATCAGCGCGGCCAGTACAGGCCCCAGCTCACGCACGAGGGATGTGCTGATCAGACGCGAGACGTAAATCGTGGCTCCGTAAGGCTCCAGTTGCACGGCGCCCTGAAGCGCCAGCACCATCCCGGTGAACATGCCCGTCAGGACGACGATGAACAGCGAGCCGGCGCCGACGCGGTCGATCTGCACGATCATGTCATGGAGGTGTCGTCGGCACCGTCCGAGCCCCGCGATTGCCTGCGCGCAAAGGAGGGTAAATTCCTCGACGACGAGGACATAGCCGATAAGTTTTTGTTTGACTTGGACCGACGACGCCATCACGGTCTATCTCGGCTCTGTTTCTCTACGATCATTATAAGGGAGTCCGCGAGCATGGACAACGAATGTGAGCATCGGTCCACGCTAACGGTAGATTCGAGGCACGCGTGGGCCGATCCCGCAGAGGATTTCATAGGGAATCGTGTCGAGCCATGCGGCCAAGTCGACAGCCGATATGCTTTGTGTGCCCTGTTGCCCAATGAGCACGGCCTCATCGCCGGGTCGCACCTCTGCAACGTCCGTCACATCCACCATCGTCATGTCCATGCACACCCGCCCTACGACAGGTGCCCGCTGTTCCTTGATCAACACGGCCCCGCGATTGGAGAGCAACCGGCTGTAACCGTCGGCATAGCCGACCGGGAGAACCGCAATGCGGGAAGGGCGTGTAGTCGTGAACACACCGTTATAGCTGATGCGTTGTCCGGAAGGGAGGGTTCGGACCTGAACCACCTTTGTAGTGAGACGCAGCACCGGTACAAGATCGGGAACGTGTCGATCCGGGGATGCGGTATGATAACCGTAGAGCATGATGCCGGGTCTGACCGAGGTGAAGTGAGCCGAAGGATGAAAGAGGATCGCCGCGCTGTTGGCCGCATGGATCAACGGAATCCGAAAGCCCCCGCACTCGATCTGGTCAACCAATCCCTGAAATCGCTGAATCTGAGTCTTCGTGTAAGCAGGGTCTGCATTGTCCGCATCGGCCAGATGCGTCATAAGCCCTTCCGCGCGGAGGCGGCCGCGAAAGGGAGGCGACTGAAGTAAGGATAATGTCTCTTCAGGTGACAGTCCGAGACGCCCCATGCCGGTGTCGGTTTTGATGTGCACAGGGTAAGGGCGCGCGTCTGAGGGCACCAACCGAGCCAGGTGTTCTGCGGTGTCGGCCTCGTAGATGATCGGCGTCAGCCGGTAGTTCAGGACCTCGGAGCCGTGCTCCGGGAGCCAGGCGCCCATGATCAAGATCGGGACGCGAAAGCCGGCCTCGCGGAGAGTAATGCCTTCCTGCACGGTCGCCACACCGAACCGGGCGACGCCCATCTTCTCGAGCGCTTGCGTAACCGCGACTGCACCATGTCCATAGGCGTCCGCTTTGACCACGGCGAGGATGTCGCACGTCGGCGCAATGCGCCGACGAACCTGAGCGAAATTGTGAGCGAGGGCGGACAGGTCGATCGTAGCGAGTGTGGGTGCGAGGGAGGCTGACAGGGAATGGCGATGAGTCAGAATCGGGTTGGTTGGAGGAGCGGTTAGATTTCCAGGATCTCCTCCTCCTTTTTCTTGAGAATCTGATCCACCTTCTGCACGTATTGGTCGGTCAGCTTTTGGATTTCGACTTCGGACTTTCGTAACTCATCCTCAGTGAGTTTGGACTCTTTCTGGAGATGTTTAAGTTCCTCGTTCCCTTCGCGACGAATGTTGCGGATGTGGACCTTCGCTTCCTCTCCGTGTTTCTTACAAATCTTGATCAATTCTTTCCGGCGTTCTTCGCTCAAGGGAGGAATGGGGATGCGAATCACTTTGCCGTCGTTCGACGGGGTCAATCCCAAACCGGAGGCCAGCAAGACCCTTTCGATTTCTTTGATCAACGGAGGTTCCCACGGCTGAACGGTGAGCAAACGGCTTTCGGGGATACCGATGTTCGCAACCTGTTTGAGAGGCGTGGGAGTTCCGTAGTAGTCCACTTTGACGTTGTCAAGGAGCGCGGCTGATGCGCGTCCGGTCCTCAACCCCCCGAGCTCGCGCTTGAGATGTTCCAGCGAGGCTTCCATGCGCTCCGTGACTTTCTGCTTGGTGGGGCTCATCGGAGTGTGGCCTTCAATCAGTGAGCGGCGGTCACCAGCGTGCCGATTTTCTCCCCCTGCACGATCCGTTGAAGGTTGCCTGTTTCCTTCAAGTTAAAGACGATCAGGGGTAATTGGTTGTCCATGCAGAGCGTGATGGCCGTCGAATCCATGACTTTGAGATTTTGGTTCAGAATGGAGAGGAACGGCACCTCCGCAAACATCTTGGCCGACGGGTGGGTGACCGGATCGGCTTCGTAGATCCCGTCCACCTTGGTTCCTTTCAGAATGACCTGTGCGCCGATTTCCATTGCCCGCAACGCCGCAGCCGTATCGGTGGAAAAGTAGGGATTCCCGGTGCCGGCTGCGAAGATCACAACTCGCTTCTTTTCCAGATGGCGAATGGCACGACGCCGGATGTAACCTTCGGCCAGTTGCCGCATCTCGATGGCCGATTGCACGCGGGTGGAGACCCCTTTACGTTCGAGAGCATTCTGGAGCGCCAAAGCATTGAGCATGGTGGCCAGCATGCCCATGTAGTCCGCCGAGGCTCGTTCCATCCCGTCGGCGCTGGCGGCGATTCCTCGAAAGATATTCCCACCGCCGATCACCACCGCAACTTCCACATCGAGCGCGACGACCGAGCGGATCTCGTTCGCGACGCTCTCCAATACTTTGGGGTGAATGCCGTAGCCCTGGTCACCCGCCAGTAGTTCTCCGCTGATCTTCAGGAGGATGCGCCGGTATTTGGCGTCTTTTTCCACCCACCCACCCCGGCGATTATGTCACCCACCCGGCCCCGAGCTGGCCAAGACCAGCTCTTTTACCCGAGGGACGCGCCTTTTCCCGAGAGGTCATTCTTGTCCTAACTGGTAACGGGTGAACCGCCGCACACCCATGTTCTCGCCGATCTTGGCTATTTTCTGCGCGATGAGGTCTTTGACCGTCACGGTCGGGTCTTTGATGAAGGCCTGCTCGAGGAGGCAGGTCTCCTGATAGAACTTCTCCAGCTTGCCCTCTACGATTTTGGGCCAGGCCGGCTCCGGTTTTCCCAACTCTTTGGCCTGTGCCAGATAAATCGCCTTTTCCTTGGCCAAGAGGTCGGCCGGCACGTCTTCTCGTCTGACAAACGACGGACTGGACGCGGCGATCTGCAGCGCGAGATCCCTGACAAAGGTCTGAAACTCCTCGTTGCGGGCGACAAAGTCGGTTTCGCAATTAACTTCCACGAGCACGCCGATCCGATTTCCGGGGTGAATATAGGCCGCAACCGTGCCTTCGTTCGTCTCCCGGCCGGCCTTCTTTTGGGCCGCCGCCAACCCCTTCTGCCGGAGGTGCTCGATGGCCTTCTCGATGTCGTTCCCCGTTTCGGACAAGGCATGCTGGCAATCGAGAATGCCAGCCCCCGTCTTTTCGCGCAGCTCTTTGACCAACATGCTGTTACCCGCCATTCGCGTCGCGCTCCTCTCTTCTCGTCATCTTGCGGTTGCAGATAATCCGTGTCATCAACCTTCAGGATGGAGTCGAAACGCTCTCTGCACCCACGGCGGCTGGTTGGGATGACCGTATTCCCACGCGCATATCGGCCACCGGGAGGGCCTCCACTTTTTCGATCTCTTCCTGTTGCGCGCGAAGATGGGCGCCTTCGATGCACGCATCGGCAATCCGCGATGCAATCAGCTTGATGGATCGAATCGCGTCGTCGTTTCCCGGGATTGGATAGTCGATCCCATCCGGATCGCAGTTGGTGTCGACGATGGCCACGACAGGAACGCTGAGTCGATTCGCTTCTTGAACCGCGATTCGCTCGGTCCGCGTATCCAGGACGAAGACGCAGCCGGGCAGACGATTCATGTTCTTGATCCCGCTAAGACTTTTCTCCAATTTGAGGCGTTCTTTCTCCATCTGGCCAACTTCTTTCTTCGTCAGTCGCTCATGGGTGCCGTCCGTCAGGGCAGCTTCGAACTTCTTGAGCTTATCGATGCTCCGTCGAATTGTCTGGAAATTGGTGAGCATCCCGCCCAGCCACCGTTGGTTGACATAAAACATGCGGCAGCGTTTGGCCTCTTCCTCAAGAATGTCGACGGCCTGGCGTTTGGTTCCGACGAACAAGACCGGCTCCCCTGCGGCGACCGTATCGCGGACAAAATCATAAGCGGCCTGAAAGCGTTGAACGGTCTGTTGAAGGTCGATGATGTAAATGCCGTTGCGTTCCCCGAAAATGTAACGTTTCATCTTTGGGTTCCACCGATTAGTCTGGTGTCCGAAATGAACGCCGGCCTCAAGTAGTTCCTTAATCGTGATCATCTTTCACCCCCTTCCTCGCTTGCGGAGCGCCGGAACGAAGCCGACGAGAGGTCTCTCTCCCCTTAATCCCAAGCCAAGTGGCGTGCTCATCACGCCAATGTGAATTTTGATAATGGACCTGTAGAAAACAGGCAGTGTATCCGAGAGATCCGAATGAATCGAAGGCCCGTAAAGCATTTGAAAACTAACACAGTTTCTCATACTTTGCAAGGCAGGAAATGATCGAATCAACTCCTGGCAGGAAAAGGAACGAGGCGACCCGCTACGACCGATACGACGCGTTGATCTTCACGTAATCGTACGACAGGTCGGTAGTCCAGAGCCTCGCGGTGGACGATCCAAGTCCGAGGTCGACGCTAATGGTGTACTCCTTGCGGCGCATGATCCGGCTGATCCGCTGCTCGGCGGCCGGGCCGGCTCCTTTTCCCGCGTTGACGATTGGGACGCCATTGAAGCACAGACCGATTCGCTCGGGATTCAGGGGGATACCTGCCCGACCGATAGCCGCGATAATCCGTCCCCAATTGGCATCTTCTCCGAAAAAGGCGGTCTTAACGAGGCTCGATGTGCCGATGGTTCTGGCGACCTGCTTCGCATCGGTCACGGTCTTGGCGCCGGTGACGACCAACTCAACCACTTTGGTCACGCCTTCGCCATCTCGGCAGACCTTCATCGCGAGTATGAAGCAGACCCGGTCCACCATGGCTTGAAAGAGTGCCGTCTCGGGCGATCCTGCTCGCAGCGCAGGGTTCCCCGCCATTCCATTGGCAAGGCAGAGCACCGTGTCATTGGTGCTGGTATCGCCGTCGACCGATATGCAGTTGAATGACGAATCGACGGCCGTGACCAGAGCACGCTGAAGGGCAGGTTGCTCGATTGCGGCATCCGTCGTTAGATAGGCCAGCATGGTCGCCATATCCGGGTGAATCATCCCGGAGCCTTTCGCCATGCCTCCCACAGTGACAGTCCGGCCGCCGATCGATGTCTGGATCGCGACCTCCTTGCAGGTGAGGTCCGTGGTCAGGATCGCCCGGGCCGCTTGCCGTCCTCCTGATCGTCTGAGTCGCGCCATCAGGGATGGAATGCCCGCCCTGATACGGGACATGGGAAGCGGTTGACTGATGACGCCGGTGGAGCCGACGAACACGGTGTGTGGGTCGGTGTTGAGTTGCTGCGCCACAAGGCTCGCCATGGCCGCTGCATCGGCCAACCCATGAGACCCCGTGAAGGCATTGGCATTGCCGCTGTTTACGATGATAGCCCGTCCGACGCCGCGCTTGAGATGAAGTCGATCAAGCTGGACGGGAGCCGCCGGGATTCGATTTTTCGTAAAGACCCCTGCAATCGGTCCTGATCGGGCGGACACCACCAGGGCCAGGTCGGGGATCGATGGTTTCTTGATTCCGGCGTGAATGCCTGCGGCAAGAAAACCGAGCGGGGCCGTCACGCCACCGCGGACCGTTCTCATAAACGTGGCTCGGGGGAAGAGAAATGACACACGACGGAAGGCAGAGTCATGGAAACACTCCGGGCGCGGTCAGGCCGAGTTCCTCGGGAAATCCCATCATGATATTCATGGCTTGAATGGCTTGTCCGGCCGCGCCCTTGACGAGATTGTCTAAGGCGGCCACGCTGATGACCCATCCGGCCCTCCTATCGGTAAAGACGGCCAGGTCGCAAAAATTCGATCCCCGAACGTGGCTGGGATTGGGAGAAGTGTCCGGGTCTTTCAATCGAATGAATCGCTCGCCTTTGTAGAACGTGCCGTACAGCGCACGAAGGTCGGATACGTCCACGGGCTGACGAAGACGGCAATAGGCAGTGCTAAGAATGCCACGATTCATGGGTACCAGATGGGGCGTGAAGACAACGTTCAAGGCAGTGTCGTCCGCCCCCAGCGGTGCCGCCTCGGGGCGTAGCCGCCCTGACCACAGGGCGCTGAGTTCCTGTTCAATTTCAGGGAGGTGGCGATGCCGGCCGATCTTGTAAGCTTCAAGCGACTCATGCGCCTCCGGAAAATGATAGGGCAGTGCGGGGCTGCGCCCTGCGCCGGACACTCCGGATTTCGCGTCCACGAGGATCGAGTCCGGATGGATCAGGCCGTGGGCCACCAAGGGGGCCAGCTGAAGAACAGCGGCAGTCGCGTAACAGCCAGGTGACGCCACCAAGCGGGCGTTGCGGATTTCCGAACGTCGAAGTTCCGGGAGCCCATAGACGGCCTCCTTCAACAGGCCGGGATGCGGGTGAGGGATCTGATACCACGTCTCATACAGTGTCGCACTTTTCAGGCGGTAATCCGCGCTCAGATCGACGACGGGCTTTCCGGCAGCCAGACACGCGGCCACCGGGTCCAGTGATTTCGTATGGGGAAGCGCGATGAAAACGGCGTCGATTCGTTGCGCGATAGTCTCCGGAGCCAGAGGCTCGAAGGAAAGCGAGGGCAGTGTGGACGCGAGAGAGGGAAAGACAGTCGACACGGCACTCCCGACATGTTTGTCGGCAGTCACCGCGATGACTTCCATGCGAGGATGTGCGTCGAGTAGCCGCAGCAGTTCCCCCCCGGTGTACCCGCTGGCTCCCATCACTGCAACCTTGGCTGTTCCGGTCACAGTCACGGTGTAGTTCCCGTTGTTACTCTCTCACATCGTAAAAAAGGGAAGGCCCTTGCGCCTTCCCTTAGCTCGCTCAAAGATCCTCGTTACCGTTTGGAATACTGAAAGCGCTTCCTGGCCCCTTTCTGGCCGTATTTCTTCCGTTCTTTCACGCGGGAGTCCCTGGTGAGGAATCCCTCTTTTTTCAGTGGCTCCCGGGTGGAAGGACTCATCGCGACCAAGGCTCGGGCGATGGCATGCCTCAGCGCGCCGGCCTGTCCGGTCGTTCCTCCGCCACAGACGGTGGCGCGCACATTGAATTTCCCGAGCATGCCCGCCACCTCGAGAGGGTGCTGGATCATGCTTCTCAAGGAAGGTCGTGGAAAGTACTGCTCCAAGGGTTTGGTGTTGATCGTCATCTCGCCGGACCCCGAAGACAGCCACGCTCTGACGATGGCGGACTTCCGTTTTCCGGTCGCGTATTGTGCAGCCACTGCCATACTGCGGGCCTCCTCTGATCGGATCTGTTACAGTGTGATTGATTCCGGGCGTTGAGCGCGATGGGGATGCTCCGCGCCTGCGTACACTTTCAATTTTCTGGCCATCTGCTTTCCCAACGTGGTCTTCGGAAGCATGCCCTTGATGGCTCGCGCGAGCAGTTCCGTCGGCCGTCTGGCGTGAAGATGCTCAGCGGTTTCGGACTTGAGTCCGCCCGGATACCCGCTATGATGGATGTACGTCTTGGTCCGCATTTTGTCGCCGCTGAGGCGAACCTTTTCGGCGTTGATGATCACCACATGGTCGCCGGTATCGACGTGCGGGGTAAACGTGGGCTTATGCTTTCCTCTCAAGAGAATGGCGACCCGTGCGGCTAGTCGCCCTAGTGTCTTGCCGTTGGCATCGACCAAGTGCCATTTTCGTGTGACCTCAGAAGGTTTGGCGAGATACGTGCCCATCTTCCGTTTCTTTCCTCCCTGTTGCCAGGGATCGGCTGCTGTTTAGACTTCGTACTTCCCGAAGTTTTTGGTGTCCAGTTTTTCTAACCAGGCGTCGAGGTTTCCGCCGCCCCGTTGTTTGAGGACGCCCGGTGTGACGTAGATGGGGCAATTTGTACGAAGGGCCAGGGCGATGGCATCGCTCGGGCGGGAATCGACAACGCGCTCCGATTCCTCCGAGACCAAATGGATCGACGCATAGTACGTATTGTTCCTGACGTCCGTCACAACGACGCGAGATACCTTGATATTGAGATGCTCCGCGACGCTTCGGATCAGATCGTGACTCATCGGTCGCGGCGTCACAATGCCTTCCAGCGCAAGTCGAATCGCATTCCCCTCCGCAGTCCCAACCCAGATTGGAAGTATGTCGGCGTTGTGTTCGTCACGAAGAATGACAATCTGAGTCTCGGTATTGGGATCGGCCAAGACCCCGTGCACTTTCAGCCGAACTAGTTCGGAAGATTCCTCTTTATGTTCCATGAAAGTTCGACATTCACTTCAATAGAGCCGAAGGCTTGGAGGCGCCTGACGACTTTTTCTCAGGCCTCATCGGAGAGCGAAGGTCGGCATGGGATCAGGTTCGATGGGCACGCCACAGATCAGGACTCGTACTTACCAAAGTCTTCGGGCTTCAGATTTTCCAACCATTGGTCCAATTCTTCGGATGCCTGCTTCCGGATGACCTCCTCGCTGGCAAAGATCGGAGCATTGGTCCTCAACGCCAAGGCGATGGCATCGCTCGGCCGGGAGTCGATCGAGTATTCTGAATCTTCATACGTCAGGTGTATTCTTGAGTAGTAGGTATTGTCCTTCATGTCCGTCACGACCACGCTGATAACCTTGGCGTCGACCGTGTCGAGGACCGATTTCATCAGATCGTGAGTCATCGGCCGCGGGGTCGCAATCCCCTCGAGCGCAAAGCTGATCGAACTGGCTTCCGATTTTCCTACCCAGATCGGCAGCATATCCGAGTGTTCCTCGTCGCGAAGGATCACAATGTACGCGTTATTATAAGGATCGAACATCAGTCCGCGAACTTTCATCTGTGTAATCATGGTGATTCAGGCTCTCAGTGGGTCGACAGCCCGCCAGGCGAAATCACGTCAATCTATCACTGAGCTTTGCATGTTGTCAACGAATCCGACGCCTTTTGCGCATCTACTCGAAGAGAAGGTATACGGTAGATGGTCAAGGTCATAGGCCCGGCCCGAAATGTCGGGGGAGGACACAAGGACCAGACGTAAGAGTGCTTTCGCTACTTCAGCAGGATCGCGAAGCTTGGAAGGGTCTTCAGAGGGATAGGCTTCTTTGCGCATCTCGGTCCGTGTCCCCCCGGGGTTGAATGTAAGGACGCAAATGCCGTCTGACCGCAGTTCATCGGCCATCACCTGGCTCAGACCTTCGATGCCGAATTTGGAGACGGCATAAGCGCCCCAGGCACCGCGGCCGATCCTGCCCACAGAGGAGGACAGTGTGATAATACATCCGCCCTGTTGGTCGACCATTCTGGCGGCGGCCTGCCGGGAAATGTAAAAGGTGCCGCTGAGGTTGATTCGCAGCACGCTGTCCCAGTCACGCGGCGGATACTCCGTAATCGGCACCCGCGGTCCTAGGATGCCGGCGTTGTTGATCAGAAGATCAAGCCGCCCATACCGACGAACGGTCAGATCGACCAGTGCCTGAGCCTGCCGTGCGGATCCGATGTCCGCGACCCGACCCGTGGCCTCTCCTCCCGCGGTATTGATGACAGCGAGCACGCGCGCAAGTTCGCCTCGCGTCCGGGAGCAAATGACGACCTGTGCCCCCTCCCGAGCGAACAATTCCGCCGTAGCGCGACCGATCCCACGGCCGGCTCCTGTGATGAGGGCCACCTGATTCGCCAGCCGGGGAGAACTGTGTTCTTGGGAGAACCGAAGAGTGGAACGGCGCTCCTGATTGTTTCGATTTCCAGATACAAGACGCCGCTGGTGAGACGGTTGAGGCAAGAGCTTAGTTCATCGCGTCGGATTGCACCGCCGCCGTCACTGGGGTCGATAGTTTTGCTGTAACCTTGAGGTGTCCACGGTTTCCCCGAGCTTGAGAAACGCGCGCATTTGCTTTCTGACCAGCTCTCGGCCGCTTTCTTCACCCAGATTCACCTGATATTCGTTGATCACCATCACTCTCATTCCTTCCCATTCTTTCCAGCAACTCTTGCAGACGTTCGACTTTATTTCGGCTTCCATCCGCCCTAAGTAGAGAGGATCGGTGATGGGGTCACCGTCTTTTCCGCATTTTACACAGTGGACCTGTTGAAGCTGTGTCATTGGATCTCCCTCCCTCTGCAAACCTTACGCGAAGCGCGCCCAACCGGATCACGGCAACGCAGGGGATCTTATCACGCCACTTCGACGAATGAAAAGGGCGGCAGCTGAATTGACGATGCGGGGTGATCGTGTTAGAAGAGGGCGGCGGGATGTTCTCAACAAGCGCTGAAGCCCGGATGGCGGAACTGGCAGACGCGCCAGACTCAAAATGGATACAGAGGGGATTACTCAAGTCCTTGATGGCCTGGGTAATCCCCTTATTATTCAAAGACTAGGACTAGTTAAAGTCTCCTCTCACTTTGCTTCTCTTTGTCGGTATCCTGCCCGTTTTGTCGCTCTCGCTAACACCTATTTAACACTTGCCAAAACAGACTACACCTGTGATGGGCACACCCCTCCCCCGGCATGAGCGTGGGTCCCATTTCAGGCTCGCGTTGGGAGGACAAAAAGGCGGTCCGCCCCCGCCTCCTTCGGTGTTATCCAATAACTTTGCTGGGATGGGATCGGCGATCTTGAGGTGCTTCCTGTCTGACCACCCCGCTCGGGGATTCGCGGATCGCGGCAACTTTTTTGACCGCATATCTTACCAGGACGAACGCGAGGAGAAAGAGCATTAATATCGAGGTCCCAGCTAGAAAGACCGCCCGGCGAAATGAGAAATCAACTAAACCCTCCCCTTCTTTGCCTACGGTAGCAATGGTGCCGAGCAGTTCCGGCATGCGCTCTTTCCATCCCGGGGAATTCAGGATCTGCTCCAGGGTTATGGCAAGCTTCTGAGTTTCCCGAACGGTGTCGGTCACCCCACTGACGGTTTGCTGATAGTCCTTGATATCGAAGGGTTTGTGTTCGGCCACCGCGAGCGCGTGGTTTGGTGGCTGATCCTGAGCCGGACCATATTTGGCAGCCAGGGACTCGACGGACGCAATCAATTTGTTTGCTTCCACAAGCGTCTCCCGGAGGCTCGTCAGCACGCCCTGAAGGCGATCTTCGTGAGGGACGATCTCGTCAAGGAAGTTTTTCCGCTCCATGGCAATGAGGCGGCTTACCTGCGTCAGGGTTTCATCCCGCTCAGCGGGAAGCCGCTCTAACAGAGCCGCGTAGCGTTCGGTGGACCTCGTGAGTCGGTTCAGATTAGAGAGCGTCTGCTCGATTGCGGGTTCCATCAACATTCCGCTCAGGGTTGCCTCTGCCTGAAGTCGCGAGAGTGGCAGCATGGCCCTCATAAGAAACATAAACCGCTCCGATGCGAGGCGGACCTCGTCGACGGCCTCCGTCGCTTGCTGCATCTGTCCCAGCAAGCCGCCGGGTTTCTGCACATCGGCTAAGCTCGAATCACCCAATTGTGAGGCAAGGTTCCCGAATCGGATGGCCCCAACAAATCGCATCTCGGGATGTTGTTCCCGCCATTTCCGTATCAGACCCCGTAACTCGTCCTGTTGCTCCCGATCGAGGACTCGAGCTCCGACGCTCCAGATATCCTCCTCCATGTCTCGATGCGCTTTCGCGAGAACCATCCCCTCCTCGGCGAAGACCTTTGGAACCCAGTAGTCCTCCAGGACCGTCCGCGACAAGGTGACGAACACGAGCATGTCGATCAAGTTAACCTCAGGATTTGGCCCGACGGCAATGTCGACGACCGTCCACGTATTGTTGAACTTCATTCGGTAAAGCAGTTGCCGTACGTTGGATGAGAGGGCACTCCCCCCCATGATGCTCAGTGGCTCATTCACGTGGGAGCCAAACCGATACGCGAATCGCTGGACTTCATCACGAAGCTGTCCCAGAGTGATGGTCTGCGGACCTTCTTTGTCCGCCTTGTGGATCTTCTTGATATGAGACCTGGATTCCTCCTTCCGCTGCGAGGTCATCGAGATGCAGGAGGACAACACGGCGAGTCCGACCATAGCACACAGCAGGCGACCCAAGAACCTCCCTTGGTAAAACATCACGACCACCTCCTATCTCGCAGCCCTGACTCAGTCCTCACCGTTCGTATGGAAACCTTCTGCGCGGATCACGTGTTGCGTGGACCTATTGCCCTTCCACCTCCGGTACCGGCTTCGCCGGCCCGGGCCGCTGATTGAAGAGTGAACGACAGGGGATGGCTGAAGTGATAGTAAATATCGGTCATCCCCTTACTGTTGAAGCTGATCATGAGAGCCCCGGTCGGCTTATGTTAGTACGCCTGATTGTGCGGGAGCTGACGGCGATACTCGCGCGCCTGTTCATCAGCTGTGTCGGCAGCGGTCCGCATGTCCTTCGCCAAATCACGGCTCCGCTGCGCCTGCTCCTGTTCTTGGCGTTGAGCATACACTTCCGCTTCGAACTCTAACCGGCTCGCCATCCCGCGCAGCTCTGCCGCTTGTTCGCGGTATTGGAAGATGAGGTCGCTTTTTCCCATGGCCGGTCCCGGAGCTGTCGCGGTGGCCTGAGCACCGGTTGTGGACATGGTCTCTGGCGATTTGGTGGCGCAACTCTGTGCACCAATGGTCATGGCAATGACAGCAACGCTGAGCGCCAAAAGGGAAACTCTTGCGTGTAGCATAATCGTCTCCTTTCTCAATTTGGGCGATCACTTTCCAGTCCTATCTTAACTGACACCGAGACGTATGAGGACGCTCAATTGGTGCAAGCTTGATGACCGGAATAGCATGACAGCGCCTGTGAAGAGAGTCTGGCGTAGGAAGCGGCGGAGACTGGAGAATCAATCGCGCCAGGAGGAGTCGCGAAGCGCGACTAATAGGGCAGTCGGCGTGGCTCAGAACGTCATGGGGTCAGGCGACGCGCTATTGGGCACCCTGTAAAGTTGTATTCATGAAAGCCCTTTTGCTAAAAAAAACATGGTACACCTTTCCACGCCTGCAGGACTGGTCAAAATTGCTCACTTGTCATGGCTCCGCATAGGCGCCAAACACTGTGGCTGTCCTCACTGCGCACGGATTATTAGTAGCTCTCATGCCCCCCAGAAATCAACAGGAAAACGACCCTACCAACGGAGCGGCCTCTATGCGCCGCAAGGCGCATTAAAGACGGCGGAAAGGTCTTGAGCATCGGCCTAACCACTGTTGACGATTGCCCAAACTGAAATTGATTGAGGAGGCGGAATTTTCAGCGGTACGCTTTCGAGAAAGCAACGGAGGTGAGTCGCCGTCTGGAGCCTGTGGCGGTTGTTGCATTAAGACACGTTTCTAGCTAGAAGAGAGGGGGAAACAGTCGACGGGTAGGATGGGTTCCGTCGCATGAAACGCAGCGTTCATATCCGCCACGCAATCACGTCCTATTATTTATGGTCAGTTCATTAACAGTTCCAGCAAGGCCGGCGCTATTCTCCGGCAGGTGACGCGTAACCCTGCGCCCTCGCATTGGAGAGTAGGGCCGGTCTCACCATACACAGCTTCGGGTCGAATCATCGCGATCCGATCATTCCGGTTTTCTCCTCTACCCTGTAGCTTGCCCTGGAGTTCCATCTGTTTTTCAAGGATGCATTGCTGACGCGCCGCGAAACGCTCATGACTGATGCTGCAATAAGTGCTGATGGCTTTGGTGAGCCTGGCGTAAGCCGCTTCCCGCTGAGCAAGAGCCTGCTTGAGCAACACGTCGTCGTTGGAGAGGAGTTGCGGTGGGACCGAGACGGCGCATCCGCTAAGACAATAGACCGAGATTAAGATGGCGCTGATTTTCTGGACGGTGTACCGAGCAGATCCTCGAGACATAACGAGCGTCCTCCTGGCTTGTGGATGAACCGAAAGGACGTCGTTGTCCCGAGAGCAGAGCTGGGGGTCAGGACGACGTTGTTCTGATTTCCCAGCTGCCTTTGCTCATCAGATTTATCAAAACGGCTTCAGGCTGTCAATACCGTTTTTCTTCTGCTGTCACAACATCCTCAAGCAAAACCGGCGGTTTCCCTAACCGCACACCTTCTCATGCTGTTAATCGTCAATGGCTTATAATCCTTGCTACCATGCCGCTACCGGTATGAACGGGTCAGAACTGACAGAAAGGACTGTCCTCCATCATACAACGCACGGCCTTGCCACCCTGAAACGGGCCGCAAGACCCTTGGTGGGCGCGTGATAGACCGGAGAACGAGTCTAGGCAAGGCACTCTATCAAGGCACAGAGGTCATCACTCGCTGGTGCTATCCTGAAGCACAGGTGGGCGGGGAGTAGGCTTGGGAGAGTGCACGGTGTGATAGCTCTTTCCCTATTGGTCTGTGCACCAGTCTGCACAGGCGCTACTTAATCATCTGCCGCCTCTGCCGCCTCGCATGGGCACACCCTCCACCGGCTTAAGCGTTGGTCCCATTTCCGCCTCGCGCCCCAAGGGCAAAAGGTCGGTCCGCCCGGCCTCTGCCGCTCACAATGTGGCCGCTTTTGGTTACCTACTCACTTTGCTGGGGGCAATACTGGATGGGGCTATTCCGTAGAGGTCGTCTAACGCACCAGCACGATGTGGACAGGTATCATGGTCGGCGGGTTTCCGCAATGGACATGATACCTTAGTTGCCTCACGTGATAGGTTTCTGGCACTCCCCAACGCAACCCAGCCGCAACCTACATCGCAGTATCGAAGGTGATGGTCACACCCCCCACCGGGGCTGCGCTTGCGATGGGACCTGGCGATGCGCCGTGGACGGCAAAATGGCCACCTCTACAGTCTATAAAGCAACTATCCGGTGGCGCCTTTGTCTCACTAGCAAGGTGGTCTTCGCGGCACAGGTAGGGTGCAGAGGCATACAGTGTTTGGATAATGGAATTTTTCTAAAACTACAAAAAGGTGCTTGAGACCAGACAAAAGCAATAAACCCCCGATTCGGGGCAGCGGTATTGTCCAGTCATCCATGTCTGTTACATCAAGAAAATAGGTACCACCTTTCGGCTGGTAATGATGAGGCCTCTAGGCGTATGATTTGGGCTCTGTCATTGAGCCACGGCTAACCAAAGGAGCCTACGCATGCGAACACAATTGGCTTTTCTCCCTTGCATCGGCGTGATGGCACTCTTTCTGGTGGGCTGCGCGGATGGCGGCACGCGTCCACGACAAGAACCCGAGACTCCTTCCTACGGAGCCTCTCCGTATGGCGGCTCCGATGTCCGCCATCAGCAGTATGGGCCACCAGACCGCGCCGGCAACCCAGCGCAAAGTGGACTTCCCCCATATTCTAATTGTCAATACACGACTCGCTGTTAACTCAAGGTCAGACCGACTTTACTTCTGCTTCGCCACGATCTGATCTTTGATCTTGTCATAGGTCGCTTGTGGGATCACCTTCTTCTGCACTAGCTCATCCTTTCGCTTGTACGGTCGCCCCTTGATGATCTTCTCTGAGTAGGCCTCACCGACGCCGGGCAGGGCTTTGAGTTGATCGGCTGACGCGGTATTGATGTCCAGCGGTTTGGGCGAGCAAGCCCATGTAGAAGTTACTTCTCGCGTGGGTTCCAACACGAACGTGGTGGGGGCAGTAATGGGTCGACCTCCTAGACAGATCCATCACGATCGTGGATCTAAGCCAGCTTCGAACACGAAAGAATTCTTGCACCGCCCCGAGATAGAAGTTCTTTATCACCTCAGCCTTAGAGTTCGCAAAGACATGCAGGCCCTCCAGGGGAACGGATCTGGTTCAACGCCAACTCTTTCAGGGTACCGACACGGTTAGCCGGGGGCATTCCAGGTGGTCCGCCATCAAAATGGAATCCAAACTCCGACGTGGACTTCATTGGGCGCGAAACCGTGCGCCGCCGGCTGGTCCAATATGAGGCGAGTGACGTCACGCGTCTCGCCTCCAGAAAACCCCAGGCCCAAGCGGAACGCGAATGGATGCCCCTCCCACGTCTGCCACCAGCGAAACTCACCAGGGAGTCGGAGCACCGTCGTGGTGACGGGGTCCGTATAGGTGATTGGACCAATGGGCGAGACAGGCGACGTGAGTTGGATCGTCGGAACACTCGAACGACCGAACAGAAACGTCGTGAGCGGGGCATTGTCAGTAAAGCTCTGTGCGACGGCATGGCTCCGGGCAACAAGAAGCAGGATCACGCCGCTACAGATAATCAGGGGCATGGGATCGTACCCCCGGCGGCACGCCGGCTCGCCACTGGTATTCGGGCTTCTGCAGAAGACCATAATATCAATCCGCCGGACATGCCTCCCAATCTCCGCGCAGCGGGCTCTCTGCCACTATCCGCTTCTCCATGAATCCCCACAATCGGACTGAGGTCGTAACCCTCCCGGCTGAGGCGGCAGTTCGTCGAGGCGATCTGGGTGGTCGGTCATGAAGGCCGCCAAAATAGGCAATCGGCTCTCAAGATCAAATCGCCTACGGGGTGACCGTGCGTGCCCTCGTCGCGTTCGATGACATTCCGGCGGGTACTGTCGCCACTATTGACCAGGTCCGCTCTGATCGGGGCGAATGGCGCTTTTCGGTCCGGTGGCAATGCTTCAGAGCCAAAGGCCGCAGCCCCTATAGTCTCTTTTTCACCGCTGCACACCTCCCGCAGTTTGAGCTGGCGGTGGATCATCTGACAGTGGGAGGAGGGGTGACGGCAGCGAAGGCGGACACTAGCCCACGGCAACTCTGCTTGCCATTCACCGAGTGGGCTCTCTATCAAGGGACGGAGATCGTCACTCGCTGGCGCTGCCCTGACACACAGGTGGGCGGGGAGTAGAGCTTGGTAGAACGCACGGTGTGATGGCGCTTTCCCTATTGATCCACGTCGAAACGTCAGCCTTCGCCTATGAGGGATGGCAGGGGATTGTCAAAAGGTGGGATGGGACCGGGCTCAACCCAAAGCCCCAGGCGTGTCTTACGCAGCGGGGTTCTGTGGAAGGGTGCCCTTGTTCTTCAGATTGTAGGCGGCAACAAGGTTGTCGAGCGCACTCAGGATCGTGCTGGACATCCAGTCTTGGACGCGTCCATAGGGCGCGGGAGCCCGATCACCGTGGGCATCGGCGATGGCACGGCATTCCTCGACGCTGAAATCGACGGTGATCATTACCTTCATAGGACTCTCCCTCTCATCACATCGCTCTCCGTGGTTCACAAGTACGTTGTCGAGAACAGTACGTGAATCCAAGGGCGACGTGTATTAGCCATTCGGATGATCGAGCAATCCGAAGATGTAAGGGTACGACGTTAATCTGACGGTGGCGTACGCTCGTCATGTTGAGCGCATTCACTCAAGGAACATGAGTAAAGGTCCGTATGAGACGGAAGTTCACCTGTCCGCAATTCCGCAACCCAGGCGCAACCTACCTAGCCCTATCCGATGGCGATGGGCACACCCCCCTACCGGCATGAGCATGGGTCCCATTTCCGTCTCGCGCTGGAAGGGAAAAAGGGGTACTCAGGGTTGAGAGCTGAGGGCTAAGCAGCGGGGAGACGATCTATCGGGGTCTCAGGGATATTCTCCTCATCGTTGATCGGTTCAACATTGCGGTGCCACCGGTGGTAATCGTGCAACACCATCAGTACAGCCACAATGTCCAAGATCAGCCATGCGATTACGATGTTGAGCATGTTACTCCTCGAGGAGAGAGAGGTTTGACCTGTAGTTTACACGTAGCCATGCTCATGCCTTTGTGTCTCCTGCTGAGCGAGTTGATGTCCCTTCCGAAATGGGCGTTGTTACTCGGTGATTCCATCGCAGGCCTGATTGACGGGTGAACTGAGTGGAAGCGGTGCTTGATGTGCTTGCTCAACAGAGATCCCCGCAATGTGTCCGTTGCGATACAAAGAATCAGTTTTGAGACAGAACCAGATGGGCATGCCCTTCCCCCGGCCTGGGCCCTACTCGATGGGTTCCCTGCCGACTCCACTATAATTTCTCGTGGACCAGTTCCCAGACCACAAAGATACAGAGTGCAGCCAGGACAAATACAATTGGCATCATACGCTCCACAGATGACGTTGCCTTGCTTGATGGTTTCTAGATGGGAGCGATGAGCAACGAGCGTGCCGTCATATTCGAACAGGAGATGAAGACAGAAGCCCGCAACGGGACAGGTTATTATGCCGTCACGGGCCAAGGCCAGCTTGTGGTGAGTTATCTGGATGGATACAGGTCGGTCAAGATGGATACATGCGGGGTTCATCATGGCGACTGTGACAACGGGTGCGCCCAATGAAGCAGACACGATCTCGGTGCTACCGGCACCGAAGCTCATCCCCAGAACGATCGTCTGAAAAAAGTGAGCTAGGGGGTGTGGATTTTCAGAAAGGAGAGGCATTCGTTGCACGTGTGGGCACACCCCCCGCCGGGGCTGGACTTGAGATGGGACCCGGCGATGCGCACGGTTACAAAAAGGGGGGGGCGTCAATCAAATAAAGAATCGCTTGTCTCCCTGTACCATTTCCTTGATTTGTCTCTCTCGCTAACACCGTATTAACACTACCCCGGTGGCACCCTTGTTCCGCCAGCTAAGGTGGTCGTCAGGCACAGGTAAGGTAGCTAGGCATACAGGGTCACGGTAAAGGTATGAAGAGAATTTTTTGGGAAATTAGAAAAAGGGGGGTCCGTCTTCTGAGGCGATGTTATCCGACGGTCGTCCGCCCTCTCCAGGAATGCGCCCAGACGCGCTTCAGCATGTTCCATAGGCGGTCAATAAAGATCGAAAAGCACATCTGCTAGTTAACAATCGGTCAGAGGGGAGTGCTCTTCGGGTGCCTGCTTCGAAAGGGGGATATCTCTTTTATGTGAGTTTTTGGTTAAAATCAGCCGTCTTGCCGGAGGTTGTGTCTGCCCATGATGAAGGAAGGGAACCACACTGAGACGAAAGACCAACCGAGTAGGGGATAGAGAGGGACTTATGAGTTTTCACTCTCCCAAAGTTGTGTGTATTGGTTTAGATGCCCTTGACAAGGACCTCCTTTTACAGTGGGCTCGCGAAGGGCGGCTCCCTACGTTTCAGTCTCTCCTCACCAGGGCTACCTGGGGCATCACTACCAGCCCTTCTGGCCTTTTTGTCGGGGCGATCTGGCCTTCCTTTTACACTGGAGTGTCCCCTGCTGAGCATGGACGCTATTGCTTTGACCAGATCATCACCGGCTCATACAGCAATATCAGATTCATTCCAAGAAATGTCAAGAAGGAGCCGTTTTGGAATGTGCTCAGCCGAGCGGGATATCGAGTGGCTGTAATAGACGTTCCAAAGACCTTTCCCAGCGAGAATATCAACGGGATTCACGTGGTTGACTGGACAGGCCATGATCCCGAAGGCGATTTCTGTACCTGGCCTCCTGTCTTAGCTTCACAGATCGCATCACGCTTTGGGAGAGACCCATTAATAGGAACGTGCGATGCTTCACAACAGCGCGGGATGCCTGAATTTACTTGCCTTCGTGATGCCTTGCTCACCAGAGTCAGGATGAAACTAGACCTTGTTCAATATTTTCTTGATCAAAGCAATTGGGATTTCTTTCTCGCAGTGTTCAGTGAAAGCCACTGCGTAGGCCATCAGTGTTGGCATCTACATGATGCAACCCACCCACGACATGATCCAGAAGTGACTGCTGCTCTAGGTGACCCGATCGAGCAGGTCTACATCGCCATTGATGCGGCTGTTGGTCAACTCCTCAAACGAATTGGGGAGGACACGACGGTCTTCGTGGTCGCAAGTCACGGTATGGGGCCACATTACGATGGGACGTTCCTCCTTGAAGAAGTGCTCCGTCGCCTTGAAAGCGCCCGGAGTAGAAAGATAATGAAGAGGACAGGAAACATCCTCCGGCGGTGTTGGGAACATACACCTTCGATTATCCGGCAAGCCCTCAAGCCCATTCTCACTACCGTTCGGGCTCGTATTGGCTCAGGCCATGGATTGCCGGCAAGTGATGAGTTGGCCAACCAACGTTTTTTTCAGATCCCCAATAACGATGTGTACGGTGGCATTCGGATCAACCTAGTTGGCCGTGAACCCTATGGCTTCGTCCATCGCGGTCCCGATTACGATCAACTGTGTGAGGAACTCGCTCGAGACCTCTTGATGCTTGTCAATGTGGAGACAGGGAAACCTGTGGTGCAGCGAGTGCTCAAGACAACCGACCTCTTCAGTGGGCGGTGCATCGACGATCTCCCCGACCTGATGGTAGAGTGGAATAGAGAGGCCCCCATTTCCTCAATTTATTCACCGAAGATCGGCACAATAGAAGGGAAGTATCTGGGCGGCCGGACGGGAGATCATAAATCCGAAGGGATTTTTTTCGCTACTGGACCTTCGATCTTGCCCGCGCAGCTCACGGAACCCGTTTCGATTATGAGCTTCGCCCCTACCATCGCTTTCTGCCTCGGAGTTGAACTTCCTGGTGTCCAGGCAAGACCTTTCTTTCCGATAAGTGCAACGCATTCTTCTCTATAATGGAAGAACATCGGCTAGAAAAGGACTGCTATGAAAAATTGGTGGGCCGTGCAGGGATCGAACCTGCGGCCCGCTGATTAAGAGTCGGTTAGGTATTCCTTCTAACACTACGCCAACCGCGTAAATATACGCGAGGCAGCAGACAGGACGGTCAGGAGAGGGCCACCTGTCCGCACATCCGCAACCCTGGCGCAACCTATCCCGTCTAATCGGTGGCGATGGGTTCGCCCCCCACCGGGCATCAGCTTGGGTCCCCTTTTCGCCTCGCGCAGGGAGGGCAAAAGGGGCACCCAATGAAAGAACATATGTGCCTTCTAACAGAGTGATAGCAGATCTTATGGTCGTTCCCTTAATGTCTGCCACGAAATTCAGTCAATATCCGCTGAACGCGCCGATGGCAATCAAGATACCTGCCAGGATGATCAGAAGTAGAAAGAGAGCAGACATTAGAATTGGTCTTATTCCTTTGCTATGGGTGGTGTTCGGTTTGACACCCTGACTCAACATCCAATCGCTATACCGCATGGCGACCCTTCCTTCGCTCTGGCCAACAATAACATGCGACTAGAGCTAAGGTAACTGGATCAAGTACGAGGGGAAGCCAGGTATGCAAATATGCTCGTGAGCGCATTAAAGCCTTCCATAAGAGTGGCAGCACTGACCATAGAATTGCCAATGCTCCACGACCATACGCTTCATTCAGTTGTTTCATGCCTGCCCTTCACTTCTCTTTTTATTACGTCGGGTCAGCTAGTACGTGGGCAGAGTGCCTGGGCATGTCAGGGGATAACTGCCGCCTTGATATTTTCATTTTGTTTCCGAGGTACTTCGGCCGGGGGCTCAAATTCTCGAATGTATTCCTCGTGGCTTTTCACCGGCTGACTGAACTCGCAGTCGGTATACAGACACCACGCGGCCTTCCTGATCTCGCTAAACTCCAGACTATTCCTGTTACATTCTGGACAAGTCGCCATGGTCTATTCCTATTCCTCCTCTATTCTCAGGAAGGTGGACAATGCGCCCAACGCGGCGTTGTGGATAATCATGGGTCTAGGTCAGGATTGTGCAGCCTGCTCCTTCAACTAGTAACCCTTCGATCCCACTGTGGGAACGGCGACCACACTTATTGCTTCTTCTCAATAAAGGAAGTCCATACTACTGTCGCGCCCCACATCAGGCACACCAGTCCCAGCAGAATTAATTCCGGATACATACCGCTCCCCTCCCTTTCTCTGAATCTCGGCCACATCTGATCAGCGTAAAGGCCGATGCACGTTGAAGACAACGAATCGCAGGGAGACTTTGGCGTAGAAAGCGGCGGAGACTGGGGAATCGGTCGCGCGGGAATGAATCAGAAAGCGCGAAAGACAGGACAGCCAGCGAGGCTTAGCACGTCATGATAGATGCTACGCGCGATGAGGACCTGTGTCAAACGATTCTTCTCCAAAAGTATTTCTATTCCTTTTTACATGCGTCGCTGAGCGCCCTGAACATAATATCCGGCATCTGCCTGTGCCACTCATTCGGATTATCAGTGACGTACTTTTGAACAACAGCTAGTATCTGACCGACCTCCCAGCTTCCCCCGAACTACAGCCCCTGAAGTATCATCATACATTCGACTTAGCGGACACAACCCAACTCTCTCTTTTGTTCGACGGACCAGTACCAGACCAGCATCTGCCTGATTACGTCTTCCAAAAGGGCCCTCCGCTCGACGTGCTGCTGAAAACCACCGTGCTTCGCCTCTGATTCTCGTCGGTTCCCTTTCTCTTTACCCACGTCATAGCTCCTGACGCCCACACTGCTCGTGAGAGTCGGCCGCTTCTGGTCTCTTTGTTGGTTCACCGACAACGAGCCGAACCGAGCGGTGGGCCGAGGGGAATCGAGACAGGAAAACGCACATCACAGAAGGAGTACGACAAGGTGTTCTTGGTAGCAATAGGCTAGAGAGCGGAGGGAGGGCTGAAGGAACCATGTCCACGTACTCATTTTACTTCTTTTGCAACGAGTGCTCGGAGGTCCATCCGATGCGACTCGTCTTACCCATGGAGGATGGTCCCTTAACTGGAGCGAGCATCGGTGCTACATACGCAGGCAAAGCACTACCAGCTATTTTAGCGAACATCGGAGCTAACGTGCTTACCTGTCCAAACACAGGAAAACTTACGTCACAGAAGGACAACGACAAGGTGTTCCTAGTCGCAATAGGCTAAGAGGATAGGCGCAAGCCGGGCAAACAGTCCGCATGTGGGGAAGATGAACTACTTAGTAGAAGACTTTCTGGAAGAATCGAAAGAGCCAAGTCTTTGCCTTAAGTGTTTTATCAAACTAAAAGTCGGGATGACCGACGCGGAAAAGCCGTCCTTGCTGTCTGAGGAAGTTTCTACCTTGATGAATCAGAGGGGAATGTATTTTGAGCAAGGCACATGCATTGAGTGCGGAAAGGAAGGCGAGGTCATCGCTTGTCAATAAGGAAATCAAAACCGATCACTGCCCAACATCGGCACCGATAGCGGTCGCCTTCACACTTCCCCAGCACACCACACGCCTTGACGAGAAAGTCGGGACATCGTTATACGGAGGCAGGCGGATCATATGCGGTAACCCCGCAATAACGCCAGTGCACTGTCTGGCCGGCTCAAGGAAGACCCTGCGCGGTCATCCTTTCGCATCGACTCACCTCCGCTGCCTTCTGCTCAAGGTCGCCATGTACACGTGCCGCTGAGCTGAGGTGCTGGCGGCTTGAGCGGACCGTAAATATGTTCGAGTGACAGCCTAGCCCTCTCAAGGACCATCTTACTCCAGGAAATGGTGATTAGCGCCTCAGCGTGCTCGGTCATCCCTGTCGATGCTCCGAGAGCGATAGCCCTCATAATCGGGTACCAGACGATCATACACGCCATCCATGAGAGGAGAGGAGATCATGAAATCAGCTGAAGCCCGATTGCAGGCAATGGGAATATTCCACACCACGGCCATGCGCAAGAGTGCCTTGACATCGGGGTCATGTGGCATAGGTTCGAGCGGATCCCAGAAAAAGATGAGAAAATTGATCTCGTCATCGACAATCTTGGCCCCGATTTGCTGATCCCCGCCCAAAGGGCCGCTTTGCAATCTCGTGATTTTGAACCCCAGTTCCCTTTCCAGAAGCTCGCCCGTGGTGCCTGTCGCATACACTTTGTGGTGTGCCAAAAGATCGCGGTTATACCTGGCCCATTCCACCAAGTCCCGTTTTTTATTGTCGTGAGCGACAAGTGCAATTCTCTTATCGTGTTCCATAACAAGTTTTTTGTGAGCCATACAACCTCCTTTATCCTTTCTTCAAGATCCCGAAACGATCTAGCCAATGTGGCGAACTGAGTGAATAGCTATGTGTCACTTTAAAGAAGGTGGCTCCGTGAATTATACCTTTTGCGAACAATAGGTTTCGAGTTATCAAGACGCCTGAAATGAGCTTCGGATCATAGTTCCCAGTATCCCCCGTTAATAGGCGGCCCATGGGTCTAACAGTGCGACGGTGACGGAAGTGAAGGCGGACATCAGCCCATGGCAACTATGCTTGCCCTTCGCGAGTGGACGCTCTATTAAGGGACAGAGATCTTTTTCGCCTCGCGCTGGATGGGGAAAAAGGGGAACTGTATCAAGACCTGAGGGCTAAGCGGCGGGGAGACGATCTATCGAGGTCTCAGGGATATTCTCCTCATCGTTGATCGGTTCAACATTGCGGTACCACCGGTGGTAATCGTGCCACACGATCAGTAGAGCGACCATGTCCAAGAACAGCCATGCGATGACAATGTTCAGCAGCATATATCTCCTGGGCTGGAATTCTTTCGTTCGTTGTCACTAGGTTAGGGCAACCGCCATGCCATTCGGGGCAGACAGGCGTCTAAGTTTAACGAATCTTTGCATGGATCAGAAAATAAGTAAAGTCAACAGTATTAAATTTGAGATGAACTGACAGACGGCCGTGCCTGGGTTGCAACACCTCGGGGAGTCGTTCGGTTGTTCATTTTGGCTACCTGCCAGAGTGCAGCTGCTTAATGCACGTGATTCAACATTGTGCTTAACAAGAGACCTATTGCGGTATTTGGATAGGCGATCTCTAATGGGTCTGTGCGGGCTGAACATCCGTACTACGGACTCCTATCAAAATGGATACGTGACGGGGTTCATCATGCGGATGGTAGGCAACGGCGCGCCCCATGAAGCTGACACGATCTAGTGGCTAGCGGCACCAAGGGTCATCCCCGGAACGATCGTCTGAAAAACGTGAGCTAGGTGGTGGATTTTCAGAAAGCAGAGGCATTCGTTGCACGTCTAGGCACACCCGCCTGGGCATGAGTTAGGGTGTCATTTTGGGATCGCGCTTGGAGGGACAAAAAATTGCTGGGGCTCATTTCTCTAAAATCTGCATTTGCATTAGCCAGAGGCACGGTTGGTAATCCAGTGGCTTCGATGTTACAACGAAGCCCGTGCCGCTAGTCGCAAAGGTGAGATCAAGAGCGAGAAGCTGCCCGGCCTCATGACCTTCCGAGCTTGGGGACAGAAGTACTTAGAGATTCCAGAGGTCAAGAATCTAGCTTCATACCGAAACCATGTCGAGAAGGTCAATTGTTGGCTGGTTCCATTCTTTGGAGACAAGCTCCTGACCGAGATTACGCCGGACGATGTTGAAGCCTACCGTGCTCAACGGCGACTGAAGAACGGCAAGCCTCCAACGATGGCGACCCTCAATGGGGGACCATGCGATCCTGAAACAAATGCTGTATCAGGCTGTGAAAAGGGGCTTGCTCATGGCTAATCCGGCTTCAAGGGTGGCCATGCCGGACCCGTACAACGAGCGAGACCGGGTTTTGACGCCGGAAGAGTGGACTCGGCTGTATGCGGAAGCGGCTCTCCATCTCAAGGCAATCCTCAAGGTTGCCTACCACCTGGGACTGCGCTACGGGGAGATCGTCAGGTTGACCTGGGACCGGGTAGATTTGAAGCGGGGAATCATCACGCTGACGGCCAAGGATACCAAGGCCAGAAAGCCCCGGAAAGTGCCGTTGACGCCTGAATTGACAGAGGTCTTCCGCGACCTGTATAAGGTCCGATACCTCGGTCAAGATCGCGTGTTTCTGCGGAACGGAGAGTCTATCCAGAGCGTCCGCACGGCGTTCGAGAATGCCAAGGAACGAGCGAAGATCACCAACCTCCGGTTCCACATGACCTTCGACACTGCGCCGCAACGAACATGCGACGAGCAGGGGTGGACGTGATGACGGCCATGGCGATCATCGGTCATCGGTCGGAGAAGATGTATAAGCGATACAACACCATTGACGAGGCCGATCTGAAGCAAGCTGCGTCTGGAATTAACACCTATATAACACTAGCAGGATGTTGAAAAAGGCCTTGCCTTTCTCGACATACGTAGTATAACGGCGCATCAGCCCACTCACTCCCAAGGAGGCACGATGCGCGGATACGTCAGCGGCCAAGCCATGATGTTCAGCTACCTCTCGCCTGAAGCCCGAGTGCCCGCGACCCATCCCTTGCGCTCGATCAAAGCGATCGCTGACCAGGTGGTGCAGCGGCTGGCGCCGACGTTTGAGGCGATGTACAGCCGGAGTGGGCGGCCCTCGATTCCCCCGGAACGCCTGCTGAAAGGCGAACTGCTGATCGCGTTGTTCTCCATCCGAGGCCATCGGCTCTTCTGTGAGATGCTGGAGTACCACATCCTGTTCCGCTGGTTTCTGGACATGAACCTCGATGAACCGGTGTTCGATCACAGCACCTTCAGTCAGAACAGCGAGCGGTTGCTGGCGCATGAAGCCGCACGGAAGTTCTTCGATGCCGTCGTGGGGTATGCCCGGGGAGCGGGGCTGCTCTCGGATGAGCACTTCACCGTCGACGGCACGCTGATCGAGGCCTGGGCTTCGCTCAAGAGTGTCAAGCCGAAGACCGCTCCCACCCCGACGGCGCCGCCGGATGACCCGGGCAATCCCACGGTCAATTTCCACGGCGAGCGGCGCACCAATGCCACCCATCAGAGCACGACCGACCCGGACGCCTTGCTGGCCCGCAAGAGCACGGGCAAAGAAGCCAAACTGTGCTTCTCGGGCCACGCCTTGATGGAGAATCGGCATGGCCTCTGTGTGGACCTGCAGATCGCGCCCGCCACAGGCACGGCGGAACGGGACATGGCCCTCGCCCTGCTGCGGCGTCAGGCCCGGCGGGGGATTCGCAGGAGGGGGTAGAGGCCCAGGTAGAGAACTGCGCGATATAAAAGGCTGCCCGGATGGCGGAACTGGCAGACGCGCCAGACTCAAAATCTGGTTCTCGCAAGAGAGTGGGAGTTCGACCCTCCCTCCGGGCACCATGACGAGAAGCGACCCAGGCGGCGTAGCGGCTGAATCGTCAAATTTCGGCATATTACAACTGCAAGTTTTTTCTCAAGAATGCCACTGGAAATCCTCTTGACAGGGTTTTTTGATTGGCCTATATTTCGCTTGTCCGTGAACCTTATCGAATGATCTCGGGCGTTTCCGCTTAGTCGTCATCTTTACATACCGGCTCACTCACTTTAAGGAGGGCAGCACATGCGTAAGGCAATTATAGTTGGAGCAGTGATTCTGCTTGCAGGCTCTCTCGGTGTGGCTGTGGCCCAGGAGCGACTGCCGCAGCACTCCGGATTCGGCACCGGGGTTGGCGAAAGTGCCGGTACGGGCACACGTTCCCAAATCTGGGACAAGAGCGCCTTACTCGAAAGGCTGTCTCAGCCCGAAACCATCTATGGACGTATCCTCGCGATCGACATTCCGGCAGGGAAGATCCTCTTGGAGACAGGCGGAAGCTCGCACGATGAGGGGCGCGCGGGGCAAGGTGCGATGTCGTCGTTGACGGCATATTTTGACGGTGAGACCAACATGGATCAGATCCGAATAGTCGACACCGGTGATGACGTCAGCCTGCAGGTCCGCGAAGAAACGACCGCGAAGCAGCCGTACGGCACAGGCAGGAAACTCGTCCGTGAGATCACCGTCATTCGTGAAAACGAAAAGATGATGGGGTTCGGAGGCTTGGGCCAGCGGCCTGATCCGAAGACCGAGCGTGGGATCGTGACAGAGAGCGCGTCTTCCCACGGCGGTGTTGTCGGTGTGGTGTTGCCCGGCGATATTCACTCTGGTATCAGCAGCAACGTTGGTGAAATGACCGGCGCGGCGCCCTGCTGGCAGTGCGAACCGCAGCCCGGCTGGGGATATGGGACCTCAAACAAGAGCGATTATGGTGGCGCGGACAAGCCAAATCTGACCAAGCAGTAAGCCGGTTGGCTTGCTCAGGCACTCGGCTTGGGGAACTCTGAGGGCGGCTGTGAAGCCGCCCTTTTTTTGGAGAGAACCCAGCATCGGAAGTCCATCTCTTGTTCGCCATCGCCATGCCTGATAGTATCTGCCTACGAGACATGGCGATGAGTTGAGGTTCAATACCAGCATGGAATCAAGAGGAGGAAACGCAGAGTTGAAGGTTGATGCAGAATTGGATCTACGCGGCGTGATCTGTCCCTACAATTTCGTCAAGACCAAGCTTAGGCTGGAAACCATGGAACCCGGCCAAGTGCTCGCCGTGATTCTTGACGACGGTGAGCCAATCCGAAACGTCCCGCGCAGTGTGAGTGATGATGGTCATGAAGTGCTTCGGCAAGAACCGCTCATCCGGTCTTATCGAGTCGTGATTCGCAAGCGTCCCGGCTGATCTGCCCATTATCCTCGCCTCGATGTCTTTCGTCCTGCCCCTTGGATGACCAACGTCACCTCGCCTTGAATGGGTCGTCGGCGAGCGTGCTGAAGGAGTTCGGCCGCAGTTCCACGGAGAAACTGTTCGTCCGGCAGCGTCAGGTTCCTTGCCACGGCCACACGGCGAGCGCCAAGCACGGGGCTCAGCGACTCAAGGGTGCGCCGAAGGCACCCCGGCTGAACCAAGAGAATGAGGGTCCGGCGCTCTCCTCGCAAGGTTTCCAGGAACCGTCGTTTCGGCTCCGGCCGCTCCGGAAACCAACCGTGAACGATGAACGCTTCTGTCTGTATGCCGGAGGCTGCGGCGGCCGAGATCACGGCGGAGGCGCCGGGGATCGGCACGACTTGGATGTCAGACGCAATGGCTTGCGAGATAAGAAAATAACCGGGATCGAAAATCGCAGGTGTTCCGCCATCCGACACGAGGGCCACACTTTCTCCTTCCAAAAGCCTGGTCGTGAGGAGAGAAGTTTTTTCTTCCTTATTGAGATTGTGATAGGTTGTCAGCGGCGTGCCCACGGCATAATGGTCCAGGAGCTGTTGGGTCTGCTGAGGATTTTCAGACGCTATCCACTGTACCTCGCGCAAGACGCGAAGGGCGCGAAAGGTGAGATCCTCTGGATTCCCGATCGGAGTACTGACCACGTAGAGAATGCCCGCCATCGATCACCATACAGTAAGATTGGAGCATCCTACCATCGGATGGCGGGAAGTCCAATGGCGTGTTCTTCATCATTGTCGGTGAGCTGATGGGCGTGGAACCGCGCGCCGGTGACCGAACCCTGGACGCGCAAACCTTTGCTCATGAAGAAATTCCTTGGGATGAGCTCGCCTTTCCGACTACCGCCCCAGTCCAGCGAGATTACTTAGCCGGGTCCTGATCCGATCGGATGGTCTCGTCCAGCGAGGCGAGTCCGAGCCCGCAACTTTCCTTGACTCATCCAAATTTCAGCAGCTATAATCGACGAGCCTCCTGGTGATTTGTTCTGAAATTTTGCGAGGATAGATTCACATGTCGGTCATATTTATTATGACCACTATGGTGTTGTATCTTGGAGGCACCGCATGCTATTCGGCTTACCTCGTCCGTCGGTCCGAAACTCTCTCCAAAGTGTCTCTCGTCATTACGGGCCTCGGGTTTCTTTCACACACGGTGGCGCTCATCACTCGAATGATGGCGGCGGGCCATGTCCCCTTAACGAGTTCCCACGAAGCGATCTCGTTCTTTTCCTGGGCCCTGGTCTTGGTCTTCCTGTGGGTTGAAGCCCGACATCGCATCCACATTCTGGGCCTGTTCATTCTCCCTCTCGCTTTCATTTCTCTCCTCTCGGCGGCTGCTTTACCGAAAGAAGTTCCGACCCTGGAACCAGTCCTTAGCACCGTATGGTTGCATGTGACGTTGAGTATCCTCGGGACAGTAGGGTTCGCCGTGGCGTTCGTGGCCGGCCTGATGTACCTCATTCAAGAACGCTTGCTGAAATCGAAGCGGTTCAACGTGCTCTATTCCAAATTGCCCCCCCTCGATTTTCTTGATCAACTGAACCAGTGGTCCATCGTCTTCGGGTTTCCATTATTGACGTTGGGCATCATCGTGGGGGCGATCTCCGCGGAATTCGCGAGAGGGTCGTATCTGAACTGGAACCCCGAACAGACGTGGGCCTTGGTGACCTGGGTGTTTTATTTTGTCGTGCTTGTCGGTCGACTGACCGTAGGATGGCGAGCCAAGCGAGCGGCATATCTCACGATCATCGGGTTTGCCGGGGTTGTGCTGACATTCATCGGGATAGTGGTCAAGGGTCACGGTCCGGTAGCTTGATCTATGCACATCATAGTCGTTGGACTCAGCCACAAGACTGCGCCGATCGAGGTGCGGGAGAAACTGGCGGTTCCTGAAAGTCGGTTGGGCGAGGCGCTTCACCGCCTGTGCGCGTACCCCGGCATCAGGGAAGGCGTTCTGCTCTCCACCTGCAATCGGGTTGAGGTCTATGCGGTGGTCGATGAGGTCGAAGCCGGGTACAGCCGTGTCCAGGAGTTCCTCGCCGACACCCATCTCGCGCTTTCCTCCGAGGAACTGACTCCGCACCTGTACTGGAACACCGGCGATCGAGCGATCAGCCACTTGTTTCGCGTCGCCGCTAGCCTGGACTCGATGGTGATTGGAGAGCCCCAAATCCTGGGTCAACTCAAAGAGGCGTTTGAAGTCGCGTTGACGCACAAGGCGAGCGGCGTGATTCTTAATAAGCTGGTGAAGAAGGCGATTTCAGTCGCGAAACGGGTAAGGACGGAGACAAAGATTGCCGAGGCTGCGGTCTCCGTCAGTTATGCCGCAGTCGAGCTGGCCAAGAAGATTTTTTCCAATCTTAGTGAGAAAACCGTCCTGTTGGTCGGCGCGGGGGAGATGGCCAAGTTGGCGGCCCGGCATCTCGTCAATAACGGTGTCAGGCGGGTCATGATCACCACGCGTGACATGCACAGCGCGATTGATCTCGCGAAGCGCTTCAATGGCGTTCCGATCCCCCACGAGAATTTTCGGCATGAAATGGCCGAGGCGGATATCGTCCTGTGCTCGACGGGGGCATCGCATTATCTGATTCGAATGGAGGATGTGCAGAGGGCCATCCGCCAGCGAATGAATCGTCCTATTTTTCTGATCGATATCTCCGTTCCGAGAAACATTGAGCCGGCGGTGAAGGAGATCGATAATGCGTTCCTCTTCGACGTCGATGATCTTGAGATGCGCGTCGAGCATAATCGGGAGGAACGACGGCGCGAGGCCGCGAAAGCGGAGGGTTTGGTAGAGGAAGAGGTCGGGGTCATCGTGCAATGGTTGAAAGCCCTTGAAGTCACGCCGACGATCGTGGCGTTGAGAAAGCGAGCCGAAGGAATCAGGCAAGCCGAACTCGAAAAAACCCTCAGCCGTCTGAAGAACCTTCCCCCCAAGACCGCACGGTTGTCGAGAGCCTGGCGGCAGGCATCGTGAACAAGCTTCTTCATGGTCCGTTGATGACGTTGAAAGCGGAAGCCCATTCGGCGAGCGGATCCATGTTCGTCGAGGCGGCGCGAAGATTTTTTAGTCTGGACGATCTTGCCGCCTCTCTCTCCGGGATCGAGGGAGAAGAGATCAATGCGTCGGACCCGCTGGTCTCCGTGAAATCGTCTGCCGTCGCGCAAGAAAGAGAGACAGGGCCCGATGACAAGCCGTTAGGGGACTCACAGCCCAACTTTTGATGGATGTGGAGACACGGTTATGGCTAAGGGACCGAAGCTCTTTACTTGTCCCAAGTGCCGCCACACTTACCTGGGGCACGATCCGCTCCCCGACTGTCCCCGGTGTGGATATGACTACCGTGAGAAAGAAGGGTTCCGCTGGGATATCCTGGTCTACTTGCTGGTGATCCTAGGATTGATGAGTTTCTTTTTGGTTTCTTCATATTACAGGGACGGCGTCGCGATCTCTCGGCAAAGGCCGGCCGCGGCATTGGGCGATGACCAGGAAAAACTGCCGGGCTCGGGAACATCCAGGGGGGTGCCGTTTGACAGTCCATACCGGGAGCGGGGACGGTGAGCGTCACGGTCAAGACATCCCAGGCGCCACGCGGGTCGGTCGTGATCGGAACGCGGGGCAGCCGCTTGGCGATGTGGCAGGCGGAATGGGTACAAGCCCGGTTGCGGGAGATCTCTGCGGACGTCAGAGTATCCCTACGGCGTATCAAGACATCTGGCGATAAGATATTGGACGTTCCTCTGGCGAAGGTTGGCGGCAAGGGGCTGTTTGTCAAGGAAATCGAAGATGCGCTTATCCAAGGCGACATCGATCTTGCCGTTCACAGCATGAAAGATGTGCCGACCGTTCTTCCTGACGCACTCGAGATCCTCTGTGTTCCGGCGAGAGAGGATCCGAGAGATGCGTTGGTCAGCCGGGAGGCGTTCACGTTGGAACGGCTTCCCCAGGGAGCGCGTGTCGGAACCAGCAGCCTACGTCGGCAGTCACAGCTTCTCCATCACCGGTCGGACCTTCGGATCGAAATGTTGCGCGGAAATTTGGACAGTCGACTCCGCAAACTGCGCACTGGCGAGTATGATGCCATTGTCTTGGCGGCGGCAGGCCTGAGACGCATGGGCTGGGACGGTGAAGTGACGGAATACCTCCCCTTCGCTGTAAGCCTTCCGGCGATCGGACAGGGTGCCTTAGCGCTGGAAGGGCGGCGCGATGATTCATTTGTTCGAAGTCTCGTCTCGGGCTTGGATCACTCTCCGACACGCATCGCCGTCATGGCCGAGCGAGCACTGCTCGAGCGGCTGGAAGGGGGGTGTCAGGTTCCCATCGCTGCGCACGCGGTGATCAAGGAAGAGCAGGTGGTCCTTGAGGGGCTCATTGCGAGTATAGACGGTCGGCGCATTGTGCGTGACTCGGTTCAGGGATCTGCAACTGACGGGCATAGTTTGGGTGTTCGGTTGGCGGAACGGCTGCTTGCGGGAGGGGGTGAGTCAATCCTGAAAGAAATCTATGGTCAAGCCTGAGAAATCATCTGTGAACTATGGAAAAGTTTATTTAGTTGGATCAGGTCCAGGAGACCCTCGACTATTAACGATTCGGGGTAAAGAATGCCTCGAACAGGCAGATGTCGTGCTCTATGACTACTTAGCCAATCCTGTCCTTCTCGATCTCGTTCCGGCTCACGCCGAGCGATTGTATGTCGGTCGCCGGGGTCGAGGGGCCTACCAGGATCAAAAGGAGGTGAACCGGTTACTCATCGACAAGGCCCGTGAAGGCAAAATTGTCGTACGGCTCAAGGGAGGAGATCCCTTTGTCTTCGGACGTGGGGGGGAAGAAGCTGAAGCCGTTGCCGCCTCAGGAATTCCTTTCGAGGTCGTTCCCGGTGTGACGTCGGCTGTGGCGGTGCCGGCCTATGCAGGCATTCCGGTGACCCATCGGACGTTGGCATCGACGGTCACGTTCGTGACAGGGCACGAGGATCCGGCAAAAGGGGGAACAAGATTGGAGTGGCCGAGATTGGCCTCCGGCAACGGCACCCTGGTATTCCTCATGGGGCTGAAGAACCTGCCGGCTCTTGTCGAACACCTGACGACGGAGGGAAAGTCGGTTGACACGCCAGTGGCGTTGATCCGTTGGGGGACTCGCTCAACGCAGCGTACCGTGGTCGGAACGTTGGGCGATATCGTGCAGAAGGCCGCGCACGCGGCGATCGAACCGCCAACCGTGATCGTTGTAGGGAACGTCGTTCGCCTTCGAGAGCAATTAAACTGGTTCGAGCGCAAGCCTTTGTTCGGCAAGCGGATTCTGGTGACCCGTGCTCGGGAACAGGCCGGAGAGCTGTCTCGTTTGTTGCTGGATCATGGAGCCGAACCGGTCGAATGTCCGGTGATTCAAATTGCCCCCCCGGAAGACTGGACAGAGGTGGATACAGCTATTGCCGAGTTGACTCGTTTTCAGTGGTTGGTCTTCACGAGCGTCAACGGGGTGCGCCCTTTCATGGAACGCCTTCGGCAGCAAGGCCGGGATGCTCGGGCATTCTCGGGTCTCAGGCTCTGCTGCATCGGCCCCAGAACGGCGGAGGAGTTGAGCCGATACGGATTGAGCGCCGATGTGATTCCTGGTCAATTTCAGGCCGAAGGGCTCATCGACGCTCTGAAAGCCGAGGTGACAGGACAGCGAGTTCTGATCGCGCGAGCGGCCATGGCGAGGGAGATTCTTCCTGAACAACTTCGCCAGATGGGCGCCGACGTGCGGGTCGTGACCGTGTACCGGACGGTCCGCGCATCTCTCGAAGTCGGGCAATTGAAAGACCGATTCGTTCGTCATGAGATCGACGTGGTGACCTTCGCCAGTTCGTCGACGGTACGCAACTTTTGCGGGCTGTTCGATAGTCGGGAAGAGATGAACAAACTCATGGCGGGTTCCGCTGTGGCCTGTATCGGTCCGATCACCGCGCAGACTGCCGAGGAGGAAGGACTGGTGGTTGCGGTCTTGGCTGAGGAAAATACGATTCCGGCGCTGGTGCGGGCCATTGTCGATCATTTTCAGCGCGCCAGCCATTAACCGTCGAGCAACGAACATGCTTCCGGTGAGGCTCTGAGCGATCGGATGGAGGAGTGAGACGGTGATCGTGTGGGCGGTTTTTGGCAGAACTGTTGAAAGGAGAGAATCAGCATGGTGCCAGTGAAATCATTCATGATCCCTGCGGAAAAATTCGTCACGGTCGACCGCGATACCGACGTCCGAAAGGCGGCGGAAATCATGCGCGATCGGAATATCGGCAGTCTGTTCATCTCCCGTGGCAAGGAGATTATCGGTATCGTGACCGATACGGATATGGTGCGACGCGCGGTGGCCGTCGGAGGAGATCCTGCGAAGATGGCCATTGAGCAGATCATGTCGGCGCCGATCGTCACGATCGAAGAAAACAAAACGCTGCTTGATGCCAATGACATTATGGCGAACTCGCACCTCCGGCATCTGGGCGTCACGCGGAACGGAAAATTAGTCGGCATGATCTCCGTGCGGGATCTGGTCGTGTTCCTGACCAATCTTCCAAGAAAATAGCGGTTGCTGAAAAAAGGGCCCCAACTTCATTGTCAGTCGTTCGGATGCGTCGACGTAGGCGAAATGCACGGCTCGGCGTCCCGAAGTCACTGCGGATTCCTGGGAGGGCCATTTTGAGCAGCCACCGGATCACACGTCGAGTGTTGCTCTACAATCGGGTTTGAATATGGCGTTTCCTCAACAGCGATTGAGACGATTGCGGCAGAATGAGCCGCTGCGCCGTCTCGTTCGAGAAACGAAGTTATCGACCGAGGATTTGATTTACCCCATGTTTGTCGCCACGGGACGGGATCGGCGGGAAGAGATTACCTCGATGCCGGGCCAGTACCGATGGTCGGCGGATCTCCTCGTCAAAGAAGCGGCGGAGGTCAAACTGCTCGGGATTCCTGCCGTGATTCTTTTCGGCGTCCCTGACCGAAAAGACGAGCGAGGGTCGTCGGCGTATGATCCTGACGGGATTGTCCAACAGGCCGTGCGCATGTTGAAGGACCAGGTGCCAGAGTTGCTCGTGATCACGGATGTCTGCATCGATGAATACACGTCCCACGGCCACTGTGGCTTGGTGCAGGATGGTCGTATTCTCAACGACGAGACGTTGGAGTGTTTGCGGGCGATGGCGCGCACACACGCGCAGGCGGGAGCGGACATGCTGGCCCCTTCCGACATGATGGATGGCCGCGTGGCGGCCATCCGCGACGAACTGGACCGCCATGGGTTTGTCGATCTGCCGATCATGTCATACGCGGCCAAATTTGCCTCCTGCTTCTACGCGCCGTTTCGTGAAGCAGTAGACTCCACCCCCAAATTCGGTGATCGCGGGTCGTATCAGATGGATGTGGCCAATGGGCGGGAGGCCCTTCGCGAGATCGACCTGGACGTCGAAGAGGGAGCGGATATCGTCATGGTCAAGCCGGCGCTGCCGTTCCTGGATGTGATCGCGGCGGCCCGGGCACGCGTTGCCTTGCCGGTAGCTGCGTACCAGGTCAGCGGAGAATACAGCATGATCAAAGCCGCCGCCAGCGCCGGCTGGCTGGATGAAACACGGGCGATGATGGAATCGTTGCTATCCATCAAACGGGCGGGCGCCGACCTCATCCTAACCTATTTTGCCAAGGATGCCGCGAGACTCTTGAACGAACGAGCATGAAGAGATGATGCCATGAAAGTCACGCGGGGGCTCGCGGAGCATAAGCGAACCCCATACCCCGTCCTTACCATCGGCAATTTTGATGGCCAGCACCTCGGGCATGTGGCGCTCTTACAGGCCGTTGTGCAGGAGGCGGCGCAGCACGGCGGCACGCCGGTTGCGCTGACGTTCGATCCCCATCCCATCACCGTCTTGTCTCCCGGAACGGTCCTCCGCTTTTTGATGACTATGGAAGACAAACTCGCGCGCTTTCAAGAAGCCGGCATTGAAGAGGTGATCTTTGTTGAGTTCAACACGGCCTTTGCGGCCTTGACCCCGGCAGAGTTCGTCTTCGGCGTGTTGAGAGACGGGATCGGGGTGCGGGAACTGTTTGTGGGAGAGCACTTTGCCTTCGGAAAGGGCCGAACCGGGACGATGAGCGACCTCGTTCGGCTGGGAACGACGGCGGGATTTCGGGTCCATGCCGTGCCCGCGATCCGCGTGGACGGCGATGTGGTCAGCTCGACACGCATCCGAACACTGGTGCAATCCGGAGACGTTCGGCGGGCAGCCCGTTTTCTGGGCCGGCCCTATGTCTTGAGCGGCACTGTGATCCCTGGGGTGGATCGAGGGAAGAAACTCGGCTGGCCGACGGCCAATCTTCGCTTGCCTCAGGATCGTGTCATTCCCGCCGATGGGGTCTATGCGAGCAGGACGTGGTGGAACAGGCGGACCTTCGAAGCGGTTTCCTATATCGGAACGCGCCCCACCTTTGGTGCCGGGGAGCGTCTGCTGGAAGTTTATCTTCTGGATGAACAGGTCAACCTGTACGATGAGCACATTCGCGTGCAGTTCGTTGATCGTCTCCGGGAAGATCGGGTTTTTCAGACACCTGAAGAACTGTCCGCGCGCATTGACCTGGATGTGACCCTTGCGAGGGAAACGCTCAAGGCGATTTCTCCATCACGGAGTGATCTGTGAGGCGATGCCCATGAAGATGCCCGTTCACGAAGCGAGGCTTCGATCGACGTTCGTTCGACGGGTCGCCGAAATGGTGAACAGGCCCCGCCTCTTCGAACCCGGCGAAAAAATCCTCATCGCGGTGTCCGGCGGCCCCGACTCAGTCGCGCTCCTGTCGGTCTTGGCGGCCCTGGCCCCCTCGTGGCGCCTCAGCTTGTCCGCCGTCCATTTCAACTATGGTCTTCGAGGTGAGGAGTCCCATCAAGATGCGCGCTTTGTTGCCGATCTGTGTGGTCGGATGGGGATCGAACTGATCAGCGAGAACATTGACCTCGGTGGACCGGCCGGTCTGTCAAGTCGATGGAAAGGCCGCTCGCTTCAGGAAGTTGCTCGAGAGGCTCGCTACAGCGCCATGATGCGAATCGGCGCGTCGATTGGTGCCGATAGGATCGCGCTTGGTCACACAGGGGATGATCAGGCTGAAACCCTTCTCATGTGGATGCTTCGGGGATCAGGTCCGCTCGGGCTGTCCGGGATCCCCCCGACGCGTGAATCCCTATTTATCCGTCCCTTGTTGGCGATGAGGCGTGCGGATGTGCTCGCCTACTTGGAGGCCGAGGGGTTACCATGGCGGGTCGATTCGACCAATGCGAAGCCGGTCTATTTGCGGAACCGTATCCGTCAGGAACTCATGCCTGTCTTGACCGCGTTCAATCCGTCGATTATCCAAGTGCTGGGACGGCAGGCCGACATCCTTCGTGAGGAGAACCTCTGGCTCGAACAGGTCGCAGCGGATCACCTCTTGGGGCTGGTTCGCAAGGCGTCCAACGGCGAGCTTGTCGTGGATCGGGAGGGCCTCATCGCGTTGCCCGTGGCGCTTCAACGCCGGATCGTCCGTGCGGCGATCCGGCGAGTGTCGGGGATAACTCAAGGGCCAGGGTTCGGCGCCGTGTCGGCCGTGCTCACACGCGTCGTGCGTGGACGGTCCGGCTCATCGCTCATCGTTCAGAGGAGTCGGATCAGTCGTGACTACAACCAGATCCACGTGTGCGCCGTTCGGTTGTGTGATCAGGCTCCTCCCGCGGACAGCGGTTCTATGGAGTTCTTGTTGCCTGTTCCTTCGACGCAGGCTTGGCCGCTAACCGGACAACTGATTCGGACAAGTTTGGTACACTCAGTGCTGCCTGGCCCGGGGCACGTGGGGTCCCGATCACGAAACGTAGCCCTGTTGGATGCCGATTCCTTCGCGATGAGCCTGATCGTGCGATGTTGGCAGCCAGGTGACGCGTTTCAGCCTCTGGGTATGGGTGGCCGACGCAAGAAGCTTCAAGACTACTTTTCGGACATTAAGTTGCCGCGAGCGGAGCGGACCAAGGTTCCCCTGGTTTTGGCGCCGGAAGGCATTCTCTGGGTGGGGGGACATCGAATGGATCATCGCTTTCGTGTCACGCCGACGACGAAAAGGATCATCATGGTCACACTCTCCGATCCGGTGGATGCGCAGGAGACTCTTTAGCGATGGAACGTATATTCGGGAGACCGATTGTGACCCAGGAAGAAATGCGGACGCGCATTCGCGAGCTGGGGCGGCAGATTACAGCGGATTATGTCGACAAGGACCTGATCCTTGTCGGTATTCTCAAAGGCGCCTTTGCCTTCTACGCGGACCTTGCGCGTGCCATCCGGCTTCCCCTGCGGGTGGATTTTTTGGTCGTGACGAGTTATGGCTCCAAACCGAAGAGTACCGGCAAGGTGAAGATCATGACGGATTTAACGGAGGACATCGCCGGGAGGGACGTGTTGCTGGTAGAGGACATCGTCGATTCCGGGTTGACGGTTCAGAATCTGATCAACACGCTATCGAAACGGAAGCCCAAATCGATCAAAGTGTGTGCGCTGCTCAGCAAACCGGAGCGGCGGAAGGTGGATGTCGCGGTGCAGTACACGGGCTTTGCAATTCCTAATAAGTACGTCGTGGGGTATGGGCTCGACTACCAGCAGAAGTATCGTAATCTTCCGTATCTAGCGGTTCTGGACAAAGTTGATGACACCGGCGAGGAGGCCTAACCGGGATTATTGATGAACGCCTACTGTGGCAGTCGATCCTTTCGCCCTAGTGAGGCTTTTATTGTTCGACCTCCTCGACGTTTGATTCAGAGGGTCCAATCTTTCAGAACCGGCCGGCTCGCCATGAGCGGCGGCATGCGCAGAGGTGGCGATCTTTATTCATGCGCGGTGCGCCTTGGGAGAAGCCCCGGTGACCTTCGGTCCCGGCCACCTCGTGACGAAATCCGGCCACCTAGCGCCATTCTTGTCACATTTCGAGACTCTGTGTTAAAATCTGCCGATACATTCTTTCGATCGCGTTTGTTTGGTGACTAGGAGGAGTCGGATGAATTCTCGGGTGAAAAACCTGCTGTTCTGGGTTGTAGTCGGGCTCTTCATGATTCTGCTCTTCAATCTATTTAGCGTTCCGACTCATGCGCCCGAAGAAGAAGTGATTTTTAGCGACTTCATGGCCCAGTTGGATAAGGGCGACGTCACCAAAGTTATCATCAAGTCCAATCACATCAGCGCTATTCTTAAGGACGGCACCCGGATCCGAACCTACTCGGCCGAATATCCGGACATGGTGAAGGTGCTTCGTGAACGCAACGTTCAGATCGAGGCCAAGCCCCCAGATGAGAGTCCGTGGTATATCACGTTCCTCGTCACGTGGGGACCATTCATTCTGTTTCTGGGGCTCTGGTTTTTCTTGATGCGTCAAATGCAGATCGGGGGAAACAAGGCGCTTTCCTTCGGAAAAAGCCGCGCCCGCATGCTGACCGAGGAACGGAAAAAAATCACCTTCTCGGATGTGGCGGGGATTGACGAAGCGAAGGAAGAAGTCTCGGAAATTATCGAATTCCTAAAGGATCCCAGAAAGTTCCAAAAGCTGGGCGGGAGGATTCCCAAAGGCGTGCTGATCGTGGGTCCGCCGGGCACTGGAAAAACGCTTCTCGCCAAAGCCATTGCAGGGGAAGCGGGTGTGCCGTTTTTCAGTATCAGCGGCTCGGACTTCGTGGAAATGTTCGTTGGGGTGGGCGCATCCCGTGTGCGCGATTTGTTCGAGCAAGGCAAGAAACATGCGCCGTGCATTATCTTCATCGACGAGATCGATGCGGTCGGTCGCCTGCGCGGAGCCGGACTCGGGGGTGGCCATGACGAGCGGGAACAGACACTGAACCAGCTTCTTGTGGAAATGGATGGGTTCGACACGACGGAAGGGGTCATCCTCATTGCGGCCACCAATCGGCCTGATGTGCTGGATCCGGCTCTGCTGAGGCCTGGCCGATTTGATCGACAGATTGTGGTGAATCGTCCTGACCTGAGGGGTCGCGCCGAAATCCTCAAGGTGCACACCAAGAAGGTACCAATCGCGGGCGATGTTGAGTTGGAAAAAATCGCTCGCGGGACGCCAGGGTTTTCGGGCGCCGATTTGGAAAATCTGGTCAATGAAGCCGCGCTCTGGGCGGCTCGGCAGGATAAGAAGGTCGTGGAGTTGGTGGATTTTGAGACCGCGAAAGACAAGGTGCTCATGGGCGCCGAGCGCAAGAGCATGGTCTTGACCGACGAGGAGAAGCGGACCACCGCGTATCATGAGGCCGGCCATGCGCTCATGGCCAAGTTGTTGCCTGGCGCCGATCCTGTCCACAAAGTCACGATCATTCCCCGTGGACGAGCCTTGGGCGTGACCATGCAGCTTCCGACCGACGACCGGCACAACTTCTCCAAGGACTTTCTCTACAACAACTTGGCGATTCTTCTCGGCGGGCGAGTGGCTGAGGAGTTGGTCCTTAATCATGTCACGACCGGCGCCGGGAACGACATCGAGCGCGCCACCGATTTGGCCCGCAAAATGGTCTGTGAGTGGGGGATGAGCGAGAAGCTGGGTCCGCTGACCTTCGGAAAAAAGGACGAGGAAATCTTTCTCGGTCGCGAGATCGCAACTCGCCGTGATTTCAGCGAGCAGGTGGCCATTGAGATCGATCATGAAGTGAAACGGTTGGTCATTGAGAATTACGAACGGGCGAAGCGCATGCTCACCGAACACATGGGCATACTGAAAGCCCTGGCGGAAGCACTGCTGGAGAAGGAAGTGCTCGACGCTCTGGAAATCGATCAGATTATTCAGAAAGGTTCAATGCCGCAGGCTGTTCCTGTCTGATTTCCCAAGTGGTCTCGCGATGCGCACGGCGGGCCCCTGTCGTGCGCATCGCATTGTTTAAAACAGGTCCCTGTGCGGGTCTCCCACAGTTGTTATCCTGCCCGGCTCGCGGTTGGTTTGATAAGGCGAACGGTCATGCCGAGTTCTTCGTGCACCCGAGAGGTACTTAGGGTCAAAGATCGTATCCTTCCATTATCTGATCGAGTCCACATCATGGGGGTACTGAATGCCACCCCCGATTCCTTTTCCGACGGCGGTCTGTACCTGGACCCTGAGGCGGCTCTGGCGCGCGCTCTGACCATGGTTGAGCAAGGCGCTGACCTGCTTGACATCGGGGCTGAATCCACCAGGCCGGGCTCTAACCCCGTGGAGGAACATGAGGAATTACGCCGGTTGCTTCCCGTGGTGCGTGCAGTCTGCCGGAAGGTGGCGGTGCCTGTTTCGGTCGACACCAGAAAGGCTCGGGTCGCTGAGCAGGCGCTGGACGCCGGGGCGACTATAATTAACGATATTAGCGCTCTCCGGTTCGATGCCGAGATGGCTTCGGTTGTGGCTCGATATGGGGCTGGAATTGTTCTCATGCATATGCAAGGAACGCCGAAGGACATGCAGCAGGCGCCGCACTACGTCAACGTAACGGATGAGGTGCACGTTTTTTTTCAGGAGCGAATGCAAGCGGCTCTCAACGCCGGGATCAGCCCGGACCGTATTCTCCTTGACCCCGGCATTGGATTCGGCAAGAATTTGGAGCATAATCTCACACTGTTGGCGCGGCTCCATGCGTTGACCACGCTTGGTCGGCCGGTCCTCATCGGGGTCTCGCGGAAGGCGTTTATCGGCCGGGTATTGGATCGACAGGTGGACGAGTGTCTCATGGGTACGGCGGCGGCGGTTGTTGTGGCGGTGTTCAACGGAGCTCGGGTCGTTCGGGTGCATGACGTCGAACAGATACGGGACGTGGTCCGTGTCACAGAAGCCATCATGAGCTGTCAGCAATCAGCTGCCGGCACTCACCCGGAGCTAAAGGCTGATCGCTGATGGCTCAGCGAAGGAGCGGTATGCGCAAGCTATTCGGCACAGATGGAGTGCGCGGGGTTGCGAATCTTGAGCCGATGACCAGCGAGACGGCGATGAAGCTGGGTCGCGCAGCGGCGTACCTCTTCAAACGACGCTCCGGTCGTCATCAGATCGTCATCGGAAAAGATACGCGCTTGTCCGGGTACATGTTGGAATCCGCACTGACCTCCGGAATTTGCTCCATGGGCGTGGACGTCCTTCTGGTGGGGCCGCTTCCCACGCCGGCGATTGCGTTTCTCACCCGGAGCCTTCGAGCCGATGCCGGGGTCATGATCTCCGCCTCGCACAATCCCTATCAGGACAATGGGATCAAGTTTTTTTCCAACGACGGTTTCAAACTCCCCGACGAGTTGGAAGCGCGGATGGAGGCGCTCATTACATCGGATGAGATCGAACACTTGCGTCCGACGGCGGATGATGTCGGGAAGGCCTTCCGGATCGACGATGCCGAGGGACGGTATATCGAGTTCGTGAAGCGCTCGTTGCCCAAGGATTTGGACTTTCAGGGTCTGCGGATCGTCGTGGACTGCGCCAACGGAGCCGCCTATAAAGTGGCGCCAAAGGTCTTGCGAGAGTTGGGAGCGACGGTCTGGGTGATCGGCGATCAGCCGGATGGGATGAATATCAATGCCGGCTGCGGCGCAGTCTCCCCGGAGCGCCTGCAGCAAGCCGTGCTGGACCACGAGGCTCATGTGGGGATCGCGCACGATGGGGATGCCGACCGGGCTGTCTTCGTGTGTGAAGAAGGCAAGGTGGTCGATGGCGATCATGCCATGGCTTCCATTGCGCTGGATATGCATGAACGAGGCCTGTTGAAACGACAGACCCTCGTTGGAACCGTCATGAGCAACTTCGGGCTTGAGCTGGCTATGGCGAAAGCCGGCGTCAAGCTGATTCGTACGCCGGTCGGCGATCGGTACCTGTTGGAGCGAATGGTCGCCGACGGATTGAACGTTGGAGGTGAGCAATCCGGGCACCTGATATTCCTCGACCACAATACGACAGGGGATGGCCTGATCTCCGCGCTTCAGCTTCTCTGCCTCATGAAGCGCACAAGTCGACCATTGTCCGACCTCGCCACGTGTATGTCCGCGGTGCCACAAGTCCTGCTCGGAGTGCGGGTGAAAGAGAAGCCGGATCTGGCGACGTTCCCCGATATTCAACAGGCGATTCAGTCGGCGGAAGTGAAGTTAAACGGCACCGGTCGAGTGCTCGTCCGCTACTCCGGAACCGAACCCCTTCTTCGAATCATGGTGGAAGGCGAACGAGACGCCCTCATCCGATCGTTGGCTGAAGAGCTGGCTATGGTGGTGCGAGCCAGACTCGGATAGGCCGGTGGCTCTCACGAGGGCACACACGGTGTAAGCGGGCGATTGTTACGCTACCGTTTCTCGTTCGGCCGGTCCGCCGGATCCACATGCTGTCTCTCACCGTAGCCTTCATCGTCGGACTGCTCTGTGGATCCATTCTTCCCTTCCTTCCGGTGACAATCGTTATCTTCCTGACTCTTGCGGCAGCGGGACTCACCGTTCTCGAACGCCGTCAGCGATTGACCACGCGTCATGGGTTGATCATGTACGGAAGTCTCTTGGCGGGCGTCCTCTATTGGACGGTGTTTCTCTGGGCGGTGACCGGGAGACCTCTGCCGGGTCTCGATGGAAGAGATCCGGTCAGAATCGTCGGCAGGGTTGTCGAGCCTGCGAGGTACGCGCCGGATCGTGCGGTGATCGTCCTGGGCCTCTCTTCCGTGGGAGAAGGCAGCCACGAGACGGCGATTGAAGGTCGGCTTCGCCTGACATGGCGAAACCCAGACGTCACCGTGCATCAGGGCGATCAGATCGCCGTTGTCGCTCGACTACGGCCGCCGTCGGGCATGATCAATCCAGGAGGATTCGATTACGGTGCCTACCTTGAGCAGCACGGGATCGACGCAGTGGCGTCGGTATCCGGGCAGGGAAAGCTGACCATCCTTGAAACGGACACGGGGCCTTCTCAGTGGTTACCCTGGATGCTCGTCAACACCTGGAGAGACCGTATTCGCGAGGCGTCGATCCAAGCTCTGGATGGATCCGCGTTGGGTGTGTATCTCGGCATGGTCATCGGAGAGCCGGATTATGTCACACCTGAGGTTCGTGATCTGTTCATGGCCACGGGGACCGTTCATATACTCTCGATTTCGGGGTCACACCTCGGGCTGATTGCCTTTCTCTCGTACCTGCTGATTGGTAAAATCTGGCGCCACCTTCCCCCGATGTGGCTCTTGGCCCTGTCGCGTCATATCACCATGACCCGATTGACCGCTCTGATCACGGTGTTGCCGGTGACCTTCTACACGCTGCTGGCCGGGTCACAGGTGGCCACTGTGCGCTCGTTGGTCATGATTCTGATCTTTCTCCTGGCCGTGTGGTTGGGACGTCAGAATCAATTGCTCCCGGCTTTGGCCGCCGCGGCCCTCTTGGTCCTCTTGAACGATCCACGCGCGCTGTTCGACATTTCGTTCCAACTCTCCTTTCTCTCCGTCTTGGCGATCGCCCTGGTTGTCAGTCGGAGCGGCGAGCAGCCAAGGGACAACACGTCGGAGTCTTCACTGCGATCAAGAGCATGGATGTGGATACAGACCTACCTCAAGATCACCGGCGCCATCATGATCGTGACGCTTCCTCTCGTGGCCTATGATTTCAATCAAATTCCATGGCTCGGCATTCTCGCGAACCTCCTAGTCATCCCGTTTGCAGGCTTCGTCCTCGTTCCGTTTGGGCTGGGATCGGCCCTCTGGCTCCTCATGACTGGGTCCGGGTCCTTGCCTGGGGCTTCAATCAACCAAGCTCTGGGCGATTGGCTGGTGGACATGGTCAGTATCTTGGCCAAGGTTCCCGGGGCGGAATGGCACACAGCCTCACCGGCGCCGCTTGGAATGGCCATCTTTTACCTATTGCTGTTCATTGCCTGGCGCTCGAAGCGTGTTCGACTTCGGCTGGGAGCGATCGGAGGCGTCGTGCTTCTTCTGTGCTGGTGGGCGTGGTCACCGCGCCCCTGGTCGGATGGGGACACGCTCCGTATCACGTTTCTAGATGTGGGACAGGGGGATGCCTGCGTCATTGAGCTTCCGGATAACCAGACCGTGCTCATTGACGCGGGGGCGTCGTACGATACGCTGGATATGGGCCGGGCGGTGGTCGGGCCCTTTCTCTGGGACCAGGGCATTACTCGTCTCGACCATGTCATCGGCACGCATCCGCAGCTGGATCATGTCGGAGGATTGGCGTGGACGGTGCGAAAGTTTCAAGTCGGTCACTATTGGGGGAATGGACTAAGTAGAGATGAACCGTTCTATCAGCGCCTGCAAGCCGGCCTCGATGCGCAGGGAGTGCATGAGGAGATTGCAGAATCCGGACAGATGATCATCGATTCTGGTCCCTGCCGGCTGCGTACTCTCAATCCTCCGGGGCGAGACCGGGTCGCAAGACCTTTATCTGTGAACGGTCATTCCGGAACCGTGCTCAATAACCTCTCCATTGTTACGCGTCTAGACTGTGGTCCACACTCGTTTCTCTTCACGGCGGACATCGAAGTGGACGCGATTGCCAGGTTGCAGAACACCGATCCGGGGTTTAACGCCCGCGTCATCAAGGTCCCCCATCACGGCGCTCTCAGCTCCTTGCAGGAGGAATGGATTAGCCGCGCGCATCCGGAAGCCGCTGTGATTTCCGTCGGTCGCACCAATCCCTATGGCCATCCGGCCCCCCCTGTCCTTCAAGCGTATGAAGGGGAGCACAGACGGGTATTTCGGACCGATCGACAGGGAGCCATTCAGATAGCGGCGAAGCTGTCTTCCCCCGCCATGGACGTACGTGCGGGCCGCGATGCCTTAGTGCAGCCGGTTCGTATTGGGCCCGACATGCTCACGGCCGAAACCCACAACCTCAGGAGACTATGGCGGCAATGGATGGGCAGGGGCGCTTGAGGGAATGAGCCAGCGATACTCTTCATACGTATGCATTAGGATACCTGTTCGTATCTTTTTGGCTACGCTCACGCCGAAACCAGGCTCCTAGCCAGAGGCAGATTAAGCTGGCCTTAGGCCAGCCGGAGAAACGAACCCCTTGGCCTTGTTGCTGCTTGCACTATAGACATGCGCGTATTCCCTCTCAATTAAGACTCTTACCCTCGAGCAATGAAGGTGAAAGTTAGCCCGCTGCTCCCAGCCTTTGCCTGGCATTCCTGTTGCATGGCCAAGTGAGTAGAAGAGAGTCGTAGGCTCGTTCAGGTTTGGAAAGCGGGTGAGAGGACCATGAAATTCGTGACGCTCATATGGACCTGGTTGCTTGTGCTGCCGTTGCGGAATGAACTGGCACAACGGCTATATGCCCTGCTGTGAAAGTGTGATGGCAACAGGTAACTCAGATGTTGCTTCATAAGCATGTAATCCTAGCCGCCGCAGCACTGGAAAAAATACCCCAACAATAGAGTCCTTTCCCTAAGGAACTGAATTTCCGATCGCTGAGAAATGTTCCTCCCCCGTGAGTGATATTGCACTTGAAAAGTGGGCCATCATGTTTCAAAGTGCGCTGAACAGCGCCATGACCACTTCTTGGCTTTGGAGCTTGAAGGATGCTTGCAACGGTTGAGTGGAAAGATGGGGCGGTGCGGCTGTTGGATCAGAGCCGATTGCCGGAGCGGGTGGAGTTTCTCGATTGCCGGGACTATCGGACGGTCGCCATGGCCATCCGAGAATTACGGGTCCGGGGCGCGCCAGCGATCGGAGTGACGGCGGCGATGGGTGTGGCCTTGGGCGCGCAATCGATCATGACGAAGAATCCCGACGAGTTTAAGAAGGCGGTACTTTCCATTTGCGATCACTTGGCGGCCACCAGACCGACGGCGGTGAATCTCTTCTGGGCCATCGAGCGTATGAAGCGCACGTTAGATGAAGCCCTCAACCTGTCGGTGATTGAAAGCAAGCGCCGGCTGCTGGAGGAATCCCAGCGAATCCTCGACGAGGACATTGCGTTGAATAAGGCCATGGGGCGCCACGGAGCCGCTCTCGTGAGCGATGGTCAGACTATCCTGACGCACTGTAACGCCGGCGCGCTGGCGACGGCGGGGTATGGCACGGCTCTAGGTGTCATCCGGGCAGCCTGGGAGCAAGGGAAAAAGATACGGGTTCTGGCTGACGAAACTCGCCCGGTTCTTCAAGGCGCACGGCTGACCGCCTGGGAACTCATGCAGGACAAGATTCCCGTCACGCTGATTACCGACAATATGGCCGGCACATTGATGCGACAGGGGCTGATCCAGCTCTGCATCGTCGGGGCGGATCGGATTGCAGCCAATGGAGATGTGGCCAATAAGATCGGGACCTATTCCGTCGCCGTGCTCGCGAAAGCCCACGGCATTCCCGTTTTACGTTGCCGCGCCTTATTCGACGATCGACTTGAACACACCGTCAGGGGATAAGATCCCGATCGAGCAGCGCAATCCGCAGGAAGTCACGACCGTCTACGGCGGTCATCCCATCGCTCCAGCCGGTGTGGATGTTCTCAATCCCGCTTTCGACGTCACCCCTGCCGATTACGTGACCGCGATCATCACCGAACGGGGAGTGTTCAAGCCGAGCGAAATCGCCGAGCGCTTTCGATCGCAGTCTTGACATATCCGGCTTTGCTTCTCGTGCCTTCCCCGAGCGACAAGTGTTCGACCTTCGGGTTCCAGGAAGACGGAGTAAAATCTTTCGCATTTCTCTTCTCTTGCAAGCTTCAGAAGGTCCCCCTTATAATCCCGCATCACGTTATTTATGTTGATCTATGACCCATTTGGAGGGGCGGCCAAACATGATGGAACGAACTCTCGCGATCATCAAGCCCGACGCAGTCAAGAAGGACGCGATCGGCGACATTATCCGACGATACGAAGGTGCCCGTTTGCGGCCGATTGCGATTCGGATGATGCGGCTGTCGAAAGCCGCTGCAGAAGGTTTCTACGCGGTGCACCGTCAACGCCCCTTTTTCGAGAGCCTGACGACGTTTATGTCGTCGGGTCCGGTAGTCGTCCTGGTACTGAACGGGAAGGATGCCATCAAACGCCATCGTGAACTGATGGGCGCCACCGACCCGGCCAAGGCCGATCCGGGGACCATTCGAGCGGCGCACGGGACGAATATCGAACTCAACGCGGTTCACGGTCCGACTCGCCGGAGACCGCGCGATTCGAGATCGGGTATTATTTCTCTGATATGGAGTTGGGTGTGTAACAGGATGCTGAAAAAGGCCCTCAACGTAGCCCAGAGGCTACGCCTCCGGTTTTGCCTCGCTTCGGGCCTCGTTGGATGGCCTTTTTGAGCATCCTGAACCATGATAGTTCGATCAGGAAGCATTGAGTGACAAGGCTGTTCAAGCCAGGCTGGAGCAGGGTCGACAGGCGGTGCCCACTGTCTGTCGGGCTTCTGCTCAGTTTTCTTGTCCCGTTTTTCTTTCTCTGCGTCGCCTGCGCCAGTCCGCTGCCATCTGAGCACACTCCCTCACAAGCGTCTTCCACCTCAGCCCGTGTCGTTCCTGGGAACCCACTTCCAGTCTCGCCTCACGTGCCGCTGCAGGTACTCACTACGCCAACTCCACCGACGAAAAAGATCGGTATCTCTCTCTTCCGCCATCCCAAGTGCCCACGGGGCCCGAGCTAGAGGACTGGATCCAATCGCTTGCCGGATCTGGGATCACCATGGTTCTGCTCGATATAGGGACGCGGGAAGGAGCGGGACACGACGAGGAGCCACACCCTCTCGGGAGTCTGGGGAGGGTCTACTTTCGAACGGGTTGGGCGGAGACGGCCAGAGACGTCTTTGGCGAGCTTGTTTCGGTCGCATATCGCCATGGTCTTTCGGTGTTGCAGCATTGTCCCTTCGGCGCATGAACTGGGTTGATCCCTCACTGGGATGGGCGGACCGGTCCTATGACGCGGCCCGTCTCCAACTCCGACTCTCACCGTATCTGGATATCTTTCATCCCGCGTTTCAAGAGTATCTGATGGGACTTCTCATGGATCTGGCCGATACGGGAATCAACGGCGTCTTGTTCCGGAATGATGCCCCTCTGGGGCCCACAGACGGGTTCAGCGTTTTTGCACTCCGTGGGTTTGAGCGAGACTTTCAGATCAAGGCCGATCCGGCGAAGCTCTCCCCTGTCTCTGTTTCCGGGCTTGCGGCTATGCGTGGAGACGCAGGCGTGGATCAGGTTGGAGCCGGGAACTCGCCGGAATATTGGCAATGGACCGGATGGAAAGCTCAAGAGGCGATCAAGATTATGGCGAAACTCGAAACGGGCCATGCAGGCGCACGTTCCCGGGTTGCAGTTTGGGATTGAGGTCCACTCGGAGGCGGTTACCGATCCTCTTGTCGCGCTCGTGCAGTACGCAGAAGACCTGCTGGAAGCGAAGCGTAGTGGCTTTCAGTATTTTCTTGTCCACACCCAGGGTCAGGGTAATCCGATGGCGCCTGTGATCGAACGCATGGGGCAACTGATCGGAGACACGGAACGCATCTGGGTTCCCATCTTGGTTCAAGGCGTGGATCTTCGCCATCCTGAATCGTGGCTGTCCCCGATGCGTATACAAGATCGGATCGAGAAGAGTGTCGGCTTGATTTACATAGCCAACTGAACTAAGCTCGCGCCACAGTTTTTGTAACAAATCTTCAATCTTTTTGGCTGCTCAAAGAGTCCCCCGGCAAGGCCGCAGGGAGCGCGGGCCTCCGAGGCGTACTCGTCGTGTACGTTGAGAGGACACGCGACCGAGAACGTCGCTTCGGGAAGAGGTGCGTTTTGGCGCACTGTGGGGCGGGCGGGTGAAATAAGGGCTTTTTCAGCAGCCGTCGAGAGGAGACTATGGAGCCCAAAGACCTCCGCTATCATCAAGAACATGAGTGGATTCGGATAGAGGGGAAACAAGCGACTATCGGCATCAGTCATTTTGCGCAAGATGCCCTTGGGGACATTGTGTTCATCGACCTTCCGAAGGCGGGGGCAACGGTGACGGCCGGCCAGCAAATCGGAGAAGTTGAGTCCACAAAAACTACGTCGAGCCTGTACACCCCGGTGAGCGGCAAAATTGTGAAGATCAACGCGGATCTCAAAGATCATCCTGAAGCCGTCAATACCGATCCCTATGGGAAAGGATGGATGGCGGTGGTCGAGCTCTCGGACCCCGCGCAGGTCGACAAACTTATGACTGCCGACCAGTATGAAGCATTTCTCAAGACACAGAAGACATAGCGAAGGAATTCGATTTGCTGATCTGATGAATTAGTGATCTGTCGATTGCAAATCATCAGATCAGCAAATCAATAAACTCTAAGATGACCCATATCGCGATCATCGGGGCCGGGCCGGGTGGCTATGTCGCGGCGATCCGCGCCGCGCAATTGGGAGCCCGGGTCACGGTCGTTGAGAATCAAGCCTTAGGCGGAGTGTGTTTGAACTGCGGATGCATTCCCAGTAAGACCCTCTTATCGGTCGTCGAGTTGGGGGACAGGGCCAAGAAGGCGGCTGACCTGGGATTGAAACTGGACGGGCTGGTACGCTACGACCTCGCTCGCATGGTGAACCGGAAAAACACGGTCGTCGACGGGCTGGTCAAAGGGATCGGAACGCTCTTCAAGACGTGGGGGATCGAGCACATCGATGGGGCGGGCGCGTTACTGGATGAGCGAACGGTGCGAGTTGCGCACCGAGACGGAACCGAACGCCGCGTGCAGGCAGACGCGGTCATCGTGGCGACGGGGTCCTCATGGCCGAATCTGCCGCTCTTTCCGGTTGACGGTCGGCAAGTTCTTACCAGCAAGGAAGCGCTGGATCTGACGGAGGTCCCGGCAAGCCTGCTGATCATTGGCGGGGGCGTCGAAGGGTGCGAGTTCGCCTCACTCTACAGCGGAATGGGCACGCAGGTGACCGTGGTGGAGTTGATGCCCAGGATCCTACCGCTCGAGGATGAAGAGATCGCAAACATCATCGCGCGCGAACTGAAAAAGCGAGGCGTGGACGTTCGGGCCGGGACGACCGTGGAAAAGCTGGATCGGCAGGAGGGATCCGTCACCGTTCACCTGAAAGACGGGGCCACGATCACGGCGGAGAAACTCTTGGTGTCGGTCGGACGGGGATTCAACTCGCGAGGCATCGGGTTGGATACGGTCGGCGTTCAACTGGGCCAGCGAGGGGAGATCCTGGTCAACGATCGTATGGAGACCAACGTGCGGGGCATCTATGCGATCGGCGACGTGGTCGGCAAGGCCATGCTGGCACATGTCGCGTCTGCGCAAGGAAAGGTCGCCGTCGAGAATATCCTCGGGCATCCTCGCGAGATCAATTACACTGTGGTGCCTGCCGGCATCTTTACCTTGCCGGAAATCGGTCGAGTCGGCCTGACGGAGCAGCAGGCGCGGGAGCGAAGCGAGGCCATGGGGGAGAGTCCGAACACCGCGCTGAAGGTCGGCCGTTTCCGTTATGCCGGGTTGGGCAAGGCACAGGCCATCGGAGAAGCGACCGGCCTGTTCAAGATGATTGCAGAGGCCAAGTCCGGAGCGATTGTCGGTGTGCACATCATCGGGTCTCATGCGGCGGACCTTGTCCATGAGGCAGCGCTCGCCATGCAAGTCGGCGCTACTGCCGCTCAGGTCGCGGACATGATACACGCCCATCCGACCTTGTCCGAAGGTATGATGGAAGTAGCCGAAGATGTCGATGGACTGGCGATCCATCTAGCCCGCAAGCGGTGACGAGTCGCGGTTAGTCTTCCGGGGCATGCTGATGCTACACGTTGATGACTCAAGGCTTGGCTTATGATTCACTCTCTTCTGATCAAGGTCGGCATGCTCGCGGTGACGGCAACGGTGGTCGTCACGATCGGGTGGACAACCGAGGAGCAGAGATTTGTCGATCCATTGACTGACCCGCCTCAAGAACATCTTCTTCCACCCTCGACCGTGGCGTCTGCCTCTCAGATGCCCCATTCGACTCCTGCGGCGTCCATCGCGGTGCCCTCGCCCAACCGATCGACCCATCAGAAAGCTTACCGAACTGATGGTGCGTCCAAGATGGATCTTAATCAGGCGACCGAGGAAGAACTCCGGACACTGCCGGGGATCGGACACGTGTTGGCACAGCGTATGCTCGAGCGACGAAAGACCCATGGGCTCTACGAAAAGGTTGAGGATCTAAGAGACGTCAAAGGCATTGGAGCCAAGCGGTTTGAAAAACTGCGCCCACTCGTGATGATCGGTGCTAGGGTCACTCTGCCTCAAGGTGCCCATCGAAACAAGGGGCTGTCTGGGCGTCAGTTGAAGAGAGATTTGTGAGTGAGCTGACCCGTCAGCTGGACTTAATTCTCCGCGGGGCGGTGGAGGTCATTCAGCCGTCCGAACTCGAAGCCAAACTCGCCCGCTCGCTCAAAGCGCATCGACCCCTGCGTGTCAAGGCGGGATTTGATCCTACGGCGCCGGACCTTCATCTGGGCCATACGGTGCTCATTCACAAGCTGAAGCACTTCCAGGATCTCGGGCACCAGGTGATCTTTCTCATCGGCGATTTCACCGGCATGATCGGAGACCCCACCGGCGTGTCTGAAACCCGAGTCGCGCTGACCAAAGAAAAGGTCGAGGAAAACGCCAGAACCTACGAACGGCAGATTTTCAAGATCCTCGATCGCAAAAAAACAACGGTGGAGTTCAACAGCCGCTGGATGAATGCGATGCGGGCTGAGGAATTGATCCAGCTCAGCGCCCATTACAACGTCGCCCGCATGCTGGAGCGGGAGGATTTTCATAAGCGCTACCACGAGCAGAAGCCCATCAGCCTCCATGAGTTTTTGTATCCCCTTATTCAGGGCTATGATTCCGTCGCGCTTAAAGCGGACGTCGAGTTGGGCGGCACAGACCAGAAATTCAATCTGCTCGTCGGCCGCGATCTACAACGAGACTTCGGCCAAGAACCTCAGGTGGTGCTGACCACGCCGCTTCTGGAAGGCACGGATGGGGTTCGAAAGATGAGCAAAAGCTTCGGCAACTATATCGCATTGGAAGATCAACCTGGGGATATGTTCGGCAGGGTCATGTCCATCAGCGATGCGCTCATGGTCCGGTACTATGAACTGCTCACCACGCAGGATCTGGCCCAAGTCAAGACGGGCCATCCCATGGAGAAGAAGTTGGCATTGGCGGAGCAGATTGTGTCTCGATACCATGGTGACGCGGCCGCCGAACGTGCGAAGGCGGACTTTCAGCGAACATTCCGCGAACGAGAATTTCCCGCTGACCCAGATGCGCGCGTGACCCTCACCTCGGTCGATGTGGCGAATGCGCACGCGCCGGCCATGGCATTGGTCGATCTGGTGGCGCGGACGAAGTTAGTCCCGAGCAAAAGTGAGGCTCGTCGCCTGATTGTCCAGGGTGGCGTGGAAGTGAACGATGAAAAGCAGACGGATCCCAACGCCAGCCTGACATTGAAGCCGGGTTGTCCATATCGATTTCGCATCGGCCGCAGAAAATTTGCGATCGTGGAATTTCGGGCGTCAGGATGATCCGAATCTTTTCGTGCTGGACTTACCATATAGAGTCGCATGGCAGGAGGTCCAACGATTGGGGCAAGACGTCTCGAACGGAGAATGCGATCACGCTTTTGTGGTCGCGTAGAGAGAGGGGTCTCTTACAGTTCAATGAATCAATTGATATGAGGATGCTATGGGACTGGGAAGAGTGCTGGTGGTCGATGATGATGCATATCTCAGGCAGATGCTCCGTTTGATCCTGACACAGGCGGGCTATGATGTGGTCGAAGCCGAAGAAGGAGAGAAAGGGGTTGCCGCCATCCAAAAATCAGACGGGGATGCCCTGTTGGTGGATGTCATCATCTGCGATCTGTATATGCCCAAGATGAATGGGTTTGAGGCCATCACGTACTTTCGTTCGCATTTCCCCTCCATTCCTGTGATTGTGATGACCGGGACACCTGATCTCCTAGACGCCGAGAAGTTGAAGATGGAGCAAGGTGTGATGGATTATCTGGTTAAACCGGTCCGCCCGGCAGAGCTTGTGGCGGCGGTCCATAAGGCGGCATTGCAAAAGGCGGTGAAGGGACGCGTCTTTTTCGCCACGTAAAGTAAACAAGATCAATTAGGCTACCTCTATGATTTATGATCTGCTGGTTGTTGGAGCAGGGCCCGCGGGATTGAGCGCGGCGTGTCATGCTAAGAAAAATGGCCTGAGCGTTCTCATTCTCGAGAAAGGCGAGCTTGCCAACACGGTCTTCGACTATCAGAAGAAAAAGCACGTGATGGCCGAACCCTCCATGATTCCCCTCCGCAGCGATTTGCCGTTTGAACCCGGAACCCGGGAGCTGATTCTCCAGACTTGGCACGATGCGGTCGGGAAATTTCAGGTCCAGGTCAATCGGCCTGAACTGGTCCAGGAGGTCGTCAAGAAGGACGCCGTTTTCAGCATCAGGTCCGATAAGGCTACCTATCAGGCCAAGCACGTCATTCTCGCCATCGGCGTTCAGGGAAATCCCAACCGGGTCGGCAAGCCGGGGGAAGGCTTCCCGCACGTGACCTATAAGATGACCGATCCGTTCAGCTATGAAGATTTGGATATCATGATGGTCGGCGCCGGCGACGCCGCGATCGAAGGGGTCCTGGCGCTGTGCGAGAAGAATCGGGTCTACGTGATCAACCGCAGCAGGGAATTTTACCGGCTCAAGGACGCGCTGGATCGCCAGATCACCGAGAAGCTAAAAGCCAAGAAGGTGGTCGCCTTTCACAGCGCCACTATCGACCGGTTCGAGCCGGGGCATACGGTCGTGTTGATCCCCGATGGCGTGGTGAGGGTGAAAGCCGACCTTGTGGTCATCCGTATCGGAGCCTCCTTGCCCAGGCCGTTCTTAGAGAAATGCGGGGTAACCTTTACATCCCAGGACCCCAGCTCGCTTCCTATCCTCTCAGAGCATTACGAGTCGAGCATTCCTGGCCTCTACCTGATTGGAGCAGTGGCCGGCTACAACCTCATCAAGCAAGGAATCAACCATGGCTACGAAGTCGTCGAGCACATCCTGGGGCGCCAAATCGAGCCGGTAGAGGCACCGCTCCTCAGGGAAAAACTGAATTTCCTTGAAGGAAGCATCAATGATCGGTTGGCCCACATTGCCCGAACCATTCCGCTATTGGCCAAGGTCCCGATTCAATCTCTCCGTGAGCTGCTCCTGCAAGCGACTATCCGTCGAATGCCCCTAGGGCATGTCGTCTTTGAAGAGAACGAGTTCACCGATAGTCTGTATATGATTCTGGACGGGGAGGTTGGGATCTCGTTGCCATTGGGGTACCCGTTGATTCTCAAACAAGGCGCCTTCTTCGGCGAGATGAGCCTGTTCTCAGGCCGCCGAAGATCAGGCACGGTCACGACCGTGAGTTCGGCCACGCTGCTCGAAATACCCCGTAAGGCCATGCTCCAGCTGATGGCGAGCGAGCCGTCGGTCAGGCGATCTCTGGACGAAGCGTTCATCGCTCGGGCGATTCAGACCCATCTCATTCCAGACGGCGGTGAGGGCTTCGTGCAAGAGTTAGCGCAGCACGCCGAGATCAAGTCCTTTCAGAAAGATGAGGTCATCTTCAAGGAGGGTGATATCGGGGACGCCTTCTATCTGATCCGCTCCGGCTCGGTCAAACTCTGCAAGCGGGAGAGGCACAATGAGATTGTGCTGAAATACCTCCCGGCCGGCCAGTATTTTGGAGAGATTGCTCTACTTAGCCCCCAGGACTCACATCGAATTGCCACTGTGACGGCTACCACCCTAACCGAAGTCATTCTGATAAGGAAGGATGATTTTGACATCATGCTGGAGAGATTCCCTGAACTCCGGAGGACTCTCCGTCAAACCATGGAACGCCGGCTCATCGAGTATCAGGCCTTGCAGTTGATGGGTTCGGCGGGGTCAGGGCACCTTGATGAACTGTTGAACGAGGGCATCTTTCAGGGGACCGATGTCCTGCTGATTGACGAGAGCAAGTGTGTTCGGTGTGATAACTGTGTGACGGCCTGTGCGGCGACGCACAACGGCCAAACGCGTCTGTATCGCCATGAGGGAGCCCTTTTCGGGGCTCTGAAGGTTCCTACCTCCTGTCGCCATTGCGAGAATCCTCTCTGTCTCACTGATTGCCCGCCGGGCGACGCCATCCGCCGTGATCCCAGGGGCGAGGTCTATGTGGACGAGGGCAAGTGCATAGGGTGTGGCAAATGCGCGGCGAATTGCCCCTATGGCGTGATCTTCATGATGCGTCAGAAGCCTAAGACCGGCGCGTTGGGGCGACTTCTGGGTCTGATCGGTCTCACGTCGGAAGAGATGACCCCGGATGAGCAGCCGACCAAGGCTGTGAAGTGCGATCTCTGCCGGAACGATCCCGCCGGGCCGGCTTGCGTGCGAAGCTGCCCCACCGGTGCGGCGTTCCGGGTCAGTCCCGCAGAATTCTTTGATCGGATCAAGGTTGTCAGGGACTAGTTGGCAAAGGCGATCGCATAACCGAAGGTATCAAAGGGTTTCGTCGAGCGGTGCAAGGGACGCTACTGACATATGGGAGGAAGCGTTATCTGAGGGGCTCGGTGATCGGAGCGGTTGCCCTTCTCCTCAGCTATTCCTATTACAGCCGCACCACAATTCCCTCTGGGAGCACTGTCTGGGGTCTCGTGTATGGATGGATCGGGCTGATCGCGATTCTGGTGCTCATGTTCCTGGGCATTCGGAAACGCTGGTACTTCTCCCACCTCGGCACGCTTCAGGGTTGGACGAGTGCCCATGTGTACCTCGGACTTTTGACTCTCCTGATCATCCCTATGCATGCTGGCTTTCGATTTGGATGGAATGTCCATACCCTCGCCTATGTTCTGCTGGTAGTCGTGGTGCTCAGCGGGATTGTGGGGCTCCGCATTTATCTCACGGTCCCGCTGATCCTCACGTTGCATGAGAGAGGCATGCTCCCGGAGACGATTGAGGCGGGGATCAATCAGATCCTCAAAGAGATGAGACAACTCGGCGCCGACAAGCCCGGCATCTTTCAACACCTCTACCAGGAGGAGGTCCGTCAGTACCGCGAACTCAAGCCTCAGGGATGGCCCATCCTGTTTACGCCTGTTGATCCCAATGCCATCTTGGCTCAGCGGACGCATGACCTTCATGAACAGCTTGCGGGTGTCTCGTCGTCCGATCAGGAAGCCTTTTCGAAGTTTGTCGGCCTGGTCATGCGGAAGACGGAACTTGAGGCCTATCTGGCGGGCCAGATGCGCTTGAAGAATGGGCTCCAGGCCTGGTTGTACGTGCATGTGCCTGTCTCGATCGCCATGGTGGCGGCCGTGGGCATCCACCTCCTTGTGGTTTTGTATTACTAGCCGAGCGCCGTATGCCGTTTGTGATCATCGCGAAGGAGAAGCTGGGACCTGGCGGCGAGAAGAGTCAGATGACCGAACTCTCTGGCACAACCCTCCGTATCGGCCGTGGGACTGACAACGACCTGCATCTGGACGATCATTCAGTCCAGCTCCACCACGCCGTCATTCGAGAAGAGGGCGAATGCTATGTACTCCGTGACCTCAGTATCCTGAACCTTACGTGGGTAAACGACGTACCCGTCAAGGAGATCGTCCTACCCGAGGCCGGCGTGATCCGAATCGGACCTTACACCTTTCGGTTTGCTCGGCCAAATCCGACCTCACCTTTCACGATCGAGTACGAAGTCCTTGCGGATCTCGTGCGCGAGGCTCCGCCAACGGCGGCGCTAGGAGCGCTCCCGCCCACGCCTACATCCAAGATGCGCGACGAGAAATTTCACTTGCTCGCGGCCTACCAGCTTCAGGGCCGGTACTTCAATAAAACCACGGTGACCCTTTTGGCCGTCCTGGTGGTGTTGGGGGGAAGCGCCCTAGTCTCTGCGCTGGGGAAGCATTTGGTGTTCATGCCCGGATCGATTTCTATGAAGCATCGCCTCTTCGCCAACGACTGCGTGCGCTGTCATGTGGCTTGGAACCCGGTTCTCACCGGCGTGCCGGACAAAACCTGTCTGAGCTGCCACAGCGGGCCGCCGCATTTTAGCAAGCAGGCGTTCAGCCCGGCGCCGCAATGCGCCAGCTGTCACGTTGAGCACAGGGGCCAGGCGGGTCTGACTGCTGTGTTCGCGGGCTGCGTTCAGTGCCACGCGGACCTCAAGGTCAAGGAACCCCGCATGCCGATTACGACGGCGATCCACAGTTTCATGGCTGACCATCCTGAATTTGCGATTTCAGTGTTGCGGCCGGGGTACGCTGTTCAACGAGTGGGGCTCGACGAGGGCAAACAAGTGGTGGATGCGGCGACCATCACGTTCAACCACCACCTCCACCTGAAGCCGGACCTTATGGGCCCCGATGGTCCGGAGCAACTGTCCTGCGCCAGTTGTCATCAAGGCGACCAGCAAGGGGCTTACATGCGTCCGGTGAAGTATGAAAAGGATTGCATGCGGTGCCATCTTCTTGATTTCGACGAGCGCTTGCCGGGGAAGACTGTCCCGCATGGAGAGGCTCTGGAGGAGGTGGACCGGTTCCTTCGCGCAACGTATGCAGAGTACTATCTTCTGCAACACCAGCCTGAGCTGAAGGCCAGAGGGCCCGCGAGGCGGTTGCCCGGCGCGCCCAGGCCTAAAGAGGAGATGTGGGTCAACGGCATGGTGGAAGAGTCGGAACGGCTGCTTATGGGGCCCCCAGGTTCACAGGCGAAAAAAGGTAAGTGCGCGCTCTGTCATCTGCTAGACATTCCCGCTGGGGCTTCTCAGTCAACGCAGTTCGGTGGAGCAAAGTCCAGCACTCGCGTGTCAGAGTCCCCGATGCTTCCCACGATCGTGAAGACCGACATGCCGGAGCGCTGGTTACCTTACAGCACCTTCGATCACAAAGCTCACAACCTCCTCAAGTGCGTCGCCTGCCACGAGGCGGCTCCCAGAAGCGTAAAGACCAAGGACGTTCTGCTGCCCGGGATCGCGTCTTGCCGGAATTGCCATTTTGAGCCAGGGGGGGCGCGCACGCAGTGCCTGACGTGTCACGTCTATCACGACAAGTCCCAGGCACAGAAGCCTGGAGATCAGCCGTACTCCATCGAAGAGTTTAAGAAAGGGCAGGCTTCACCCCCTTCAGTCCCTGCGAACCTTTCCTCGCCCTAGCGCACGTGGATTGTGTGTCTCTGGCCAGTTGGACTTGGGGACAGCAGGCGATGTCATGAAATGGCCAGGCACCATTTTTTCAACCTATATGGCGGGCTTTGTGTTTATTGAGCCCTGCCAGTTCAGTCAAATTGATAGATTATTCTGGTTTTTCGGCGTAGGCTTTTCGCGGATTCAAGAAGAATGGACCTGACGAGACCTCACATATGGGAGAGTCTACGTTTGAGCTACCTGACGAGGCCAGTCCCTTAGGGAAGGAGGGAAATCATGACCAGTAAAACCTTGACGTGGGTTGCAGTCATTGTAGTGATCGGGGTGCTGGTTATCTCGAGCGTCACCGCCGTCGAGAAGGACTTCGGGACTCCGAGGGGTATTCCTCCACAAACCGTTGCTGACTATTTGCACGCCGTGATCATGGCTCACCGGGAGTTTTACACAATCCACATCGCCAACCGGCTGCTACAAGAGGGGATTGTTGACGTATCGGAAAACTGGCGGGAAACGAACTCATTACCCTTACCTGTTCAGTTCCTAAAAGAGACGAGCGAGATGGCCGAATTAACCGGCCAGAAGGTCCGCTATCACCTGATCAGTCAGTGGCCAATCAACAAGGCAAATATACCAGTCACTGAATTCGAGCGGCGAGGCCTTGAAGAGGTTCAAATTCATCCAGACAGGCCCTATTCCGGCATCATCGGTCGCGGCGGGGAGCAGTTTTTCGGAGCGGTCTACGCCGATCGGGCTGTCACAACTGTGTGTATCGGGTGCCACAACTCACACCGCGACAGCCCGAAGACGGATTTCAAAATAGATGATGTCATGGGAGCGCTTGTGATCATTTTTCCGCTGAGCCAACAGGCTCATTAAGCGGAATGACGCTGCAGCGACCCATTGTGGGGAACCGCTTCATCCGATCCGACACCACAGGTTCTCAGATAACTGCGGTCTCCGTCTTATCCACCACCGATCTCCCCCGTCTGCTCCACAACTAGCATTTCTCCCCTCAGAGAGCGGTGCATGTCGCACCAGAATGCATACGTCATGGTTTCGCCCCCGGATTGAGGTGGCAAGGTGAATTTAAGCACCATCGTCTTTCCTGGGTCCACTCGATACACATGCGGCCCTTTTACGTCTGCATGGTAGCCACCCGACATCTCGACTTTGGTATCTTTCCCGAATATCGAGGAATTGAACCCGTGCGTGATGGTGTCTTCATTGCGGACGCTGATCTCGGTCAGAACTCCGTTGAGCGTGGAGCCGCGTACCACCTTCGCTTCACCTTCCTTGATAACGATCTCGATCTTCTCGGGAGGCGCGGCAGCTTGGACCGCTAGGGTAACCATCCCCAGCAACACGCCTACGGCAAGTGAGACATGAACGAATAGGCCTTTAGATAACAATCTTCTGGTCGTCATGGCATTTCCCCCCTCCTTGGAGAATGACATTCTCGATCAAGCGGAACGTCAAACCTTTTTGATGATAGTCCCGACGGGCTCTCTTTTGGCATACTCATTTGGCGTTGTCAAGCTGATAACTGCCCCGCCTAATTAAGGCGAGCGGGCGCTACCGATCACAAGGGCGGTCTCAAGTCTTTCAGACCGCTCACCTGAGCGGTCACTTCCGGAAGCAATTCGGACCAGCCGTATCCATGATGCCAGACGGAACGTGGATAGAATCTCTTGACACCCTATGGTAGGATCGTGGCCGCCTAACGACACAGAATCCGCTGGGCAGCCCCGCCCTGCCAACGAAGAGAGCAGCTGCTCGATAACCCGTTGCTGCGGGAGGGTTGTATTCGTAAACGATTGCTCTTGATAACACAGGGATCAGCAAAGAGAACGGTCACGCATGGACTAATAGACATAAGTATCTTTACCGTCTTGTGCGTCTTCATTGCTCGGCCTGCATGGCATAGAGAGTCGCTCGCTGAAAACAAGGATCCAGCAGTCTCGGGAAAAACCAACTCTGATGATCTCTACAAGTATATGGGCGCTTCCTCTTGTAGTGGGAGCGACTGCCACGGAAACAGCACGGCGCGTAACAAATTGCGCATTGGACAGAATGAGTTTTACATTTGGTCGCAGAAAGACAGGCACGCCAAAGCTTATGAAGTCCTCACGAGCGCGGACGCCAAAACCATTGCCAGAAACCTGAAGATCGCCAAGCCGGAAGACAGTGAGCGATGCCTTGTCTGTCATGCGGTGCCAGTCAGCCCAGCCCGCCAAGGACCGTTCTACGACATAACGGACTCGGTAAGTTGCGAGGCCTGCCATGGCCCAGCCGAAAAATGGCTCAACCCCCATATCCGGCCGGGCTTTGACCGGCAAAAGGCGACGTCCCTCGGAATGAACAATATGAAGGACTTTGTCAAGCGTGCTGAGAAGTGCCTCGAATGCCATGCGGGGGCTGATGGAAAGGAAGTGACTCATGAGCTTATCGGAGCGGGCCACCCGCGCTTGACTTTCGAGATCGACAACTATACCTACGTGATGCCGCCCCACTGGCGCCCCCCCCAAGAGAAAAAAGACCGCGAATGGCTCAGCACCCGAGTATGGGCGATCGGTCAGGCCGCAGCGTTCCGCAACGAGATAAAGCGTTTAACAGAAAGCCGACATACCAGTTTCGGGCACTGGCCGGACTTTACCCACTTCGATTGTTTTGCGTGCCATCATGCGGTAGTCGATCGCTTGCATGGCCTCACCGAGAAGGATAAGAGTGAACAGAGGTGGCGGAGAAGAGATTACGAAGGCAAGCCCGGTCAGTTGGTATGGAATTCTTCAAGCTACGCGGTCTTTCGCCATGTCGTGAATCTGGCTGCATCAGATGAAGGAAAGCACCTCGAGCAATTAATGAGGACGTTTCACGAGGAGCTGACAAAGAAGGAAATTTCCCAGGGATCGCCTAATGGGACCTTCAGTAGGCTCCTTGCACTCTCCGACAAACTGGTTTCACAAGTTGGCCAGTTCACCTTCACGCAGCAAAGTGTCTTATCACTGATGAAAAACATCTCCGGTGATCGGATTGGTCTCACGGGATCTGATTTTCTAGCCGCCGAGCAGGCTGTGCTTGCCCTGGCAAGTCTGTATGATGCTTACCTTGAAACCGCAGGGGCGCTGCCCGAGTCAAAAACGATAAAAGATACGATCGACGTTCTCTATAAGGAGACTCGGGGTGGGTCGGTCTTTAATCCCACCGAGTTTGAAGCGACGATGAACAAGTTGCATGGACTCTTGTCGAAAACTCAACGCCGTGATACCCGCGGCTGAACCTCCGCCGATAATAGTGGACACCTCGAAAAGAGTGAGGCCTGCTCACTCAAGAGGTGGTCAACATGGGTCGCACGAGACGAGCCTCCCCTGTATAAGGGTTCACATTCCGCTACTGCTGAATTTGTCTCTCTGAGTTGAATTGGGAGCCGTTCTATGATGTGGCTGGACATATGTGACATCTCTCCTTGTATTGGGGCCTAACCCCCAACCGTCCCCACCCCGCGACTTCCCCCTCTGTAGCTTCCCACGCCTCGACTTCCGCCCCTCGCCCAGGCATCGGGCGATGGAGCTGTCAAGAAATGTGAATGGAACTGCGCGAAAACCACAGGCTGCAGGGCTGAGTATCCTACCAAGACAATGCAAACCGTCACGGATAGCGCGCCTATTGTGCGAAAACTTAATCAACCTCGCCACCTCGGATATAGCAATGCAACTTAAGCAAGTCTGCACTTTTCGCCTGTCGATGCATTTACGATCTGCACATCCACAACCCAGGCGCAACCCAACCCCGGCGACACCATTGTTCCACTAGCGGGGTGGTCGAGCGGCACAGGTAAGGTACAGAGGCATTCAGCGTCATGTTGAAGGTATTTCTCAAAAAGTTCATTCCTGCGTCGCTATTTCAAAAATCGATGTATCGGTGTAAATTAAATTACTGAGGGAGGTATCCCCCTAAGCGTCTTGGATGGAGGCAATATGCCTAAGCCAACCTTTGTTCCTGACTCGGCCTGCGACATTTTTGTGAGCTATGCTCACGTAGATAGTCAGCCCGATCCAGGAAAGGTTGAAGGTGGGTGACTGAATGGTCAGATGTGGATCTGCCGCAGAAAGAGTTCACCGTTTGGGACACCAAAATGGAAAAACTGTGTGGTGCCAATGACACCACAAGTGTGTAAGATATTTGCCTCGCTTCGGCAAGAACGACGTCTGGACACCCAGCGTGTTTTCCTGTATAAGGGGAAGCCAATTAGTAAGGATTGGCACGGCCTTCAACGCGGCCTGCCGACGGGCACGCATCGTGAACCTGCGGATACATGACTTCAGGCAAATCGCCAGTAGGAATTCCCGGCGGGCCGGTGTGGATACAGGAACGGCAATGAGAATAATGGGCCACAAGTCGGAGCGCATGCACGGACGCTACAACACCATCGAACCGCAAGACCTTCATCGCGCGGCAGCACTGGTGGCTTCGTATCATGCTAACACGGTAATGACACCAGACCTCGCCGTCGTAGGTGGGGAGAGCGTAAGCAGTGATTCTTTATAGAAGAGCGGGCGTAGCTCAGTGGTAGAGTCCTAGCTTCCCAAGCTAGTTGTCGTGGGTTCAAATCCCATCGCCCGCTCCAACACTTGCATGAGCGTCTGAAGATGGCGAATCGAGCCTCTTGTCGTCAGTGGAGACCCAGGTGATGGTGAAGAACGTGGCGATTGTTCATCTGCTCTTGATGGCCAGTCTTGCTTTCAGCCAATTCGGTTGCACGGAGGTCGCTAGAACTCGTGTCCTCGCGGAGCAGGGTGACCCGCAGGCTCAGTTCAAGCTAGGGACGATGTACGCAGTTGGCCAAGGTGTGTACCCAGACCAAGATGAGGCTGCGCGGTGGTTTCGTCTTGCGGCCGTTGACGGGAGCCCGGACGTACAGTTTAAGATCGGGACCATGTACGCCACCGGAAAGGGCATTCCGAGAAATTACGTCGTGGCTTCACGGTTCTACCGTCAGGCGGCTGATCAGGGCCATAGCGACGCACAAACCGAACTGGGCGTGCTCTATTTTCAAGGTCTTGGCGTGCCGCAAGATTATGCGGAAGCCATGCGCTTTTTCCGGATTGCCGCCAAGCAAGGAAATGCGCGGGCCCGATTGAAGATTGGCGAAATGTACGCGGAAGGTCGCGGGGTACCGCGCGATGTCGTGAGGGCGCATATGTGGTCAAACCTGGCCGGCGCGCAGGGCGATAAACAGGCGCTAACCTATCGAGATACGCTGGCTGCAAGAATGACCACCGAAGAAATCTATAAAGCGCAGGAACTCGCGCGGCAATGGCAAGCCCATAACTAGGAAAAAGACCAATCGTTCCCTGCGACGAGGCGTGAGTCTTCAGCCGAAGCCATAACACCGTCATTTCGAACCGCCTTCCCATTGTTCGGCGACGAGGGTCTTGAAAAGATCCTTAGGGGTATCCTCTCTCAGACGCGGGCATGGGGCACAGTCATTCCATGCGATTCCCGTCATTGTTGACCGCCATCCTTCTCCTGACCGGTGCCATATCAAGCTGCGCATCGACCGAGCGCATCATTCCGGAACCCTTGGAGGCGCAGGTCGACAAGAGCGTGACTTTCGAACAGCTCAGAGAGTCACCGGACTCATTTCGGGGAAAAGTCGTCGTGCTTGGCGGGGAGGTGTTGAAGGCCAAGCGTTTGAAAGAGGGCACCCAGCTCGAGGTGCTGCAGCTTCCGCTGGAGGACTGGCAGCCAATGTCGCCTCGAAACGAATCACAAGGTCGTTTCTTGGCTATCCAGAAAGAATTCCTCGATCCGGCGACCGTCACCGATGAGACTCGAGTCACCGTTGTCGGTGAGGTCGTCGGCGTGACGACTCAGCACCTCGACGAGATGGAATATCGATATCCGACGGTCGAGGTAAAGTATCTGAAGGTCTGGGAGCCTCGAATGGTGTATCAAAGACCGTCAGGCCCGCGGTGGGGTATCTATGGAGGCGGAGGTAGCGGCGGTGCGCGCGGTGGTGTCGGCGTCGGAGTCGGCTTCTAGGTCAATCGGTAACTCTGGAACAACCATGACACGCGCAGGCAGAGAGACGGTGACGAAGATTTGGGAGTGAGTCGACGTGTTAGACTGCCTTCTTGACGAGTCCCGAACGAAGGCAGCGAGTACACACCCGGATGCGTTTGGCGGCGCCATTGATTAAAGCGCGAACGGTTTGGAGATTGGGGTTGAACACACGCTTCGTCTTGTTGTTGGCATGACTCACATTATGGCCGGCTTGGCGACGTTTGTTACAAAGATCACAGGTAAAGGCCACGATCTGAACTCCTTCCTTGCAGGCTGCTGAACAACCTCTTCATTCGTTTGTACCCCAACGAGGCGTATGTTAGCATACGCCCGCTTTCTCCGGCAAGCCTCACTTCTGGATATCCGTTGGTCGGACGAGTCTGTTTCCACACTCTGTCTGGATGAGCAATGCAGCCGTCCCAGCCCGCTTGCATGCCACGTCTTGAAGATATTGTGCAGCGCTTAGCCCGCCCGATTGAGTTCGCGAGCCGCAACAAGTACGCCAACCTGGCTGCCGTCAAGAATCTGGGACCGTATGTGTCCCATCAGGTCGTCCAGGCGTTGGCTGACCATATCTATCCGTCGGATGTGGAAGCGGATCTCTTATCGCTGCGTCAGTTGTTTGTGGATTTCGATGAGGAGCTCGATGCGGCAGAACGTCTGCATCGCCTTGCGGGAGCCCGAGCGATCTTGGATCGCTTGAAAAGAGGCAAGAAGCGCGAGGCGCGAGGTACCAGGTCGGAACGACTCCTGTATCCGGCCCTTGGCCCCTCGCCTCCCGCACATGACGTGTGGAAGATCCCCATCCAATTTGCCAAAGGTGTCGGCCCGAAGCGGGCACTCCTCTTAGCCCGGCTGGGAATCCGAACTGTTGAAGAGGCTCTGTGGTTCTTGCCATGGCGGTATGAGGACCGTTCTGTTGTGACCCCCATTGATCGGCTTGCTCCCGGGATGCAAGCCACCATCTGCGGGCGCGTCCTCGATCGCACGCTCACCCGCATCCCCCACCGCCGGATGACGGTGCTGGATGTCGGCATCGAAGATTCAACCGGGGTGATTCATGCCGTGTTCTTCAATCAGTCGTATCTCGAGTCGGTCTTGGAGCCGGGTATCCGAGTGATGCTGAGTGGGCGGATATCGGCGGGGCGGCGAGGATGGACCGATCTCCGGATCGAGGGACCTCAGTACGAGGTGCTTGGCGAGGAACACGAAATTCCACTGCACGTCGGTCGCATTGTCCCCATCTACCACGAGACCAAGGGATTCACTTCGCGACACATCCGTGTCATGGTCAAAGGTCTGCTGGATCAGTATCTGAGCGGCATGCCTGACCTGCTCCCCGATTCCATCCGGAGCCAATGCCGGCTGCCTACCATTCATGCGGCATTGGGTGACGTCCATTTTCCTTCGGCACCGGCAAATCAGGAAGCGCTTGATCGCGGAACCACCCCGGCGCATGGGCGGCTGGCGTTTGAAGAATTGTTTCTGCTCGAGCTGGCGTTGGCGGTGCGCCAGCGGTCGGTGAAGGAGGAGACCAAGGGCATTCGGTTTCACATCAAAACCCCGTTGCTCGCGCAATTGCGCTCGCTGCTTCCATTCCGTTTGACCCAGGCACAGGAACGTGTTCTCTCGGAAATTCAACGTGACATGGCCGCTCCCCGCCCGATGAATCGTCTCATCCAGGGCGATGTCGGCTGCGGCAAGACCATTGTCGCGCTCCAAGCCATGGTGACGGCCTGCGGGTCCGGGTATCAGGCCGCCCTTATGGTTCCAACCGAGATCCTGGCGGAGCAGCACTACCTGAATGTGCGTGACCTTCTAGGGAAGCTTGGCTTGAAGACCGTCTTGGTGAAAAGGGGTCGATCCACCACACAACGCAAGGCGGCTCTCCAACAGATCGAGACAGGGGACGCTCACGTGATTATCGGCACCCACGCCCTCATCCAAAAAGGGGTGCGGTTTGCCAAGCTCGGCCTGGCCGTGATTGACGAGCAACATAAATTCGGCGTGCTGCAACGAAAGAGCTTGCTGGACAAGGGGTGCCAGCCTGACGTGCTGGTATTGACCGCCACCCCCATCCCACGCACGCTGGCCATGACCGTGTACGGAGATCTCGACGTGTCGGTGATCGATGCCCTGCCGCCCGGACGCACGCCGATCCGGACCTGGTTGTTTCGGCAGTCACAACGGCGGCGAGCGTATCACATTCTTCGGGACGAAGTGCAAGCCGGCCGCCAAGCCTATGTTGTGTATCCCTTGGTCGAAGAATCGGAGAAGGTGGACCTCCAGGCGGCCATTCAGGCCGCTGAAGAATTGCAGACAAAGATTTTTCCGGCTTCCCGTGTTGGACTCCTGCATGGCCGCATGAAAGCGGGAGACAAGGAACGGACGATGGCGGCTTTCAAGGCACGGGAGATCCAGATTCTTGTGACCACGACGGTGATCGAGGTCGGCGTGGATGTATCGAACGCCACAGTCATGTTGGTGGAGCATGCCGAACGATTCGGTCTGGCTCAATTGCATCAGCTGAGAGGGCGAGTGGGGCGAGGGTCGCAGCAGTCCTATTGCCTACTCCTGACATCGTACGAAAGGGGTCACGGGGGAGGGGACGGAGGTGTAGAGCAGGAGGCGAGTTCCTCGCTCCTTCCCTCGCTGGCACGGCAGCGGTTGGAGGCGCTGGTCAGGTCCACGGATGGGTTTGCCATCGCAGAGGAAGACCTGCGTATTCGGGGCCCGGGGGAATTTTTTGGAGTCCGCCAGTGGGGAACACCGGAATTTCGCGCGGCGAACCTCGTGCGTGATGTGTCGATGCTGGAGCAGGCACGCCGTGAGGCCTTTTCACTCATCAATGCCGATCCGTGTTTGGCCGATCCCGCCCATCGGCTCTTGCGTGAAGCCATGCTGCGAAAATGGAAGGCGAAGCTGGAGTTAGGAACGGTGAGTTGAGGACGGGTGCCTGTTGCTTTCATCTGTGCGTGGCTGGGCCGCCCCATGCTCAAGCAACGCGAACATCAGAAGTGCTCATTGAACGCGCGCAGATAGGGCGGCCCAGCCACGCATACCCTGGTGGTTGACTGTTTCTGCACCCGGATCAATGGGAATGGAAAGCAAAGCAAAGCATGGGATTGCTTCAGCAGATCAAGCATGACCTGAGGGCCGGATTGGCCCGCTTGCGGTTCGGGACCGTTCGGGCTGCGAATCGTGTCTTGGAAGAGACGGAACTGCTGAAGCTTCGGCTTGAGGTGCGCAAGCTCGATCGTCGAATCAAGGAGCTGTGCCGTGACATTGGGGAACGAGCCGTCGAGCTCCATGAACGAGGTGAGTCGTCTGTGCAAATCCTGTCGGATCGGGAGATCGTTCGTGTCGCGGACCAGGTGACGACCCTCAAAGCGGAACGGCGCCGGTTGATGACGGAAATGGATGATGTGCTGAGCGGAAACTGATTTGAACTGTGAATCATGAGCAGCGAATCGTTTGTCGGGGTGAAACGGACTCTTTTCGTTCGACCGGCCATGCCCAGCGATCAACGGACGGAAATTATGCCATGATCTTAGCTGGAGTGGATATCGGAACATTGACCTGCCGCTTGCTGATCGCGAAGGCACTGGCCAATGGTCAACTCTCGGAGTTGCATGCTGAGCGCCGAATTCTGCGCCTCGGCGAGGGAGTGGATCACAATCGCATCTTACAACCGGTCGCGATGAAACGGGTGATCGAAACCTTGCAAGAGTGGCGGGGCATGATCGCGGATTATCACGTCGATCGCCATATCGTGGTAGCCACCAGCGCCGTTCGTGACGCGTCCAACCGAGATGAATTTCTTGCGATGGCCAAGAGGGAAGCCGGGTTCGACGTCGAGGTGATCACTGGGCAAGAGGAAGCCCGCCGAACTCTGTTGGGGATTCGATCCGGCCTGCCCCCGGGCACGTCGGATATTCTTGGGCTGGACATCGGGGGCGGGAGCACGGAATTCATTCTTGATCGTGGTGGTCACACACCAGTGGCGCGTTCCTTTGAATTGGGGGTCGTCCGCTTGACAGAACGGATGTTGAAGCACGATCCGCCGACGCCAGAGGAGTTGGCAGCGGCGGGCACCCTCGTTGCTGAACTCACACAAAGTGTGCGACCGATGTTGGGAGATGTGAGCCGGGCAACCTTTGTGGGGACGGCCGGTACTATTACTACGCTGGCGGCTATGGCCCAACGCATGCCCTTCTACGACGCGACCCGCGTCCATCAATACAAACTGAATCTCGACACGATTCGGTACCTGGAACGGGAATTGTCAGTCCGTTCGGTGGCCCAGCGCCGCGGACTTCCCGGACTCGAAGCGGGTCGCGAGGACGTGGTCGTTGCGGGGACCCTCATCCTTCGCACGATCATGGAGACGCTCGGGTTCAACGATTGCCTGGTGAGTGATATGGGGTTGCGTGAGGGCGTCTTGATCGACCTGGCGAGACGGATAAGTCCGACGAGCGCGTAGCCATTAGTCTTCAGCCATCTGCTGTCAGGAGTGGATAAAGAGAATCTTGAACTGGCCGCCGAAACCGATGGCCGGTGCTTACCCTACTTTAGCGAATACCAACGAAATCCTTTAGATTCCTGGAATGAAGGTCGTGGCGCCCCGCCTGGTTTTTCAAGCAACAGTACTTTGAAGTCCCAAAGGCCAAACCATGCCGGATCGATCAGCTCATGGTAATGGCATCCAAGCAGTTTCGGAAGCATGTCCCCCAGAACCGATTTCAGCTCGCCCTCGGTATAGGCACGGATCGAAAAGGATTGACCGAGTGCGGTGCAGAACCGTTGAATAGCATAGGCCGCTCCCGTGCACAGTAATTGTGTGTCGGGTTTCAGCACAAGAAACTGAGGCAGCGTGAAATACCGCTCCTGGAACCCCAGCCATCGGGCCGCGTGTCGCAAGTGGGTGTATTGCACCTCATACTCGGTGTGGCCGGGTAGCTTCACCGGGGCCGGCCATCCGGTTTCAATGCCGAACTCGATCAAGATAGCCCGACCGCCTGGACGTAAGACCCGCCACAATTCTGCGAGAAAGCGGAGTGGTCCCAGGTTAAACATCATCTCATCGGGCAGAACATGATCAATAGGGAACCGTACCCGGCGAATCCAATCCAGGGCTTCCTGATGCAACTGCTGTGTGCTCTGTCCCGATTCCACTTCCCCTCGACTCAAGCGCACCGGCGTCATATCGGCGAGATTTTCATTGTCGATGACAAGGTCAACACTTTGATCTCGCAAAGGCAGCCATTCAGCGTTGGCCTGAAGACCGACGCGGTCCCACCCAGACTCGGCGAGAGAAAGCTGTGACTCGACAAAGGGCCGGGTAAGGTCCACGAAGATGTAGCGGATACCCTGTCGCTCAGCGGGCGATAGTTCATTCGCCATCTCCCGCGCGACGTACCCCAACCCTGCCCCCACTTCCACGATCATCCGAGGTTTGGGCGTCCACCAGCCGACTCGCCGGAGATGCTTGGCAAGCAGCCGCCCGTACGTCAGGCCCTGCAGCGCCTCGCTGGGCTCACGGAACAGATGAGAAACCGTGGTTTCGATCTGATCAAAATGCTCCTCACGCTTGGTAATCTCGCGAAGATGGAACTCCGACAGATGATCCGCACCTTCGAATCCTTTCTGTCCGGACCAGCCTTCACGGACCTGTTGCAGCAACAGGTCCCACTTCGCCCCATGTCGATCTCCCGTGGGCGGCTCGGTTCCGAAATAACAAAGGGAGTAGGTGGGGAGAGACCATCGTTCTAGATGCCATTGCCCTGTTTCCCCATCCGGCCCGCACACCCATTTCCCATAGCGATCCTGCAAGGCGCCAACGGTGACGTGTCCATCCATGGCCGTGAGAAGTTCCATGCCCACACGGTTGAGCCGGATCAACGGCAGGTGATCGTCGAGCGGCGTCAACCACCATTCATCCGTCATGTGCTGGTAGATGATCATATCCGGCATTCTCCACGCTCGTAGCTGGCGGACTTCCCCGGTCAAGATCAGCGGCGGGTGGAGAACAGAACTCAGTTTCATGTTTTTCTTGTGAGTATCGGCGTGTGAGCGCAGACCGCGAGTCGATTTTGGGCAGGGTACACGAAGGACCCAGACGGAGGCAAGAGCGCGCAGCGAAGCTCGATTCCAGTGTTCTGGAAGGAGGTCGCAGTAATGGAAGGGTTTGTCCAGGCGTCTCGTTAGGTTTGTGAGGGCGAGGTAGCCGGGTCAGCCACCGTCAACATCCCTCGCATGATGGGATGGAGACGGCACTGGTAAGGATAGCGCCCCGGAGGGAGGCTAGGAATCACGTAGCTACCACCTGGAGGAATTGCCCCCGAGTCAAACATACAGGGCCCCTCCTCAACGCAGGCATCATGGGTAATGGTGTGCGGCGAACCTGTCGGGTTGTCCCATCGTATCGAAGCGTCTGCCGGAACTTTGGCTGAAGCCGGCAGGTAATACGGTGAGCCGCTTTCGATGATGATTTGGAACTGTGGCGGGGTAGCGTGAGTGGCTCCCGCTCCCCACGACAATAGGCAAACTGCCATGATCAACTCAGGTCGCCTCATGGTTACCCCTGTTTTCAATGCCCTCCGCACTAGCTTTGAGACCTAACCAATAAAAAGGATTCATGTGTCGCAGATGTACTATTATACCGAAGACTGCGAGGTTATTCCCAGTGCTTGCAGCCTGCGCGTTTGGCATTGTCTTTTCAATGGAAATTGTGGATGATCACCCGGTGAACCGCTACGGAGGAATGGGTTGCGAAGGGTGCTGGTGGTCCTTATTCTATTGATCGTATGTACGTCCGAAGCGATTGCGTTTAAGGTGACGGCACCTGTTGAACACGCGATCTTACAGCCTGGTCAAGAGATAACGGCATCGGTCGATCTTGGAACAGATATTGCTGTCGGCCGCGTGCGGTATTACTGGTATCGCCTGGGGGAGGAGCCGATGGTGACGCAACTGGCGTCTCCGGTGCTTGTCTCCACGGGCGATGCTACGCCTCCCTACGGAGGCACGCTGAAAGTGCCTATGGGGGGGCTCGGAGCGATGCGTCTTCTGGTCATCGGGGAGGTGGTCAGGGGACGTTTGACGGGACGCGAAGAATTCGACGAGATAGTCGTCTACGTAGAACCGCCCATTGACCTCTCCAGGATTGAATTTGAGACAGAAAAACCCTTGAGGCTGGATACACTCTGGAAGACCATGGATCTTCCAGTCGTCGGGCTGTTTGCGGATGGCATCACTCGGCCCATTCAGGGAACGGCCACGGGCAGTACCTATCACAGTTCGAATGAACACGTGGTCACGATCTCGCCGGAGGGGGCGCTACAAGTGGTCGGCAACGGGGTCGCCACGATTGTGGTGGCCAATCGAGGTCAACAGGGAACACTGGACGTAGTGGTGAAGACGGATGGCGAACACAATCGCCCTCCAATTGCCGACGCGGGATCGGATCAGACGGTCAAGGGGGAGAGCAAGGTGGTCTTGAACGGGCTTCGGAGTACCGACCCAGACGGAGACCCCTTACGGTATGAGTGGAAACAGGTGAGAGGCAACAAAATATCCTTGCTTGACGCGGATGCTCCCAATGCCACCTTTGTCGCGCCCAAAGTGTCAGCCAGGCGGCTGTTTCGCTTCTGCCTGCGTGTTACGGACCTGAAAGGGCCGGACACCGTCAAAGGAGCTGATAGTGCTCCCTCCTTTACGAATGTGTGGGTCGATCCCTAGTCATTGAGCGGTAGTGGCGCGGAAATAATTCGGTCCAGCGCGGGTTGCAAGGCAAGAGCGATTCGTGCTAGATGGATGCCACTAGTTGGCAGCTTAATCAGTCACTGCAGAGGAGGGGGCGGACGATGGCAAAGAAACGGAAAAAGCCGACGAAGCGGGCAGTGCGGTCAGCGTCCGGGCGAAAGACGAAAATGAAAAAGCAGAGAAAAAAGATGACCAAGAAGACGGCTCGACGCAAGCCGGTTGCGAAAAAGAAAAAAGCCGCCGCGAAAAAATCGAAGAAAGCAGCCGCACGTCGTGGAGCTTCTCCAACACGCGCGAAGTCCATAGTCAGTCCAAAGCCGGAGAAATCAACCGCTAAACCTCAGCGTCGCCCCCGCCCTGAACGTACAGAACCAGATAGGGAAGAGACAGAGATGAATCGAGAAGAACGAATGCAAGATCTCGCTGAGACGGAGGACGTGGACGACGATCTGACCGATGAGGTCTCCATGGAAGAGGACGACGAGAATGAGTCAGACTTCCTTGATAAGCCGGATGATGTTTCCAGCGATGACGAATATTCGAGGTCCTAGCTGTCTTGAGTTGCGTACGTCTATGATGAGATGAGCACAGACTTATTGAAGGCTCCAAGAACGAGCCCAAGGCAATCCTTGGAGCCTTCCCTTCCCTGGATAGGTTCCACCCTTCTTACTAGGCACATGAGCCATTTCCTTTTCGTTGCAGGAGCCCTGCGGGAGCGCGATTCTCTGGAGAGCGCAGAACTTCAGCTCGGTCATGAAGTCTGGGGTCTACGCACCCAATTAATCAGGGACAACCTGAAACAATATTTGATGGATCAGTCATGCGGCCTGGTGTACGTTTTAAAGGTAGGGATCTGCGCTCAGTTTACGGTGATGTCCGGTATCAGACCGTTTCAGGATCTCGATCCTTTTTTGCGAGAGGATCTCCATGGCGAGGCTCGTTACGGATTCGTGCGGATCAAGGTCGGACGACGATGGGGATCGTCGTCACCGACGGAAACTATGGCCCTTTTGCAGAAGATTCTCGAGGTACCCGATCACGCGGAACTCACGCGGCGTCTCAACCTCGGTATGCATCGCCTCACGGAGGAGCAGTATCAGGCTCTTGTCAAGGAGCTTACCAAATCAAGCTCTAACGCGCGTAGATCATAGCTTGCGTCCCGTGATCATCTCGTAAGCTTCATCGATGGTGTCCACTTCTTTCACCGTTAGATTGAGTTCCAAAGCCAACCCAGGAAGATTCCATCGAGGATCGGTCAACTGCCCCCCAGGGATGAGCACCGTTCGATACCCTTCACGAGCCGCAGCCCGAATCTTATCCGGAATCCCGCTGACAGGCCCGATGCGCCCATCGGGCTGGAGCGTGCCCGTCATCGCCACTCCCCGAGTTATTGGCTCGCCCCTCAAGACAGCCAAGAATCCGATTGCCATCGCGGCTCCGGCGCTTGGGCCATCGCTACTGATCGGGATATAGGACGCGCCATACAACGACAGGGTCCCGGTCGGTCTGGCTGAGAGACGACTCAACGCGTAGGTCAATGCGGCTTCCAGTGATCCGAGTCCGACACCTTTGACTCGTACCCTGCTATTACCCCACACCAGCTGCAAGGGGTCCGGGGCCGTTTGTTTGTCCCAGTTCATCACCACCACATGGAACACCCCGCCTTCATTGGCACGAATGGTGGCGAGGACGGGCACCTCCACAATGTTATCGGCCTGGGCGATGCGTACGGTACTCATCAAGACGAAGGAGAACGCCAGGAGTCCGGCTGCGATACCAATGCGCGAGGGAGAGAGTTGTCCCATCTGGAATCCCGCTAAGAATGTGACCTACACTAGTCTAGGTGAGAGATTCGGTTTCGGCAAACGCCTGTCGCTGCTTGCATTTTTCACAGGCCTTCTTTAACGTGCCGGCATGAGATTTCTTTCCACGGTCGTCTTTGCTTCGATTGTGGGGTTTGGTGTTCTTGTGGAGGGCTGCATCCTGCGGTTCTCAGCGGCCCTGGCTTTCTGTTCAATGGAAAGTACGACCAGCGACGACTCTTTTGTGCGGCGCCTCGGAAAGGATTGTGCCGAAGAAGACCGTCGAGCACATCCCATCTTGGCTCATGAAATTCTGGACGTCTTGAAAAACGGACGAAGCTTGGATCTGGTCGGCGTCGTCATAGAGGACGATCTTTTTTTGGATCAATTGCCTCTCAGACCGGTGGACTTCGAGGCTCTGCCGTCTGAGAGAGTGCAGCAGGCCATTCGTGCCCGCCAGCTCACGGAACTGCGGCAGATTCCCGGATCGATCTCCATCAAGGATTCGGTAGTCCGTGGTGTGGTCAGTACACGATTGAAGGACGGATTGATACTCGCGAAGAAACCCATCACTATGATCGGGACCACGTTCGAGCGGCCGGTGGATTTCTCCCGCACCGTCTTCTCCGGTGCCGCTGATTTCTCCGACGCCGTGTTCTTGCGAGAAGGATACTTCATCCAGGCCATCTTCGATCAGCCCGCCCGTTTTGAACGAACGGCCTTCGGAAATCATACGCGGTTTCATCGCGCGGTGTTCGGGGAAAGCGCGACGTTCGTGCGAGCCGGTTTTAACGGTTTGGCCGAACTTCTGGAAGTTTCCTTCGAAAAGGATGCCAGTTTTTCACGGACGTATTTCAAAATGGGAACCGGGTTTTCCGGAAGTCGTTTCGGCGGTGATCTGGATTTTTCGGAGGCGCTGTTCGAACGGGAGATTTTTTTCCTCTTCACTATTTTTGAAAAGGATGCGTACTTCCGTCGATCAACCTTTAGAGGGCAGGCGGATTTTTCTGATGCCCAGTTCAAAGGACTTCATGACTTCAGCAAGGTCTTTTTTAACCTTGAGCCGAACTTCACCCGTACAAAGATGACGAGTGACCCTCCAAAGCGGGGCAGCCTCCAGGACCCCCGGCTTCTCTATGGGATCGGCGCGACCTTGGCGTTGTCACGGTCATCTTCGTCCTGGTTCTCAAGAAACGTTGATGCCGGACATCCGACAGCGAACGCCACAATATATAGAATTCGGCTTGCCCTTATCCACCAATGATGGTATAACGCTCCCTATCATCACGGAGAAGACAGTGGAGGAGAATCAAATCGACGTTCCTTACCAGGTGCGGCTCGACACGTTCGAAGGACCGCTAGATCTGCTGCTTCATCTCATCAAGAAAAATGAAATCAACATTTACGACATTCCTATTGCGCTCATCACCCAACAATATCTTGAGTATCTGGGCCTGATGACTTCTCTGAACCTGGCCGTTGCCGGTGATTTCCTCGTCATGGCGGCCACGCTCGTGCAAATCAAGTCGCGGATGTTGCTCCCCACCGATGAGACGGACACCGATGAGGATGATGGGCCCGATCCTCGCGGGGACTTGGTCCGTCGCCTGTTGGAGTATAAGCAATACAAGGAAGCCGCGTGTCGTCTCGACGAGCGCGAGCGGTTATGGCGTGAGGTGTTCTATCGGGAACAGGCGGTTCCCGTTACGGTCCACTCACACGAGTCGTTGATCGAAGATGTCACGCTGTTCGATCTGGTCGATTCGCTGCACGCCATCCTTGCAAGGACACCTCATCATACGCGTCTTATGGAAATCCCCGCTGAGAATCTGACTGTAAGGGACCGCATGAATGTCGTTCTAAAAATGCTGGACGGGAAAGAATCGGTGACTTTTGCGTCGCTGTTTGAGAATCAGGGACATCGACTGTTGATCATCGTGACTTTTCTGGCATTGTTGGAATTGACCCGTCTCAAGTTGGTGCGGGTATTCCAAGGGCTGGCCTTTGGGCCCATCCTGGTCACGCGCGCCCTTACACCCGTCAGCGAGCAGGCGCTTGACGCGGTAACCAAAGAATCCGGTTGGGAGGGGATATGACCACAACGGATCGTCTTGACCTCGACCAGATCCACAACAAGGCGGAAGAGACCCTGCTTGCAGATGATAAGATGGCCGATGACACGCCGGGTGATCATCCGGCTGCTGTGGACGGAGCCAATCGTTCTAGAATTCTCGATGACGGGGAGTTGAAGTCGGTATTGGAGGCTCTACTCTTTGTGTCCCATCAACCCGTGACCCTTGACCGGCTGACCGCGACATTGGAGTGCGTCTCGAAGACTGAGGTGCGGCAGGTCTTGCTCCGACTTCAACAGGAGTGTGATCAGAGTCAGCGCGGGATTCAGGTGATTGAGGTCGCCGGCGGTTTTCAACTGGTGACGAGGCCTGAACATGCCCCATGGATCAAACAGCTAGGCAAGACAAAAGCGGCACCCAAGCTGTCCCGGTCCGGACTAGAGTCCCTGGCGATTATCGCCTATAAGCAGCCGATTGTTCGTGCGGAGATCGAAGAGATTCGTGGGGTCGAAACATCCGGTGTCCTTCGAACATTGTTGGAACGCAAACTGGTTCGGATGATCGGGCGCAAGGAAGTCCCCGGGCGGCCGATACTGTACGGGACGACGAAGTACTTCCTTCAGCATTTCGGCTTGCGTGATCTCTCGGAGCTACCGCCATTGCGGGAATTCAAGGAATTGGGTGAGGCCGAACAGGCCATGCTGCCCGTCGGAGAGGACCTACTGGTCGTCGGGGACGTCGAGGCTGCAGAGGGAGAGAATCTCTCCCTCTCCGATTCCATGACTCCAGAGCCTGCCGAACAAGCCTGACCTTTCAGAGACCTCCCCCTCGCCTGCGTCGACGGACCTTGTTCTCCGCGGGGCACTCTGCCTACAATACCACGCAGACGGAACCACAGTCTCATGTCACTCATCCTGCCGGACAAGAAGCGCCCTATTGCGGAAGATCTCCGACATCTGATCGGCAGGGAAAAGGTCCGGGATGATGTGTCTTCCCTGACCGCCTATGCGGTGGACGCGAGTATCTACAAGATCGTTCCCAAGGTCATTGTCCTAGCAGAGACTGATGACGACATACAACGGGTCATTGACTACGCGGTCCGAACCGGTATGCCGGTGACGCCTCGGGCTGCTGGGACTAATTTGACGGGTTCTGCCATCGGTTTCGGCGTTATTCTGGACATTTCACGCCTGAATCGCATTCTCGAACTGAACCGGGAGGACAAGTGGGTCCGCGTGCAACCGGGTATTGTCTTTGCGGAGTTGAACCGGCGACTGGCAGGGCATGGCCTCATGTTTGGTCCTGATCCCTCCAGCGGGGATATGTGTAAACTGGGAGGCATGCTGGCGAATAATTCTTCGGGTCCTCATACCCTTCGATACGGTTCCGTGAAAGACAATGCGCTTGCGCTGAAGGTGTATGTACAGGCGGGTGGTTGGTTGGATGCACGGGACTATGATCTGGCGGACCCACATCTTGAGCGAGTGCTGTCCGCACATCCCCCGCTCCAGCGTGTGCTCAGGATGGTGCACGAGCGGTCTGGGGTGATTCGAGCAAAACGGCCCACGGTGACCAAGAACAGTTGCGGGTATAACCTGTTCGGATTGGTGGATGGCTTGGACCGAAACAAGTTCGATCTCCCGAAGCTGTTTGTCGGCAGTGAAGGAACCCTCGGGGTCATTAGTGAGGCCAGACTCCGCCTCGTCGATCGCCCGAAATCGACGACCACAGCGCTCATTCATTTTCAATACCTCGAGGACATCGGTGAGGCCGTGTCCCGGCTGTTATCGTTGAACCCGAGTGCGCTTGAGATCATGGACGCTAACACGCTGAACCTGATCGGGCGCGAACGCCACGGCATTCCGTACGACGCGGCCGCCACACTGCTGGCAGAGTTTGACGACAGCGGTTCGCCAGAAATCCGACCTTCAATGGATCAGGCCGCTCGACTGACCGATCTGTGCCGGCGATATCGTCTGTCCTCGGATCCGATGCTGGCATTCGATCAAGAGCAGCGTGACCTCTTGTGGAAGGCACGCAAAGCTCTGTATCCAACGCTGTATCGATATGGCCATAACAAGAAGCCCATCAATTATGTGGATGACGTTGTGGTGCGCGCCGAGCAAATCAGCGAGTTGATTCGATTTCTGGAGGGCTTCTTCAAAGGCCAGCGCATTCCTGTTGCGATCTTCGGCCACATTGGAAACGGGAATGCGCATATCGTCCCGTTGTTGGATGTAAATGATCCAGATGACTTTGCGAGGATGATCGAGGGTTACCATGCCATTCACCAAACCGTGCTGACTCGCTTCGGAGGGTCGATTTGTGGGGAGCACGGTGACGGGCGTGTGCGCGCGCAGTACGTGCGTCGTATGTTTGGGGACGAACTCTATGGATTGTTCACGGAGGTCAAGCGGGCCCTTGATCCGAGCGGGGTCATGAATCCTGGGGTGAAGATCAGCGACACACCCTTTAGCGAGCACATCGACTATACGCGATTGGCAAAGGACTGTGCGACGTGTGGGAAATGCAATTCGGTTTGTCCGGTGTATGATGTCTTTCAATCGGAGGACATGAGTTCGCGGGGATGGTATGAGATCGTCACAGCCAAGGATTACAGCTATCTCAATTCTAAGCGCGTCGTGGAAGCCTGCTTGAATTGCAAGTCCTGTCGAGCGGTTTGCCCGGCCGATGTGGATGTCTCTGAGCTGATTCTCAAACGCCGCGCAGAACACCCCAATCGGATGGCCGGTTTGATTTTTTCCTTTCAGGCGCGACGCCGGCTGTTCGAGCCGTTTCTCAAGATTGCCGCTTTGACTCAGGGACTGTGGGACCGACCGCGACCCCGGGCCGCGTTGGAATGGCTCACGCGCCCGCTCATGCGCCGGATTGCCGAGACCGCCAGGATTCCCCGAGAGATGGTTTTGCCGAGGCTGGCAGTCAAGCACCTGCGCGACCGTTATCCGGAGCTGGTTCGGCAGCCAAAGTCGGATCAGAAGGGAGTGGCGTATTTTCACGGCTGTGCTGCGAACTATTTGAATGATGGTGTCGGAGACGCGGTCATTGCCGTACTGCGAAAGCTTGGGATCCAGCCCGCGCTGCCAGAACAGCGTTGTTCGGGAACCCCCATTCAAACCTACGGCCACGTTGATCTTGTAAAAAATGGGGCTCGGGTCAACCTTGCAGCCTTCGAGCCTTATGAGACGGTCGTGACCGGATGTGCATCCTGCACGCTAATGCTCAAGGATTATCCGAAATTATTCGAGGGAGAACCCGAGCGTGAAGCGGCTGATCGCCTCGCACGTCGTGTGAAGCATATTTCAGAGGTGGTTGCGGAAGCGGGAGGTTCTCCGTTGATCGGGGGAGGGGGGGGCCCGTCTGCCGCCCGCAAAGTAACCTACCACTCGTCCTGCCATCTTCGCGCGGCAGGTGTGACGAAAGCGCCGCGCCAGGCGCTCTCGCATCTTCCCGGAGTGGAGTTTGTGGAGATGCAGGACGCTGATCGATGCGCAGGTGGCGCGGGTACTTACATCCTCAAGGATTACGAGACCGCTCAGAAAATCTTTAGACGCAAGCTGCGGGCGATCGAGGAAAGTGGCGCGGACGTAGTCGCTACGAGCTGTCCCGCATGCATGATCCAGCTAAAAAACGGTTTGCGTGGAAAGGTCGGTGTCAAGCATGTGGCGGAACTGGTGAACGAGTCCTTTGCGGCTGACGCGGCCTCACGCGCCAAGGTCTCGCCTTCGGCATCATGACGCTCCGCAAGGCTGACTGGATCTTTCTCCTCGCCGTCGGGGTGGTCATTCTATTTGTCTCATTGTTGCCCACGCCTCGGGACCGGAATCCTCAGGTGCCGGACACCGCCGATCATCGAGCCCTTACATCGGAAAAGGAATGTAGCCGGTGTCATGCGGCTGAGGCGAGCCGGCCTGTGCCGACTCGCCATCCAAAACGCCAGGACTGTTTCCGCTGCCACCGGCGAGCGGAAACAGCGAAGACCAACCTTCCATTCGTGGAGATAGTGAAAAGCCGTCACTGATCAGCAACAGAGGCAAGACTGATACTCCAACGCCAGGAATAAGACAAGAACCCAGTTGCAGCACATCCTCCCACTGAGGTCTGGATATGCCGAGGGCGCGACTTACGACTCTGTCCGCCACGGCCCCACGACCGTGTTCCATGGCAGCACTAGTGGACAATCAGGCCCCACGCCCGAGCTTCCTCAAGCAGAAGATCTGACGCGTGGTTGGAAAGGGAGAAGAATATGAAAGGTCGTCCCGCCTCCGGGAATGCTTTCCACGGAAATCTGCCCGCCGTGAGCCTCCACTGCTTCCTTAACGATCTTGATTCCGAGGCCCGTCCCCCCGATTTTTCGACTTATCGTCTGATCCGTAAAGAGAGTATCCCGAACCTCCTGGGTCATCCCTCGCCCTGTATCCTTCACGGCAAGCCGAATAGCGTCGACCAGGAGGTCCGCTTCACCTTGTATGGTAATAGATCCTCCTCTCGGCACGGCTGCAAGGGCATTATTAACCAAGTTGTAGAGCACAGTGAAAAGCCGACCTTCATCGGCTGTAACCGGTTGCAGATTATTTAACCCCTCACACCGTAACACGATTCCATTCGCCTCAGCCACTCGGCCCAGAACCGATAAGACTTGCTCCGCAACTCTCGCTATTGTGCAGGGACTAAAGGTCAGGGGCTTCCTCATAAGGTTGACATAATCCGCAATCGACTTCATACGATCCTGCATGCGTCCGGTAGTATTCCGAAGCATGTCGATCACTTCGTCGCATAGCTTGTGGCTTTCCTCAGCTTGTATGGTTTCCACTTTCGGAAGCCTTTTCAGTAGATCACCGATCTCGGATTCAAGCAGATCCGTCCCGCAAACCATGGGTTGCAGCAAGTTCTTGACCTCATGACTAATTTCGCCTAACAATTTTGCCACTTCCGCACTTAATTCTTTCCGCTCCATCGCTTTGAAAATGGTCATGCCGAGCTGCCGAAAATCGAGTGGCTTGGTGATGAAGTCATTTGCCCCCTCTTTCATCGCTTGAACTGCCACAGAAATGCTACCGTGGGCTGTCATGATAATGACGGGCAGTTCTGGCCAGGTTTGTCGAATATGCCGAAGCAGCTGGAGTCCCTTGACCTTCGGCATCTCTATATCGAGAAATACTAGGTCGGGCAGCCCTTGCATCAACTGGTCCAAGGCCGTTTGACCATCTGCAGCGCAGCTCACTTCATGTCCTCGACTCTGTAAATGGTCCCGAAGAATCGTGAGGATGTCCTCATCGTCATCCACGACGAGAGTTCTGACTCTCATTTCTTGATTCCTTTCGTCGAATTTTGTTCCTGTGGAGCAGAAAAACCACCCGTCTGAAAAGTTGCAACTCGTGCTAGGGTAGTGTCCCAAAAGTAGCAGGCATGTGTCATGTCTTGCATCTTCTGTGCGCATCTCGTACAAGGAGGTGCCCATATGAAGACCGACCGACCGAAAGCTGCGTTGACTGTGACGACGGACAAAGTGGCTCAGTTGCAAAGTCTCATCACGGCACGCGCGATCTCTCACGGTCTCGGGACTCGCGCTCGCATGATCCTGTTGTCGCATGAGGGGCTGAGCAATGCCGCGCTCGCCCAGAAGCTGGCGGTGACAAGCGCGGCCGTCCGTGGCGGCAGCGGTTCATCCGCGATCGCCTGGCCGGCCTCCATGATGAGCTCCGCCCCGGACGGCCGCGCTCGCGCGCCGACGAGGAGATTGCCGCTTTGATCACCAGGACACTGCGCACGAAGCCCGCGGCCAGCACGCAGTGGAGTTGTCGCATGATGGAGGACTCACCGGCATCCCTAAATCCACCATCCAGCGCGTCTGGCAGGCGTTTGGGCTTCAGCCCCATCGGCAGCACACCTTCAAGCTCTCCACCGATCCGTTCTTCGTCGAGAAGATCCGTGGGGCTGTACCTCAATCCCCCCGACAAGGCGTTGGTGCTGTGTGTGGATGAGAAAACACAAGTCCAGGCATTGGATCGCACGCAACCCATCCTCCCCCTGGGCCTGGGCTACGTCGAAGGGGTGACGCATGACTACGTACGCCACGGCACCACGACCTTGTTCGCCGCCCTGAACGTGGCCACCGGGGCGATCATCAGTCAATGTCGGCGCCGGCACCGGCATCAGGAATTCCTTGCGTTTCTGCGGCATATCGACGTCAGCGTGCCCTCGGACTTGGCGATCCACCTGATCGTCGATAACTATGCCACGCATAAGCCCCCGAAAGTCCGGATGTGGCTGGCATCACACCCCCGCTACCATGTCCACTACACGCCGACGTATGCCTCCTGGCTCAACCAGGTGGAGATCTGGTTCCGCCGCATCTCCCAACAGGCTATTCGCCGCGGCTCCTTCCGGAGCGTCAGGGAGCTGGTCGGCAAGATTGAGTACGTCGTGCAGACTTACCACAGCAAGGCCCGGCCCTTTGCGTGAACCGCGACCGCTGATTCGATCCTCGCCAAAGTCCGTCGACCTTGTGAACGTATTTCTGGGACGCACCGCTAGGTGCGGACTCCTGTCCTTGAGGAGGACGCAGTCTTTATGCAGCCTTACGAACTAGGGTCGTAGTTTTCTCCGTGATCTTTCCCCGATTTAGTGGACAGCCCGTATGACTTGCCCTGCCTGCCGTTCAAACTCCGCCGGGCTGAGATAGCCCAAGGTGGAATGCCGCCGCCGCCGATTATAGAACCCTTCCAGATACTCGAAGATCTCGGTCTTGGCCTCCTGCCGTGTCTGAAACCGTCGGTGATGGACCAGTTCGGTCTTCAGCGTGGCAAAGAAGCTTTCCACCACCGCATTGTCCCAACAATTGCCGGGGCGACTCATCGAGCCGTGAATCCCCAGGGCAGTCAGCCGTTGCTGGTAGGTGACGGCGGCATACTGACAGCCTCGGTCCGAATGATGGAGCAACCCTGACACGGCCGGACGCTGGTGCAGGGCCATCTCCAATGCCTGCATGGTCAGGGCCGTGGTCATCTGCGTCCCCATGGCCCATCCCACAATGCGCCGAGAATAAAGATCCAACAACACGGCGAGATACAGCCAGCCCTCGCGGGTCGCAATGTACGTGATGTCGCCCACCCATTTGTGATTCGGGCGGGTGGCCGTGAAGTTCCGCTGCAAGTCGTTGGCGGCCATCATCTCTGGAGGACACGGCCGTGGCCGCCGATAGTGGCGACGGCAGATACTCCGCAGACCGTGCAGCCGCATCAGCCGGGCCACGCGATGACGGCCGACGCGAATCCCTCGGGCCTGGAGTTCCCGATGCAGACGCGGACTCCCATACCGTCCTCGAAATTCCTGATAACATGCCCGCAGGTGTGCCCCCAGCCAGTGATTCGCTCGATCGCGCGCCCTCTCGGGGTGCCGACGCCAAGCATAGAACCCACTACGAGCGACGGCCATGACCCGACACAACATCTCGACGGGATACTGCGCCTTCTCCGCCTGAATGAAGCCATACCTCATGCCGACTCCTTGGCGAAGAAGGCTGCCGCCTTTTTTAGGATGTCCCGCTCCATGCGAAGCCGTTCAACTTCACGGCGTAACTGTTTGAGTTCCTCCGCCGCCTGAAATCCATTCGTCCCCGGCAGCGTGCTATTGGCCTCACGCTGCCATCGGCTCAACGTGGTTTGATTGATCCCCAGTTCCTTTGCCACCTGATTGGCACTCTGGCCACTGCGGCGCACCAGTGCGATGGCCTCCTGCTTGAACTCCGAACTAATATTCGTCGGTCTCTCTTCATCGGATACACCTCCTTCTTGGCATTATGCCTAAGAGGTGTCCACAAAATCAGGGGAGGTTCACCGATCGATCCTTATGATGCTGCCTAGAGCAATTGCTAATTGTCCGCGAATGGCCTGACCACGGCCACAGGCCACGGAACCACAACTAACCTAAATTCTTAGGTGATTACGCTACGGTACGATCAGTCCATATTGAAGTCAATGAATAAATATTGCAGTGCACTTGCCTCACAACAGGAGTATCGGGATCAAATTCACGTCCTCCAATAACAGCCGGTCTGGGAAGTCCCGCCTTCGAACCCAATGGACCGGCAGATACCTTCACTAAGTCACTAAGGTCCAAGTCGGATGCAGAAGAAACCTGTCCGTGTGCTCTCGGGCGTCTGCTTCACAGACCACCATTGCTTTACGATCCTGACGTCCGTTGAGAGATCGTTGTGCTTGCTAACCCTAAGCGAATTCAGTGAGTGATGAATTGCTTAGCGTAATAGATGGGATTGATCGCTCTTGCCAAAATAGCTACCGCAGGACTTGTCTTGGACAGCACCCAAATCGAATCCCAGGTCCTTGCCCGGGCCACATTGGGCCGATCCGTGATGATGCGCCTATCGTGGGCAGGGTTGCCATTTGGCGGGCCCAAGCGGCGGGGCGCTAGGAGGCCTGTGCTGCCGCATCCAGCGCAAGACGCGTTTGCCACCCACGCGCGCGCCTCTACCCTTCCCCATGGAAGGGACTGGCGGCCAGGACCTGGCGAATGGCTATGAGCAGATCCGTATCACTGGCCCGCGTTTTTGGTCTGCGCTTGCTGACCGTGATCGGCCTCGACCTCGGCCGGATCGCATAGACACTCGAGCGCGGCACCCGATACACACGGCAGGATCAGCGTAAGGGGATGACGCCGACCAGTGCTGGGACTGATCTGGGTCTTCATGGCCTGCGCTTCTTCAATTCCTCACCATATCCTTTTTTTTCGAGCAGATCCTCGGCCAGCTCGAGCCCATCATCACTTCCCCTAATTTGGCCCGGGTCCGTAGAAGCTCCCGCTCCTCAGGATCAGTCTGGCGCTTGAAGCTCCTGGCGCCAGCTTCAAGAAACGCGCGTTGCCAGCTCTCCAGCTCATGCGCGGGAACTTGGCTCTCGCGGGAGATGCTGTCCAGCGATTCGTCTCGCAGCAGACGCAGGACCAATTCCGTCTTCCGGTGCGCACTCCAATGCTCCGACAGCTCCGGTGCCCCCTCACGAGGCGGCGCTGGCTCCTTTGAAGATTTCGATGACGGTCGATCCATGCCTGGCCTCCTTGAACAGTATTGTGATCCAAACCACTGTCCAAAGAAACCGGGGCCGATTTACCACCTAACCTGTTCAAGGGGAGTTTGGACGGAATGCGCAAGAAACGGCACAACGCTTCAGGATCCGAGCTGCCTTGTGGGCTTTCCGCTACAGATGACAGAAAATATGACCGGATTCGATACCGCTAAGTATCCTTTTAGATAAACTAGCTCGTTTGCTCCTTCCCTGGTGCTTCGATAAGCCTACCTTACAAAAGTCTTCTAAGTATCAGGTTTGTTTTATGAAATGAAATGTTCGCACCAAGGCATCAGTCTCTCGTCTGGTCGCCACCAAGGTTGGCATCGCGGTTGCTCACCCCATTTTCGTTGCAAGAGACGCGTGAAGATTGATTGTCCTCTGTAGCAGTGGGAAACGGCCGTGTGGGGAGAGCTGATAGAGGAGTTCAAGGCGGATGAGTGATTGCAGATCGTGCGCGATGGATATCGGGTTTCTTCAAGTGAGCGGGCATCTACTATCAAACCGGCGACCCTTGGTGTTCACTCGAGACTTTGGGCTTGTGTGGTGGAGCCAAGTGGCTTCGCAGATCGGTGATGGTGTAACCAAGCTCGCCATGCTGTGGTTCGTGTATTCAATCACCGGTTCGCCGCTGAAAACCACGGTCATCGGCATGTTGCAGACGATCCCGCCGATCCTCCTTGGCCCGCTCATCGGGGTCTATTTGGATCGGCTGCCAAAGAAGCCAATCCTTATCGGGATCGACATCTTGCGCGCAGTCTTGATCGGACTTATTCCCTGCTGGATGGGAATTGACTCGTTCACTGTGGAAACCCTGTACCTCCTGGTCTTCTTACACGCCATCGTCACCGCGATTTTTGGGCCCGCCCTCACTGCCTCGATTCCACTTCTAGTTGAGCGCTCGCAGTTTACCGCTGCAAATGCATTATTGCAGACCACAACCAGCGTGGGGGCCATACTGGGGTCACTCCTCAGCGGGATTGGGATCGCGGCCTATAGCTCTCAAGAGGTTCTCTGTGTGAACGCAGCCACGTATTTGCTTTCGGCCGCCTGTCTCCTGCCAGTTCGTTTCTCGGCTGTCTCCTCTTCTCAGAGGGTCGCCACCGTGGCTGCGTCCATTCGCTGCGATCTGGTCGAGGGCATCCGGTTTGTCTTCGTCCGGCAGCGGACGATCTTGCTTCTAATAGTGACGGCCGCGTTGTACAGTTTTGGGACCAGCGCGTTCTCCACACTCTTCCCAGTCTTCGGAAGGACAATGCTGGACCTTGGGCCGATCGAGGTTGGATATCTCTGGTCCGCTCTGGGCGTCGGGCTATTCGTGGTGTCTCTAGGATTGGTCAAGCTAACGAGGTGGTCCTTGCATCAGCGGGTGCTTGGGATCGCCATCGCGAGTGCAATGAGCGGCGTGGCTCTCTGCGGTCTCTTATGGTCTCCTGATCGCCTTGTGGCGGCACTCCTGATGAGCATCATTGGTGGGGGGATCGGGGTGTTTACTCCGATCGCCTGGGGTGTGCTACAAGAGCTGTCTCCTGCGGATATGATCGGCCGAGCGCTGACCCTCTACGGTACCGGGGCGATGGCTGCCGCGATGAGTGGAATGACAACCTTCGGCTGGGTGACACAGGAGTTCGGTGAGCACGTCAGCATTGTCGGAATTGCAATCATGATGTTTGCGACGGCGACCGTCGCGCTACGGTTCAGTCAACAAATCCATTCACAACGGAACGTGCCGTTACGAATTGAATGACCGGACGGCTGACGTAGCCATCCCAGATCCGTTAGTTGAATTTTCGACTCATCCTTTGCCTCTAGGTTTGGGAGGGGGTAAGTCTCCCCCGCCTTACATCCCTGCTGTCATGATTCACCTGAGACCAGCTTGAGACACGACGGCGTCTCACGTGCTTCGAGAAGACCATGAGTGAAGGCGGTTATGCTCCACAACCCCTTGTTTAATTAACATCTTGAAAGCTTCACCATAGAGGCCTGTTGTTTGCTGTCTAGTAGTTCCGGTTTTGTACCAGGATTAGAGGCGGGCCATGGTTTGATGAAACCCGGTTAGGACTGGATAAAGGAGTTGACTTATGCGAGACAATAGCTCAGCCGCGCAACCTCTTGCCCATCATAAGGTTCTTACGTCGCCCGAGGAGATCGCGCACGGCATCGAGGGCTTGCGGCATCTAATTGAACAGGTTAAAGACCTAGAGAAAGACGTCCCCTCATTCGACGATACCGGCAAAAACAGTGCTGATGGGCATCGTGTGCCGGACGAGGCGCTTCAGTTCCACGCGCGCAGAGAGATTGTGATGACTGAGAGGCAAGTCCGACAGTCGATCGGCGAGATTTTCGGAAAATCTTCACCTGAAGCGCGCGCATCCCAGAACCTTCGGATCAATGCGAGCACGAAGGCCAGCATTAACGAAACGGTGACAGCTCTGGAGGGGTTCATCTTTCGTCTGGAGGAAAAGAGGCTTGAACTTGTCGGCGCTCGCCATGACCATGCGGCTCAAAATGCCGATATTGACCCGCTCACCGATTTGTGCTCTCGACGCGTCTTTGATCGATATATGATGCACGAGTTGGATCGGTCGGAGCGTTACGGCTATTCGTGTGCGCTGCTCTTCTTCTCACTGCGCAATTGGAGGGCGGTGCATCTCGCACACGGTCTCTCAGTGAGCAATGCTGTGCTCGTGAGGATGGCATGTGCCTGCAAGGCCGCTCTGCGCGGGCACGATTATGCTTGCCGCATTGCTGAGGACGAATTTGCGGTCCTGCTGCCGCAATCGGATAGCCAGGGAGCGCGTTCTGTGAGCCGGCGAATCGCGGCAAGATTTGAACTGGCTATTGCTCACCTATCTCCAGACTTGAATCTGAACCTAGAATTCGGCACGGCCACATTTCCATTTGACGCGGAGACACCGGCCAATCTATTTCATACAGCGGTTACCCATCGAATGTCTTTTACACCGGATCTGAGCGAAATCAAAATGCCGGTATGATCGGTCTGTTGACGAGTTGATAAATACAACGCCGAGTAAGAGACTCCCTCCCACCTCCTCGCGGTGAGAGAAAGCCAAATCCTATTCTGAGCTTGTGCAAGGTCGGAACCTTGTGGTAGGTGAGGGTGTTTCTTGGCGTGCTCCGCTTAGCAGAGCATCGGTGCGTCCCAGGAACAGGTGAAAAGGTCGATGCGCCATGGTCACAGTCTTATTGTTTGGTCTAACATTGCGAGACAGCATCGGAGAATCGGAACTGAAAGTTGAGGTGACCGGCGCCGTCACGGTCAAGGCTCTGATCGAGTCCAATTCCGGTAAGCTGGCTGGTCTCTTGCCGTTCATGAATAAAAGTGAATTACTAGTCACGGTCAATCGAAAAGTCGCCTTTCTGGATTCTATTGTTCGAGACGGCGACACAATCAAGCTCACCCATCAATTGAATCCAACGTACGAAGGCGCGATGTGGCAAAATCCGTGACCCAAGGACTCACGCGGGCTCACTTCTATTCCGTTCAGTGTGAGTCTGCGAATGGGTTGAGGAAGTAAGGCGATGCCGGATAGATGAGCCAGTGAAAACGACTTATGAGACCGGTGGCTGATGAGGTATCGAGATGGTTCCCATCCGTCGGTATTTTTCGTCCCGCCTGATCAGTAATTCTTCTGGTGAGAGTTCCTGAACCTGAGTCAGGTGGTTGGAGAGGGCTTTGGCCACTCGCTCCGCTGTGGTCTGCGGATCCCGATGCGCTCCGCCCACTGGTTCAGGAATCACTTCGTCGATCACCCCCAATTCGAGAAGATCACCGGCTGTGAGCTTCAGGGTCGCCGCCGCATCCGGTACCTTTGTCGGATCATCCCACAAGATCGCGGCACATCCCTCCGGCGAGATGACTGAGTAAACCGAATGTTCGAGCATGAGCAATCGGTCGGCGATACCAAGTGCGAGGGCTCCGCCACTCCCGCCCTCTCCGATGACGATGGAGATTATCGGCACGGTCAGCCGTGACATGACAAGAAGATTGCGCGCAATGGCTTCCGCTTGTCCTCGCTCTTCTGCACCGATGCCCGGATATGCCCCGGGTGTATCGATAAACGTCAGGATCGGGCGTTGAAATTTTTCAGCCATGCGCATCAACCGCAAGGCCTTGCGGTAGCCCTCCGGGTTGGGCATGCCGAAATTCCGCTCCATGCGTTCTTTTAGTGTCTTACCTTTCATGTGGCCGATCGTCATCACCGATTCTCCATTAAACCGGGCGAACCCTCCTACGATGGCGCGATCTTCACCAAATGAGCGGTCTCCATGGAACTCGATGAAATCGCGGCAGAACCCCCCGATGTAGTCCAAGACGGCGGGTCGCTGTGCGTGCCGGGCTAACTGAGTCCGTTGCCATGGCGTCAACTTGGTGTACAACTCGATCTCGGTTTGCACAAGGCGAGCTTTGAGCTTACGAATTTCTTCTTGGACCGATGGTTTAGTGGCTCCCGCTCCGACCAGCTTTTCAATCCGTTCTTCGATCTCACGGATCGGCTTTTCAAATTCCAGATAGTCTCGCATCGCAGCCTTTCGCTTGTGGAGAGTTCAGAGCAAGGCCACCGTCCCTTTACCCAAGACTTCTTCGACCTCCGCGACAAATCCATCACTCGGAGTAACCGTCAAGTTCGGTAATGGGGTGGTATCCGCTTCATGAGAGGCAAGACAGAAGGTAAAGTAGATCGAGGCTTGTCCTGGATATCGACGTAAGATCTCGTGCAGTTCGGGTAACCGGTCGAGTGTGTCCACTTGGCTACTTAACCGAAGGTTCACGCGCCTGATTGCACGCAGCTGCAGGTCAGTCAGCGATTCAATCTTTGTCCCCTTCAATCGCGTTCCTTTTTCCGCACGATCTATCGTTCCGGTCACCTGAATCAGGGATTCCGGAACGATCAGTGTACCGGACGATCGGTAGAGGTCAGGAAATGCTATGATCTCGATCATGCCATGCAGATCCTCGATCGTAAAGTATGCCATCCGGTCGCCCTTCTTGGTCGTCATGGGTCTGATGGTGTTCACGATTCCACAGAGCTTCACTTCCTTGCCGTCACTCAGTTCAACAAGACTGTCCGACTTGGCCGTCGAAAACTTTTCGATGGCAGCCGCATAGCGGGACAAGGGATGCGCCGTGATATAGAAGCCCGTCAGCTCCCGTTCGTATTTGAGCCGCTGGACCTGATCCCACTCGGGGACGTCGGGCAGTGGGGCATCGAGCAGGGGAGCGTCCGCTGAATGGTCTGAGAGGACATCCCCGAATATGCTCGTCTGGCCTCGTTCCCGTTCTTGCTGGAACGCTGCCGCTTCCTCAATGCTGCGGTCCAAGACAGCCGCCAACTGCGCGCGTCGCGCCCCCATGGAGTCAAAAGCTCCGGCCTTGATCAGTCCTTCCAATACGCGCTTATTGACCTTATGCAGATCAATGCGCCTGCAGAAATCCGCAAAGGACTTGAAGCGGCCGTTCTCATTCCGAATCGCAATGATTGAGTCAACCGCTCCCTCGCCAACATTCTTAATTGCCGCAAGCCCAAATCGGATGCCTCCGTCCACCACGGAGAAATCCGTCTGGCTCTCGTTGACATCCGGCGGCAGAACCCGGACCCCCAGATCGCGGCATTCGGCAAAATAGCCCACCATCTTTTCCGCGTTGCCCATTTCGCTCGTCAGAAGAGCGACGAGGTATTCGGTGGGATAGTGCGCCTTGAGATAGGCTGTCTGGTATGTGACGAGAGCATATGCCGCCGAGTGGGACTTGTTGAATCCGTACCCTGCAAAGTACGCCATGAGGTCAAAGAGCCTTTCGGCCTTTTTCTCCGACAGATGGTGCTTCTTCGCGCCCTGAATGAAGAGGACCTTCTGCTTCTCCATCTCCTCGGGCTTCTTCTTGCCCATGGCCCGCCGCAACAGGTCGGCTTGTCCCAGGGAGAAGCCGGCGATCCGGTTGGCAATCGCCATGACCTGCTCCTGGTAGACGATCACGCCGTACGTATCCTTGAGGATTGGTTCGAGCGCCGGTGGGTCATAGGAAATCTGCGAGGGGTCGCGTTTCCGCTTAATGAAATCTTCCACCATCCCGCTTTCGAGCGGGCCGGGTCGGTAGAGAGCCAGAATAGCAATCAGGTCTTCGAAGCGTTCTGGTTTGATTCTGATCAGCAGATTGCGCATCCCCGAGCTTTCCAGTTGGAAAATTCCGGCAGCGCGGCCGGATGAAAGCAGGGTATAGGTTGCCTGGTCATCCAGGGGGAGATTGGCCATGTCTATCGGGGGATCCACTTCGCCTGCGTGAGACTGCCGGCCGGCATGGATCAGGCTGACGGCGCGGTGAATCATCGTCAACGTCTTGAGCCCAAGAAGATCGAACTTGACCAGTCCGATCTTCTCGACATCAGTCATAGAATACTGAGTGACGATTTCATCGTTGGCCCCTTTGTAGAGAGGCACGTAGTCCGTCAGCGGTTCCTGAGAGATCACCACGCCAGCCGCATGAGTCGAGGCGTGCCGGGCCAGGCCCTCGAGCGAGCGAGCGATGGTCATCAGTTCGGCGATCTTGACGTCGGCCTGGATCAATTCCTGAAGTTTGGGTTCCAGACTCAACGCCTGGTCTAAGGTGATATTGAGCTGATTAGGCACCAGTTTCGCAACCCGGTCAACCTCGGCATAGGGGATCTCCATCACGCGCCCGACATCACGGATGGCTGCCTTCGCCCCCAGCGTGCCGAATGTGATAATCTGACACACGTGATCTTCGCCGTATTTGTCGATGACGTAGTTGATGACTTCGCCGCGGCGATCCATACAAAAATCCATGTCGATATCCGGCAGCGAGATGCGCTCCGGGTTCAGGAACCGCTCAAACAGGAGGTTGTACACTAAGGGGTCGAGATCGGTAATCCGCAAGGCATACGCCACCAAACTGCCGGCAGCGGACCCTCGACCGGGCCCAACCGGAATACCTCGCGACCGAGCGAAGTTGATGATGTCCCAGACGATAAGGAAATATCCGGCATAGCCCATCGTAAGAATGACTGTCAGTTCCTCCTTGAGACGGAGTTCGTAGGCTTCCGATGGCACACCGCTCGGCCGTTCTCGCAGACGCGCGGCAAGACCTGCCGTTGCCAATTGTTCGAGGTAGCTTTCTCTGGTGTATCCCTCAGGCACCTGGTATTGCGGGAGATATGAGGTGTTAAAGGACAGCTTCAGATCGCATTGGTCCGCGATGCGGCAGGTATTGGCGACTGCATCCGGTAGTTCCGCGAACTCTCCGATCATCTCATCGGACGACTTCACATAGAGTTGGTCGGTGTCAAAGCGCAGACGGTTGGCCTCATTCATGGTCTTGCCGGTCTGCAGGCAGAGCATGACATCGTGCGGTCGAGCGTCCTCTTTCTTGAGGTAATGACAGTCGTTCGTGCCGGCGAGCGGAATGTCCAGTTTCTTGTGGATCTCGACCAATCCGCGATTCGCGATCCGCTGATGCTCCAGGCCGTTGGCTTGGACTTCAAGGTAATAGTGATCTTTTCCGAAGATCTCGCAGTACTCGCCCGCAGCGCGGATCGCACCTTCCATGTCTTTCTGCCCGATGAGGTAAGGAACTTCTCCGCTCAGGCAGCCGGACAGTGCGATCAAGCCTTCATGATGCCGTTGCAACAGTTCTTTGTCCATCCGGGGCTTGTAGTAGAAACCCTCCAGGTAAGCCTTGCTGACCAACTTGATGAGATTTTGATAGCCGGTTCGGTTCGAGGCCAGGAGAATCAGGTGATAGTAGTCGTTATGCGCGAGGGCGCCTTCCCGGTTCCTACGGCTCCCCGGCGCCATATAGGCTTCACAGCCGATGATCGGTTTGACCCCAGCCGCTTGGGTTTTTTGATAGAACTCGACCGCCCCAAACATGTTGCCGTGGTCGGTCATGGCGACGGCCGGCATGTTGAAGGTCTTGACCTGTTTGACGAGCGGATCGATCTGATTCGCGCCGTCCAACAGGCTGTACTGAGTATGCAGGTGCAGGTGAACGAATTGCGAAGGCAAGTGAAAAACCTCAACCATGGATTGTAATTCGATGCTATTGCGATGTCAATGAAAGGAAACGGGGGTCCGCAGTCAACTGCCCCTCTTCGGAACGGCTTGATGCGGTCCTGCCTTGAACTTAGTTGAGGCATCTGTTATTCTGCGCGCGTTTTCGCCTCGAAATAGCAGAACCAGATGAGGAATACCATGGCTGGCGTGGCTCGGGCATTGATCAGTGTCTCGGACAAGACAGGGATCGTCGACGTGGCCAAGGGTCTCGTTGCCTTGGGCGCGGAAATTCTCTCAACTGGCGGCACTGCCACGGCTCTGCGGGAGGCCGGCATTGCGGTAATCGATGTGGCAGCTTACACGGGGTCGCCGGAGATTCTGGATGGGCGGGTCAAGACGTTGCACCCCAAAATTCATGGCGGCCTGCTCGGACGCCGCTGTCTTCCGGACCATGTGGCTCAGATGAAACAGCATGGCATCGGTCCCATCGATGTCGTGATCGTAAATCTGTATCCTTTTGAAGCCGCGATTGCCAAACCGGATTGTACGTTCGACTATGCGATCGAGAACATCGACATCGGTGGTCCTTCCATGCTGCGCTCAGCCGCGAAGAATCATGAAGATGTGCTGGTCGTGGTCGATCCAGCCGACTACAGCCGAGTGCTCGAAGCGGCGAACGCGGGAACGGTGTCGCCCGCCCTTCGCCGTGAGCTGGCCATGAAGGTCTTCCAGCATACCGCCCGCTACGACAGCCTTATTGCCGGGTATCTTGAAGGGGAGGCACAAGGGAATGAGGTGAAATTTCCGGCCATCCTCTCATTGCATTACGAACGGGTCGAGACTCTTCGGTATGGTGAGAACCCGCATCAGCAAGGCGCATTTTATCGGGACGTCGACTCGCGCGAGCCCTCGGTCTCCCGTGCCACGGTCCTGCACGGAAAGGCCATGTCCTATAACAATTATCTTGATGCCAATTCGGCGTTGGAATTGGCGAAGGAATTCACCGAGACGTCCGTGGTGATCGTCAAGCACAACAACCCGTGCGGCGTGGCCTTGGGCGCGACGCCGGTAGAGGCGTACGTGCGAGCGCGCGAGACCGATCCCGTGTCGGCGTTCGGGGGAGTGATTGCGTTCAATCGACCGGTCGACCTACCGGCGGCCAAAGAGATCACGTCCACGTTCATAGAGGTGCTCGTCGCTCCCAGTTATTCCGACGATGCTCTGGCGGAGCTCAAGCGAAAAAAAGACTTGCGTGTGTTGGATGTGGGATCGCTAGCCTTGACGGCACGTGACGGGCTGGACCTGAAAAAATTGGTGGGTGGCCTGATCGTCCAGGATCGCGATCTCGGCGTATTGGATGATCTGAAGAGCCTTCAGGTGCCGACTCAGCGCCGGCCCACCGACGATGAATATGCGGCCTGCGCGTTTGCCTGGAAGGTCTGCAAGCACGTCAAGTCCAACGCCATTGTCTACGCTCGAACCGGTCAGACGGTCGGCATCGGCGCCGGACAGATGAGTCGCGTCGATTCCGTGAAACTCGCGGGCATGAAAGCGGTCCTTCCGGTCAAGGGCTGCGTGGTGGCCTCAGACGCCTTTTTTCCGTTCCGCGACGGGGTGGACGCGGCTGCTCAGGCCGGCGTCACTGCCGTCATCCAGCCGGGCGGATCGATTCGCGACAAGGAGGTGATCCACGCTGCTGATGAGCACCAGATAACTATGATTCTCACCGGGATGCGGCACTTCCGACACTAACCGGATGCTGAAAAGGTCCCCATCTTCGTATCTGTTTATATCCGGCCTAGCTGGATAGTCGAATGCGTGAAGCGGCGTTCAGTAACGAAGGCTTTCTCGTAACCCGTCTCAACGCGGCATTGTTCTGCAGATGACGGTTCACCCAACTCATCACTCCTAGAAATTCCGTTCATCATGGTTGTTCGGTGAAGGTTCTTGTCGTCGGTAGCGGAGGACGCGAACACGCGCTTGTATGGAAGTTGGCTCAAAGCCCGCGGGTGTCCAAGGTGTTTTGTGCACCCGGGAACGGCGGCATCGAATCTCTGGCGCAGTGTGTCCTCATTGCCGCTGATGATATCGCCGGAATCCAACGCTTCGTCGTGTCAGAACGTATTGATCTGACAGTCGTAGGACCAGAGGGTCCGCTCGCGTTAGGAATCGCCGATGAATTTCGAAAGGCGAAGCTGAAGGTCTTTGGACCGACGCAGGGAGCGGCACAGATCGAGTCGAGTAAAGCGTTTGCCAAGGAAGTGATGATGCGTAGTCAGATCCCGACCGCAGCCGCGCGGAGTTTTGATTCGCTCAAACCTGCCCTCGATTATATGGATCAACAGCCCTTACCGGTCGTCGTGAAGGCTGACGGATTGGCACAAGGCAAAGGGGTCGTGGTCGCCGCAACACGGGAAGAGGCACACCGGGCAGCGGCGGCCATGCTGGAAGGTGAGGTATTTGGCGAAGCCGGTCGTCGCGTGCTCGTTGAAGAATTCTTGTCAGGCGAGGAAGTCACCGTCATGGCGTTTACGGATGGCAAGACTGTAAGGCCCATGCTGGCGGCTCAGGATCACAAACGGGTTGGCGATGGGGATACCGGAGCGAACACAGGTGGCATGGGGGCGTATGCCCCGGCCCCGATCATGACGCCATCACTTCTTCAGACTGTCGCGCAACAGGTATTTCGCCCCGTCCTCGATGCGCTCTCTCGGCTTGGCAGCCCGTTCCAGGGAGTCCTGTATGCCGGTCTGATGGTCGTGCGCGGTCGTCCCTATGTGTTAGAGTTCAATGCCAGATTCGGGGACCCTGAAACGCAGGTCGTCCTGCCTCTTCTGAGGACCGATCTGCTCGATGTCATTGAGGCCGTTGTCGAGCATCGCCTCGACCAAATCGATGTGACATGGCATACTGAGTCAGCAGTCTGTGTCGTTCTGACCTCCGCGGGTTACCCGGGGGCCTATGCGACCGGGAAGCCGATTGCTGGACTAGAGGGTCTGCAGTCATCACAGGAGGCGATGGTGTTTCACGCTGGCACAAGACGGCAAGGACAGAATATCATCACGGCTGGCGGGCGCGTCCTGGGAGTGACAGGAATCGGTCACAAACTGGGGGTCGCAAGAGAACGAGCCTATCGGGCGGTCCAGAAGATTTCCTACGAGGGGTGCCATTTTCGGACTGATATTGCCCACCGAGGGTTGGTCGCTATGTGAGGAGACAGATTCTCTGGGGGTCCCGGCACAGAGCATGGCCACAGTGCTGACATTTCAACCTGATGCGTTCCCAGCCGTTCTTGACGAAGCTACGCGGATCGTTCGCAAGGGCGGCGTGGTGGCGATGCCCACAGAAACCTTCTATGGACTGGGCGCATCGGTCACAGACGAGGGGGCGATTCGTCGTATCTGCAAGATTAAGGGCCGACCAGAGGGGAAGCCGATTCTTGTCTTGATTGCCGATCGCACTCAACTCGCCAAACTGGTCACAGAGACGGCACCAGCCGCGAAGGTTTTGATGGACCAGTTTTGGCCCGGGCCTTTGACCCTCATCCTGCCTGCATCCTCGTCGCTCTCAGCTGCGTTGACCGGGGGAACCGGGAGCATCGGAGTCCGCCAGCCGGCACATTCGACTCTACTCAAATTGCTTCGTCGTGCAGGGCCTTTGACGGGTACTAGCGCGAATCACTCGGGCACCGCTCCTCTTCGTGCCCCGCAGGACGTCCAGGCGTCTCTCGGATCCGAAGTCGATCTAATCCTGGATGGTGGGCCGACACCGGGCGGGAAGCCGTCGTCCGTTGTAAGTACCCTCGGGACTGTTCGCATCGTGCGGGAGGGGGCTCTCCCACGACAGCGCATCCAGGCCTCTCTTAAGGAAGCCGGCCTGACCCTTGAAGCGTGATTTTCTTGGTGTGGCCGGCGGAAAACCTTCCCTGCGTGCGGGAAGTCATTAACAAGGAGGATCGAATGACCAGGCAGGTGATGGGTAGAGTGGGCGGCTCACTGCTGTTGATCGGGCTGACCAGTTTTGGGTTGGCAGGATGCGACTACTGGCCGCCTGCCCTACAAGCGCAAATTGAGCAGATGCAGGTCGATGCCCAGATCGCAACAGCCGAGCGAGCCAAGCTTCAGGGCCAACTGACGGAGACGATGAAAATGAAGGAGGAGTTGCAAGTCAGGGTGGATGAGTTGACACGGTCAAATCGTGAACTTTCCGGGCGTGTCTCCACGCTCGAGCAGGTCCTGGCCAGCGAGCGCGAGAAGTTCGGTCGGTTAGCGAAGGCGGCTCAAAAGCCAGCGCCAGCGAAAACCGTTGTGAAGACGACCCAAAAGACACCGCCAAAAAAGAAGCCCACGAAACCGCCTGTCAATAAGCAAAGCGCAAAGCACCGACCCTAATCTGAGGTCTTCCCTGGCGAAGGAGTCTGGGAAGGGGTCGAAGAGGAAGAAGGTGGAGTGGTGGATGGAGATGCGGGGGTTGGCTTCGACGTGCCGGTCGTTTCGGAGCCAGGCGCTCCCCTTGAAGGAGATGCGGTCGAGTCGGTACTGGAGGTCGTCGGAGATTTTTGATCGCCTTGCCCATTGGCTGGTGTCTGAGTCGCGTCGGCTTGTCCCGGAGCTTTCAACTTCTCGGAATAGTCCGTGATGTACCACCCACTTCCCTTGAACATGATGGCCGGCGCGGAGATCACCTTTGTTACGGCTTGTCCGCATCGGACACAGGTTGATACCGGTTCATCACTGAACCGTTGCTTCACCTCGAAACGGTGATCGCAACTCTGGCACACATACTCGTAAATTGGCACAGCTCACTCCTTGGTCTAACGGAAACGCCTGTACGTGTTTGGTATATCAATAATACCGCTCTTACAAGAGTCAAGGGCCGGGGTCTGATCGCACTGGCCTAGGCAGCCAATTTTTTGACCGCCGACTCCATACGGTCAAGCCCACGACTGATAGCTTCCATACTCGTCGCATAAGATAACCGGAGATGCGACGGGCTTCCAAAGGGGTCTCCTGGTACGACCGCCACCTGTGCTTCTTGCAGCAGGTAGGTCGCAAGGTCCGAGGCGGTCGTCATGCGCCGAGTCTCCCCGCCGCGTGTGAGCAGTTCCTTCACATTGGGAAAGGCGTAGAAGGCACCAGCCGGCATGGAGCAATGGATTCCGGAGATACGGTTCAGCCGTTCCACCATGAATCGGCGGCGTCGGTCAAACTCAATGAGCATCTGTTGGGTGAATGATTCGCCTACCTGAAGCGCGGCGACCGCAGCCTTTTGGGAGATGGATGCAGGGTTCGAGGTGCTTTGACTCTGAATGTTGGACATCGCGCCAATGAGGTCCTTGGGGCCCGCGGCGTAGCCGATCCGCCAGCCAGTCATCGCATAGGCTTTGGATACGCCGTTCACCACGACCGTTCGAGCAGCTACGTCAGGTCCCAGTGCGGCGATGCTCGTATGGCGTGCGCCGTCGTAGAGAATTTTTTCATAGATTTCATCAGAGACAATTACCAGGTCATGTCGGCAGGCGATCTCAGCGATCTCTTCCAACGACGCCAGCGAGTAGGTCGCGCCGGTTGGGTTGCCAGGGCTATTGACAATGATCGCCTTGGTCCGTGATGTCACCCGGCCTTCGAGCTCCTGACGTGTGATCGCATAGCCATCCTCTTCCCGCGTTTCCAAAATAACCGGCGTCGCGTCATTAAGCAGGATTTGATCCGGATATGAGACCCAAAACGGGGCAGGAACGATCACTTCATCTCCTTCTTCCAAGAGGGCTTCAGCCAGGTTATAAAGGGTATGCTTCGCTCCACAGGACACGAGAATTTGAGATTTGTCGTACCGCAAGCCCTGTTCTGTTTCTAGCTTCTTGATGATTGCCAGTTTGAGCTCATCGATACCCGACGCCGCAGTGTACTTCGTAAAGCCGCTCCTCATAGCGGCCTCTGCGGCGGACTTGACCGACCCAGGGGTATCAAAATCCGGTTCTCCGGAGGCGAAATCCACGACGTCGATGCCTTGGGCGATCATCGCCTTGGCCGTCGCCGTGATGCTGAGAGTTGGGGAAGGAACGATTCGTCCCGCGCGTGCGGCTAGTTTCATAGTGTCGTTCTCCGGAGACGCTCGCGCAGGCGGATGGCCACGTCAGGGTGAACAAAGTCCGCCAGTGAGCCGCCCAGGCTTGCCACCTCTTTGATGATACTGGAGGTTAGGTATGAGTATTCTTCGCTGGGCATGAAGAAGACCGTTTCGAATGCTTCGTCCAGCTTCCGATTAACCAGCGCCATCTGAAATTCGACTTCAAAGTCCGAGACCGCCCTCAATCCCCTAATGACCGCACAAGCGCCGCGTTTCTTGACATAGTCGACCAACAGCCCACTGAATGGCTCGACGTCTATGCGTGGAAAATCCTTGGTCGCCAGTTTGACCATCTCGACTCGATCAACCAGATCAAAGAGAGGGTGCTTACTTGGATTGGGAGCGACCGCCACGATCACTTGATCAAAAACCCGAAGGCTTCGAGTGATCAGATCGGTATGCCCGTTCGTGATGGGATCGAAGGTGCCAGGATAGACACCGATCTTCATCAGAGACGTGTCTCCGCATTGGCCACTGCGAACTTCGACAACGAGGTATCACCGTATTGATAGTGCCGCACCCGACACAATCGGCCTATGTGTGAAGGAATGAGGTCTTTGGTGGGATGCTCCAACAGCACAACAGTCTTCGGTGTGATGATAACACTCCGCTCCAATGATGGCAACAGTGTACTGGCACTCTCCAGCTCATAGGGAGGATCTGCAAAGACGATGTCAAAGATGGCGGGCGATGTCTGCTGCCGGTCAAGAAAGTTCTCTGCATGGCAGGCATGCACGTCCGCGACCGTAGAGAACCGGCAATGGTCGACATTGGATCGCAAAAGGCGGAGGGAGGCCGGGTGAGATTCCACAAAGACGACCCGGTGAGCGCCTCGGCTGAGTGCCTCGATTCCGATTGCACCCGTCCCGGCGTACAAATCGAGGAACTGCGCGCCTTCGACGTGAGTCGCGAGGATTGAGAAGATGGCCTCCTTCACGCGACCTGACGTCGGGCGCACGCTCAATCCTCGAGAACTGAACAGCCGTCGTCCCTTGTGCGAACCGGCGATGACCCGCACGTCCCCCCTCACGAGATAACGGACTGTAACACGCGATTTTTCACACGGTCAAGATACCACCGACCGCGCTTTGACGGAGGTTCATGCGCTTCGGTATACTGCCATCTTTCCATCTGACCTCAGATGGAGATGCAATAGATACCTCGAGAGTGGAGGGTTCGAAGAAGACGGGGTGAGACGCGACTGTGGTGTGTCAGATCAGTGTGCAGACACCGTCTGAGCTTCAGCTTCAGCCAGGCTTCTCTGCTGATTACTGGAGATCGTCTGATCGATAATCGCACCACAGTTGATGCATTTCCAAGCATAAAAGACCAGGAAAAAATCTGAGAACCGCTCCAACGTCATCATCCCCTGGCATCGACGACATGTCATGATCGACTCCTGGTTTCGAACCGTTGCAATGGAGGCGTGATGAAGCAATTCTCGGGCCGATTTTTGTCACTCTTAAATATCAATCGCTTATGAGAATAAACGACGAAATTTGATGTGAGCGTCTGAATTGGGACTCCAAAAATTGTCACCTCTTGTCAATTCAGGGCGCAGTCAGGACGCTGTGCGAAGAAAGCGACGTGAAGCCGGGATCAGTGGGTGGCCTCTTAGCGAGCGTCCGCGAGAGCGGCTTCTCCAGGAAGGTCCTGAAGTCTTATCGGATGCCCAGCTCTTGGCTATCGTCCTTCGTGTTGGACGTCCGGATTCCTCGGCCGTTCAGGTGGCCATGGAGCTTCTTAAGCACGTCCACGGTCTCCCAGGGCTGGCGAATCGGGGATTAGATGAACTCTGCCGGGTGGCCGGGGTGGGACCCGCAAAGGTGGCCCAACTCAAGGCCGCCATCGAACTTGGAAAGCGCGTCCTCGCGGCACCTTTGTCCACAGATACGCAGATCGGATCGAGCGCAGATCTGTTTAAGCACTATTTTCCCCGTCTGCGCGACTTGCGGCATGAGGTCTTTAAAACCATCTTGTTGGACGCAAAGCACAGGATCATTCGAGAAGCCACCGTGTCCGAAGGGAGTCTCACACTCAGTATCGTCCACCCGCGTGAGGTCTTTAATCTGGCCGTGCGCGAGTCTGCGGCCGCGGTGATTTTTCTCCACAACCACCCGAGCGGCGACCCTCAGCCCAGCCTAGAGGACCGTGAGCTGACGGCACGCCTTGTTGCCGCGGGGGACGTGCTTGGGATTAGAGTCCTGGACCATCTGATCATCGGCGATGGTCGTTATGTGAGTTTTGCCGACAGCGGATGGATCGCTTCCTGAGTTGAGGAAAAGCGGGGCGTCCTTCCCTTGAACTGGTCTGAAGAGATGGCGTGTTCTGATCTTCTGTGGCATCCGCCTCAAGGCTCATGACCAGCGGTTGGGTGTCGGCGGTTTGTTGAGGTCGTTGACAGTGTCTCGCCTCAAGCCTACGATAAGCGACCCGTTCATGCTGTCCTGATGATAAGGGAGGGTCTATGAAAGAGTCCCGAACCGAGACCATTCGGAATATTGCTTTCGTTTCATACACCGGTGCCGGAAAAACTTCGCTTGTTGAAGCGCTCTTATTTTCGGGGGGCGCGATACCCTCTATGGGGTCGGTGAACACCGGCAATACGGTTTCGGACTATGAGCCCGAAGAAATTCACCGAAAGGTTTCTGTGAACGCAACCGTCTCGCACTTTTCGTGGAAGGAGATAACGTTCAATCTGATTGATGCTCCTGGTGCGCTCAGTTTCCTTGGTGAGGCGAAAACGGCACTTCGGGCGGCCGATGGCGTCTTGATCGTGGTCTCAGCCTCATCGGGGATGAGAACGGAACTTGAGAATATTTGGACTACCATTACGGACCTGAAATTGCCGTGCGTCCTCTTTATCAACGAATTGGATAAGGAACGGGCGGCAGTTGCATCGGTACTCGAAGAATGTGAAAAGACACTTGAGATAAAGGGCCTTCCGGTGGTGGTTCCGATCGGGTCGGCCTCGCAACTTGAAGGTGTCGTGGAGGTGATCCGAGGGGTCTCGTATCGAACCGACAGGGAGACCTATAAGATCCAGCAAGGCGAGATTCCCTTGACCATAGAGGCCACCGTCGCCGAGGCTCGACGGAAGCTGGTCGAAGGCGTCGCTGAAACGGATGATCAATTGCTCGAGAAATACCTGGCTGACGGAGATTTGGGAGCCTCGGAGATCCTCGAAGGCCTGAGAAAAGGAACCCGTTCACAGAAAATTGTCCCAGTCTTTTGCGGGTCTGCGACTCGGAATATCGGCGTCTCAGTCCTCTTGGACGCGATCGCGCAGTACCTGCCGTCGCCGGTCGAACAAGCCGCGCGCTGCCAGCTGGCAGGCACCCATCCTCACGAAGGCTTACCGGTGATTCGCCAAGCCAGCCCATCGGAACCTTTGTCAGGATACGTCTTCAAGACCATCATCGATCCCTTCATGGGCCGGCTCAGCTACGTGCGGGTTCTGTCCGGCAGACTGGAGGCGGATGCTCCATTCTACAATTCGACCAGAAAGGTGAAGGAACGCGGAGGACATCTCTTTTCTATTCTCGGTAAGAAATACACACCGGTCGCGTCGGCCGTGGCGGGTGACATTGTGGCAATCGGAAAGTTGAAAGACACGCAGACCGGAGACACGATTTGTGACGAACAATCCCCCATTCTCTATCCTGGCCTTCAATTAACTCGACCGGTCATGTCCTTTGCGTTAGAGCCCAAATCGAAGGCAGACATTGAAAAGGTCAGCCTGGGCCTCCATAAGCTGGTGGAGGAAGATCCGGCGCTGGAATTCGTCCGAAATCAGGAAACTAAAGAAATGATTTTGAGTGGAACCGGGCAACTCCACATAGACGTCACGTTTGAGAAGCTGCGCCGCAAGTATGGGGCTGAAGTCACCGTGCACACCCCGAAGGTGCCGTATAAGGAAACCATCCGGAAAATGTCGCAGGCTCAAGGCAAATATAAGAAACAGACTGGGGGGCACGGACAATTCGGTGACTGCTGGCTGCAGCTTGATCCGCTACAGAGGGGGAAGGGGTTTGAATTCGTCAACCAAATCGTCGGCGGTGCGATCCCGCGCAATTTCATTCCGGCCGTCGAGAAAGGGGTCCTGGACGCTTTACATGAGGGAATCCTCGCCGGATTCCCCGTCGTGGATATCCGGGTCACGGTGTATGACGGCTCCTATCACACGGTGGATTCATCGGAGATGTCTTTCAAGATCGCGGCTTCGATGGGATTCAAGAAGGCGTTGGAGACCGCGCATCCCGTCCTCCTAGAGCCGATGATGAATGTAGAAGTCGTAACGCCCGACGAGTACGTCGGAGCCGTCATTGGTGATCTGAACTCGAGGCGAGGCCGTATCCTCGGGGTCACTGCGAAGGGGAGCACGGAGGTGATCAAGGCCACCGCGCCTCTGGCCGAAATGTTGAAGTACGCGTTGTCCCTCAATTCGATCACGGGCGGGCGGGGGAGTTACATGATGGAGTTTGCATCCTACGAAGAGATGCCGCGGGACCAAGCTGCGCGCGTGATCGAGGAACAGAAAGCCGCCAAGCAGGCGGTAGCACAATAGCGTTGCAGTTACTTGCTTTGTTGCTTTAATACGACATAAAAAGCCCGGTTTTCACGCTGCACGCGAAGCAAGATGGTCTCGCCACGTTTGACCTTCGCCACCGCGTTGGTAAATTCACCCACGGAGGTGACGTCTGTCCGGTTGACCTCTCTAATCAAGTCCCCTTCGCGGAGTCCCTCAACGTGGGCGATGCTGCCTTGGTCAACTTTCGAGATGAGCACGCCCTTTGCCTCCTTCAATTTGAATTTTTCGGCAAGTTCCGGACTGATGTCTTGCACATCAATTCCCAGCTTCACCTCCGACCGGGATGATGGAACAGAGGCGAGGGTTGTGGTGGTCTCACGCCGCTCGCTCAACGGAATCGACAGCAGTTGACGTTTGCCGTCTCTGACGACCTCAATACTCGCGGCCATGCCTGGTTCCAGGCTGGCGATCAGACGAGAGAGCATATTGGGGGTATCGACTGTTTTTCCCTCGACCTTCGTGATGATATCGCCGGGTTTGATCCCGCCTCTGAAAGCTGGGTCGTTCTCGAATACCTCGTTGACCAGGACCCCCTCATTCTCGGTTACGCCGAACTTGGTGGCCAGATCGGCCGTCACCGGCTGAATTCCGACCCCCAGCCATGCCCGGACCACCTTGCCTCGTGTCAAGAGCTGCTGCATGACCTGCTTCGCCATGTTGGAAGGGATGGCAAACCCGATTCCCTGCGCAAAATTGATGATCGCGGTATTGATCCCGATGATCTCACCATGCATGTTAAAGAGCGGCCCCCCTGAGTTTCCGGGATTGATGGATGCGTCTGTTTGGATGAAGTTCTCGTATCGCGACAGATTCATGTTATCTCGACCGATACCGCTCACTACTCCCAAGGTCACCGTACGGTCAAGACCGAACGGATTTCCCACTGCGAGGACCCACTGACCGACTTTCACCGTTCCCGAATCTCCGAATTGTGCGCGGGGCAGCGCCCGATCAGTGACCACTTTCAACACGGCCAGATCGGTGTCGGGATCCTTTCCGATCACCTGGGCTATAAATTTGGTCCTATCGGAGAGTCGCACCTCGACCTCGGTGGCATCGCCGACCACGTGATTGTTGGTGATGATGTACCCCTGGGCATCGACAATCACGCCGGACCCCGTGCCGGGTGAGTTCGGAAGGCGTTCACGCGGATTGTCCCTCGAGCGACCGGTGGATGGAATCGGCAACACGTTCACGACGCAAGGTTTGACCCGTTCGGCGAGATCCGTGAGCACGGTCTGAAGCTCTTCAAGAAGACGCATACCGCCGGTGTCGGCCACGGCTACGCGGGTAGCCACTCCCGGAGGGACCAGGAGGGAGCAACAGAGCCAGAGAGTGCCTGCCACAATGCCAACTGCTCTCGATCGTGCGGTCATGACACTCCTGAAAGAAGACGCCGGAAAAGAAATCTAGTGGAAAACCCGAGCCGCATGGCTGAACAACGGCAGGCTATCCTGAAGATCTGCGCGTGACCCGACGAGCACGACAATGTCGCCTGGCCGAAGATCGACCAGTTCAACGGAAGAAATCAGCATAGGGCCGCGCAGGATCGCGGCCACCCGAACGGTCGGCGGAAGTCCAAGTTGGGCGACAGTCCTGCCATTCGCGACGGCCTCTGGTTCAACAACCACGCGCCGGATCAAGGCTGACCGAGTGGACAGGTCATGCTGAAGGGCGACAAGATCCTCCCGCAATGTATCGATCTCAAGTTCTCGGACCAATGTTTCGATTCCCACCAATTCCTGCTTCAGCGGGTGAATCTTCCCAATGAATTCCAACAGTACCATCTCGGCACCGGTTCCGGCAACCATACCCCGGTGAGTTGCAGAATCATGTGATTGAGTCAGGAATTCGCACAGGCGGTCGCCGAGGTCGTGATAGGCGATGTCAATCTGTTCGTGAACCGAAGATGCCTGTGAATGAAGGGTAAGAATCTGAACTTTTCGATTGACGCGTTCGGCAATGGCGATCACGGACTCGCGAAAAGTCTCCAGCGTGATCTTGGCCTCTTTGGCGATGCGTTGCAGGAGGTCTGTCATTACGTCGGATAAGATCAATTATGTAAACTAACACACAACCAGCCAAAACTGTTTTCTAGCCTAACCATCGGCCAAAATCAACCTCTTATGCCTGCCTTCCATAAAATTCGTCTCCTCACCTCCACCTTGACGCTTTCTTACCTCCTCCTATACTTGTAGTTAAGACTATACAGACATCTCACCATAAGACATTAAATTCATTTACTAATATGACTCTTAAGGTATTCGGTCTCGTTTCTTGTAGTATCACCGCGCTTTCTTACGTCAGCCTCACGTTCCTTAATCCCACCCTGACTGATTATCAACAATCCGTTCTCGTCTCGGCCGCCGAACGGGAAGCCGAACGGTTCGCCGCTGCAGACCGACGGGCGATTGAGCAAGAAGCCACCAGGTTGACCTCTGAGTTCGTAGCCGTGCGGTACAACCCCCACCAGCTGGATGCTGCGAGGATTCAGAGAAACCATCCAATTCTTGGAGCCTCCCTGTCGCATCAAAGTCAATCTGAAGGTCGAACTTTGACAGAAAGTCTATTGATTTCAAAGGAGCAGGCACTAAGACGAATTGCTGTAACACGGGAGGCCATGAGGTCTGGGATTCTTGTCGATCTCACCATGCACACCAAGCGCCTCTCATACGGAATCTGGTCAAACTATTCGACGTGTTTGGAAAAAAAGACTCTTTCCTATACAGGGATCGCCGGGCGATTCTATGAGCGAACAGAGAACGATTGCCAAGCTTCCGCTGCGTATCCATGACCTACGTCGCGAGAGGCCTCTGCCCGATTTTGGGTTCAGTCCCGTTCCACAACCGGACTGCATTGTCCTTGTGCCGGTACAGAATCACGCCAGCCACCGCCAGCGAAAAGATCTGAAACGCCCACCCGAGTCCCAGTCCTGCCGCAATCACAGGAAACGCAAGAAACGCCGCCACGGCGGCGGCTGACGAGTATCGCCAGATTGCCGCCGTCACAATCCATACGGCGGACATCGTGACGCCGATCACCGGGGCCACGCCGGTGACGGCACCTAAGGCGGTTGCGACTCCCTTTCCACCTCGGAAGTTCAAAAAAATTGGGTACAGATGCCCAATGATCGGGCTGGCGGCGATCGTCAGTACCCAAGCCTCACGGTCGATCATGTGACTCGCAGCCCAGGCAACGAACCAGCCTTTGCTGACGTCTCCAGCCAGCGTCAACAAACCGGCTTTCTTGCCCGAGACACGCAGGACATTGGTAAAACCGATATTACGACTGCCCTCTGTTCTGGGATCCACACGGCCGAGGGATCGCGTAACCACGATCCCAAATGGGATCGAGCCAAGCACATAGCCGCCGACCACCAAAGCCATCGGAAGCCAGTCATTCATATCCATGAAAGAACTGTGGGCAAACAGTAGGGAAGCCTAGAGACCTTTGTCTGCGACTTGCTTTGAGAACTGAAACAGATATCCCCCGCCGGACATGAGTCCTAATACCAATGCTACATACAGGCAGGCGGTGCCGACCAGGTGAAGATTCCACGGAAGCGGAACACTGTCTTCGAGGATGAGGGCCACAATCGCAATGACCTGAAGGGTCATTTTGTACTTGCCCGTTGTTTCGGCGGACAGGACGATTCCCACGGACGCTGCAATCCCGCGGATACCAGTCACAGCTACCTCCCGGGCGATGATGAGAATTGCGACCACAGCTCCCACACGCTGAAACTGCACCAGCAGAATCAGCCCCGATAACACGAGCAGCTTATCCGCAATGGGGTCCAGCAGCCGGCCGAGTGTCGTAATCTGGGAGCGCCGCCGCGCCAGATAGCCGTCCAGCAGGTCGGTCACCGCCGCAACGACAAAGACTACAGCGGCGGCAATGGATCGATTTGGCGTGGGAGTCGCAAACAGCAGCACGAAGATCGGAATGAGCAGGATGCGCGCCAGCGTGAGCAGGTTGGGAAGATTGACGTTGGCGTCCTGCGCTTCCAACTTTGCCAATAAAGAGCTTGATTGTTTTACTTCACTCAATCGCATTTCCAGGCGTTCCTAGCCAATCTCAACTCAAACCACTCCGCTCCTGAGGAGATCGTGGAGATGAATGACACCCACCAACTGCCCATGCTCAAGAACCACCAGCGACGTGATGGCATACTGTTCCATAATCTGAACCGCGGTGGCCGCCAGATCATCGGGACCGATGACCTTGGGGGATCCGCTTGCCAGGTCTCCGGCCCTTGCCGGGACCAGATCGACCCCTTTCTCCAGGAATCGCCGCAGGTCCCCGTCGGTGATCACACCCGTCAGGCGACCGGCGGTGTCCACGACGGTGGTCATCCCGAGCTTTTTGGTGGTCATTTCGAGAATCGCCTCGCGGACGGATGTGTGGCTGAGGACTCGCGGAATGGCGTCTCCTTGATGCATGAGATCTCGAACTTTGAGTAACAACCGACGGCCGAGGGTCCCGCCCGGATGAAATTGCGCAAAGTCTTCTTCTTTGAAGCCGCGTTTTTGAAGCAGCGCAATGGCCAGCGCGTCGCCCATGGCCAAGGCGGCCGTCGTGCTGGCGGTCGGAGCCAGACCCATCGGACACGCTTCTTCGTTCACGGAGACGTCGAGAACCACCTCGCTGTTCTTTGCCAACGTAGACTGGACGCGACCCGTCAGCGCAATCACCGGGATATTGATCCGCTTCACGAACGGGAGCAGCTTGATCAGCTCGTCGGTTTCTCCGCTATTCGAAAGCGCGATCAAGACATCTCGGCGAGCCAACATCCCGAGGTCGCCGTGGATGCCCTCAGCCGGATGGAGGAAGAATGCCGGCGTTCCGGTGCTGGCCAGTGTTGCGGCGATCTTTTGGCCGATAAGTCCGGATTTTCCCATCCCGGAGACGACCACTTTTCCGGCGCACCCATAAAGCAGATCCACCGCTTGGCTGAACCGGTGGTCCAGGCGTTCTATCAGGCCGCCGATCGCGCGCGCCTCGATTTCCAGAACCCGCTTGCCCTGTTCAACGCTCATAGGCCGGACTCGGCTCCTTTGCCGACGGCTTCGCACACGCGCAAGACTTTTTCAAGGAGCGGTTTTAACTGAGAGAGCGGCACCATATTGGGACCATCGGACAGGGCGATATCCGGTTGTGGATGCACTTCCATGAAAAATCCGTCACAGCCCGCGGCCGCGGCGGCACAGGCCAGTGGCGTAATAAATTCCCGCTGCCCTGAGGAGCGCGTCCCCGCGCCACCCGGTAACTGCACACTATGCGTCGCGTCGAAAATCACGGGATAGCCGAACTGTCGCATAATGGGCAGGGACCGCATATCCACGACGAGATTGTTATATCCGAACGAAGACCCGCGTTCGGTTAGCATGATGCGGGTTGTTCCGCTCTCTTCCAATTTTTTCACCACATTGTCCATCTCCCAGGGAGAAAGGAACTGGCCCTTCTTGACATTGACGATCTTACCGGTCTTGGCGGCCGCCACGAGCAGATCGGTCTGCCGGCACAGGAATGCCGGAATCTGAAGAATATCTGCTCCTTCTGCGGCCCCTGCCGCATCGTCCGCACTGTGAATGTCCGTTAGGATTGGAACATGCACCTGTTCCTTGACCTTACGAAGCACCGCGATCCCCGCAGCAAGACCGGGCCCCCGGAACGAGGTGATCGAGCTACGATTGGCCTTGTCGTATGAGGACTTAAAAATATACGGCAGCCGCATACCACGGGCGATCTCGGCGATCTGGTGCGCAGTCTCAAGGACAAGCTGTTCGCTTTCGATGACGCAGGGACCAGCGATCAACACATGTCGGTGTGGGCCACCGATCTTGAAAGGACCCAGATCAACCTCATGAGGCATAACCGCCTCCTCTCGCACGACTGCTGGTTAGAACCGAGGGATGCTCAAAAAAGTCCAACCAGCGAGGCCGCAAGAAAGAAAAAACCACAGGCGTACCCTTTGGGGCACGTTGAGGATTTTTTCGACTCGAGAACAAAGTTGGGAGCCTTTTCAGCATCCCTATCAGTGTCCACATTTGTACCGCAGTGCCGCCCCCACAAAACCACTGAACAGCGGATGGGGGCGATGGGGGCGAGACGTGAATTCCGGGTGGAACTGCGTGGCCACAAACCATGGGTGGTCGCGCAGTTCGACGATCTCCACCAGGCGATCGTCCGGAGACAGACCGCTAAGCACCAATCCTCGACTCGTCAAGGCCTCGCGGTACGCATTATTGAATTCGTATCGGTGGCGGTGGCGTTCCTTCGCTTCCGAGAGGCCATACGCCTTGTGCGCGTGGGTCCCCTCGACGAGACGGCATGGGTAGGCGCCCAGTCGCATAGTTCCCCCCTTGTCGCTGACCGATCGCTGAGTCTCCATTAAATCGATCACGGGATGTGTGGTATTCCGATCGAACTCCGCGCTATTCGCATCCTTGAGACCAGCAACGTGCCTGGCGAATTCAATCACAGCGCATTGCATGCCCAAACATAGGCCTAAGAACGGAATCCCTCGCTCCCGAGCGTACCGAATTGTTTCAATTTTCCCTTCGATCCCTCGAACGCCGAATCCTCCAGGGATCAGGATGCCGTCCGCCTCGCGCAACACCCGTTCGGTTCCCTGACGTTCGATATCCTCGGATTCGATCCAGTGAATATTGACGCGGGTTTCATGATCGATCCCACCATGGATCAGCGCTTCGGCGAGGCTCTTATACGATTCTTTCAGGCCGATATATTTCCCCACGAGCGCGACGGAGACCTCATGCTTGGGATGCTTGATCTTTTGCACCATAGCATCCCACTCGCGAAGATTGGGGGGGCCTGTCTCCAGATGCAGGAAACGAATGATGAGCTCATCCAGTCCTTCCTTGCGGAAGACGATCGGGACCTCGTAGACGGTCTCCACATCCTTGGCAGTGATAACGGCGTCTTTCTCGACGTTGCAGAACAAGGCGATTTTCTCTTTGAGATCGGGCGGGAGGTAACGGTCCGTACGACAGAGCAGGATATTCGGTTGAATACCGATCTCGCGCAACTTGTTGACCGAATGTTGAGTCGGTTTGGTCTTGAGCTCTCCCGCCGCGCCGATGTAAGGAACCAACGTCAAGTGAATATACAGTACGTTCTCCCGGCCGACATCATATGGCATCTGTCGAATCGCTTCCAGAAACGGAAGGCTTTCGATGTCGCCGACGGTTCCGCCGATTTCCACAATGACCACATCCGCACCCTTGGCGACCGTCACGATCGACCGCTTGATTTCGTCGGTGATATGCGGCACGACCTGAACGGTTCCGCCGAGATAGTCTCCTCGGCGCTCCTTCATAGATCACGGAATGATAGATACGCCCGGTGGTGTAATTGTTGTCTTTCGTGAGGGTCAAGGAGGTATAGCGCTCGTAGTGGCCCAAGTCGAGGTCCGTTTCCGCCCCGTCGTCGGTCACGAACACTTCCCCATGCTGGTACGGATTCATCGTGCCGGGATCGACATTGATGTAGGGATCCAATTTCAGAAAGGTGATCCTGAGCCCTCGACTTTCGAGAAGATTGCCGATCGAGGCCGATGCGAGCCCTTTCCCGAGGGAAGAGACCACTCCACCCGTCACAAAGATATACTTACTCATAGGACAAGAGCCTCTCGTGAAGGTTGAAGGTCAAGCCAAGCATCATGGTTGTCTTCTATCGGTGCGCCGCACTACGATCTTGCCGCTGCCGGTCAAGGACGCCAGCGGCTTCTTTCAGGTCTTCTGGTGTGTCAACGCGAAGTGACGGATGCAAGGTTTCCCAGACTCGAATGGGAATGCCGTGTTCAAGTGCGCGTAACTGCTCCAACTGCTCCGTGCCTTCCAGCGTCCCGGTCGGGAGCTCGCTGAAGTGCAGCAAGGTCTGTCGAGTAAAAATATAGATGCCAAGGTGCATATAATGCAGGCCATCTCTCGCCGTTCCCGGCCCTTTATCGCGAATGTGAGGAATCGGCGCTCGAGAAAAATATAGTGCCCTTCCGATTTCGTCTGTGACCACCTTCACGACGCCAGGGTTGCGCAGGCCTTCCTCGGAAGCCAATCGCCTCTTCAGTGTGCCCATCTCGGCTCCGCTTTCCAAGAAAGGATTCACCAGATCGGTTAGGAGACCTGGATAAAGAATGACCTCATCGCCTTGGAGATTCAGAAACACCTGACCGGGAAGTTGCCGAGCGACTGCCGCAACCCGATCGGTTCCGGTTCGAAACGGCCCTTCGACCATCATCGCGTTGCCGCCGAATGCTTTGACGGCGTCATGAATGCGAGGGTCATCGGTTGCGACCAACACATGGTCCACCCCAGGCGCTCGCGCGGCGTGTTCATACACCTGCTGGATCAGCGGCTTGCCGCTCAACAGGGCCAAGGGCTTCCCCGGAAACCGCGACGAGCCAAACCGCGCGGGGATCACAACTGTCACAGCCTCGGTTGTCATTAGGCATCCGTGATAGCCTCAGTCAACTGTTGTGCGGTCACCGTTGCGGTCCCTACCATTCCGACCACGATCCCCGCGGCCTGATTGGCCAGCATCGCCCCTTCCCGGATCGATGCGCCTGTGGCCAAGGCAAGCGCGAGGGTGCCGACGACCGTATCGCCGGCGCCGGTGACATCGTACACCTGACGGGCCATCGTGGGGATATGAAACGTCGTGCCGTCAAATTCGAACAGGCTCATCCCCTTCTCCCCCCTCGTGACGAGAACGGAATGACAGCCCAAGCGTTGACGAATCGTCTCACCCGCTTCGTTGATCGCGCCGTCATCATCGCCGTGGACACCGGCTGCCTGCCCGGCCTCCAAGTGATTGGGTGTGACGACGGTCACCCCTTTGTAATAGGAGAAGTGTTCCACTTTCGGATCGACGACAATCGGGATATGACGAAGCGCCGTCAGCCGAACCAGTTCAGCCATGAGTGACGCGGTGACCACACCTTTGGCATAGTCCGAGACGACCAAGCAGGAAATCTCGCGCAACCGCGACTCGACATACCGGAGGATGCGGCGCTGGAACGACGACTTAAGCTCAGACCGGTGCTCGACGTCGAACCGGACCACCTGTTGATTGTGGGCGACCACGCGTGTCTTCCGCGTGGTCGGCCGATCGGCGTCGATCACCACCCCTCCACGCCCATGCCGCCGGACCCCCAGTTCCTTGAGCAAACGGCGGCCCCCTTCATCGGCTCCCACCACTCCGCAGAGATCCGCCCGCCCTCCCAAAGAGAGGATATTGTTGTACACGTTGGCGGCCCCTCCTAGGAGCAGCGACTCGGAGTCCACGTGCACGACCGGAACCGGCGCTTCCGGCGAGATCCGGCTGACCTTGCCCCAAATATAATGATCCAGGATGAGGTCCCCCACAACCAGGACATTGGCCTGGGGAAAACGCTGGATGTGCCGCCGCAACGCCTGACGATCGGGTGGTGGAAGCGAGCGTCCCTCTTTCGGACGTGCGCGTTCGCCTGGTCCGGTCTTTGTGAGTGCCACGTCACCGTTCCTATCGGATGGCCTTGCCAAGCCGATCCCACCGCACCCACTGCTTCCAGTCGCCGTGGCCGCTCCACGACCAATAGATGCGAAAGGCCTTGCCTCTGATCTTCTCGGCGCGGACGTATCCCCAAAACCGGCTGTCGAGGCTTTGATCCCGATTGTCACCCATGACGAAGTAAGATTCCTCCGGAACCGTCACTGGGCCGAAATTATCACGAGGATTGATCGATCCGTCAATGGTGCCCGGATCGACTCGCTGGGTATAGGCTCGGTCGTCGCTCGACCTCCCGTTGATGTAGACCACCTTGTTGCGGACCTCAATGGCGTCACCCGGCAGTCCCACGATGCGTTTAATGAAGTCCTTTTCCTCATCCTCCGGATACCGGAAGACGATCACGTCGCCGCGCTGGGGCTCTCCGAACGACACAATGGTCTTGGTGGTGTAACAGGTGACGGGCGGAAAGCTCATGCGGAGCTTACAATCCGCCGGCCATTGAAGGCCGTAGGATAGCTTGCTGACCAAAATATGATCGCCGATGAGAAGGGTCGGGATCATGGAGCCTGACGGAATCTTGAAGGCCTGGACGATGAACACGCGGATCGCGAACGCCAGCAGCATCGCCAGGATGATGGCTTCGGCGTATTCCCGCAGAATTGACTTGTGATGGTGCCTCGCAGCGGTCTCCACCGCCGGCTCGGGAACCGTGTCGGCGGATGTGCCGCCCGCTTCCTCAATCTGCCGTTGGTTCGGATCCAGACTCATTCGCCCGTCACCTTCAGAAGCGCCAGAAACGCTTCCTGAGGCACTTCCACGCGGCCGACCTGCTTCATGCGTTTCTTGCCTTCTTTCTGTTTTTCCCACAGCTTTCGCTTCCGGGTGATGTCGCCGCCATAGCACTTGGCGGTGACGTTTTTCTTGAGCGCCCCCACCGTCTCGCGGGCAATGACTTTATTGCCGACCGCGGCTTGGATCGCAACTTCGAACATTTGCTTGGGAATCAGCTCCTTCATTTTCTCTGCGAGTTGGCGTCCGCGGGTCTGGGCTTTGTCGCGATGGCTGATGAAGGACAAGGCGTCAACCGTTTCGCCGTTGAGCAGCATATCCAGCTTGACAAGATCAGCCTCCCGGTAGCCGATGAGTTCATAGTCCAGAGAGGCATACCCCTGCGTCTTCGACTTCAGCTTGTCGAAAAAGTCCAGGATGACTTCATTGAGCGGCAATTCATATGTCAACATGACGCGCGTGGGATCAAGATATTGAAGGCCCTGCTGCACGCCGCGCCGCTCCTGACACAGGTGAAGGATGTTCCCGAGGTAACGTTCCGGGCTGATGATGGTGGCCCGAATGAACGGCTCCTCGAACCGATCGATCGCCGACGGGGGAGGCAACTTCGCGGGGTTGTCGATCAAGAGGGTCTCGCCAGCCGTCGTGTGGACTTGATAGACGACCGTGGGGGCCGTGGTGATGAGCGTGAGCTCATATTCCCGTTCGAGACGCTCCTGGACGATCTCCATATGCAACAGCCCCAGGAACCCACATCGAAACCCGAACCCCAACGCCAGCGATGTTTCGGGTTCATACACAAAGGACGAGTCGTTCAGACGAAGCTTCTGCAAGGCGTCGCGCAGGTCTTCATACTTGGCCGTGTCCGTGGAATACAATCCGCAGAAGACCATGGGCTTGACCTCTTTATAGCCGGGGAACGGCGCGTCGGTCGAGCGGGCCGCGTCGGTCATCGTATCGCCGATCTTGACGTCGGCCACCTCCCGCATATTCGCGCACACGTAGCCGACCTCGCCCGCTCCGAGCGCGTCGATCTTGGTGCGTTTCGGAGTGAACTGTCCGACCTCGCTCACTTCAAAGACCTTGTCATTCGACATGACCCGGATTTTCGTCCCGGGCCGAATAATGCCGTCGATCACCCGCGTCAGCACGATCACCCCCTGATAATTGTCGAACCAGGAGTCAAAAATCAAGGCCTTCAGCGGTTTCTCCGGATCTCCCGACGGCGGAGGAACACGGGCAATGATCGCTTCCAAGACCTCCCGAACTCCCCGACCCTCTTTCGCGCTGACGAGCAGGGCATCGGTAACGTCCAGGCCCAACACCTCGTGAATCTGGTGCTTGACCCCTTCGATATCGGCGCTCGGAAGATCGATCTTGTTAATGACGGGAATGACGTGGAGATTGTTGGCGATCGCCAAATAAGCGTTGGCAATCGTCTGGGCTTCGACCCCCTGCGTGGCATCGACCAGCAAGAGCGCACCCTCGCAGGCTGCCAGGCTTCGGGAGACCTCATACGTGAAATCGACGTGTCCCGGCGTATCGATCAGGTGAAGCGCATAGGTCCGGCCGTTATCGGCCTGATAGCGAATCGCCACCGAGTGAGCCTTGATGGTGATCCCGCGCTCGCGCTCGAGGTCCATCGCATCAAGGATCTGTTCGCGGAATTCGCGCGCTGTGATGGCGCCGGTGGTCTCAAGAAACCGGTCAGCGAGGGTGGATTTCCCGTGATCGATGTGGGCAATAATCGAAAAGTTCCGGATGTGGCTTTGCAAATCCCGGCTCATTCAAAGGAAATCGGCTCATTATATGGACTGATCCGCGGGATGTCAAAGACTATCCCCCGCCGGGCTGCTGAAAAAGGCCTCCAGCGTTCTCAGTCGCGAGTCCTCCTCAACGTACTCACACTGCACGCCTCGGAGTCCTTGCTCCCTGTGGCCTTGCTGACGACCTTTTTGAGCAGCCTGCAAGTATATTTTTAGTTATAATCGCTCGCGCAATTGTCAGTAGATCGAGTGTGATCATTCCCTCATGAGTCCGTCACTTCAAACCCGGACAAAACAATTGACGCAATGGGACCATGCTTATCTCTGGCATCCGTTTACCCAGATGCAGGAATGGGTGCGGGAACAGCCTGTGATGATCAGCCATGGTAAGGGCCCTTACCTCATCGATACTGAAGGAAAGCGGTATCTGGATGGGATCTCCTCTCTCTGGGTCAATGTGCACGGACACCGGCATCCCCGACTCGACCGGGCACTTCGGATGCAGCTCAAAAGGATCGCCCATAGCACCTTACTGGGGTTGTCGAGCCCTCCGGCGATTGAGCTGGCTCGGGAGCTGATTCGAGTCGCACCGCGGGGACTCACCCGGGTGTTTTACTCCGACGATGGCTCAACGGCAGTTGAGGTCGCGCTGAAAATGGCGGTCCAGTACTGGCAGCAACGTCAGCCGCACGCGGGGACCAAGCACACCTTTGTTAAACTACAACTGGCCTATCACGGCGATACCGCCGGCGCGATGAGCGTCGGGAACATCGAGCTCTTTCATGAGCGGTTCAAACCGCTGCTCTTCCCGACCCTCTCCGTTGATCCGCCCTACTGCTACCGGTGTCCAATCGGACTCACCTATCCGTCCTGTAAGCTGGCCTGCGTCGATCCCATCGAGCGCCTGCTCAAACGGCGCCATCGGGAGATCGCCGGGCTCATCATCGAACCGCTGGTGCAGGCGGCCGCGGGGATGATCACGGCGCCTCCCGGGTATCTAACGCGCATTCGAGAGCTCTGCACCACCGTATCACGTGCTGCTGATCGCGGACGAGGTGGCCACAGGGTTTGGGCGAACCGGACGAATGTTTGCCTGCGACCACGAGCAGGTGACGCCGGATCTCATGGCCATCAGCAAGGGACTGACCGGAGGATACCTTCCGCTCGGGGCGACTTTGACGACCGAAGAAATCTATCGCGCCTTCCTCGGCGACTATGAGGACTGGAAGACCTTCTTTCACGGTCATAGCTACACGGGCAACGCGCTGGGCTGCGCCGTTGCGCTGGCCAACCTCACAGTCTTTCGAACAGAACGGACGCTAGCCCGCCTGCGCTCCCGGATCGCCTTGCTGCGCCGCCTCCTCCTACCCCTCGCGGTGCGTCCGACATGTGGGCAATATCCGGCAGTGTGGCTTTATGGTGGGGATTGAACTCGTCAAGGATCGACAGACCCGCACCCCCTACCCTCCGGGGCAACGAATCGGTCATCAGGTCGACCATGGAAGCGCGCCGGCGCGGGCTCTTGCTCCGACCATTAGGGAACGTGGTGGTCCTGATGCCGCCGCTCATCACCTCGCCGAAAGGAGCTGACCCGTATGGTGGACATCGTGAGACAGTCGATTCAAAGCGTGACGGAAACCTGAACGGGCCGGTTCGCTGATGTGGACCGTCGACGCTGCTACCTGAAGAAGCTCGCAACCCGTTCGTGACAAGACTGGATCATCACAATTGCTTGGCTACATGACTTGGTTTGCTCTCACATCCCGCCCTGCCCGAACTATGCCGCCGGGAGAACCATCGGGTTTCTGGACCCACTACCCAGTACCGGGATCGTTCTGGCGATGCCTAAGAGAAAGGGAAGAACTTACAATAACTTTGTAAAGTGAGAGGTGGGCAAGGAGTCCAATCACAACTGTGGAGCGGTATCTGAACAGATAAATGCTGTGTCCGAAAAGATTCTTGAGTACTAACCCCCGTGGTCCGGGTCTCCAGCATATGAGTTTGTGCTCAAGGCCGATCTCTGGATTGTCGAGAGGTGAGCCAAACGTGCAGATCGGATGGACGGGCTAGTAAGAACTTTCGCTAGGAAGAAGTTGCAGTGGTGGACTGGCACAAAGAGATTGGCGGAGGGGACAGTCTACAGGAGGATAGACTGTGCTACTTTGCGTGCAAAGTATCCCCTCCACTCTCATCTCCATATAGCTTGCGAGGTGATGATCACGACTTGAACCGTGGCCTCGTCGTGGTCGTGTGGGGCATCTCCGTGGGCGGAAGCGTCCGGAAGCCTGGAATCGGCCAGATGGCGCCAGGCGCTTCCGCGAGAGCCATGTGTCGTAGTAACTCATCCGACTCGGTGGAACTCGTGGGGGGTTCTATCAATCGGGACCACAGGGAGTGAGCCAGCCATCGCCACTGTGCCATGATCGCCATGCTGTCTTTCTTATCTTAGGATGGTTAGGACTAGTGGTTGTTATCTAGCCATCGGTCTGTGCTTCTTGTACCGCGACGAGCCTGAGTGAACAATTCGGCTGAAGGACAACGGCGTCCTACTTTAGAAGGATTGCGGGAAGTCAGTCCCTTCTCTGCCTTCATCATTTCGTGCGCCATTTCCTCACACTCGCTTGTCTCATGAGGGGAAATTTGATAATTCTGGCCTCCGTCCGACAGGCAGGGCATGACGAGATGACCACAACCATTCGACCGTGAAGAGCCGGCTCCCCAATCATGTGCCCACAGATGTGAGCCCAACGCGGATTCGCTGGCGCATAGCGGCGCTGCTGTTCTCGATCAGCGTCGTCACGTACATGGACCGGGTCAACATTTCTGTCACGGCCCGGCAGATAATGCCTGCGCTGGGGCTGACGGACCTGCAGATGGGCCAGGTGTTTTCCGCCTTCGTTGTGGGCTATGCCATCTGTCAAATTCCCGGGGGCTGGCTGGGAGATCAATGGGGCGCCCGGCGTGTCCTCACACTGGCCATTATCTGGTGGTCCTTCTTTACCGCTCTGACCGCCGTAGCCGCTGTGCTGCCCATGGCGACCCTGGTGGGCGTCTTGGGAGCGTTGATCCTCGTCCGTTTTCTCGTCGGCGTTGGCGAAGCCGCCGCGCTGCCGAACTTCAACCGCACCGTGGCCAATTGGTTGCCCCCACAGGAACGCGGGTTAGGGATCGGCATTGCCATCGGGGGCATCGGCATCGGATCGGCGCTCACGCCTCCCCTCACCGCCTGGATCATGGTGAACTTCGGCTGGCAAACGGCGTTCTACGCCGCCTCCGCGCTCGGTCTGGTGATCGCCGCCATCTGGTACTTCTACGCGACCGATCGGCCGGCAGACCATCCGCATGTGAACGCTGCCGAGCTCGCCCTCATTGAGGGATTCCACGCACAGAAGCGTGGGCCTCGGATGGAGGCCCTCACGCGCCGATCTTGGATGCGCTTCGCTCGAACGCCGACCATTTGGTGGTTGGTGCTGAGCTACACCTGTCTGGGGTACGTCGCCTACGTCTACATGTCGTGGTTCTATCTGTACCTAGTCAATGTGCGCGGGTTCGGCGTGCTGAGGGGCGCGCTCTTTGCCTCGGTCCCGTTCCTGGCCATCACAATCTTTTGTCCGCTCGGAGGATGGATGACGGATTACCTGGCAGTCAGATTGGGCATCAATCGAGGACGGGCCTACGTTGGGGGATCAGGCATGGCGCTCTCCTCCCTCTCGATTCTCCTGGGAGCGTTCGCAGAATCGCCGGTGGTCGCGATCCTTCTCTTGTCATTGGGGGCCGGGTGGCTCTATTTCACCGTGGGGGCCTACTGGGCTTCGACCGTCGACCTGTCGAAAGCACACGCCGGCGCTCTCTCCGGACTGATGAACACGGGCGCGAATGTGGGCGGGAGTCTCTCCCCGACTCTGACGCCATGGCTGGCCGAGCAGATGGGCTGGTCGGCGGCCTTGGCGGCCGCCGCCCTTGTCGCGCTGGCGGGCGGACTCATGTGGGTTCGGATCAAACCCGCAGACGGTGTGGTGGGTCTCCGACGGTAGGTTGCGAAGGCTCGTTCATCCCTGATAGATTTCCGATCATGGTCATGAAGTTTGAAAAGAAGAACCCGCGCGCGGTGATCTCCACCAAGTTCGGGGACATGACACTGAAGTTCTACCCGGAAGCCGCCCCCCGGCACGTGGAGAACTTCCTCAATCTTGCCAAGATGGGGTTCTATGACGGGACCACGTTCCACCGAGTCATTCCCGGATTCATGATTCAGGGGGGTGATCCGCTGAGCAAGACACCGGATCGATCCCTCCACGGGACAGGAGGCCCGGGGTTTGGCATACCTCCCGAACCGAACGACCGGCCCCACAAGCGAGGCGCCATTTCCATGGCCAAACTGCCGCGCGAAAGCAACAGCACGCGCGACTTCACCGACAGCGGCTCTCAATTCTTTATCTGCGTGATGGACGCCAGTGGCCTCGACCGTCGCTATACGGTGTTCGGTGAAGTTATTCGGGGTATCGAAGTCGCCGACAAGATCGTGGCGATGGAGCGCGATGAACGCGACAACCCGCTGCAGCCGATCGAGATCACGATTACGGTGAAGGAGTGAGAAGCTCGCAGCAGTCAGTAGTCAAAAGAACGCCATGCTGGCATACGTCACCGTCGAATTGAACTGATCCGTCACTCCCCGGTCGTACCGGAGCACCTGTCCTTTTTCCGCCTGGATCAGCTTCAATAATGTATAGATCGCCGCAAAGCCGGAGATCCGGCGCGCGTCACCTTCCTTGTGGATGAATTTGGCAAAGGCGTCCGCGTCGAGACTCTCTACGTGCTTGAGCATCTCCATATCGGTCTGCATGCACTTGTGAAACGAATAGTCGGTCGGCGGCTTGTTATCTCCATATCGCACGCCGATATGGGCGAGTTCGACGCTGGCGATCACGCAGACATTCCTCCCCGATTCTGCCATGGCGGCCTTCAACGATCGGATGCACAGTTCAACCTTCCCGATCAGTTCTCTGCACTCCGGTTCCACGAGCGAGGACGGGGTAAAGGCACACAGGATCGGCAAGATGGTGAACGCCTTGGTGCGTCCCACGGTATGTTGGAGGAATGGGAGTTGAAACTCGATGGAATGTTCATTGCGATGCGCGGAGTCTTCTTCAAAGAACATCGCGCCTCCAGCCTTGCGCAAGCCATCCAACAGGTCGCGATCGGCCGGCACCACACCCAAGGGTGTTTGAAAGTCCTTGTCGGTGATCGCAAAGCCATTGGTCAATCCGGCTTGACAGGTACCCACCACTACATACACGTCCGGCGCCTCGGCTTCTTTGAGTTCCTTATACGCCCAGGCATAGATCGGGCCCCCTTGTCGCACATCGTAGTGAGGGGCGACGAGGCCCTTGATCTTCTTGCCCTTGTTTTCTGATGGACGGAACCCCGGCCCTTCTTTGGAGGCAAAAAATCCTTCAAGCTGGCGTGTCAGTTTCTCTCCATCCGCTTCATAACTCCTGCCGGCATAGGCCGCTACCCGTATAGGTGAATTACGATAGGCCGCAATTGCCGCCTGCCTTGCGGACGCGAGTTGTTCGCCTTCCAGGAACAGCTTCGCGTCCAAGTCGGCCACCAGCTTCTCCAGTCGGTCCAGCGTGAAGAATTCCCCGAATTTTTTCAGATACTCTGCGCCGATTTGATCAAGCGAATGTTCACCGTCAAAAAACTGAAGCAGATAAAAATAGTTTAACGGTACGATCAGTTTTTCCGCGGTCAGTCCGGTCGGATCCCAGAGCACCACATACTGCTCGTCCTGCTGCTTCAGCGGGGAGAATTGCAGGTTCCGCAAAACGGGAAACCGTGTGGGGTCTTTGATCGATTCACTCATGCGATGCCCTTGATCCTATCGCCACATGGTACTCCAACCGGGCGCGGGTCCGCTACCGGATGGTCGCCCCGTTCACGGTTACTTGGGCTCTTCCTCTTTACCGCGACTATTGGCAAGAACCAGCGTGAGAATCGTGGCCACGAGCAGGACGAGGGAAGCCCATCCGTATTGGGGGGAGCTGTATTCAATGAGGTCGGAGAGGCGTCCGATCAACAGGGACATACGAGCCATGACCGTGTAACCAAAAGCTGCGCCGAACGAGATCATCAGGAAGAGAATTCCGATACGCGCCGCCACCCTGACCGGCCCGGCGTGCTCGATCGAAAAGAAAAAGTAAAACAGAACGGAGATGACCCCAATGAGCAGGACAATCGCGTTCAGGTTGCTGGACGGCTCCGCCAGGCTGTAGGTGAAGGTCAGGCCTTCTCCCGGCACCATCGACGCCAACGGCCTGACCGTATCCTCGATCTGTTTTAAAATGTACGAGGAGACGATTCGGGGAATCGCCAATCCCGACCCGACCCCGACGATGAACGCGAAGGCAATGCGGGAGAGCCACGTGGCTTTCGGAACATACGCGCGCCAGCATTAACGTGCCGATGGCCAATGGAACTAACAGCGACCAGTCGCCCTGCTTAATCATCGGTTCATAGATCAGGCGCACCACGACCGTGTCGTAGGTCTTGACAATGGTGTAGCCGACAGAGACTCCCGATGTAGAGATGCTCCGCCAGCTTAAACAACGGATTGTCCTTGTAGAGAAAGCTGAAGATGAAGAGGGTCAAGCCCGCCGCCACCCATGCTCCCAATCAGGGTCGCGTCAGAATCAACTCATCTCAGGCATTGTCCAATCCGTCCGTTGCGCCAGCGGATCATGAAATAGAACACATTGCACAACATCACCAGGACGATGATCACAAAATGCGTCACCGATTGCGCATCCATGCCGGCCACCGCCCTGCCCCTTCTTGCCGACCAGGATTTCGTACTCCGCCGCGCCTCGCAGGCCACCGATCAGCCCATTGATCTGACCGCTGCGTAGCAAGGGATACAGGCCCGGCGCAATCACGCCGGTACAGCCTCCAGCCCAATTCGAAACCGATACTTGTCTCTTCCGAACACATACCAGGTCTCAATGCCCGCCGATGCCGGCGGCTAGGCTGATCACATAATTGACGTCCCGCAGTGTTGCGCACGCCTTCGAGCACCGCCAAGTCCTTGGTGGGCTTGATTGTAGTAATCGCTGGGAAACGCTTTGTAGAGATCCTGCCCCAGGGTAATGATGAGTGACCCGACTCCGGGGCTCCACCCAAGAAAGACATAATCCTTCCCGTTCACTTTGTCCATCTCCTTTGCCACCTGAAAGATGCCTGATCTGCCATGCCCGTGCCAGGCAGCCAAAGGGTCATGCCGATGACCCGTAGATTTTTTCGAAACGCGTGGCGCAGAAGAGCGATCGCCTGCGGTAGAGTTCCGGTTTGGAGGCAGGATCGAAATCCAGGGACAGCAGGAACACCGACGCCTTCGGGAAGCTCGTCGATGTAATCGTACACCCCACGGACTTCCGGTGACACCTTGATCGGAGCCCGACAGGATAAAGCAGTGGCAGCAGAGTCCCCACAGGCCGATCAGCAGAAAGATGATGCGGCGGTCGAGGCGGAGCATGCGCTCGGCGAAGGTCACTGCGTGACCTCACAAGTCAAAAGGCAAAGGGTAAAGGTAAGAAATGGGCTTCTTTGGGGTTTCATTTGGATTGTCAGATGATATTTCACTTTTGCTCTATTACTTTTTACTTTGCACTATTCCTTTCCCCCACCCAGGTACGATCGCTCATAGCCGCAGATAATCTTGAGCGACAGCGCCACGCCCCGAGGCTCACGCCGATGAGAATCGCCCGGCGGACGGCGCTGTTGAGCACGTTCAGCATCCACTGGGTGACATCGCCGCTGTCCGGGCATGCAGATACTCGCCGAGCGGGACGCGCCCCATCATGACGATGACCGCCGCGACCAGCAGGACCGCCGCCTCGCGGCGTGCGCGCGCGAAAGGAGCGATAGGCGGCCGAGGCGATGAAAAACGCCAGGATCGAAAACATCGTGCCCTGCAGCGGCACCAAGGTGTAGGTGTAGATCCAGCCGAAGCGCGTCTGCTCCCATTCACCGTTGTCCTTGCCGTTCATCCAGAACAGTCCGATCGCCATCGTGACCATCATCGCCAGGACATAGACGACGAGCTGTAGCCCCAGCCCGGTTCCTGCCGCCGATTTTCAGCGCATGCTGATGTGAAGCAGACTCGTGATGCCCAGCACCAGCGCGAACCCGCCAATAATCTGCAGCCACTTGATGCACGGTGGTCAGCATCTGCTCAGAGGCGGGATGCGGGACGTAGTATTGCCCTATGAAGGGCACGCCTGTGACGAACGTGATCAGCAGGGGGAGCTGTCGCCTGAAAAAGATCATTTCAGATCCTTGAAGAGATCGAGCAGGACCGTCTGAGGCCTCCGTACTGAACAACACGCCGGTCGTCGCCAGCACCGCTCCCAGCACGATCACGATCAGAATAAATCCCTTTCCGATATCCTGTCCCCGCAGGGTGCCGACCAGAACCGGCTCACGCGACAGATACGCGCTGGCCGCGTACAGCTCCTCGCCGATCAGCGTGTAGTCGCAGGTCGTGACGAAGAACGGCAACTGGTGATCCGAGTCGGTGCCGGCGATCTGAATCGCGCCGGTGCTCGCGCCCGTCTCCGTCAGCAGCAGCGATTCGGCGAAGTAAGAGCCCATAAAGAAGTTCGCGGCCGGTCTCCTGCGCAGCATCAAGCCATCGACCGCCGCGGTGTAGCTGAACTGATCGCCGGTAATAAAGAAGTTCGAGTCTTCCTTGAACGCGTCCGGCTTCCCGGCTTCCAGATAGGCCTGCTTCGTCACCTCCTGGCAGACCGCCATCACGATCGGATCGCGATGGGGCACCATCAGTTGCGTCTCGTAGGCGGCGACGCGCTTGCCGACGCGGCCCAAGATGACGGCGGCCGCGATCGTCGATGGCTCGCTCATATCGCCGGCGCCGGTCAGATACAGAATGGGTTTGCCGAGCTCCGTCGCTCGACCGATCGCCTCATCCACCGCGTCCAAACCAGGAATGCGTCGCAAAAAAATCTCACGTCTCCTCGCGGTCTTGATCGACCAAAACACTACCCCTCCGAACAATAGGACGAGCAACAGATTGTTCATTTGATTCCAGTTGATCCAGTTGGGACCTGGAATAGCCTGGACCGCGGGAGCCTCGGCGCGATCGGCTCCTTTCACCACGGCCACGACAAGACTGTACGGCGTCCCGGTCTTCAGCTCGACGCCCTTTCCCGATTTCACGTCGTACTGATGGTCGTTGGGATTCCCCGGTCGTGTCCACCAGGGTAATTTGGTCTCGCGAACGTAATGTGAATTCGCCGGAAATTCCGCGATGACTTTCTTCTCGGTAGCGGCCCCGTTCGAATCGCCGGGTACGAGAAGGATCTGGTAACGCACCGACGGGTCGTCATACGGAGCCGCGGACCAGACCAGTGTGAGGGCGCCACCGCCGTCATTTGGCGTGTCGAAGACCCGAACATTTCCCGGCGCTTTCACTTTTTGCTGCGCGAAGGCGAGAGTTGGGAGTAGCAGAAGAAGGGTACAGACCGAGAAGACCCGTTTCAGGCTGCTCAAAAAGCCCCGCCGCACCTCTCCTCCCCAAGCGGCTAATTCACCCGCCCGCCCGAAGCGCGCTATGACACCCTTTGCCTCTGGCGAGCGCATTCTGATCGTGCGTGGTGCGCGATCATGGGGATCACCCCAGTCACCCGCCCCCTTCATCCTTCAATGAGCTCCACATTCGCCCTCGGAATCACCGCGACCGTCTGATCTTCAAATTGGACTTCCAGGATGCGCACCTCGCTCTCGGTTTCGATCTGCTTCAGAGCGTGCGGGAGCGCGACGACCTGGCCGATCCGACCGAACAGAGGATCGCGGATAATGCGGACCTGATCGCCGACGGCAATGCCACCTCGCTCGACGGACGAGAGCGTTGTCTCTGCTTGTCTCTGACCGCCATCACGTTTTCTTGGGATGATGATTTCGGGCCGAATGACACCCGCCCGGATCTGCGTCGCCCCTGAGATCGAAGCCTTCTGGCCGGCGTGCACCTGGAGCAGCGCAAAGGTTTTCGCTGCCATGGGGATCGTTCCGAATCCTTCCGTGAGCACCAGCGTAAAGCCCACGCGTTCGGTGCCGGTGATGGCCACTCCGAGGTCATAACCCAGTAATTCTCGAAGATCCTTGTCATGGATGCCACCCACGACGAGCGCGGCTGCACCGACCTCCCGCGCCCGCGTCATTGTGTCGGCACCGAGGAACGCCCCGCCTACCACGATTGTCCCCTTCATCGCCGGGACCAACTGGGCCGCGGTCAGATGGTCGCCTGGCGACTTGACGCCCATGACCAGCTCGCCCCACGTCTCGCCCCCGATCCCGAAAATACCCTGGATCAGACTGCATTCTGTCTCGACCGTCACTCCTTGTTTGGGATGGACTTCTACGACTCTGCCGTCGACGTACGCCAGCAGGTCCAGCGATCGAGGCGGCTCGCGAAGCAGCGCTTGGCCGGTGACGGCGGACACCGACTCCAATGTCCCTTCGATGGGTGATCGCACTTCGGTCTTGAACCATTTGATGAGGGGTTTATTTTCTGCGATCACCTCATCTCGGCGCACCACCTCACCCTCTTTCTTAACGAGATACTCACCCACTTCGTCTGGCGCCACGCCGAGCAGATTGGCCACATTGACGGGATGGACCTTGCCCGGCAGGTCTGTCCGCGCCACCACTGTCTCCGAGCTGACCATTGCACCTTCTTGAACGAGCACCGTTCCGGGAATCGGCAACAGCCGCCGCTTTCGGACCACAGTCCGGTCGGCGACGGTTAACCCTGGAGTGTACGAATGTCCCATATCTGAGAGTAGTCGTCAGCGATCAGCCATCAGCTAAAATTTCCCAGCCTCCACTATTGAATTAGCTGATCGCTAATGGCTATTTTTCATTTCGGATAAAGGTCGACCGCCTGATGCCAGTGAGTCAACGCCGTCACACGAGCCTGGGAGTCGGTCGGAAGTTGAAGGGGCCGGCCTCGGCCGTCCAAGAGAACGCCCACCACACCTCCCTTGACGGCACGGGTCGTCGCCGTCCCTTTGCCTTCTCCGACATCCACCTGCTTGACAGGTCGCAGCTCGACCTGACCCTGCTCATCACTTTCCAAAGGGATCAGACGCACATCCCCGAACGCCAAGGTGCCGGATTCCGCCTGACGGCCTCCGGCAAAGGTCAGGGTGTAATCCATGCACCGCTCGCCGTTCTTCCCTTGCCCGATCGGAGCGATGCACGTGCCCAGATAGACCAAACAGTCTTTCACGAACACATCGGTGGCCGCTTGCTCATTGACCGTCGAGAGCACGCCGAGGTGCGGCATCATAAAGATACTGTCCACGGCGAGGGTGGTAACCCCGAGTGGTTCGTAGGCATCCACCATCATAAGCATCGACTGCACGCGTCTCGGCGCGTGCGATAGAATGCCGCCGCTGCCGACGATCAGGTCGAGCTTCAGCATGTCGATCAGCGTCGCGCCGGATGCCCGCTGTTCGAAGATGTCCGAGATCGTCCGTTCCTGTTGCACGCCTTTTAGGCCGGTCGCCAACGACCTATGGTGGGCCAGCGCCAGCCGGAGCGCTTCGCGCGCGATCGCCTGCTCGATCTGGAGTTCGTCTAGGGTTTGCGGGATTGTGGTCGGCCGGATCATCTTGTTCTTGATCCGATTGCGGAGCGTTTGCTCTTCGATCGTGAACGGAACCCATCGCATGATGTTGGCTCAGGCCGGCCTCAGCCAACACGTTTGAGATACTGTAGGACATCCCCAAATTGGCGCTGACGGTTCGGTTGAAGATGCCTTGGAATACCGAAAAGACATCGGTTGTCGCGCCTCCGATATCGACGCCGATGAGATTGATCCCGTCACGTCGAGCCAGAGTCTCCATGATCATTCCGACAGCAGCGGGCGTGGGAATGATCGGCGCGCCGGCCCAGGAGATCAGCTTCTTTAGCCAGGCGCCTGGGCCATCACGTGTTCGAGAAACAGATCGTGAATCTTGTTGCGCGCCGGGGCCAGGTTTTCCCTTTCTAAGAGTGGACGGATGTTTTCGGTGATTGTGAGTGCCGTCTTTTCGCCGAGAACCTCTTGTACGCGATCTCGTGCATCTTTATTCCCGGCGTAGATCAAGGGCAGCTTATAGCTCATCCCCAGCCGAGGACGCGGCTCGGCCGCCGCGATATACTCGGCCATCTCCACAACATGGGTGACGGTGCCGCCGTCGGTGCCGCCAGAGAGCAAGATCATGTCAGGCCGGAGCGACCGGATACGCTCGATCTTCTCATGCGGGAGTCTCCCATCGTTGGATGCCAACACATCCATGACGATCGCGCCGGCTCCCAAGGCGCACCGCTGCGCGCTCTCGCCGGTCATACTCTGAACCGCGCCGGCCACCATCATCTGAAGCCCGCCGCCCGCGCTGCTGGTGGAGATATAGATGTCCACGCCGACCTTGGGGTCGCCGTCTGCCCCACTGGGCGTGATGATCGTTTCGCCGTCCAAGATCTTGCGCCCCGAAAGTTCTTCGATTTCGACGATCGCATTGAGCACCCCGCGCGTGACGTCTTCGAACGGCGCTTCGACGGTCGTGGGCGCTTCGCCGCGGTAGGTCTGCCGATACCCGTCCGGGGTCTTTTGAATCAGGATGGCTTTGGTCGTGGTGCTTCCGCAGTCCGTGGCGACGATTGTCTGAAGCGGCCGATCCGCTGCGGTCATGGACGTCCAGAGGCCCGCTTCATTTCTGACCGGCTTTCAATAATTGCCGCGAGGCGGGGGAGAGTGTCGCGTCGTTCGAGGAGAAGCGCGACGCGTTCAATGTCGCGCGCAGGGAAGACGACTTCGAGGATCGGCGTGAGAAAGTGGAGCGCTTGACTGCCGAGGAAATTCATCGGTCCCATGGATTCCAAAAACATGGTCGCTGGTGCAACCATCCCGCGCTTGATGACCGCATCGGCCACTCGTACGAGCAATGCGATGTCTTCAACGGATAGCGGCTGCCCCTCCGGCGCAATCGCAAACGCATGCCGCAGATGGGCCCTAATCCCATTGAGTCGTTGCGCCAAGTTTACCTTGGAGAATGCGGCCATTCTTGCGAAGGGACGCCCAGTGCTGGAACGTCAAGTCATTATATGGGCGGGTTGGAGGAGAGTCAATTCAATGAAGAATCGGTGTGAGGCGGCCCGGAGCGATCGACAACAAAGGCGGAGGGGATTTTCAGCAGCCTCTTACCTGTTGTTCGGCGTGGTACGAACTTCGCACCAACGGTCCCGATTCGACGTGGCTGAAGCCCATGGCCACCCCTTCAGCCTTCAGTTCGGCAAACTCGTCGGGATGGTAGAAACGAGCGACTGGCAGGTGTTGCTTGGTGGGTTGCAGGTATTGGCCGATGGTCACGATGTCGCAGCCGACCGCGTGGAGATCGCGCATGACTTCTTTGGCTTCATCCAGCGTCTCTCCCATGCCGAGGATTAAGCCGGACTTGGTTCGAGCGCCCATGCGCTTGGCGCGATCCAGCAATTCAACAGAGCGCGGGTATTTGCCTTGCGGACGGACGGTGGGAAAGAGACGAGGAACGGTTTCAATATTGTGATTCAGAATCTCAGGGTTTTCTTTCACAACCATGGATAATGCTGCTTTACTGCCCGCGAAGTCAGGAATCAACACTTCGATGGCGCAAGTGGGGATTAGCCGCCTGATGTGGCGGATCGTCTTAGCAAAGATCTCGGCCCCTCCGTCTTCCAGTTCGTCGCGATTCACCGACGTAATGACGGCATGTCGCAACCCAAGCGTTTGCACCGCTTGGGCAACACGAAGCGGTTCTCCTCGATCCACCTCCAGCGGCCGCCCAGTGGTCACCGAGCAATAATGACATCGGCGCGTGCAGATATCGCCCAGAATTAGAAAAGTGGCAGTGCGGTTATTCCAACATTCCCAGACATTGGGACAGCGAGCCTCCTCACAGATCGTGTGTAAGCCGAGTGTATCCATCGTCCGCCGGATCTCCAGATAGTCCGGCCCCTGTCTGATCTTGACCTTGAACCACGGGGGAAGGCGTCCGGTTCTTCCTTTCTGGTCCGAAGCAGAAGACCGTCCGGCTCCAAGTTCATCGACGGGCACAAATGTCATCGATTCTCCTCAGGCTCGGGAGGGGGCGCGTCTTGGCGCGCCTGGGCTGGGCCAGGTGAAAAAAGCAGCTCAAGAGGATGTTCCAGGATGCGTTTCAACTCACCCAAGAATTTGGCACCTTGCAAGCCATCTAAAACCCGATGATCGCACGAGAGGGTGACCTTCATCCTGCGGCCTATCTTAATTGTACCATCTTCAACAGTCGGCACATCCCGTACCATCCCGACGGCGAGAGCTGCCGCTTCAGGCGGCACCAGAACGGCAATGAAGTTTTCCACGTCAAACATACCGAGGTTCGAGATCGAAAACGTCGCGCCGGTATATTCCTCAGGTTTGAGCTGACGACTGCGGGCCCGTTCGATCAGCGCGCGGGCCTGGGTTGCGATTTCCTCCAAGGTCTTTGTGCCGCAATTGCGAAGCACGGGCGTAATCAGCCCCTCATCCAACCCCACGGCGATTCCGATATCAATTGTCGGATGTTGACGGATCTTGTCTTCGGCGTATGAAACATTGATCTCGGGATGGCGACTTAACGCCAGTGAGGCTGCCTTGATAATCAGATCCGTCACGCTGGGGTGGGATGGACGGGCTTGCTTCCATTGACTTCGCAGTCGCTCCACCTCGTCCATTGCAATGTCGGTGGTGAGATAAAAGTGTGGGACCGGCGCCTTACTCTGAACCATAGTCCTTGCGATGGCCTTGCGCATTTGGCTGAGCGGACGATCCGTACGCGCAGGTGCGGGTGTGGCGCCATCCGTTTCCGCTCCAAAGATATCGCGTTCAATGATGCGTCCATCAGGTCCTGAGCCTTTGATCGTGGAAAGATCGACGCCCCGTTCTATCGCCAGCGCTTTGGCGCGCGGCGAAACCTTGATCCGAGGGTCTTCCGCCTTCTGGGCATCGGACTTCTGAGTTTGAGACTTGGATGGACTCGATGGTGGAGCCGGAGGTTTGACATAGGACGGCGATTCCTTCTGGGGAGCGGATGCCGGCTCCGGAGCCGCTGTCTGGGCGGAGCCGAGCGTCTCTTGCAACGCAGGCGCAATGTCTTCATCCGGCTCAGCGATCACGGCGATCAACGCGCCTGCCTTGACGGCTTCTCCTTCGCCGGCAAGGACGCGCCGCAGTGTACCGGACCCGAACGCCTCGAGGTCCATGACCGCCTTGTCCGTTTCGATCTCCGCCAAGACGTCTCCGCTATTAACGGAGTCACCCTCATGCTTTTTCCATGTTAGAACGACCCCTTCCTCCATGGTATCAGTCAATTTGGGCATTACGACCCGTGTGGCCATAGTTCTTCCCACCGTCCATCATGAACCAACCCTTCAACGTGAACCATGAATCGTCGAAGCGACTGACTGATCACTTAACGCGATCGCTGTTCGCCGAACAGCTTCAATACCTTGCCGATCCACCCTGTCCGCCTCGCCAACTGTTCAGTAATCGCTCCGGGCTCGTCCTCTATCGGACGACTCGGATCGGGATATTCGATCCAGGGCTCCTGGCTACCGAGATAGGCGGCCCCGCGAAAATTCAATCGACTCCTGAGCTGAGAAAAGCCCCGTTCATGCAACTGTGAAATGAGCCGGCTTAAGGCGGCCTCTGACCCATCGCATCCTGCAGTTTCAACGATGGTTTTTTCATATCGAAGAACAGCCCGATAATCGCCATCGACCCGCTCGATGTCCATGAGCCGGCTGAATCCCCGCTCTCGCTCATCCAGCCCGGAGATCTGGTAGCGCTCGACGATCTCATTGGACATTCAGCGCCCTGCTTACCATAGGGCCCATTTCAGCACCCTGATCATGAGGCCCGAAACACCGCCAATAAATCGCTCAAGGCAATGGTCTTGTTTTGAAGAACGGCTCGCTCCGCTTTCAATTCGGTCAAAGCCGCTGCCTTTTCTCCGCCTCCTTTGAGGCACGCGGCCCCCAGCGACAGGACACGCTCGCATTCCTTCTCCACCTTGCCTTTGACCACACGATTAACAGACAGTATTTCCAACATCTTAGCCTTTGTTGATGAAAGATGTGCTTGAAGTTCATGTTCCGGGAACGACTGTCGCGCGGCTTCGTTCAGACAACGATCTAAATACTGCGCCAGAAAGACATAGAGCCGAACGAGGGTTTCTGTGATCTCAATATGGCCTGGAGTTGGGGTCGTCATAGCGCATCTCCTCTCATAATATCACCGTGAGGAACCTAACATGAGGGTGTTCACTGCCGCCAACACACGCGCACGGTCGGGGATCGCCGCGTCCTCTAGTGGTCGCGAGTAGGGCATGGGGACATCCTCGCCTGTGACGCGCACGATCGGAGCGTCCAGGTAATCAAATGCCTGGCTGTAAACGCTTTCCGCAATTTGAGCACCGAATCCAGCGAAGCGCCAACCCTCTTCCACAATCATCAATTTGCCGGTCTTCTTGACGGAGGCAACGATGGTGTTCACATCCAGCGGCCTCAGCGTGCGAGGGTCCACCACTTCAGCCTCGATTCCCTGCTTGGCGAGCTCTAACGCTGCCTCCATCGCCAGTAGCAACATTTTGGAATAGGCGACGATCGTCAGATCGTGACCACTGACGCTTGACCTCCGCCGGACCAATGGGGATGGTGTATTCTCCTTCCTGTACCTCGCCCTTGGTGCCGTACAGCAGTTGCGCCTCAATGAAAATGACGGGATTTCGATCCCGGATCGCGCTCTTCAACAGTCCCTTGGCGTCATGCGGTGTCGCCGGGGCGATGACCTTTAAACCAGGCACATGGCAGAACCACGCTTCCAAGCTTTGGGAGTGTTGCGCGCCAAGCTGATGCGCCGCGCTGCCGGGGCCGCGAATGACGAGCGGCGCGGACAATTGGCCTCCCGACATGTAACGAAGCTTGGCTGCATTGTTCACGATTTGATCTAAGGCCAGGATGCCGAAGTTAAATGTCATCAACTCGATGATGGGATGCAGCCCCGCCATGGCGGCGCCGATGGCCAGACCGGTGAAACCGGCTTCCGTGATCGGGGTATCCAAGACGCGGCTAGCGCCGAATTCCTCGACAAATCCCTTGCTGACCTTGAATGCGCCCTGGTAATAGCCGACTTCTTCACCGATGAGAAAGACACGCTCGTCGCGACGCATCTCCTCGCGCATGGCCTGATTCAGCGCTTCGCGATAGGACATCATCATGGCGTCACTCTTCCACGTCCGTATATAATTCCGAGCCCGAAGGGAACGGGCTTTCCTCAGCAAACGTGACGGAAGCCGTCACCACCTCTCCGACCTCGCGATCGAGCCGTTTGAAATCGGCTTCGGTTCCCAACTTCTTGTCCAGAATGACCTGGCGGAGCAGCACGAGCGGATCGCGTTTTCGCTCCTCTTCTACTTCCTGTCTTGTGCGGTAATGGCCGTGAGCGGGATCGGCCATTGAATGTCCCAGGAATCGGTACGTCACCGCTTCGATGAAGTACGGCCCTTGGCCTCGACGGACCTGATCTACAACCTTTTGCATCAAATCCCGCACCGCCAAAACATCCATCCCATCCACCCGTGCAGCCTCAATCCCGTGCGAGCGAGCTTTGTCCGTGAGATCGGAGTACAACGCAACCGCTCGATGGACCGGGGTCCCCATCCCATATCGGTTGTTCTCGCAGATAAAAATGACCGGCAGTTTCCAGAGAGCCGAAAGGTTGAAGGCTTCGTGTGCCTGGCCGCTCGGCACAGCGCCTTCTCCAAAAAAGCAGACGACCACCTGATCACGCTTCTGGTACTGCATGGCAAATGCGAGCCCTGCGGCAAGCGGAAGATGCCCGCCCACGATGGCATAGCCACCCATGAAGTTACGCTGAGCGTCTACGAGGTGCATAGACCCGCCCTTTCCTTTGCATAGGCCTGTCGCTTTTCCAAACAGTTCAGCCATCACCTGATTGGGATCCGATCCCTTTGCCAGGCAGTGGCCATGGTCTCGATAGGCGCTAATGGCGTAGTCGTCGGGCCTCAATGCTGCCATGGTTCCGACGGCGATGGCCTCTTCACCGATGTAGAGGTGCAGGAAACCGGCAATCTTAGCCAGCGCATACATTTCCGCTGATTTTTCTTCGAATCGGCGGATCAGCAGTATCTGCCGGTAGAGGGAAAGAAGGTCGTCGCGGTCCATCAAGGTCATTATGCAGGAGAGTGAGCGGCGACTCAAGAAGAGGGAGTTGGAGACGCGGCTGGGCTAGACGAGTGTTCCCAAAGCGCCCGATAAGAATGTGCCCGCTCGATGGCCGCAATAGGACGAGCTCAGCCACTCTTCCAAGATAAGACGGCAAAGTGGCCAGAACTTCGACCCATCGAGGTCACGTGCTGCCGGCCACCGCGATCGCCCATACGATCAGCGTAATGGCCAGGGCGGCGAGGCTGATGATGAGCGTAATGGTGAGAGGATCGATCACGGGCTGTGGGCATCCGTTTGGTTCAAAAAAGGGAAGGGTGCCGTTGGCACGGGCGCTCCTGAGCACCTCGGTAATCTTCTCCGCCATGGCCGTATCGGCGATCTCCGGCGCTAAGGTCACCGCTTCCTGCCAGGCCGTTTCCAGCATCGCCGGCGGCACACACGTGTCTGCTCCGGGAAGATGAGGGGTGCTCCAAGCTGGTCCCATTCGGGCGATGGCGTCGGGCACCACAGCGGTCGACAGAAGGAGATGGGCAAAGCTGACGGTGACGACAAGGCTGAGCGTTCGAAAGAAGAAACTGTTAGGACATCTCATTACCGAATGATTATTAATCATCTCATATCGATTGTCCAGCAATCTTTTGCTTAGAATCACTGAGCGCAGTTACATGAGAGTTCAGTACCCCACGACGACTGATCCGACGAAGATGGACACGAAGAGCAGGCAGGTCGTCGTCGCCCCATTGCGGTCGGATGGCAATATATGAGCCAAAGAGATAATCGGATAGGAGAAAGGTTACAGCAGGATTTTGATGTCCGGGCCCTCGACATTGACTTGGTAGGTTTTTACGGAGGCGGCCGGATTATTAACAGACACCCCGGTCTTCACATTGTATTCCCAGGCATGCCACGGACAGGTGACGATATCGCCTTCGAGCTCGCCTTCACCCAAAGGTCCGCCGCGATGGACGCAGGTGTTATCGATCGCATAATAGGTGCCGTCCACGTTAAACACCGCAATTGCGTGGCCATTCACCTCAGCCACTATCCCGTTTCCGGGAGCCACGTCACCTGTCCCAGCCACTCGTGTAAATTCAGCCATTGTTCTCCTCCTTCATCGGTTTCCCCTTTCTTAACCGGTTCCAAGCGGCCGTTTGATTTTCTTCAAGAGACTCTCGATCGGTGTGGCAGACTGACCCCCGTCGCCGGATTTTGCATGCAAGCGGTCATCCAGCTTGGCTGCGATCTCCCGAAAGGCCGCTGCCTGAGGAGAGGCCGGGTCCGCCACGACAATCGGCGTTCCGATGTCGCCGCCGGCCCGAATCGCGGGATCGATTGGGATTCGTCCCAGAAATGGAATCCCGAGTTTTTCCGCCGCCCGCTCTCCCCCACCGCTGGAAAAGATGTCGCTTCTCGTACCGCAATGGCCGCAGACAAAGTAGCTCATGTTCTCGATGATCCCCAACAAGGGAACATTGACCTTCTGGAACATCATCATGCCCTTCCGCACATCGTGCAGCGCCACTTCCTGAGGGGTCGTAACGGTCACGGCGCCGCACAACGGCACCAACTGCGAGATCGTCAGTTGGGCGTCGCCCGTTCCCGGTGGAAGATCGATGAGCAGGTAGTCCAGGTCTCCCCAGACTACATCACGAAAGAACTGCTGGATCGCCGTGTGGATCATCGGACCGCGCCAGACGACCGCCGTCTCCTCCGGTACGAAGAATCCCATTGAGATGAGCTTGACGCCATGGCTTTCAGCGGGTTTGATCTTTCCGTCCTGCTGCTCCGGCGGGTTGGTCGACCCCCATCATCATCGGGATGTTTGGCCCATACACGTCCGCGTCCATCAGTCCGACCTTTGCTCCCGAGACGCTGAGGGCCACAGCCAAATTGACGGCCACCGTCGATTTTCCCACCCCGCCTTTGCCGCTGCTGATGGCAATGACCTGTTTGACGTTCGGGATGAGGTCCTCCTTCCCCTGACCTTGCCCTTGAAGCGACGTTCCCGGATTTACCTCTCCCATCTTACCTCCACCTCGTCGATGACCGAATCAACGTTCGTTCCGGCGTTAGCGCAGTGCCCACTTCTGATCGACAGCTCTCCTCGATCATGAGGATCACAGCAATGATGGACGCCCTCACTCGTTTGTCCGCGGACGCCCGTCTTCCTGGAAATGATTCCCGTCTTCATGATACGCTAATCATTTCCAGGGAGACAATAGGACGGAGAGGAAGAAAGCCTCAGGGTTGGGAGCGCTGCAGGTCGTACGCCAGTCGGAGCTTGGATAAGCTGAAGATGAGCCACTTCGAGGGATCGAAGTTGTACCACTTCGGCCCGTTGCGATAGTCCCGAAGGTGTGTGTGGTGATAGTTATGGTAGCCTTCCCCGAACGTGAGCAGCGAGACCCACCAGCTATCTCGGCTGCTGTCCTCGGTCCCATGTGATTGCTCTCCCCAGAGGTGGCAGATTGAATTGATGCAGAACGTTGAGTTCAGCACCAAAAAGGTGCGGCACACCCCGGCGAGCAGAAAGCAACTGAGCCCGCCCATCCAGCCACCGTTGATCATGCCGACAATGAACGGCAGGGCCAGCCCGGAGAGGACGATGGGAATGTAGTAGCGGTGTTGCCACATGATGAGCGGATCTTTTCGCAGCTTGGATTCGTATTTCTCGTCGCGGTAGGGCGACTTCTGAAAAATCCAGCCGCAGTGGCTGTGCCAAAATCCCTTGGTGGCATTGTAGGGATCTTCGTTCTGATCGCACCGCGCATGATGCCGGATATGGTCGGCGCACCACTTGAGGGCGGAATTTTCCAAGGCCCAACCGCCCGCCACCAACAGTGAGGCTTTCACCCACTCTTTGCACTCAAAACTTCTATGCGAGATCAAACGGTGATAGCCGACCGTAATGCCGAGCCCGCTGGACAAGTACAGGATCACGAACATGATCCAGTCCAATGTCGAAAACCCATGGAGCAAACCAAAAACGGGCACCACGATGACGGTCGCCAGTGTAATCGCTGAAAACATGATGAGCGCAGGGTAATCGATTCGTTGTGATAACCACTGCACGTTTCCTGATATCTCTTTCATACAGACCTCCCCCACTCAGGACTACGGTAGATAAACAATCATATTGTACAGAATTGAATCACAATTTATCAAGCCAAATCTTATACAATAGAAGTGTACCCCAAAAGGGACGATACCGCCCGCCATAAGCGAGGCTCGATGAAAACTGATGCGCCGGCTTCAGAAACCGCTATTTACCAAATCGGGCGGGACCTTGCGGAACGCTCCAAAGGGCTGGCCCCCACCCTCTTTGACCGCCGATGGTGGTCGAATACCTTACTGGACTGGTGCATGAAAGATGAAAATTTCAAGGTCCGACTTTTTCGATTTATCGACGCTCTGCCATCCCTCCAGAACGACGCCCAAGTTACCAAGCTCGTCGATGAGTACTTTGGAGAGGACCGGTTACCGGGCGCGGCTCTTCAGTGGGGCTTACGAGCAGTTTCCGCCACGAAACTCGGGGCGCGTCTCAGCGCGAAATCCCTGCGTCATCGCATTCATCAGATGGCGACGACGTTTATTGCCGGGGCCAACATAGAGGGGGCACTTCCGGTCCTCTCGCGACAATGGACGGAGGGACGCGGACATTCGGTGGATCTCCTCGGGGAAGCGTCGGTCAGCGAACGAGAAGCCGATGCGTATCGCGACCGGTGCCTGAACACCCTGACTCTCCTTCACAAGGCCACTGCGGCCTGGCCTGGGAATCCCCTATTAGAGTGTGATCACCTGGGGCCAATCCCCCGGGTCAATCTGTCCGTCAAAATCTCGGCGCTCTATTCCCAATTGGATCCGATTGATCCCGAGGGGGCCTATCGCGCGGTGGCCGCGCGCCTCCGGCCGCTCCTCGCCGCCGCCGCGACAATGTCTGCGGCAGTCACCTTCGACATGGAGCAGGCTGAATTGAAGGATCTCACGCTGATGGTCTTCATACGTCTGCTCTCCGAGTCTGACTTCCGCTCCTACCCGCACGCGGGGATCGCGATCCAAGCCTACTTGAAAGAGACTCCGAAAGACCTGGACCAGCTCATGGCATGGGCTGCGCGCCGTGACGCGCCGATCGCCGTGCGATTGGTCAAGGGGGCGTATTGGGACTCCGAAATGATCCGCTATCAACAGCGCGGATGGCCGGTGCCAGTGTTTGAATCGAAAGCTGGCACCGATGTCCAGTATGAGGCGCTCACCCGGAGTCTATTGGATCATGCCCAGCATGTCCGTCCAGCATTTGGAAGCCATAACGTGCGGAGCCTGGCTCATGCCGAGGCCGCAGCGCAGGCCAAGGGGTTAACGCCAGAAGCGTACGAGTTTCAAATGATCTTCGGCATGGCCGAGCCGCTGCAAACTGCGGTGTCGCAAATGGGACGGCGGGTTCGGTTGTACACTCCGGTTGGAGAGTTGATCCCCGGCATGGCCTATCTCGTACGGCGCCTGTTGGAAAACACCTCGAACGAATCATTTCTACGGAAGGAGCACTCGGAAGCTGAGCCCCTGCCCCAGTTGCTCGCCGCGCCGCATGTCCCGTCACCGGGTCCTGCATCGGTTGACAAGGATGGCGATCGGTCTTCGGATGGCGATCGCGCCGACCGATTCAGCAACGAACCCCACACCGATTTCTCGAAAGAGTCCGCTCGAGACGCGATGAGTCGGGCTATCGCCCAGGTGAGCAGTCAGCTTGGCCAGACGTTTTCGTATGTTTCCCCAGGAGGGTCACCATCCGGACCAGAGCTGGTCTCCTACAACCCCAGCAGTCCGAAGGAACCGGTCGGTCGGTTACGCGGGTATGATCCTGCCCAAGTTCCCAGAGCCGTCGAGGTTGCGCTCAGCAAGCTTTCCGACTGGAGCGCCGTACCCACTACGGATCGCGCAACCATCCTTACGACAGCGGCCGCGGCGATGAGACACAAGCGCTTTGAGCTGGCCTCCTGGGAGATTTTTGAAACGGGAAAACCCTGGCGAGACGCTGATGCGGACGTGGCCGAAGCCATCGACTTCCTCGAGTACTATGCGAGGGAGATGCGCCGGCTGGGACGTCCTCTTCGATTGGGACACGAACCCGGCGAGATAAATCACCTGTTGTATGCTCCACGCGGAACTGTCGCCGTCATTGCGCCCTGGAATTTTCCTCTTGCGATCCCGACAGGCATGGTCGCGGCAGCCTTGGTGACCGGCAATGTCGTGCTGTTCAAGCCATCGGAACGCGCCTCGGTCATTGGCCTCCTCCTGACCGAACTCCTGACCGAGGCGGGAGTGCCCGAAGGGGTTCTGCAGGTCTTGCCGGGAGGTCCCGAGATCGGGCAGGTCCTCGTCGCGCATCCGGAGATCAGCCTGGTCGCTTTTACCGGATCGAAAGATGTCGGTCTCCGTCTACTCGCTCAATCCGCGCAGGTTCAGCCTGGGCAACGGGGGGTGAAGCGCGTGATCGCGGAAATGGGTGGAAAGAACGCGATCATCGTGGATGAGACGGCGGATCTGGACGAGGCGGTGACGGGAGTGGTCACGTCGTTTGCCGGCTATCAAGGTCAGAAATGTTCCGCCTGCTCGCGGGCCATTGTGCACGAATCGGTCTATGATCTCTTTCTCCAGCGCCTGGTCGATGCTGTTCAGAGCCTTCAGATCGGTCCGCCGGAAGATCCCGGCAACCGTATGGGGCCGATGATTGATCAGCGGGCTGTGGCGAAGGTCCGGGAGTATATTGAAATCGGCAAACGAGAAGGACGGCTGGTGTTGGAGCGCCAGGTGAGGGGTCCAGGCTATTTCGTCGGGCCGGCGATCTTTGCCGATATCGAATCGCACCATCGACTGGCTCAGGAGGAAATCTTTGGACCGGTGCTCGCCGTTATGCGAGCGCGCGACTTCGAGGAGGCACTTCGTCTGGCGAACAATTCACCCTATGCCTTGACCGGGGGGCTCTATTCCCGAAGCCCGGCCAACGTGGTCGCTGCCCGCGCTGGATTCGATGTGGGGAATCTTTACATTAATCGCCCCATCACCGGCGCGCTCGTAGGACGACAACCGTTCGGCGGGCATCGGCTCTCTGGAGTCGGCTCGAAAGCAGGGGGCGAAGATTATCTCACCCAATTCATGATCCCGCGCGTGGTCAGTGAGAACACGCTCCGCCGCGGCTTCGCGCCCACGGAAACGGAGTAGCAACAGATCGTCGATCACCTGACCTGGAAATCTACCCTGTTTTCATTCGCCGCTCCAAGAGTCAGCCTGCAGAGTGACGGAGGTCCTTGACCTTTCGTACTCATAGGGAACCCAGAGGAGCTCCCGTTGGTCGCACCAGTCCTACTTTGCCATTCATTGATCCTCTCTTGAAGCTACGTAACACCGCGCATGAGCGCCGAACAAGCGGAAAGCCCGCTTGCGAAGGTTGCTCTCGATGCGCTTATTAGGTGACGCCAACGATTTGATCCATTGTGCGGTTATTGAAGCATCGCGCAATGGTTTTGGAACGAATCATATTCGTCAACGTTCTTGTCAACGGCAGGCAGAAACCAGGATTCTATGGCTTTACGTGTGGAGTGGTCCGGATCGACAATAACTAATTTGGGGCGAGAATTAACGAGCAGATGAGGAATAATGAAGTTCTTCAGAAACAGGATCCGTGATTGGCGGTCGAACGCCGGAAAAGAGTATCCGATTACTGTTAACCTCTCCGTTTTTTGTAAGCATTTCGCTGCCGTGTTCCAAGCGCTGTTAAGTGCGTTCGGAAACCGTTTAGCAGGAGTCGGTGCGACCAGCACTGGCTTGAATTCCGTGGAATTACACTGCTTACAGCTCGGCCAGGTTGTATGAAAAATGTTGTCGTATGTGGTGTAGGTCCAAAGCCTGAGGCTATTACATCTTGGGCATTGGCCCCAATTCAAAGAACCGTGCAGCTTTAACAGAAAAATGGTCGGATCATCTGAATCATGAAGGGATGGTTCAATGCCCGCATGAAACGGTACGGCGTATGACCAAGTGGTGGTGTGACGAGCAGCATCTGCCAAGGCACGATCAAGCAGCAAGTCGTAGTTAAACGATATCAGACAAGCCTCTTGACCTGACTTTAAGATCTCGCCCATCAAGAGTTTATAGTATTCATGGCTACCGCCATCGTGCGTGCTCCACTCTATTGTTCTGAAGATCACTCTTTCGAGAGCTTGTCGTATGTCAGGGCTTCTATTCTCGTCAGCTAGTGCCAACAACTCTTCGACGTTGATCTTACTTAACGCCACCTGCATCTTTGGCTGAAAAATGATCGCCACCTTGCTCGCCAGCCAGTAGATTAGTCCCGTATTGGCCGTCGACAGCTCCAGCAACAATTTTGAGTTCTTCCTCGAAGTCAGTTCGATCCGGAGATATGAGCGTCCACCCAGAAAATGACTTACTAAGGAATTCTCCCATTGTAGGTATGCCGTAAGGCGCAGAGGCACCAGCACCAAATACGTATGTATCCATTCCTGTGTAAGCGCTCTAAGGCAGGGAGCTTGTTTGCGGGCTTATCGAGAACGACTCCAATTCTTCGGTGATCTCGGTGACCAGTCCGCGGTCTGATCTCAGTGGAGGGAGTTCCTGCCGCTCGACGTACTTGACCAGCCCGATCCCTTTCGCAAACCACGCGATCATCGTATCGGTTCCAACCGCGACACGTTGGCTTTGTGAGAGGGAGATGCGCATGGTCATTCGTGCCTCAATCCGGACCGTATCCGGGTACGAACCTGCTGGGACTAAGATCGGCTCCTTGCCGACGGCTGTGACGACGGCTTCCATATCCGCCAGTTCATTTTGTTCATCACCGTCGAGGTCGCTGCCGAAGTCCAGCCCTTTCCGGTCGAACTGTTGAAACGATGACGGCAGATCCAGCGGAAAGCGAACAATTTGATACGGAATGAGCTGCCGCTCAATTGAAGTCCCTGGATCGGACCCATAGTACACAATCCCAGCCGGGTCCCGGCGGTAAAAACTGTCCGAGGGCCCGTGATTGCCTGGGTTGGTATCGTGAAACACCTTCACGGCGACACCTTGAATCTTATCCGTCCCCTTGACCGTGGAGACATTGATGAAGCCTTTCTTGGCGATCGTCTGGAGCGGACCTTCGACGATCTCTCCTCGATACTGCCATTGGCTTCCAAGAGTATCCGGAAAATAGTCACCCGCATCGGCGACTCGCTCGACTCCAGGCGGAATGGTATTCAGCGCCTGAGCCTCAGCCCCCAGGAGAACCCACCCGATGACCAGCACACCAAAGGTGGCCTGCCAGCTCCGTATACTCAGATCCATGCGTCCCCCGCTGCCTTGTTAAGCTCTCACCGTAACATAACTACGCTGGACCGGCAAGACCCGTCGTGCACAGTCGCCGGTTGCGTTGGCGGCCCGCGATCCGTGATAATACAGCCTCCACGGGACCATGCCACACACACCTCGCCGGGACGCAGCCCATCCATTTTCTTCCTCCGGCTCGACGACTTCTCCCACGGTCTTGGTGACTGGTGGATCCCGCGGGATCGGCCGAGCGATTTGCTTGGAGTTTGGACAGGCCGGCTGGCGCGTCGGCGTCCATTATCGCGAACGAGAGAAAGAGGCCGATCAGACAGCCGTGGCCGTCCGCCGCAGCGGTGGGCAAGCCGTCACCTGCCGGGCTGACATTCGAGATCCCTGTCAAGTGCGCGCGATGCTCACTGATCTCATGGCGCAGTGGGGGCATCTTAATGTCCTGGTGTGTAATGCGGGGGTGGCTTCAGGTCATCTGCTGCTGCGCATGAATCCCGAGGAGTGGAACGTCGTCCTTGAGACCAACCTCACCGGGACCTTCCATTGCGTCAAGGCTGCCGGCGCTCAGATGCTCTTACAGCGAAAAGGGTCTGTGATTGTGGTCGGGTCATTCGCCGCGTTTCACGGTCAACCCGGCCAGTCTGCCTATGCCGCCTCAAAGGCCGGTCTCCTTGGTCTCGTCAAGACCGCGGCCCGAGAATGGGGAGCCGGCAATGTCAGGATTAACGCGGTATTGCCCGGGTGGCATCTGACCGACATGTCTGAATCCGCCATGAGCGATGGTCACGTTCTCAAGGATCATGTCTTAGGCAGGTCTCCGGATCTACGTGCCGTCGCGAGAACGATCTATCACCTTACACTTCTCGAGGATGTGTCGGGACAGGTGTGGAACCTAGATTGTCGAATTCTCTAATTAACCACCAGCGAATAATGAACAGCTCATAGCTTACTCAGAGTCGCAGCTACTCGCTCTCCGCTATTCGTTATGCATACAGGTTGTTTCATCACCGGCACGGACACTGGTGTAGGGAAGACCGTAGTGGCGGCGGCTTTGGCGCGTTGTTTGACTCAGCGCGGCATCAACGTGGGCGTGATGAAGCCGGTCGAAACCGGATGTGTTTCGGAGCATGGCTGTTTGTCGGACGCTGGCCTCCTCAAGACCGCCGCCGGCGCATCGGATTCGATTGAGATGGTCAGTCCCTATCGGCTCACCGCACCGCTGGCGCCGCTGGCTGCCGCCAGATTATCGGGAGTGACGATTGAGCTGGATCGCATCAGGATGGCCTTCAAGAGGCTTTCTTCCGCTCATGACTTTGTGGTGGTCGAAGGCGTGGGCGGCGTACTGGTCCCGATCACGGACGACTTAGACCTGCGCGAGGTGATCGTGGCACTCGATCTTCCCGCAGTCGTGGTTGGGCGGGCCGCGCTCGGCGGCATCAATCATGCCCTGTTGACGATCGAAGCCTTACAGCGGCGCCGGATCGAAATCGTAGGGGTTGTGCTGAATCAACCGGCTGCCGGTTCTGTCTCGACCTCCGACCGCCTTCAGGTTGAGTCGACCGTCCAGGTCTTGCGGGAACGAGGCGGTGTTCGAGTGTTCGGACCGCTGCTCTTTGCGTCCGAACTCAACCACGTCCTGGATATGGGCATGGCTTCCCTGGTCAAGCATCCGGCTATTCAGGAGCTGGCGCAAGTGCTCGCTCCACGCGCTTCATGAATTCACGCACTGTTCCGGTAATGTCGGGCGACGTGCAGATGGCGGAAATCAACGCCACGCCATTCGCACCCGCTTTCGTCACGGCCTCGATCGTGCTCAGGGTCACTCCGCCGATGGCAAAGACCGGCAGAGGCGTCAGCCGTCGGATTCCGGCGAGCCCGTCGATCCCCACCACCGGTTCATGGTCCGGCTTGGTTCCCGTCGCGAAAATTGGCCCAAATCCAAGGTAATCAGCTCCTTGGCTCGTTGCCTCGATCACCTGAGCCGGTGTGTGAGTGGATACCCCGATCAGCTTGCCAGGTCCCATAATCGACCGCGCCAGAGCCAATGGCAGGTCATCCTGCCCGAGATGCACCCCATCGGCCTCCACCGCCAAGGCAAGATCACAACGGTCATTTACCAGAAACAGCGCGCCGATGTCTGCAGCCGCACGCCGGAGTTGGGTCGCATGGCGATACGCCTCCCGCCCGGTCGCGGTCTTGTCTCGATATTGAAAGAGACGGGCTCCTCCGGCTCCCGCCTCTTTGAGGGCGTCCACCACGGAGCGTCCCTTTAGTACGCTCGGGTCCAAGATCACATGGAGGCCTTGAAGCGAAGGCCGAGCCGAAGGGGTGCGCATGTGCTTCTCAGTTGGGATCAAGAAGATTGGCTGGCGAGGAAACGATCGAGAAAACTGGTGGACACCCGACCCTTCTGAAATTCGGCGTCGGCAAAAATGCGTCGGTGAAGCGGGATGGTCGTTTTGATGCCTTCGATGACAAACTCGTCAAGGGCCCGTCGCATGCGAGCCATGGACTCGTCACGGGTTTGGCCATGGGAAATCAATTTCGCAATCAGGGAATCATAATGCGGGACGACCATGCTGTGGGCCTCCATGGCTGAGTCAACGCGAATGCCGAAGCCGCCCGGCGAGTGATAGCGGGTGATGAGACCCGGGCACGGCGTAAACTTCTCGGGGTCTTCGGCGTTGATCCGGCATTCAAAGCTGTGTCCGGTGAGACGAATGTCCTGCTGCCGGAATGCCAGCGAGACCCCGGCCGCGATGCGAATCTGTTCTTTGATCAGGTCGATCCCGGTAATCATTTCCGTCACCGGGTGTTCAACCTGGATACGAGCATTCACTTCCATGAAGTAAAAGTTCTGATCTTTATCCAGCAGGAATTCTACGGTCCCGGCATTCCGATAATGGACGGCCTTAATCGCCTCCACCGCCACTCGACCGATTTCGCGCCGCAACCTCTCGTCGACGGCCGGTGACGGGGTTTCTTCCACCAGCTTCTGATAGCGCCGCTGAATGGAACAGTCTCGTTCACCGAGATAGACCGTCCGTCCCCGCTCATCGGCCAGCACCTGGACCTCGATATGCCGCGGCTCGAGAAAGTAACGTTCCAGATAGACGGCTTCATTGCCGAAGGTGGATTTGGCTTCGGATTGAGCCGCCTGGAACGCACGCACGAGATCCTCTTCTTTGTTGACCACTCGCATGCCGCGCCCGCCTCCGCCGGCGGAGGCTTTAATGATAACCGGGAACCCGATCTTGCGCGCCGCTTCCAGGGCATCGGTCTCGCTGCGAAGCTCGCCGGGACTGCCGGGAAGGACCGGGATAGATCGCCGAGCCATGATCTCTCTGGCCCGGGCTTTGTCTCCCATCGTGGCGATATTCTCTGAAGTCGGGCCGATAAACTTGACCCCGATGGATTCGCACACTTCGGCAAAGTGGGCGTTTTCCGCCAGGAAGCCATAACCCGGATGGATGGCCTCTGCACCGGTAATCTCGGCGGCGCTCAGGACGTTGGGAATATTCCGATAACTCAGCGCGTCTTCCGCGGGCCCCACGCAGACGTGCTCATCGGCCAGCCGCACATGCAAGGCGTTGGCGTCCACCTCGGAATGGACGGCAACCGTCTTGATTCCCAACTCCTTGCAGGCTCGGATCACTCGCAGAGCAATCTCGCCGCGATTTGCAATTAGGATTTTCTTGAACACGTCCGGCTCCTGGGGGATGTACTTGGATCCGGTGAGGGAGTTTGGAATTTTGGCGCTGACGCGAGAGGACGGTTCAAAAGGCTGCAGGTGAGGCTAACACAGGACGCGTACCCTCTGGGGCCGCACGGGGCGACGAATAAGGAGCACCACGTTTGCGCGGGCCTCCGAGACGATGAGGCGGCCGGGTCATCCGTTGAGGATGTTAGCAAACCGAGAACGAAGTCGGAGGTCTTGTTCAACATCCTACCTAAGATGCGGGGTTGGGATCGATCAAGAACAACGGCTGTCCGTATTCGACAGGTTTGGTGCTCTCGGCCAGGATCTTCACAATCCGTCCGTCCATTTCAGATTCGATTTCATTCATCAGTTTCATTGCCTCGACAATACACAGCACTTGACCTTTCTTGACGAGGTCTCCTTCCTCAACGTATGGGTCCGCGTCAGGAGACGGAGAGCGATAGAAGGTCCCCACGATCGGAGAGGTGATTGTGACTTTTCCGGCCACATCACCGGGCACCGAGACGGCCAGACTCTCAGTGGGAGTTTCCTGACCCGGTAGGACGCTCTCCGGTCGCGCCGAAGGAGCGGACTCGATGACCGACTCACGCCTGAGTCTGATCCGGAACCCTTCATGCTCCACTTCCAATTCAGCCAGGTTGTTCTGTTTCAGGAGATCGATGAAGGCCTGGATCGGTTGGGCCGGATCCCCGAGCACTCCCGAAGCTCCCCCCGGCGAGTTGGAGACTGTACCGGAGATTCCCTCGCGTTGCTGACTGTGCTGGCCGACACGACCACGAGCTTTTGGCCTTTTCACCTCACCCGCTCCACGTATTCTCTCGTTCGAGTATCGATACGAATGACCTCCCCGATTTCGAGGTAGAGGGGGACCTTGATCACGGCTCCGGTCTCCACGATGGCAGGTTTGCTTCCGCCTGAAGCGGTGTCGCCGCGCACGCCGGGCTCCGCATCCACCACCTTAAGCTCGATGAACGTGGGCAATTCAACGGCGAGCGGTTGATGCTCATAGAGCAGAATTTTGGCGACCATGTTTTCTTTGAGCAGATCGGCATTCTCGCCGAGTTGCTTCTTGTCGTAGGTGAACTGCTCAAAACTGCGGTTGTCCATGAAGGTGTAGGCGTCACCGGCGGCATAGAGAAACTGCATCTCGCATTCTTCCAAGTTGGGCTCTTCGAAGCGCTCGCCGGATCGGAAGGTTCGGTCCAAGACGTTTCCTGTCTTGTAGCTCTTCAATTTGGTGCGCACGAACGCCCCACCTTTCCCGGGTTTCACGTGCTGGAATTCGACGATATGAAACGGCTCTCCCTCGATTTGAAGACGTACGCCGTTACGAAAATCGGCTGTAGAAATCACACGCAGGTTTCCTTGTGCCTCAGACCCCTTCTGCTTACCGTACCAACGTGGGGCGTGTCGTCTTCAGATGCTCGAGCGCGGCCCGGATACCAAGGAGATAGCCGGCATAGCCAAAACCTGAGATCTGCCCCAAGGCAACGCCGGCGATGTAAGATCGGCGCCTGAACGACTCACGTTTATGAATATTGCTCAGATGCACTTCCACGGTTGGAATCGCCACAGCCGCTATCGCATCGCGGATCGCTATGCTGGTATGCGTGTAGGCGGCCGGATTGATGACAATGGCGTCAAACCGATCTTTGGCCTCTTGGATCCAGGTCACAAGCTCACCTTCGACATTGGATTGGCGGATGTCAACCCGGATGCTTTCTTGCTTGGCTAGCTCCTGAATCGCCGTATCGATCTCCTTGAGGGACAGGTTTCCATATACCGACTGCTCGCGGGTGCCCAGCAAGTTCAAATTGGGTCCATGTAGCACCAGAAAACGGAACATTCGTGCTCTCACGATGGGCGGCAGAGCCACACCTTGCCGGAGCTGCGAAGCGGCGCCATTGTAACAGGCTCACGCCGGAGGGTCAAACCACACGGGTGGGTCATGACGGGTCGCTATGCTTCTGAGGAGCGCGAAATGTCGGTGCCCGTTGTTCTCGTTGCACGGGATCTCGGGAGGGAGATTACCGCATCCAAGATACGATCAGCCAACACGCGCTTCGTCACGGTGGAAACTTCCATGATCCTGTGATCGCGGCTAATCAGGACGGCCGCGCTTGTATCCGAGCCAAACCCGGACCCTTTTTCCGCGACATTGTTGCCGACGATGAGATCGAGTCCTTTCCGGACCAGTTTGTCGCGGGCATGCGCGACAACCGATTCGGTTTCCGCGGCGAAGCCGACGATGATCTGGGAGGTTCGTCGTTGGCACAACAGGGTCACGATGTCATCGGTCGGTTCCAATTCGAGGGGTTGCCATGCCGCCTCGCCCTTCTTGATCTTCTTCGCGCCGGGCCGTCGAGGACGAAAGTCGGCGACCGCCGCCGCCATGATCACGGTTGTGGACCAAGGCAGCCGCAAGAGCATCGCCTTCGCCATTTCCTCGGCTGCCTCGACCGGGACATGCTCGACTCCCGTTGGAATGGCCAACGCGGTCGGTCCGCTTACCAGGACCACTTCCGCGCCGCGCTCCCGCGCGGCCTGAGCGATCGCGTAGCCCATCTTCCCAGAGGAGCGATTGGAAATAAACCGGACGGGGTCGATCGCTTCCTGAGTCGGTCCGGCCGAGACCAATACCCGTTGTCCGAGCCAGTCGCGCCGCGGAGCAAGAACCGCTTGGATTGCGGAGAGAATGGTGGATTCATCGGTCAGACGGCCTTTTCCCACTCGCCCGGACGCGAGCGAGCCTTCTTGCGGGTCCAGCACGGTCACACCTCTCGTCCTCAACGTAGTCACATTCGCCTGAACCGTGGGGTGGTCCCACATCGCACCATCCATCGCGGGAGCCATGAGAAGAGGACACGAGGTGGTTAGGATCATCGTGGTCAAGAGATCATCTGCCATTCCTTGTGCACACTTGGCCAGCGTGTTCGCGGTCGCCGGGGCGATGACGATGATATCCGCCCGTTCTGGCAGGGTGAGGTGGAGCATCTCCTGGTGGGCGGCAAAAAGATCGGTGGCCACGGGATGGCCGGACAACACCTCAAAGGTGAGCGGGTTCACAAATCGTGTGGCGGCCTCGGTCATGACCACCGGCACATCGGCTCCTTCCTGTACTAAGGCGCGCAACAAGCCGACGGCTTTATACGCTGCGATGCTCCCGGTAACTCCCAGGACGATGCGTTTACCAAGAAACTTCAAACCAGGCTTGCTCATTACCTTCAATCATCTAGCTCTGGAGGAATTGCGTGGACTACCGGAATGATTCGCCCTGTCTACTTCTTCATTCATTTAGCTCTGCGCAGGGTGGTGGGCGAGTTGGTTCACACTGCGCGCGTCCGCCGAGCACATTCTGATCGGGAATGGGCACGTCTTGGCGCGCCTGGGGCAGGCGGGTGAAAATGCGCGCGGTGCGCGAGCACTGAACCAGCTCACCCACCACCCTGCTTCTCTATTCCTCGGCTTCAGGTTCGGTCGCCTTCTCCGAATCATCCACATATACACTGAGCTCCTTCTTGATTTCTCGCGCGTCTTCACCTGCTCCCGTGCTCATCACGGCCATACGTTCGACATCGCCGTCCCTCGTCCGTTTGACCTCCTTCATCGCCTGCCGGGCTTCTTGGCCTGTCAGGAACGCTATCTTTCCCTGCAGGACCTCCTCAAGCGCGATGGTGGTTTCTTTCGTGAACTTTGTTGCGGTCACCGGCTTGGCGCCCTGCATCAGATGCTTGGCCCGTTGTGAGGCCGCAATGACCAATCGATGTCGAGAATCAAATCGCCGCTGACTATCTTCCGGCAATAAAGATAATGTGTCGGTCATGGCTGTCGATCTCCTTTGTCGTTGTGAGCTCTCTTTTCGGTCCTCCGTGAAACGCCTTTCCCTCGAATGAAATTCTCTTCGAGCCAAGTCCAATCGAGGCGCTTGGTCTTGATCCTCTCGGCCAGAACGATCGCTTCCAATTCTCTGAGCGCTTGCTTCATGTCGTCATTCTTCACGATATAGTAGTAATCGCGGTAGCTCCACAGTTCCTCACGAGCTTTCTGCAGTCGGCGTTCGATCTCCTGTGGTGTGTCGCCGGCTCGTTGGCGCAAACGGGTCTCCAATGCCTCGATCGACGGCGGCATAATATAGATGTAGACGGCATCGTCGAACTTTTTCTTGATCTGCATCGCTCCTTGCACATCGATCTCCAACAAGACATCGCTGCCTTGATCCAATATCTCCATCAGGCCTTGTCGTGGGGTTCCGTAAAAATGTCCGTACACGGGCGCCCACTCGGCGAACTCGTTCCGGTGCACCATCTGGTGAAACTGAGCTTCATCGACAAAAAAGTATTCACGACCGTGAATCTCCCCGGGACGCGGCTGACGGGTTGTGTAGGAGATCGAATGGCGCAGACCCGAAACCAGTGAGATCAGCTCTTTACACAGCGTCGTCTTGCCTGTGCCGGACGGCGCTGAGACGACAAACAGCAATCCACGCCGTTCTATGGCTTCCTTCTTCGGCTGTCCTTGATTCCTCATCGGTCGTGTGGCTCCAGGTTATTCAATGTTCTGAACCTGCTCTCGAATGCGTTCCAACTCCCCCTTGATTTGAACAACATGCGCGGCGATTTCCGCGTCGTTGGCTTTGGATCCGATGGTATTAGTCTCACGCCCCATTTCCTGAAGGAGGAAATCAAGCGTCCTTCCGATCGGCTCTCGACTCTTGAGCGCTCCGTCGAACTGACCAAGATGGGATCCCAATCTCGTTACCTCTTCAGACACATCGCACCGGTCAGCGTATAGGGCAAGTTCTTGGCGCAGGCGACCGAGATCGAGATCGTCGGCTCCCACCAATTTTTCGACCCGCGCTTTCATGCGATCAAAATGGTCCTGAACCACCAGGGGAATTCTCTCGTGGACTCGCGCGATCTCCTCGCGGACTGCCTGGAGTCGAGTTCTGGTGTCGTGCGCTAATGCCGCACCTTCTCGGCGGCGCATCGTGTTGAGGTCAGATAGGGCGCCGGCGACGAGGCGTTTCACGACCTGCTTGAGCCGCCTCTCTTCGACGGGCCGATCAATGGTCGAGATTATCTCACGAAATCCCGCCAGAAGGGCGACATCAAGGGATCCACTCAAGCGAAACTCACGTTGCAAATCTCTAAGCAAACTATGGTACTGTCTCGCCAGCGTACGGTCAAGAGTCAAGGTTTTCCCCGCCTCTTTCCCTCCAATGAAGGAGATGACTAATTCAAGCCTGCCTCTGGCGCACCGCTGCTGGATCAACTTCTTCAGTTCGTCCTCCAGCGAGGATAGCGATCGGGGCAACCGGATCACAATCTCGCAGAATCGGTGATTGACGGATCGCAATTCCGCCGCTACCCTTCCGCCGGCCCAGACCGCCTCCCGTCTTCCGTATCCGGTCATGCTTTTGATGGATTCGGCCACTTGCCCTCCCAAGGACACTCTTTGTAGATGGGACAGTGCTCGCACTGAGGTCGTCGAGCGAGACAGACGTAACGACCATGTAACAGAAGCCGCTGAGAGCCGAGGGTCCACTGCGGAACCGGGATTAAGGCCCGGAGATCCTCTTCGATCGTGTCCGGGTCGCTTGCAGATGTCAAGCCAAGGCGATGCGCTACTCGCTTCACATGCGTATCGACCACGACCGCCGGTTTCCCGAAGCAGTTGCCCAATATCACGTTCGCGGTCTTGCGGCCGACTCCAGGAAGCGACACCAGGGCCTCCATTGTCTCCGGCACCTTCCCGTCGTATCGATCGCACAAGGCCCGACCACATGCGATCAGGCTTCGCGCTTTGCTTTTGAAGAAGCCCGTAGGGCGGATGAGCGCTTCTAACTCGGCCTGATCGGCTTTCGAGTAATCCACCGCCTCTGGATACCGACGGAACAGCGCCGGAGTGACCTGATTGACTCGCTGGTCGGTGCACTGAGCCGACAGGATGGTCGCGGCAAGAAGTTGCAGGGACGTCTGGTGATCCAACTCCACTCGCGCGTGCGGCATCGCTGTTGCGAGCACAGCGATGATCTTTGACAACCGCCGCCGGAGGGCGCGATCAGGTTCGCGGGGACGGTCCCCTTTCGCAGGGCGTACCTCTTTCATCCCGGTGCGCACGGTCTCACCACGTACTCGTCCTGTGCGTCATGATGGCATCGCCGGAGCCGAGCATGCCTCAGTCGAGCGATGGGAGCACCGAGTTGCTTCCGTGAGTGACCGAGCCAGACACTCCACCAATGGTGAGAGCGTATGAGGGCTCAAGGCGGAAATACCGAGCGCGCGGTAGCGACGAGCTAAGGCTTCCGCCTCGTGGGCATGGAGCCGGTCGATCTTATTCAGGACCAGCACCCGAGGGATGTGATCCAGCCCAAGCTCCGACAGGATGGCCTCGACCGCGCGAATCTGTCCGTCTAGGTCACGAGAGCTGGCATCCGCCAGATGAAGCAGCAAATCAGCGTCGCGCAGTTCTTCCAAAGTCGTGCGGAAGGCTCCCATGAGATCCTTCGGGAGGTCGCGAATGAACCCCACTGTATCGGTAATGATGACGTCGGTGTCACTGCCGCACTCCGGTGACCATTGCACTCTCCCAGCCCGATCCCGCCAAGACGGGCTCTTGTCCCGCTCAGTCCCAGGACGGCCACGAGGGACGCGGAGACGACGGCTGGATGTGTCGAGCGTTTCGAATGGGCGGTCCTGCGCAGGGACCTCGCTCTCCGTCAGCGCGTTGAGGAGTGTCGATTTGCCCGCATTGGTATAGCCGACAATAGAGATAATCCGAATTCGCTGGCGAGACCGCCGCGCTCGTCGCTGGTCTCGATGGCGTGTAACGGTGAGCAGTTCACGCTCCAGGTGGTTGATGCGGTCCCGGACTTTCCGCCGATCCGGTTTCCAATTTCGTCTCGCCGGGACCTCGTCCGCCGATCCCGCCCCCTAAGCGGGAAAGCGCCGCGCCGAGGCCCGACAGTCGGTGGAAGCAGGTATCGGAGTTGGGCCAACTCGACCTGAATCTTCCCTTCGCGGCTGTGGGCTCGTCGTGCGAAGATGTCCAGGATCAGCTGCGTTCGATCAATGACTTTCATCTCGGTGACCGCAGCGATCGCCCGGACCTGCGCCGGTGTCAGGTCCTGATCGAAGACGAGCAGGTCCGCACCCTGCTGCAAGGCCTTGATGACCACTTCTCTCAGCTTCCCGCTCCCCAGTAGATACTTCGGGTGAATGTCCTGCACGCGCTGGACGATGGTCTCCAACACGGTAATGCCGTCCGATCGAGCGAGGTCCACGAGCTCTTCCAATCGCTCCTCCTGGTGAGCGCGACTCTTGGTCGACACACTGATCAGGATAGCCGATTCATGCCCCTCCTTGACCATATGGCTGGAGTTCGATTTCGCCAAATCACCCTCAAGATCATCGACGAAGGTGTTGCATTCAAACTGGAAGGCGTGGAAAGGAACAGGGTCCCAGACCTGATACACCTGCCCGCTTGAATTCGGCGGTAACATGTGCGCGAGATACAGATCGGCCGGAAGTCCGTCCTCAGCGACACCGACGGCCACGATCAGATCAAGACGAAGCAGCGCAAGGTCGGTCAGATCGTCATGCGACAACGGCTCGTTGTGGAGATGCGTGTGAACAAGTCTGACGCCTCGCAATGATCGCGGCCCCGTTCGAAATTTCGAGAGATCCGTGAGGATAAGCTCGCGATTATTTCCGACGATGACTTGCTCGATCAGACCCCTCCGCGTAATCACCAGACCAATCTGACGTCGAATCTCATGCGAGAGTTCCGTACAGGTTCGGGCCAATTCAGCGCTAATGACCTTCTCGACCGGTATCCGGCGACGATACAGGTGCTCCAGTCGCAGCAACTGATTGGCTTTCAGGCCGTTGATACTTCCACGGACGGTTGGGATCTTCTGCTCTCCTTATCCGCGTGCAGTGGAGCGTCTTCTTGATTTCGGCTTCTCGTTGTTCGACGGCTCGCCCCGCGCCGGCAAGGATAATTCCGGGGTGGCTTCCAGGTCCCACGTAGCCACTCGTCCGCGCAAATAGGCCTGCCGGCCGGCGGCGGCAATCATGGCCGCATTATCCGTGCAATAGCCCGGGCGTGGAACGGCCAATCGGATGCCGCTAGCCACAGCTCGTGAACAGAGTAACGCACGGAGCCGGGAGTTGGCGGAAACACCCCCGACGACGGCCAACGCCCGCACGCTGTATCGTCGAACCGCTTCGAAGGCCTTTTCAACCAACACCTCGACTATCGCTTCTTGGTAGCTGGCGGCAAGGTCGGCCACGCGTCTCGGCTGACCTGAACGGTCCAGATCCCTCAGATGGTACAGCAACGCCGTCTTGAGTCCGCTAAAACTGAAGTCGAGCGAGTGTGTGCGAAGATACGGCCTGGGAAATCGGATCGCGTCGGCACTGCCGCTGGGTGCCATCCGGTCGATGGCAGGGCCCCCGGGAAAACCCAACCCCAACATTTTGGCCGCCTTGTCGAACGCCTCGCCGGCCGCATCATCCAAGGTCCGGCCGATGAGATCATACGACCCCGGTTCTTCCATATGATAGAGGTGCGTGTGTCCTCCTGATACCACGAGAACCATACAGGGAGTCGGAAAATTAGGAACCTCGAGCCATGCGGAAGCGAGGTGGCCTTCCAAGTGATTGACGGCGATCAGCGGAACCTCTTTGGCATAGGCCAAAGCCTTTCCGAAACTCACACCCACTAGCAGGGCTCCCGCTAAGCCGGGCCCACATGTCACCGCAATGGCGTCCAGATCGGTCCAGCCCACCTTTCCCTGTTCCATCGCCTCCGTGACGACAGCTTCGATGGCTTCAATATGACGACGGGCGGCCAACTCGGGGACGACGCCTCCGTACCGCTCGTGCACCTCATGTTGGGAGGAAAGCACGCTCGACAGAATCTGCCCGTCGGCGCCGACGATCGCTGCGGCGGTCTCGTCGCACGAGGTCTCCACTCCCAGTATGATCGGAGACGGCGAGGGTGCGGGCATCACCGTGCTTTCACGTAGAGCACAGGACGGATCAATCATTCAATCTATCGGAGGGAGCCACAGAACTCTCTGACGAAGGAGTCGCGAAACGTGGTCATGAGACGGAACGACCCTCGGGCGAGGGTCGTTCCGTCAATTCTGGTATTGATTTCAGACTGTGTTCTTTCCGGTCCAACCCAACGATCACTCGTAGGTCATGGACCCTCTTACACGCCAGCCATGGCCTCTTCTTCAACAAAGACGGGTGAGTTGTCTCTGAGCACCACTTTAACTTTTCTCGCATCCTTGAAGCGGCCTTTGAGAAGTTCCTCGGAGAGCGGGTCTCCGATATTCTTTTGGATCGTCCGGCGCATCGGACGCGCCCCATAGAGAGGTTGGTACCCCTCTTGGATCAGCCATTGTTTGACCTCGTCCCCGATTTCGAGTTGCACCCCACGCTCGAGCAGCCGCGCATTCAACTCCTTGATCAAGATATCCGTGATACTGATCAAATGCTCCTTCTCGAGTTGGTGGAAGACGACGATTTCATCGATTCGATTGAGAAACTCAGGGCTGAACGAGCGGCGCAACTCCGACAAGACGTCATCTTTGATCCGGCGATTCTGTTCGCTCTGCTCGGGCCGGTGGAATCCAAGGGAGACGCCTTTCTGAATCAGCTTGGTCCCGAGATTGGACGTCATGATCACGACGGTGTTCTTGAAATCCACTTTGCGGCCAAGGCTGTCGGTGAGGACGCCGTCGTCCAACACTTGGAGGAGCACGTTGAAGATGTCCGGATGAGCTTTTTCTATCTCGTCGAACAGCACGACGGAATACGGACGCCGCCGTACCCGTTCCGTCAACTGCCCACCCTCTTCATATCCGACATACCCTGGGGGCGCGCCGAACAGACGCGAGCTTGTAAACTTCTCCTGATACTCGGACATATCGATCCGGACCAGGGCATCTTCCGTGTTGAAAAGAAATTCCGCCAGCGCGCGAGCGAGTTCCGTCTTTCCGACTCCAGTCGGCCCGAGAAAGATAAACGAGCCGATGGGTTTCTTGGCTTCCTTGAGGCCAGCCCGTGATCGCCGAATCGCCCGACAGACGGCTGAAATGGCCTCCTCCTGCCCCACGATTCGCTTGTGGAGAAATTCTTCCATATGGAGCAGCTTGTGCGACTCTTCTTCTTCCAATTTAAAGAGCGGAATGCCCGTCATCTTGGACACGACATAGGCCACATCCTCTTTCGTGATGATTGGCCTATTTTTTTCCTGATTCTTCTTCCACTCTCGCTTTGATTCGTCCAGAAGCTTCCTGAGCCGTTCTTCTTCCTCCCGGAACCTCACCGCTTCTTCAAAGTTCTGCAACGAGATCGCCAATTCTTTTTCGCGCGACACTTTCTTGAGTTCCTGCTCGAGCGCTTTGAGCTCTCCGGGCAACGCATATGTTTGCAGCTTGGCCCGAGAGCCCGTCTCATCGATCAAATCAATGGCTTTGTCTGGGAGGAACCGGTCAGTCACATAGCGATCAGACAGCTTCACAGCCTCCACAATGGACTCTTCCGTTATTTCGACCCCGTGGTGCTCTTCGTACCGGTCACGAAGGCCCTGAATGATGCGAATCGTTTCGTCCACGCTGGGCGGTTGCACGTAGATGGGCTGAAAACGGCGCTTGAGAGCCCCGTCCTTTTCGATATGCTTACGGTACTCGTCGAGGGTCGTAGCCCCGATGCACTGAATTTCCCCGCGAGATAGCGCCGGCTTCAGCATGTTGGACGCGTCAATCGATCCCTCCGCCGCTCCTGCCCCCACCAGGGTATGGAGCTCATCGATAAAGATTATGACGTTCCCCGCCTGCACGATCTCTTTCATCACGACCTTGAGGCGTTCCTCAAATTGGCCGCGATACTTCGTGCCCGCGACCAGTGATCCGAGATCCAAGGCGATCAATCGGCGAGAGAGCAAGTTATCGGGGACCTCTGACTGAACGATACGCTGCGCCAACCCTTCCACAATCGCCGTCTTCCCGACTCCGGATTCGCCGATCAGCACGGGATTGTTCTTCGTACGACGACTCAGGATCTGCAGGACCCGTTCGATCTCGTCAGCCCGTCCGATCACGGGATCCAACTGGCCTTCCTGCGCCAACTGGGTGAGGTCGCGGCCGAATTCATCGAGCGCAGGGGTGTTACTCTTCCGGTCCCGTTCGCGAGGAGCGGATTTGCGGAGGAAGGTCACGGTCAATTGCCGAGCGGTCAAGAGATTCGCGCCCAGGCTTCGGAGGATCTTGCCGCCGATCCCTTCTTCCTCGCGCAACAGCCCTAAGAGGAGATGTTCTCCGCCGATATGATTGTGCCCGAGGAGCCGGGCTTCCTCGACGCCATATTCAATGACTTTCTTAACGCGGGGACTGAACGGAATCTCGCCGAAGGTCATCGTAGTCCCCCCGCCGGGGAGATTGCGTTCAATCTCAAGACGAATCTGCTCGGAAGACAGCCCCATCTTCTTAATGATCATGAGGGCAATGCCATCCGATTCACGGAGAATAGCTAAGACCAGGTGCTCGGTCCCCAGGTAATCGTTCTGGTGACGTTCAGCTTCCTCTCTCGCCAGGATGATGATCTTGCGACCCTTATCCGTGAATCGTTCGAACATCCTTCCTCCTTTGTGGGGCGGCCGAAGACACGACGCTCAACTTCAGCAACTCTTCGAAAATCCTGCTGTAATTCTATCGACCTGATATTGGTGTGTCAAGGCCCAGAGAAACGCAAACGCGCACTGTCGTTGTCGATTGAAACAGGTTGCATTGACACCAGGACCGTGTGTCGATACAATCGCGTTCCACTTCGTATCGGCTCTGTTCCTACCGCTATTTCTGGTCAACGAAAGACCAGCAGGTTGAGACATGAAAACCATCGGTATTCTCACCAAGCCAAAATTTCCCGACGTCAAACCTATTCTGAAAGACCTCGTCTCATGGTTGCGAGAGCGTCAGAAAGACATTGTCCTTGACAACAAGACCGCTGCGCTGATCGGTGAGTCGGCAACGTATCAGAAACCTCACATTGCCGCGCTCGCCGACATGCTGCTCGTTTTGGGCGGTGATGGGACGATGTTGAACGCGGCTCGGCTGGTGGAGGAGCGAAGGATCCCCATTCTGGGCGTCAACATGGGAGGGCTGGGATTTCTCACGGAAGCGAGCCTCGATCAACTGTACCCTTCGCTCGAAAAAGTCTTCGCAGGAGAATATCACCTCGAAGAACGGCTCATGCTGCGCGCTCGAATCGACCGACACGGCGAGTACGTTGCGCATGCGACGGTTTTGAACGATGTGGTCATCAGCAAGGGCACGCTCGCGCGCATGATCGAAATTCAAATCGCGATCGACGGTCAGTTCGTGACTCGACTGAGAGGAGACGGGTTGATTGTGTCCACGCCGACCGGGTCCACGGCCTATTCGCTGTCCGCCGGAGGCCCTATCATCAATCCTTCCGTCCAAGCGTTGATTCTGACTCCCATCTGTCCACACACCTTGACGCACCGTCCGCTGCTGATTCCCAGCGGCGTCAGCTTGGAAGTCATGCTGACCGGCAAAGACGAAGGAGCCATGACCACCTTCGATGGCCAGGTCGGCGTGGCCATGACACAGGGGGATGCCGTCACCATGAGCGCGTCGGATCATCTGACGCAGTTGATCAGGTTTCCCGACCGGACGTACTACGATGTCCTGAGACGAAAGCTGAAGTGGGGGGATGGCTAGCGTGCGGCTGCCGTCTCGGAGCGCTCACGCGTGCGCTGGATGAGTGCAAGCATTTCTTGATTGGTGGCAAACTTAAACTCGCCGATGCAGTCGCGGGTGTCGCGATGTTCTTTTTCGGAGGCTTCGAGGATGCGGAGGCCCTCGGCTCGAATGGCGCGCACCTTGCGTTCATCGAGCAACATCCGCAAGCGACGAATGGTGCCGTCGATCTGGCCCCGGTCCCGGAGTCCCTGGGATTCCAGATAGCGCATCAATACTTCGGCGCACCACTCCCCGTCCCGCTTGGCGATGCCGACTAACCCTTCACTCGCTTTGCGAGCCCACCCCGTCAGGAACACGCCCTCCACGATCCTACCGGACTTTTCATCATAAGCCTGAAACAATGCATCGTCCGGATCGTTGCCCGTCGACGATGGGTTGGTGATAAACGCTCCATTCTTATAAGGTAGGCCCAGCGTTTCATCCACTCGATCTCCCACGGCGAATACCACGCTGTCGCACGGGAACTCGTAATACTGTTTGAGCCCGACCGCCGAAAAATCCTGCCCTTTGGGTTCAAGCTTTGTCTCTTCGACTTCCAGAGCCCGTACCCGATTCTGACCGTCGCTCAACACCCGGCGGGGAGACGCTAGAAAGCGGAATCCCATCTTGCTTTGGCTGGAAGTCGGTTCACACTTTGTGAAATCATCCGTCATCTCCTTGAGGATCTTATCCGGATCTTGTCCAGCTGCTTCGAGACGAGCGCGAATACGGTCGAACTCCTGTCTCAAGGCCTGGCGATCGATGTTGTCGCAGACGGCGCGGATCTCTTTCGGGTTATATTTTCGCTCCGCAGGGCCGCGCCTGGCGACCGCCGTCACCTGTTCGACCTGTTTGTATCGAGTGAGCCAATGAGCAACGTCCACCATGACATCGCCGACGCCGATTACGGCGACCCGACGACCCATGTCGAACGGCCGTTCGCTGAAACCAGGAAGCCGGTTGAAGTGGTAGACCACATCCTTTGCGTGGTAGACACCGATGGCCGTCTCACCCTCCACTCCAATCGTTTTCGTTCCCTGTGCGCCCGTCGCAAAGACGAGGGCGCTGGCGCCAAGGTTTCTTAGATCGTCGATGGTCAGATCTTTGTTGTTGCCGACGGACACATTCCCGAAATAATGGACATTGGGCCGCTCCAGAATCTCCCAGTAGGTCTTGCGCAACCCGCCGCGTAATTTCAGCTTGCTCGGGAAGATCCCGTATTCGGCCAACCCCCCAAATTTGATATCTCGGTTGAGGATGACCACGTCATGTCCAGCTTTGGACACCAGGTTGGCCAGCGCCATACCCGCAGGGCCTGCCCCGACTACGATGACAAGATGAGCACGAAGCGTGTGGGTGGAAGTTTCTGTCGACATGTCTCCCTTTTCCTCTAACCGTGGTCATCCGCAATTGGAGCGTTGACCCAGCCAAAAGTTTTGCGGACATTAGCATACGTCTCGCTGAATTGTCAAAAACATGCCGCTTTGGTAAACGGTCGCGGACCATGTGCCTAGTCAGTCATGGGCTCGCCCGGCTCCGTCATTCGCCATGGGTCCATCAGGGCGTTGAGCTTGGCTTCAGGCAAGACCTGGCGGCTGCGCGCCACTTCGCGAACCGTCCGCCCGGTTTGATACGCCTCCTTGGCGATCTTAGCCGCCGCCTCATAGCCGATCACAGGCGCTAGGGCGGTGCACATGGCGAGACTCTGTTCGATGTAATTCTTGCAACGTACCTCATCCGCAGCCAATCCTTCAATACAACGCACCGCGAAGTTGTTGGATGCACGGCCCAGAAGTTCGATCGATTGCAGCAGGTTATAAGCCATCACCGGCAACATGACGATCAATTCAAAGTTCGCCGCCTGTCCCGCGATTGTAATGGTCACGTCATTTCCCATCACCTGCGCTGCCACCATCGTAACCGATTCCGCAATGACGGGATTCACCTTGCCCGGCATGATCGACGATCCCGGCTGGGTCTCGGGCAGAATGATTTCGCCCAGGCCGCACCGAGGTCCGGACCCCAGCCACCGGATGTCATTGGCCATTTTCATCAAGCTGACGGCGATCGTACGGAGCTCACCGCTGGCTTCGACCACTGAGTCCTGTGTGGACTGAGCTTCGAAATGATTCGTGGCCTCTTTGAAAGGGCGTCTGACTTCCTTTGACAATAAGGCAAGAACCTGCTTGGCAAAATCCGGGTGCGCATTGAGGCCGGTCCCCACGGCCGTTCCGCCAAGGGCCACCTCGCTCAACACATCCTCAGCGCGTCGGACCCGAGCCAGTCCGAGTTCCATCTGACGTGCATAGCCGCTGAACTCCTGTCCCAGCCGGATGGGTGTCGCATCTTGAAGATGTGTGCGTCCGATCTTGACCACCTTATCGAACGTGGTCGCTTTCTTGGCCAAGGCGGCGTGAAGACGAGTCAATGACGGGATGAGATCCTGTTCCATTAGCTCCACAGCTGCGATGTGAATCGCCGTGGGAATCACGTCGTTGCTGGACTGCCCCAAGTTCACATGGTCGTTCGGATGGACGAGTTTGCTCCCGCGCGCGCCGCCCAGCAGTTCCGAGGCCCGATTGGCGATCACCTCATTGGCATTCATATTGGTGGACGTGCCCGACCCTGTTTGAAAAATGTCGAGCGGAAATTGCTCATCCCACCGCCCGTCCACGACCTCACGGCTCGCCTTCAGAATGGCATCGGCGATCTTCCTATCCAAAAGACCGAGCGAGAGGTTCACCGTGGCGGAGGCCCACTTGATTAATCCCATCGCCCGGATAAAGGAGCGTGGGAACCGAAGATCGCTGATGGGAAAATTCTCTACGGCGCGAGCCGTCTGCACACCGTAATACGCGTCGGCGGGCACCGCCAACTCCCCCATGGTGTCTCGTTCCATTCGCATGGCTTTTCCTGACGCGGTGTGATGTTCCGGCTGGTCGCTTCTTAGCGTCTCATGCCCATTCTTGACCCCTCTCCCCTTGGCTGGCTTCGCTTTGCTGGCCACGTTCGTCCCCGTGTTCACATCGTGTTGAAGATTTCTGCGCCTTGTGTCGTTATTTCGACCTGGACTTCGACTTCGATGACCAGACCTCCTGGAGCAACGATCGCCACTCTCCTCGGGATACGGCCGGCATCGTCGTAATCTTGATGTGCCCCATCGACGAATTGAGGACAGCCGCTTTCATCGCCGCGCTGTTATTTGGAAACTCAAGAATGGCCACAACGTCGTATTCTCCGAGGCAGTAATAGGCGTCCAGCAATTGTCCGCCCAAGGATTCTACATTCCGCTGCACCGCATCCGAACGGGCGATGCCCTGCTGCTTCATCGTGGAAATTCCCTGCTCGGTAAATTTCACCAAGCTAACGTAGACAGGCATGAGTGCCTCCTTTCGTCGCGAAGATGAGATCCATACGACCGTGGTGGCGCCCATCATAGTTGATCAAGCGTTCGCGCACAAGGCTTTTTGAGCATCAGAGGAATCGTCTCTCTGCCCTGGTTTCTCGTAACCGACTGTGATCTGGAACCGGTATGGCTTAGAGGTCAACCAGTCACCATCGGTTTGAACCGCTCACCATACTTGACCACCTCCCGCAGAACCTTCCAACACCTCAGTATTGGTGGGTTTTTCTTGACGGTCAGTCATTTCAGGATGGTGATGTGGGGCGTGTTGGCCGATAAGTGAGTGCTGGTAGTTTGAGCACCCTACCGAGTTCTTTCTGATGAAAGACTCGTAGGGTGCGGTCGGGAAGTTGAGCGGCTCAAGTCATACGCATCCCTTTTCATAACGCAGCATGGCCGAAATGGAAAAAAAGGACGCAGGCAGGGAAAGGCCCATCGAGTCGATGGGCCTTTCAGTGACACTCTCGCATTCCCACACGCTGGTTAGGCGGCGTGGCGTAACTGATCGGACGTTGAACGGTGCTCGGACGTCGTGGACTTGGACTGAGCTGACTGCAGGGACATGGTCGCCAATCCCATTCCCAACGCCGCCATCATTCCTATCAACGCCAAGCTTGCATCGACAACAGAGCTGATGTCCATCATACAGTCGCCTCCTTCTGGAACTCTAAACTGCGCGAAAACGTGCTCGTGTTAGGCGAGCTTCACCTCAATCGCCTTCGGCTTCGCCTTTTCAGTCTTAGGCAGGCGCAGGTTCAAGATTCCGTCCTTGAATTCCGCCGACACCTTCCCCTCATCCACAGAATCCGGTAAGGTAAAGCTTCGGACAAAGGTTCCATAGGATCGTTCGATGCGATGGTACTTCCTGCCTTTTTCTTCCTTCTCCTGCCTGCGCTCGCCCTGGATGGTCAGCACGCCGTCCTCGAGTGTGATTTTGACGTCATCCTTGTTCACTTCCGGCAATTCCGCCTTAATGAAGTACTCGCCCCCATTTTCACTAATGTCGACACTGGGAACCCAATCGGCCACAGTGAGTGTTTCCTTGCCGTTGTCCCGGCGCGTAGACGGTCTTCCCATCACCCGATTGAGCCGCTCCGACATTTCCTCCAATTCCCGAAATGGATCCCAACGAACGATGTTCATGTGCCACCTCCTCTTTCTTCACGATTCACAGTTCATGTTCTGACTTGGTCTCGCCCATGCTTCGGTGTGTAGATAATCCTCTTTGAGCCTCAGTCAAGGGGCGCTGGCACCGCTTGACTTTGCTTGCCCTCGCGTTCTCCACTATGGAAAGGCAGGATCAGAGACCGATCAGTCGGCGAAGCCGGGTGGGGTTCTTTTCAGGTGACTAAGAGGAGGTAGACAATGATGGAACTCATCGCGATGGGCGCAGTGCTTGGCGTCTGCGCAGCCGTCGCTGTCATCATTTGGAGATTCCTGTGTCTGTTTGAATAGGCTGCAAATTGTAAGGACTTCGCGGCAACCAAGAACGAGGTGGGGACGTTTTCAGCATCCTGTAATACTTAGCGCTCTTCGATGGGGACATACGGTTTATCGTGCTCGCCATCATAAATCTGTTCCGGCCGAAATAGTTTGTTCTCTCTGAGCTGTTCGAACCAGTGAGCCAACCAGCCCACCACTCGTGCCATCGCAAAGATGGGCGTAAAGAAATCCACGTCAATCCCCATCTTGTCATAGATGATCCCTGAGTAAAAGTCCACGTTGGGATACACGTTCTTTCCTCTCAGTACATCCGTCACCACGCGTTCCATCTCTAGGGCGACCTCGTAGAGCGGCGACGTCCCACACTCTTTGAACAGGCGTTCGGACAGCTGTTGAAGGATCGTGGCGCGAGGATCTTTGATCTTATAGACCCGATGGCCGAATCCCATGATCTTTTCGTTGGCCTTCAACTTTTCCTCGACATACGACCGTACGCGTGCCGGGGTCCCAATGGCCCGAAGCATTTGAACCACTTCTTCGTTGGCCCCTCCGTGCAGTGGGCCCTTCAGCGCCCCGATGGACGAGGCGACAACGGTGTAAGGGTCGGCGAGGGTCGAGGCTGTCACCAATCCGGTGAATGTCGACGCATTCATCGTATGCTCCGCGTGCAGAACTAGACATGCATCGAGGGTGTTCGTCCAGACAGCCTCGGGAACCTGTTCGGTCAGCATGTACAGGAAGTTTTCGGAGAAGCTCAGGTCGTCGCGCGGGGGGATGTAGTCATCGCCACGGCGAAGACGCGCATACGCCGCGACGATCGTGGGGAGTTTCGCGACCAGCCTCACGGCTGACCAGTAATTATTCTCCATGTCAGTGACGTTCCGACCCGGATAGAACATGCCGAGCGCCGCAACGGCGGCTTGCAGGGCATCCATGGGATGACCCTGCTCGGGCAGGCATTTGATGAGATCCACGATTCGGAATTTGATGCGACGATGAACGGTGATATCGCGGACAAACTTCGCCAGTTCGGATCGGGTCGGCAGACGGTCGAACAGCAGAAGGTAGGTTGTTTCGAGAAACGAAGACTGCGCGCACAGATCTTCGATCCGAATACCGCGGTATTCCAAAATGCCCCGTTCGCCATTCACGTCGCTGACTCCGGACTTGGCGGCGGGCACACCCGCCAACCCCGGCATGAAATCATGCGGCATCGTTCACCCTCCTGTGCTCGTGCTGACCTTGTTCACCGCTCACGGTCAAAATTCTATGTAGCAAGAAATCGTTCAGTTAAGCAACCCGCTGCTTGATAATTAATATACCCGTTGACATACTCTTTGTCTCTCATGGGCCTAGCTTGGTAGAATCAGACCATGACGTATTCATTGCGTTCAAGCCTGCTGCTCGCTGGAGCAGCCGTTATCGGAGTCGTAGTGGTCGTATGGTTCGACGGACGCGGCCGCAGCTCATCTCCGACAGGCGAGGCTACCACCTCCGAGAAAATGGTCGGAAAGAGCGCGCTGAGCCACGGCGGCCCGGCGCGTGGGGGGGATTCCATAACTCAGGGCCACTCCTCAACTCTGTTTCTCGTCGGGCAAACCGTGGTTGTCGATCAACCAGTCGTGGTCTCTCCGACGGCAAGCCGTGCGAAGCCGCGCGCGTTGCCGATTGGAACCGAAGTGGTAATCACCGCAATGACGGAGAATGGCCCGAACGGGTCGCGGGAGTCTCAGTATGAGATTAGAGCCTCGGATGGGGCGACCGGTTGGGTTCCCGAGCGTGCGCTGCGTCGTCCCTATTCGGGAGAAAGGACGCCTTGATACGTCGCACCGGTCGGCGGAGCCGAGCTCGATCGAGGCTGATGCGCACCAAGGTCTCGATAGCCCTCTCCGTGCTCATGTGGGCCACGATCATCTCGGCGCAAGATACTGTCCTGTTCGCGGTCGTGACCAACATCTCAAAAGATAGAAAGGCGGTGACAGCCCAAGTGACGACCGGCGGCGCTGTCTCAGAAGCCACGCTGATCCCTAACGATGTCGTGCTTGACAATTTGATTTGGAGAAACCTGGAGATCTGCCATTCCATTCGAGCCGACACCGAGAAGGTCGGTGAGGACTATCGGTTGCTCTCCGTCAAGCAGCTTGATGCGGGAATGTTGCCCATGACGTTGCAAGGTGTCGCAGGAGATTGCTTGCTGAAGAAAGCGCTGGACCTCGCTCCGCTACTCAACTGAATTTAACAAGGCCTCAGCGACGTGCTGATTTTGGCCAAATGACCCAACCCGCTGCTCACTTCAGGAGTAAGCAGTTCAGCCACCGCGGTTCTCATGACTCAGTCCTCAGTCCTGACTCGTTTGCGCAGTCCGGGCACTCGGTCGGTTCAACCTCGCCTTGTGCTTCCTCTGCGGTCAAAGGAAATTGTTGGTCGCATTTCGAACATTGGCGGATTTCGAAGTAGGCGACGGCTTTGTCATTAATCTCGGTGGGTAGCAGCAATTCGACCGGGTCATACCCGAGTAAGGCGCCGTCGGAGAACTTGACGACTGCCAGGCGAACGTTAAAAACTTCGAAAGTCGCCTCCGCTCCTTTGCGCTCAAGCACATGACCGACCACGAAGACAGGCTGCCCCTTCCGTTTAGTTCGCAGGTCTTTCAACGTACGCTGCGTAGCAGTTGCGCAAGCAAATTCACCGCTCGAACTTGTTCCAGCCGTCGGCATGATCATCACCTTCCGTCACCCGGAGCGTTGATTTAACACCCGAGGGAAAACGAGGTCAAGGCGGCATCATCCAGCAGAGAGAAAGGAGAAACAATGGGCAAGATCACAATCTATCAGAAACCGACATGCACGACCTGTCGCCAGGCCCTTCAGCTGCTTAAGGACAGCGGACAAGACTTTATCGCCGTGAACTACTACGAGCAGCCATTCACCAAGACGCAGCTCAAGGCGCTCCTGAAGAAAGCCGGACTGAAGGCGAAGGACGTGCTGCGGACCAAGGAAGACATCTACAAGACGCTGGGGCTTGCCACGAAAGACGTCAGCGAAGACGGTCTGCTGGACCTGATGATCAAGCACCCGGACCTGATCCAACGCCCGATTCTGGAAAAGGGCGAGAAAGCCATCTTGGCCAGACCGGCGGACACGGTCAAGCGGCTGCTTTAAGGAATCAAGATAGGACGGGATTCGCCACCTCCTAAGGCACACGGTTCAGACGGAGTTTCCCGGTCTGTTGATCGATGCTCACGACCATTTTCCCGTCTAACACATTCAGAAGCGCCTCACCCGCCAGCTCCCGCCGCCATCCTTGCAAGATGGGAAGATTCAACTGATGGCGATTCTGTTTGGCATCCACCAGCGTCTGCAAGTCTGATGTGGTGCCGAGCAGGCTGGGCGAGATATCTTCATCCAACGCACGGGCCTTGAGGATGGCTTGAAGGAGCTCCACCTGGCCCGTAGCTTCCGGATCCGGCTTTCGCTCGCGGGGAACCTCGGGCCATTCCGATGAAGGCAATGTCAAGGCGCGTTGAATCCTTGCCAGCAGGGTCTCCCCACTTCGATCGACCTCAGACGGATGGATACCCCGGATCGCACGGAGCTGCTCTACCGACCCCGGGGTCTGGCGCGCGAGCTGGAGGAGAACCTCGTCGCGGAGGACCCGACCCCGCGGGATATTGCGCCGTTTCGCCTCGCCTTCCCTCCATGCGGCTAATTCCCGCAATACCGCGGCCGCGCGCGGTTGAAGGGTGTCCCACCCGCGAATCCGTTGATAGCGATCCTGCGGCTCCCGCGCTCGTTCCCCCAGCGAGGCCTGCAGCCGACTGAACTCTTCGTACAGCCACTCCTCTCGACCCAAGGACCGCAACCGCGCGCGCAGTTTATCGTGGATCGGCAGCAGAAATTGCACGTCTTCCAGAGCATACGTGATCTGGTCTTTGGTCAGCGGTCGCTGGCTCCAATTGGTGAAGGTGTGTGATTTGGCCAGTCGTTTGCCGGTCAGACGCTGAACCAGGCTCGCATAGGCCACCTGAGCTCCGTATCCCACCATGGCCGCCGCAATCTGCGTGTCGAAGAACGGAGTTGGGATTTTCCCGGCGTGGAGTGCGGCGAGTTCCAGATCCTGCCTGCCCGCGTGCACTACCTTTTCGACCCTCGGATCACAGATGATCGTCCACAAATGGTCCAAGGATCCGTGTCCACTGAGTGCTGGAAAATCGATGGCCGCCGACTCATCGGCACTGGCGATCTGAATGAGCTCCAAGCGGGGAATAAATGTATCCTCCCCGACGAACTCCGTATCGAGCGCGATCCGTGTGCTCCGCTGGAGACGCCGGCACAGGTTTTCGAGGGCGGGAGGATCTGTGATGTAGTGGGCAGGACGTCCGTGAGCCAAGGAGCTACTCGGTTGGTGAATAGGGAGCCTCCGAGCTACGCGGTGGCTCGGTCTGGCTCAAGCTCAAATACTCTTTGAGAAATTGGTACGCCTCGATAATGCGGCGCAGCTCCGGCTCCGAACTCCGGTCGCCCTTTCGGGCGTCGGGATGCAGACTCTTCGCTCGTTGGCGGAAGGCCGCCGTGACGGATGCCATTGAACACCCCTCCTCAAGCCCAAGTGCGCTGAATGCGTCCATCGCCGAGTTGATTTCCCCACGCGCGCCTGAGGTGTCTCCCCACCCTCCGCCTCCGGCGGCTTTGAGGAAATCGGCGAAGTTGAATTTGCGCCTTCTGCGCCGAGGCCGTTCGCGGACTTCGCTGTCAAGGTCGTCCCATCGGTCTTCGACGAATTCCAGCCGGGCCTCCAAGCGGATGGCCCCGGACAGATCATGGATGTGCGGCAGCTCTTCCTCGATGAAGGTCAAGGTATGCTCGATTTCCGCAAGCCCCTCCTCGACCTGGAAATAACTGTCCACGCGCTCCTGCATCATCTGGTCCATGGCCACGTCGAGGCTGTCCTCCGTTTTGCTTCGAAGCGATTCGATCCGGCGGCGCATGCCGGTTTGGTACTTGGCGAGCTTTCTCGCTGAAAAAGGCACAAACCCTCTTTGACGACGCTCCGCTTGCCGCACCCGCTCGAACGAAGGCAGCGCCATTCTAGCACAAGGCGGTCAGGATGGGACCCCTCCTCGACAAGGAGAGGCCGCCGGCCGTATCGAGGGTTGCCGGAATCAGATGAGCAGTGTTAGACTCCCGCCCCGTTTCAGGCTGAATTCCCGTCTGTTCCATGCATATCTACGGAGGGATCATGAAGCGTGCAAGGCGCGCCTTTTTTCTCGGAATGATCATGACGCTTGGCGCACAGGCTTCGTTTGCCGCTAACCCGTCCGGCTATGGTCAGGCCGGAGGTGAATTCGACATCAAAGTGCCGCGGGTTCCCGCGGATCAACTCGGGCAGGCGAAGGCCACCACGCCGCCGTTCACACCCACTCCGGAAATTCTCGCTGAAGGGAAAGCGGTCTTTCTCGGTCGTGGCACCTGCTTTCAGTGCCATGGTCCCGAAGGCAAAGGAGACGGCGGCGCGGCAAAAGTGCTCCCCATCCAGCCCCGAAATTTCACCAACCCCAAATTCAAGAAGCTCCGAACCCCGGGCGAGTTGATGTGGGTGCTGAAAAACGGCAGCATGGGGCAGTCCGGCAAGGTACCCGGGACGGGGATGCTCCCCATCGTCGGTCAGTTTCTGAGTGAAGAGGACGGCTGGAAGGTTTTACTCTACGAGCTGAGCCTGGGCGGAACCGAATAGCCGGTTAACCTCGCGACGTATCATCGACCGCTTTGACGCGACGGCGCGCGACCCCTGTTTCTCTCGCCGCCGCCGCCACCGCTTTCGCCACTCTTGGGACGATCTCCTTATCAAACACGCTGGGAATGATGTAGTCCTCGCTGACGGTTGATTCCGGAATGACTTCGGCGATCGCTTGCGCCGCGGCCAGCTTCATGGCTTCATTAATATCCCGCGCTTGGACATCCAGCGCGCCTCGGAAGATACCGGGATACGCCAGCGCGTTGTTGATCTGATTCGGGTAATCGGAACGACCTGTTGCGAAAATTCTGCAGTACGGCGCTGCCGACTGTGGAGCGATTTCGGGATCCGGATTCGCCATGGCAAAGACAATCCGGTCTTTGGCCATCAACTCCAAATCCTCGGCCCGCAGGATGTTGCCGACTGAGAGACCGATGAACGCGTCCGCGCCCCTCAAGGCATCCTGCAGCGTGCCGACGGGCCGATCCTTCCGCATCAATGCGGCCAGATCGGTTCGGCTGGCGCGCAATTGCTCGGGTTTTCCGGCCAGCACGATACCTTGAGGTTCGCAGCCGACTAGGTGAGAGACGCCCGCGGCTAAGAGGATTCGACAACAGGCCGTTCCTGCGGCGCCCAACCCATTGACGACGACTCGGATATCCTCGAAGGACCTCTTGATCACCCTTAGGGCGTTCATCAGCGCCGCAAGAACTGCCACTGCCGTGCCATGCTGGTCATCGTGCATGACGGGGATATCCACCGAGGCTTTCAGGCGCCGCTCGATATCAAAGCACCGAGGCGCGCTGATGTCCTCGAGGTTGATCGCGCCAAAGCTAGGCGCGATGCCCTGAACGATGCGAACGATCTCATCGGGATCCTGCGTGCTGAGGCAGATAGGCCAAGCGTCGATGCCGGCAAACTCCCGGAACAGCATGGACTTTCCTTCCATCACCGGCAGGGCAGCTTCTGGACCGAGGTTGCCGAGACCCAGCACCGCCGAGCCATCCGTCACTATCGCCACACTGTTCGATTTGGACGTGAACGCGTAGACCTTGGACTGGTCCTTGGCAATGGCCTGGGCCACCCGTCCGACCCCCGGTGTATAGACCATCGAGAGCACGTGACGGGTGGCAAGCGGCAGCTTACTTTGCACGCGAATTTTCCCACCCAAATGCAACAGAAAGACTCGGTCCGATGCAGACAATACGTGGACGTCCGGCATCCCGCTCAACCGAGCCAGGACGCGCTCGCCGTGCTCTTCACTCTGGACATCGAAGGTGACGTCGCGAACCATGGTGTCGGCGGCGGCCGATACAATGTCCACCGCTCCCAGATTGGCGCCCTCTTCCGCCAAGACCGTAGCGACCCGCGCAAACATGCCCGGGCGATTCGCCAATTCGAGCCTAACCGTCAAACGATAGTTGGAGTATGGACCAATCTCAGCCATGGTTCGTTCTCACTGTCACATGCTACAGAGAGTATCATACCGCAAGACTATTCTCGCGTGCTCTTACTTAGTGGGGGTGCTTGTAGCTTTTCGCCCGATTCGACCGACAGGACACCCACTGCCCGGCTCAGAGTGAACCTATTGTTGACATGCCAGGCAAAGTGGCTTAGGTTACCCCGCGTCAAAGACTGTTTTTCGGAGTGGTGAACCATTCATTTCGCAGGAGGTGACTCATGAGGAAGAAGATGCTGGTCGCGGCCATGGCCGTTATGCTCGTGGGCGGGTTCGGCTCGTTCTCGTTCGCCGATGAGATGAAGAAGATGGAGGGTGAGGCCAAGGGCAAATCCGCCGAGATGGAGGGCAAGGCCAAGGGCAAAACCGCCGAGACGGAGGGCAAGGCCAAGGGCAAAACCGCCGAGACGGAAGGCAAGGCCAAGGGCAAGTCCGCCGAGACGGAGACCAAGGCGAAAGGCAAGTAATTCGACAGAAAAGGACCGTTGAGTCGGAAAGCGAGGCGTCTGACAGTGACCGTCACGGCAATGATGGTACCGGCCGGTTTCGGTGCAACCACCTTCGCTCAGGAGCAAGCCGCACCTGCTCCGTCTGCGCTCCCCGCCGCACCGGCCGCGCCTGCTGCCCAGCCATGATGGCTCCGGCCGAGAGGCAGATCAACGAGAAGAAAGAGCTCAAGAGCAAGAAAAGGAAGAAACATCATCGCAAGGGCAAGACCGATAACCTCTGTTCCATTCCGATTCAGAACACCGCACCCATTCAAGTCATCGGCCCGCGCTACGGTATCTGTCGCGAGTGCGGGCGCAGCGTCTTTCGGTTGACCCGCCTTCGTCGCGAGTGGTAGGTTGAGCGCATGATTGAACAGGATACGCCGCGCCCTGCCAATCGCCTGGCCCAAGAGACCAGTCCCTATCTGCTCCAGCATGCGCACAATCCGGTAGACTGGTATCCCTGGGGGGAAGAAGCCCTTCAGCGCGCCCGCGAACTCAACAAGCCCATTCTGCTGTCCATCGGGTACTCGGCCTGCCATTGGTGTCACGTGATGGAGCGCGAATCCTTTGAGGATGAGCGCATCGCCGCATTGATGAATGAACACTTCGTGTGCGTCAAGGTGGACCGGGAAGAGCGTCCTGATCTGGATGAAATCTATATGCAAGCCACGCTGGCCCTGAACCAGGGGCAGGGTGGGTGGCCGATGACGGTGTTCTTGACACCCGAGCAGGAGCCGATTTTTGCCGGAACCTATTTTCCACCGACGGACCGGTATGAACGTCCCGGCTTTGCGACGGTTCTCCAGAAGGTCGCCGAGTTCTGGCGCAGTGATCCAAATGGGCTTCGTCGACAGGCCGCGCAACTGACCCGGCGCCTGAAGGACGAATTGCGGGTGACCATGCCCATGTCCGTGGGGGAAGCGGAGCTCGATGCGGCCGTCACCCAGTTCTCCGAGGACTTCGATTCGCGTTATGGCGGCTTCGGCCATGCTCCGAAATTTCCTCCGGCCACCGGGCTCTCGTTCCTGCTCCGGCGGCATCACCGGACCGGTGACGACAGGATCTTGCAGATGGTGACGAAGACGCTGGATGCGATGGCGGCCGGCGGCATGTATGACCATATCGGGGGGGGCTTCGCGCGCTATTCGACGGATGAGCGGTGGCTGGTCCCCCACTTCGAGAAAATGCTGTACGACAACGCCCTACTCGTCCACACCTACTTGGAGGCGTACCAGGCAACCGGTGAGGCCCGGTATCAACGGATTGCACGTGAGACGTTGGACTATATTCTCCGCGAGATGACTTCGGCGGACGGTGGGTTTTACTCCGCGACCGATGCCGATTCGGAGGGAATTGAAGGCAAGTTCTTTGTCTGGTCGCCGGACGACATCCGGAACGCGGCGTCCACCGACGAAGACGCTCGTCGCTTCTGCGCCTATTACGACATCACTTCGGCCGGGAACTGGGAGCGGACCAGCATTCCCAATACGCCCCGTTCGCTCGACGAGGTCGCGCGCGACCTGGGTATCACCGTGGAAGAGTTAGGGCGAACGATCGAACGCCTGCGTCCTCTCGTCTATGAAGCCAGGAGCCGGCGCATTCCCCCCGGCCTCGACGACAAGATCCTGACCGCCTGGAACGGCATGATGATCAGCGCGATGGCTGAAGGCGCGCGGGTACTTGGTGAAAGCCGGTATTTGGAAGCGGGCGAACAGGCCGCCGATTTTCTTCTCCTGACCTTGTCCCGTCCGGACAGCGGTCTGTATCGGACGTATCGCGCCGGCAAAGCCCATCTGAACGCCTGCTTGGAGGACTATGCCTTCTTGGCCGAAGGGTTGATCGATTTGTACGAGGCCGGCGCGCATGAAGGATTTTTGCACGAAGCCGTTCGGTTGGCCGAGCGGATCCTAGCTGACTTTCACGACACTCAGAACGGCGGGTTTTTTACGACGGCACGGGATCATGAGTCATTGATCGTCCGAAGCCGGGAAGGTCCTGATGGGGCAATTCCCAGCGGGAACGCCGTCGCGGCGTCCGCCTTGGCCCGTCTCTCCTTCCATTACGCCCGCTCCGAGTTCCGCGACGCCGCAACCAACGCCATTCGCGCCTATGGCCGCCAGATCGCGCGGTACCCTCGGGCCTTTGCGAAAAGCTTGACGGTCGTTGATCTGCTCTTGAACGGCCCGATCGAGATCGCTCTGGTCGGCAGTCCTGCGGAGCCCGGCTATGAAGCGCTCAAGCGTGAAGTGAACCGTCCCTATCTGCCGAATCGTATCATTGCCCATTACGACCCCGAGGGTCCGGATCCTCGTCACCCCTTGACGATGAGCAAGGGTCTCGTGACCGGCAAGGCTGCTCTGTACATCTGCCGGAACTTCGCCTGTCAGACTCCGATTAGCGAGCCGGCCATGGCCGCGGCTGCGTTGGCGAATCGGTCGGCCGACGCCCAGCCGGCAGACTCACCGAAAGCCCTCCACGGTGCACGAATTGCGGGCCATGCTACGCCCGGAGGAACCGCCGCCTATGCTGTCCACTCAGTCAGCCGTCCCTCTGCGTCGCCGGGAGTTGAGCAGGGGTATACGATGTTCGGGTCTACCGGATTGACCGCGAGCCGGTTGGGGTTCGGCGGCTATCGCATCGATACCGAAGAGCCGGAACACCGCGAAGCGCTCATCACCGCCCTTCGAATGGGATGTAACCTCATCGATACGTCGACCAACTACACCGACGGCGAAAGCGAGCGGCTGGTCGGGTCGGTTCTCGCCGAACTCATCGAGAAGGGCGAACTGACGCGCGAAGCGATCATCGTGGTCTCAAAGATCGGCTATGTCCAAGGTCAAAACCTGGCCCGCGCCCAGGCTCGTGAAAAATCCGGCAAGCCCTATCCGGAGATGGTCAAATACGACGACGACTCTCTGGCACTGCCTGCACCCGGAGTTCCTCGAGGATCAACTGGAGGCATCCCTTGACCGACTGGGATTGCAGACGCTGGATGTCTGCCTACTCCATAACGTCGAATACTTTCTGTCCGATGCCAATCGTCGGCATAATCACGCCGCCCCCCCGGCGTCATCTTCACCCACCCCCCCTGGGCCTGCCAAGACAGACCCTTTGCCCCCAGACTCGCCCCTTCCCGTCCAGACCGACATGGGCGCGCTACGCCAGGAATTTTATCGCCGTTTGCAAGCCGCATTTGAGTATCTGGAAACGCAGGTGGCCGCCGGACGCATCCAATGCTATGGCGTCTCGTCGAATACCTGTACGGCGTCTGCAAACGATCCCGAAGCGACATCGTTATCGCGCATGCTCGAAGCGGCGCGGATCGCGGCGACTGCGGCGACCGGGGCACCACCGCGCACCATTTTCGAGTGCTGCAATGTCCGATGAATCTGTTCGAATCGGGCGCCCTGCTCTCGCCGAATACCGGCCTGGCGAAGCGCAGACGGTGCTGGAACTTGCACAAGCCGAACGGTTGGCCGTCCTTGTCAACCGACCGTTGAACGCGATCCCGGCTGAAGGGAGGGGGCATGATCAGGTTGGCGGACCTGCCCGTGGAACCTTCCGCTGTCACCTTCGAGGCTCAACGCGATGCCGTTGCTCAACTGGAAGATGAGTACCGACGGGAGTTTGTCCCTCACATCCAGAAACCAGGCCAGGGGCTGCCGCCAGAAGACTATTTCCGATGGGCGGAGGAGCTGACGAAGGTGCGACCGAACGTCCAAAATGCCGAGCATTGGGAGCAGATCGAAACCCAAATGATCGCCCCGCACCTCAATCAGGTGTTGCGGGCCTTAACTCATCATTTCGCCGGTGAGTCGGCGAGCGCTGGGAGGGATGGCGGGATCGCTATCTCGCGGCGCTGCTCATGCTGCTGAAGGAGCTTCGGCGCGAGGCCACGGTGAAGAGCCGTGAAAAGACCAGACGGATTTCTGCACTCATCGATCCCCTACTACTGGAATCCCGACGGAAAGAGTCCCTTTCCCGCAAAGCCCTCTGGGTGTTGACGAGTTCGCCCGGAGTTACCTGCGTGCTCAACGGCATGCGCTCGCCTGCTTATGTGCGGGACTCGCTCGAGGTCTTACACTGGGAACCGCTTCAGAACGCGCGACGCGTCTATGAGGCCCTTCAGACGGAACCCACGTCCTAAATCTCTCAACCAATAGATCGCGGAAATGGCGCTACACGCTCGCTCCCATCCGCGTGTCATCGACGAATTGCTCGGTGGCATCATCGATAGCCCGCCCCTGCCGTCCGTGCGCCGCGTGGATATACAGCAGATTCGACTTGACCGTCGCCTGGTGCGCGGGCGGCGGGTCCATCTTATACTGGACCGGCTGCTGGTGGTCCGCCAACTGCAAGTTCGGGTTATAGACGCTGTTGAACTTCCAGAGCATCTTGACGAAGTTGGTCTGCCCCCGCAGCAGATGTCCCGCCGCCAACTTGGCCGTCGACTTCAGCGCCGCCCATCCCAGATGCTTCTTATTGAGAACCTGCTGAGTCTTGACCAATTCCGCGTAAAACTCCGGCAATGGCAGTTTCGTCGGCAGGACCGCATGCTGAATGTCAAACAGCCGGTAATCCTGCGTCTGGAGCTTCCTTCCTTCGGTGACCCAACTCTCCGTGCCCGGATACGGCGTATTGACGCTGACGTTGACGATCTCGGGAATCTCCAGACACCACTGGCGAATCACCTCGAACCGCTGGCGGTCCCAACTCGGATCGGCAATCAGGTTGATGGCCACGGTGACCCCTAACGAGCGGGCCAACTCCAAGGCCTCAAAATTCTTTCCGAGCGAGATCCGCTTGCGATGCATCCTGAGGCCTTCTTCGTCGATCGCCTCGACGCCCAGGAACATGTATCGCATACCCAGCGTCTTCCAGAAGCGAAAGACCTCCTGATTACGCAACAGCACATCCCCGCGAGTCTCGAGATAATATTGTTTCTTGATCCCCCTTTTCGCGATGGCCTCGCCGATCTCGAAGCCGTGCTTAGCTTGGATGAAGGCCACATCGTCGACGATAAAGACCCCCGGCTCGCGAATGTGCGCCAGATCCTCCACGATCTTGTCGGTGCTGACGGTGCGGTAGCTGCGGCCATAGAACGTCCAGGCGCTACAAAACGAACAGTCCCAGGGACACCCTCGCGTGAACTCAATGGAGGCGCAAGGATCGAGTACCCCGATGAAGTATTTGTGCCGGTGGTGGAGCAGGTCGCGCGCGGGGCGCACCACATCGAGGCTGTTGACGAAGGCGGCGGGCGGCCCTCGCCTTCCATGGTCACGACTCCCGGCACCCTCAGCATGGCCTTGCGGTCGTGTTCAATCGCCGGGAGGAGGTTCAAGACCGCCGTCTCACCCTCCCCTTTGAGGATGCAGTCGATGGCGCCGGCCCCATGCCGGAGAAACTCCGGCGCAATAAAGGAGGCGCTGTGGCCGCCGACAAAGACGAAACTCGCCGGCAATTTTATTTTCGTGAGTTTGGCCAGATCGATAATCTCAGGCACGTTGGCCAAATAATTACAGGAGAAGGCGATGACGTCAGGCTGCCAGCGCTCGAGGACGCGGACATAGTCAGCGTGTGTCTCGACCTGGAGATCCAATAACCGGACGTCATGGCCGGCCTGGCGCACGGCCTGGGCTACCAGTTCCAGGCCTAGCGGCTCCAGGCGCAAATAGATCTTCGTGTACATCAGCGGACTCGGATGCACGGCCAAAAATTTCATCAATGGCGACCTTCCTGTTATTAGAGGTTCGGTGCGGTGTGGAAACGCTGAGCGTTTCCTTACGCCGGCTCCGTGCCTCAAGTCACTCTATTCGAAGCGGCTCGCCGCGAGACGCCTGACGCCCAGGACGCTCTGGATACGACGCTCATGGAGGTGCAGAAGATGGTATCCGCCTACCGGGTTGGGGGGTGAGGATAGCGTAACCGACGCAGCGATTCAATATGAAAGATGATTCCGCCTCCCCTTGGGCAAAGCCGGCAGCCTAGACGCCTTATAGTCGTCGGGAGATAGGCCAGGCTATCTCAGCCATTCTTGACGAGCGAGTCGGGACAGCGCGGGCTCGCCTTCGCCACGCGCAGGGCCTATCGAGAGGTACCCTCTCCTCCTCTACGCTGGCGAGCAATGAAGCCTGGTGCCTCGCGCGGATGGTTTGACAAGCGTCGGTCCCGCTCTTAGGATGACTGGAACGACCATCGGAGTCGATCATGCGGCGTCTGGCACGCATCTTTCAGAATTTTCCCATCGAACGAAAACTCCTGCTCACCTCGACGATCCCGATCGTCGCGCTCACCCTGTTGAGTCTGGTGGTCTATCGAAGCGTCCGCACGTTCGCCGATGACGAAGAACAGCTCAACAACGTCTACCTAGTCGCAACGGACGGCCGCTGAGTACATGCGCCTGGTGGTGGATCTAGAAACGGGGTTCCGCGGCTTTGTGCTGACCAAGCAAGTTGGGTACCTGAACCCCTATCGGGTGGCGCATGACCATATCCTGACCGTCGGCGATTCGCTCAAGGACATGGTGCAGGGGCGCAGTCCTCAGCAAGAGTACGTGCAGGAGGTGCAAGGCTTAATCCGGCGGTTGATGAGCGAAAAGGACGGACTTATTCAGGCCATTCGTGATGGTCATTCAGTGGATGCCCTGCACTACCTGGAACAGGGTCGCGGGCGTGCGCTGATGTTGCTCATTCGGGAAAAGATGGACCAGTTCGACCGTCTCGAACTGAGTGCGTTGAACGACGCGCTGGAGAAGATCGCGCGGGACCGCTCGTTGATGATCATGCACATCATGGGTGGCATCGTCTTCGCGCTGGCGCTCATGGTCTTCGCCCTGCATCTGATCTCGCGCTCGATCACGGGCCCTCTCGTCACGCTCGCGAAATCGGTCCGGTCTTCGACAGGACTGGTGCCGCCGGACGTGCCGGTGTTGGCCCGTCGTGATGAGATCGGAGAACTAACGCGCGTGATGAGCGCCATGAGCGCGCAACTTCGCACTCATCTCACGCAGATGGAACAATCCGAGGCAGAGCTCAGGACGCTCAATCAGCATCTGGCCGCCTCCGAGTCGAAGTACCGGAGCATCGTAGACCATGCCCCGCTTGGCATATTCACGACCAAGGGCATGGCGATGACATTCATCAACCGGCACAATCGGGTGCTGGCCGGTCTTGATCCCGATCAAGAGGTCGATCCTGAGGTAATCCGGCAACTGATGCACCCCGAGGATCGCGATCGAGTGCTCACCGAGTTCGCAAAAGCGGTGGAGGAGAACCGGCCCTATGAAACGATCTTTCGCTTTCTGCACCGGGACGGAACGGTGCGGAAGGTGCTGAGCCGGAGAATTCCCATCCGGGATGAAGAAGGGCGGATGGTCATGTACCAAGGGTTCAATATCGACATTACAGCATTGCACCAGATGCAAGCGCGCCTAAGCCGCGTCGAGCGCCTGGCGACGCTGGGGCAGGTCGCGGCGGGCATCGCGCATGAAATCAGAAATCCCCTCGTCGGAATCGGTTCGACCGCGTCTCTTTTGCTCGACGATGCGGAACCCTGCGGACCCTCGGCGCGCGGACCTCGAGGTCATTCTGAGCGAGACACGGAGGCTGGACCGCATCGTCAATCAGATCATCGATTATGCGCGTCCCCGGGTCCTGGCGCCGGTCCTCTTCGCGTTGAACGACGTCATCCAGGAGGCGCTGAAGTTGCTGGACGCCGCGATCGCGGGCAAGAAGATTCATGTGACCTGCGCCCTCCATCCGACGCTCTCGCAGCTCCAGGCAGACCGCGATCAAATCAAACAGGTCCTGTTGAACGTCTTTCAGAATGCCGTCGAGGCCATGGGAGAGGGGGGCGCGCTGACCATTACCGCGTTTGAAACACGTCGAGACCAGGATCCCGGCATGGTGCTTACGGTGACGGACAATGGAACCGGAATCGCGCCGCACGACTTGACGCGCGTCTTCGAACCGTTTTTCACTTCAGGCAAGCGTCACGGGACGGGACTGGGCCTAGCGATCTGCCGTAACATCATCGATGCGCACTACGGTGACATACAACTGGCGAGCCGCCCGGTCTGGGCACCACTGTCCGGATCTGGTTACCGCTAAGGCAACACCCCAGAATGACGGCGAGCGACCTATGAAAGCGACCATTTTTGTCACAGACGACGAACCGGCTATCCGTTCCGCCCTCGTCAAACGACTGTCGAGACGCCAACACCGGGTGTGCGGATTCGAGTCGGGCGAAGCCTTGGTCGATGCGTTGGATCGTGACGTCCCGGATCTCATCCTGCTTGATCTCAAGATGCCGAACATGACCGGCCTCGAGACGCTCAAAGCGCTGCGGCCGAAATCCCCGCAGTCCCTTGTGATCATGCTGACCGCCTACGGTACCGTGCAGGATGCCGTCGAGGCCATGAAGCTCGGCGCCTATGATTTCTTGATCAAGTCCGTGGATTTCGACGGCATGGATCAAGTCGTGGACCGGGCGCTGGAACTGCTGGCGCTTCGCCGACGAGTCACCTACGATTTGGAACGTGAGAGCGGTCAGTTTGCCATGGACAATCTGGTGGCGGAGAGCGCGGCGATGCAGCACTTGGTCGCGCAGGTGCGAGAGGTCGCGCAAAACCCGAAAAGCAGCGTGCTCTTGCTCGGCGAGACCGGAACCGGCAAGGAATTCATCGCGCGTGTACTGCACCACAACGGCCCGCGTGCCTCCGGCCCGTTTGTCGGCGTGAATTGCATGGCCATTCCCCGCGAGCTGTTTGAAAGCGAACTGTTCGGCTATGAGCGCGGCGCGTTTACCGGGGCCCATCAACGCAAATTAGGGTTACTGGAGCGAGCGGAAGGCGGCACGCTGTTCCTGGATGAGATCGGCGACCTGGATCTTGCGATGCAGGCGAAGTTGCTGCGCGTCCTCCAAGAACGCTCGTGCACGCGACTCGGGGGGATGGAACCTATCGCCGTGGACTTCCGTTTGATTGCCGCCACCAATCGCGATCTGAAGAAGGATGTCGCCACCGGGCACTTTCGCGAGGACCTGTATTTTCGGTTGAATGTGGTCGTCTTTGAGTTACCCCCCCTCCGTAAGCGCATGGAGGACATCATGCCGCTCTGCATGCGGGCGCTCGTGCGCTACGGTCAGGAGTTCGGCAAGGACGTCCAGGACATCGACCCAGACGCTCGCGCCATGCTGGAACGGTACGCGTATCCGGGCAACATCCGAGAGCTGCAAAATATCATCGAACGCGCGGTGATCTTTTCCCACGGCAAGACGCTGACGGCCAGCTGCCTTCCCCGTGAGCTATCGGATACGGCCTCGTCGTCAGCGGTCGCCGTGACGCAGGGCGATCAGCAGATCGTCCGAGCCGAAATGACGCTGGGCAAGCAGACCCTCGCCGATGTCGAGTCCGCCATTCTCGAAGAAGTGCTCCGGCTGGCCGGCCACAACAAGAGCCTGGCCGCCAAGCATCTCGGCCTTACACGGTTCGCACTGGATCGCCGATTGAAGAAGATCGAAGAGAACCCATAAACTCTCATACGGGCTTATGTCATCCATTTCCTGTTTTGATTGTCCCGCTGACCGCGGCTAGGAAGCTCGTCCTGCGAAAGTTGGAGTTGAAATGGCAGCGAACCTGATAGTAAGGTTAAGTACTATCCTATCTTCCGAATTGGGTCGGGGGCTCTATGAGCAGATTGGCAAGCGGTTGGGATCGCCTACGCATTCAGCAGAAAGTGTGGGTTATCCTCCTCCTGGTCTCCATCCCGCTTGCCGCCGCGTTTGGGACCCATATCCTGTTTATCAATCACCTCCACTCACTTCAGCTGCAACGCCACCAGGTCGAGCTGGCGCGCGAGCAGGTCAACATCCTGAGACGGTTGGTGGTCGATATCGAAGACGCGTTCCGCGGCTACTTGTTGACACGCCAGGACGCCTTCCTGAACCCGCTGAAGGAGGCTGAGCCCAGATTGAGACCGACCCTCGACGAGATTATTCGTTTAGCCGGAGAAATCCCAAACCTGCAAGCCAATATTCAAGACATCGATTACCGTGTCCAGAGGCTGCTGATCTCGAAGCACAAACTCCTGAAACAATTCCGAGCCGGTCATTCCCAAGAGGTCTTCCGTTATGTTCAATCTGGACAAGGCATCGCTCTGTCCGATGAGCTACGGAGCCATTTGAGATTGCTTGAGGACCGGTTAGTTCAGCAATTGCAGAACATCGAAACCAAGCAGGCTTCAATTGTCCAGGTGTCCATTTGGGGGTTGATGCTGGCTTTGCTGGCTGTGATCGGATTAGCCCTCACCGCAGCCCGCCTGTTCGCCCACTCCATTACCAGTCCCGTATCGAGGTTACAGCAAGCACTGAAAACATTCGGGATGTCGCCTGCAGAGGAGACGACGCTCCGAACGATCACCGTTCACTCGTCCGATGAGATCGGAGAGTTGGCTCGCTGCTATCAGGACATGGCCGACCGCATCGATCAGCAGATTCGCGAAATGGAAGCCATCAGCGTAATCGGGAACGAGATCAATACGATCCGCCCGGATGGGGTGGAAGGTGTGCTGTACCGGATCACCAACCTTGCCGCCGACCTGCTCCACGTTGATATTTGCCTCGTGATGCTACGGAATGAGAAGATGGGATGCTGGGTCGTGGAAGCTGCCTCTGGAGAATGGAATGATCGTTTGTGCAAGACGGTCATGCTCTGGGAGGAATTCCCCGTATCGGTCCAAGCTTTTGAGACCAATCAGCCGGTGATCGGAGAAGCCTTGCGACGCGACTCACGTCCGGAAGTCATGAGGCGCAATCTCATCGGAGAAAGCATGCTCTCCATTCCCCTGTTGTCACAGGGAGTACCGTTTGGCGTATTGGTCCTGTTGCTTGAACGAAAAGTGCCGCGCGAGGCATGGAATGTCAAATTGGCCAAGGGGTTTGCCGATGAGGCCGCAGTGGCGATAGCCAACGCGCGTCTCTATGAAACCTCACAGCAAAAGGGTAAGGAGGTCCGGACTCGCATTCGAGAGTTGCAATACCTGGCCGAAACCCTGGCCCATGATCTGAGGGCTCCGGGCGAACGAGTGGAAGCCCTCGCCACATTGTTGCGACAAGAATCGGGAGGCCAACTGAGCGATCAAGCCATCCGACGATTGCGCCTCATCGAGGAGAATGGCAAGGAACTAAGAATGCGTGTCGAGCACATTCTGACAGTAGCGCGTGTCGGCTCACAAGGCACTGCCGTGGAGGCCGTCGATCCGGCCATGATCATTCATGATGTCATGAAGCAGCGCGCAGGAGAACTTGAGCGGGCCCGTGTGTCGGTGGATGTTCAGGATGGCATGCCACTAGTAGCCTGCCATGCGGCGTACCTGCGGCAAGTCTTCGATAATCTGATGTCCAATGCGATAAAATTCCTTGGCAATCAGGCCAGTCCACTGATCCAGATCTCATATGAACGACGAGGTGAGCTCGTGTATTTCACGATGTCCGACAATGGGTCGGGCATTCCTCCCGAACACCGCGAGCGCGTCTTCGCTCCCTTTGTCCGGCTGAATCCCGACGTGACTCCTGGGAGCGGGATCGGCTTGACCATTGTCAGGCGAATCATTGAGCAGTACGGCGGCCAAGTGTGGATAGAGTCCAGTCCGACGGGAGGATGTTCGGTCATTTTTTCCATGCCTGTGCTGGGAGACCTACGACGAGATAGCGGTGAGCATCCGATCGTTTCCACCGACCCGATCCAATGGGCATACGGCGGGCTCTGACCCACTCGAAGAAGCATCGCATGATGTTTCAACGAGAACCTCATGGATAGTGTAACTCTCCAACCCATGACAACTTCCCGAGCTCCATTTACGATCTTGATCGTGGAGGACGATGCGTCGGATACGGAGCTGGTCCTCAATGCGGTCGAGAAGGCTGATCTGCGGGCCATCGATGGAGAGATCAAGCTCGAGGTCAGGGCGACCGCCGAAGGCGCCCTGCAGTTCCTTTCCGAGCATCCGGTCGATCTCGTACTCACCGATATGATCTTGCCCGGCATGAACGGGCTCGATCTGGTCGGCAAAGTACAGGAGACCGATCGCAATCTCCCGGTTCTCGTCGTGACGCGCGTCTCGGAGGTTCCCGCGGCGGTCGAGGCCATGCGACGTGGTGCGTTCGACTATCTCCTGAAACCGGTGAATTCGATCGATCTGTCCATGCGCCTCCACCGGGCTATCCGGATCTCAGAGATCGTCCGACGAAATGCCGCGTATCAGCGCATTATTCAGCAGGAGATGACCACCGGAACGCTAGTCGGAACCAGCCCCGGCTTTCAAGACGTCATGCGGTGCGTGGGGGAAGCGGCTCAGGGACGCGCTTCGGTGCTGATCACCGGCGAGACCGGAACCGGCAAGGGATTGATCGCCCGCGCCATTCATGAGCAGAGCCGCGAGAAGGATAAACCGTACCAGGTGATCGATTGTACGACCGTGCCGGAAAGCATGGTGGAAACCGAACTGTTCGGTCACGTGAGGGGTGCCTTCACTGGAGCGATCCTGGATAAGCCGGGGCTCATTGAATTGGCCAATGGCGGGAGCATCTTCCTTGATGAGGTATCCGAGTTGCCGCTCCCGATGCAGGCCAAGCTGCTTCGAGTGCTCGAAGACAATGAGATTCGTCCGGTTGGAGGGACCCGAAGCAAGCGGGTGAACATGCGCGTCATCGCCGCCTCGAACCAGGATCTGGAGGAAAGAGTTCGAACAGGGAGCTTTCGGAAGGACCTGTATTACCGCCTAGCCACGGTCGAGCTCAGAGTGCCGCCGTTACGGGAGCGGCCGGAGGATATCCCGATCATTGCGCGTCATCTGCTGTCGCGGTACGTCAAGGAGATGAGGAAGCCGGACTGTTATCTCGACTCGACGGCTATGACGGAGCTGGTGGCTCATCGGTGGCCCGGAAATGTCCGGGAGCTTCGCAACGTCATCGAACGGGCGGTGATGTTCGCGAAAACGGATTGTATATCGGGGCATGACATCAAACGCCTTCTCCCGGCCTCCAAGAGGCATTCCCTCATCGAGGTGTTCGGTTCTCTTGATGATCCATACATTCAAGCCAAGAAGAAGGTGGTGGCCGATTTCACTAACGCCTATCTCAAGGCGAAGATCGCCATGCATAGCGGCCTCATGTCGAGGGCAGCCGATAGCAGCGGCATTCCCCGCCAATATTTCTCTCTGCTTGTGAAGCGATATCTGAATCGAGATGAGAAGAAGTCGTGATGGCAGCTGATACGCTGCGGTAACCTGTCGCTCTGGATCGATCCTCAGTTTTCTCATCCGCCTCCTCTACCCATTCGTTATTCCCATCGATGTTACGGTATCGACCCAGGAAAGGCTCTTTTTCCGTCCTTCCTGCTGAAGCCAGGGTCAAAAGTCCTTCTTCCGTTCTCGCCTCCTTGCCTCTCATAATTTTCTATTCATCTCTAACTAGTTGATCCAACGCTGATTTCTTGATCAGAAATCCGAAAATCATAATTTTTTATGAGAACCCACTACATCACGTGATCTTCTCCCGATATTGTCCCTTGCAGTCTGCCACTTTTATCTGATTTGTCCATACGTTAGGAAAGCGGTCCGCCAACCATGCCGTGACTTCTTCATGGCAATATTCTTGCGCTTAGACCTCGACGGGTGGGAGTGTCCGCTCAGAAAGGAGGGATTGAAATCGTGATGAGGTTGTCGGAGGTGCACGTCACTTTTCTAAGGAGGTAGTCACGATGTTTTTATCACGTCGGCAATTTTTAAAGGTATCGGCGGGGACGGTGGCGGCAGCGGCGATCGCCGATAAGGCGTTGGCGCTGACGGCCCTGCAGCCGGTCATCGAGGTGGGCAACCCCCTCGGCGACTACCCGGACCGGTCGTGGGAGCGCGTCTACCACGACCAGTACCGGTATGACTCGTCGTTTACGTGGTGCTGCTCGCCCAACGACACGCACGCCTGCCGGATTCGCGCCTTTGTGCGCAACGGCGTGGTGATGCGGGTGGAGCAGAACTACGATCACCAGACGTACGAAGACCTGTACGGGAACCGCGGGACCTTCGCGCACAATCCGCGGATGTGCTTGAAGGGGTACACGTTCCACCGGCGGGTGTATGGCCCGTATCGGTTGAAGGGGCCGTTGATGCGGCGGGGCTGGAAGGAGTGGATGGATGCGGGCTCGCCGGAGCTGACCCCGGAGTACGAAGCGCAAGTACAAGTTTGATGCGCGGATGCTGGACGACATGGTGCGGGTGTCGTGGGATACGGCATTCACCTATCTCGCCAAGGCGGCCGTCTCATTGCGACGCGGTACAGCGGCGAGGCGGGCGCGCGGCGGTTGCGCGAGCAGGGGTATCCGCCGGAGATGATCGAGATGATGAAGGGCGCGGGGACGCGCTGCTTCAAGTATCGGGCGGGCATGCCGGTGTTGGGCATCGTCGGCAAGATGGCGATCACCCGGATGAACGGGGCGTGGCCCTCCTGGACGCCTGGATCCGCAAGGTCGGGCCCGGATCAAGCGCAGGGCGGCCGGTACTGGTCGAACTACACCTGGCACGGCGATCAGGACCCCTCGCAGCCCTGGTGGAACGGGACGCAGAACTGCGACATCGATCTCTCCGACATGCGCTTCTCGAAGATGAACACGAGTTGGGGCAAGAACTTCGTCGAGAACAAGATGCCGGAAGCGCACTGGAAGTTGGAGTCGATCGAACGGGGCTCGCGCATCGTCGTCATTACGCCGGAGTACAATCCCACCGCGACACGGGCGGACTATTGGATTCCGCTCCGTCCCGAGTCGGATGGGGCCCTGTTCCTCGGGGCGGTCAAGATCATTCTCGACGAGAACTTGCAGGACATCGATTACATCAAGGGCTACACGGATTTCCCGATCCTGGTGCGGTCGGATACGTTGCAGTATCTGGACCCGCGGGATGTGATCAAGGACTACGCCTTCCCGGATTACTCGAAGCGCTATTCGGGGATGGTGCAGACCTTGAAGCCGGAGCAGATTCAACGGCTGGGCGGCATGATGGTCTGGGACCTGGCGAAGAACAAAGCGGTGCCGCTGGATCGGGAGCAGGTGGGCTGGCACTACCAGCAGAGCGGGATCGATGCGGCGTTGACGGGGACGTACCGGGTCAAGCTGCTCAATGGCCGCGAAGTGGACGTGATGCCGATCTACCAGATGTATCTCGTGCACATGCAGGACTATGACCTGGACACGACG
>CAVPGK010000014.1:0-111047 GCA_963703955.1 Nitrospirota bacterium | reverse complement strand
GGCCAATCAACGCCGAGACATGTGCACCTCCAATATCCAGACATATGACCGATCCCTGTGCTCTGGTGCAAACCGACTCGATGCGAGCTCGCAGCCACACGGGACTGTTCCCGGCAGTCTGAATGCTCTCAGCTGCCCATTGGCTGCGCGACATATTTCCGACCAGTTGCGGCACAAGCGTCACTTTCTCCGGATCGATGACAATACTCACCGGCTCCCATACCTGCGGTCGCAGCGGTTGCCCGACGACCGGTCCTGTACTTTTCAGGGTCCAGCTTTTCCCCTGCGGCTTCACCGTGATTATCGGAGCTGATGCATCCGGCTCGACAAGGACGATCCGCCCGCCCCAGCGATTCCAGCGATTGTTCCCAGGCCAGATCCCAATCGTTCCCAGCAGGACCTCTTCGGCCGGAATTCTCGCGATGACTTGCTGCCCAACGTGAAAACCGACGCGGTCGAAAAACTCTGAGGCGCATCGGACCCGCAGCGTGGCCTGATCCTCCATCGTGACCTTAATCGTCGTTCGCGTGAGACCACGCAGAATCGAAACCACTCGTCCGCTGACTACATTCCAGACCCACGGCGAGAGATCGGCTTTCTGAGCCATGGTTCATCCTCCTGTTGCCCGCAGAGCGTTAGAAGAAGATCTGAAACTGGATGCGAAGCGCATTCTCAATCAGAGTCCCTCCACGCGCATCCAGCGGCACCGTGCCCGAGGGATTCACTGCGTTCGGCGGCTGAGTGGGTAGCGGGGCGCTCCGCCCAATCGCAAAGCCTCCCATGCCCATCGCCGTGTTTGAATAGGTCAACATGATCTGGTAGTCGTAGGTCCCGAACGGAAACCAGTTCAAAGACACATCGATTGCTTTGACTAGATCGCTGCTCGCATGGGTATCGGGGTCCCAATAGGCATAGCGCGCCGCCAGTTCCACCTTCCGCGGGATGAGGTAGTACCCGGTTTGCGCATACCACCCCATGGCATTCCCGAGGAGATTTGCGCCGGTAGCCTGCGTCGTACACGCGCCTGCCGCATTGAACTGTAAACAGGGACTGCCATTGAAGGTGCGGTCGATATTCTTGTAGTAAAACTCACCCTGTGCTGAAAACCCTCGATACTTCAGGACGGCGTCGAAACTCCACGAAAAGAAGTTGACGACCCCCCACCCCAGTTGCCGGCCGTTGCCGAACGTGGCCAATTGCCTCCGCCAGTTCAGGTTGGCCAGATCGATACCGACAAAGGCATTGTCGGTGCTCGTGTTGACGCCGGGGTTGTACGCGACATCGCCGCCAACGGCGATCTGCGGCGACTCCGAGTACATGAGATCCCCTTCGCCATAGCCCGGCCGCCCCATGATGTTCCACATCACTCGACCGGTGTACATGAGCTTGTCGATTTCGGTTCGGACATTGGCGTTGAGGTTGCGCTGATTGATCGGACAGGTGGCGGGAGACGGGAAAGGATTCCCTCCGGTCTGTCCACCCGGACACCCCTGGGTCGGCTCCTCGCTCTCGTAGGCGCCAAATCGATTGAAGAGCGGACCGCCGCCATTAAAGAGACCCAGGTAATAGACGAACGGGTAGACCTCCTCGTCGTTCATGATCGTGATGCCGATATCCCGGCGATTCAGACCGTTCGCGGTAAAGGCATCTTGAACGGGCGTACGTTCGGCAAATTCCATGGACGCAGTGCTATTGATCTGGGAGCGATTGAAAAAGACCTTGTATTGCCCGGCTTGAGCGTTGAACAAGGAGAAGTGCGTGCTGAGAAAATACCAATCAAGCAAATTCGCCGATCCTGGGGTCTGCGCATTTTCGGCGCTCTCGAAGCCGATCTGGACGAAGTACTTGAAGTCGGGATTGATCAGGTGGCCCAGAAACAGGAGGCGGGCGCGCCGCAGATTAAATTGGTTTGAAAAATCCTCCGAGCGGGCGGCTCGATAGTCGCCGAAGACGCCGAGCAGCTCGGGAAAATTCTTCGCATCCCCGGGATTGCGCCAGGCGTCGTTTCTCCACCGGGTTGTGTTGCGGAACTGCATACGCCCTCGAATCTTCAACAGAAACGCATTGTCGTTCATCGAAAAATTAAAACCCCGGTCGTACCACACCTTGTAACTGGGGGATGTCAGATAGGCATGCTCTTCAGAATCTTTGAGAGTCTTGTCGTACTCTTCCTGAGTAATCCACCCTTTCTCGCGCGCACGTTCCAACAACAGACGAAGTGCGGGGTCCTGACTTTCCACGAACACATACTGCCCGTCTTTCTCGACGAGTTTCCCCGAGTCGACGGCCTTTGCGGTCAGAGGAGCGACGCATGCCGCCATGAGGAATAGAATCGCACAAGCTCTGAGCAACCTTCCGCCTTCACCATCTCTCTGTCGAGTGTTCAGCCGATTCATGAAGACCTCCATGAATAGGGATTGATGAACAGGTGTGAGAGGCCAGGCTCGCTTGCTACACGCTATTTCACCCTCGGTCCGCTCTCGGATTTCAGAAATGCTCGGAAGTCCACCACGCGCGTTCCACTCCCCGGATCCGTGACCCAAAACCGTCCCGGCTCGAAGTAGAGGAGGTAGGTCTTGGCCTCAGGAGGCAGGGCTGGAAGACGGTTGTCATACTGCTCTGACGACCTGACCGGGAACTGCGCATGAAAATGCTCGAGCGTGAGATAGAAATACGGGTCGCGCACGGCGATCCATCCGGCCGTCACGTCTCGCTCATTGGAAGGGCTCATCCCCGGCGCCCGGACCTGAAAGGCCACGCGTTCCTCCGGTCCGGCTTTCTGAAGAGCTTCAACGAGAAATGGAGCCAGCGCCTGCGTCTCGTCCGTTCGGAAGATCGGCCTGGGCGGCGTTTCCTCTGCGAACCACCGGAGCGGCAGTCGCTGTTTTTCCCGGCCTGAGAAGGCCCGCAGGATCGCCGCGACTTCTTCGGGCTGAAGCTGGACGGGATGGGTGTACCCTGTCGGTTTGATTTCCCGCTGCAGGCTCACCACCGCTCGCTTGTCTTCGTGCACGACTTGGGTCGTGTACGGGAGCCGGGCACAGCCGAGTAACAGCCCACTCAGCCCATAGGCCGCCAGAGCGGCCGCCGCCGTTCCTCTCAGGCAGATGACCGAAAAACGGTGCGTCTTCTGCTCGCTCGCCATAACATCTCCTTGGTTAATAATTAATAGCGGTCATTATAGACAAGTATAATTGACCAATGGATAAAATTTTTTTCACGTCCTTTCACCCCAGCGATATACCCCATGCCCCGCACAAGCTACCAATATTCCTCTCCTACTTCCTCGGCGGCACATACCCGATGCCCTTCACAACGGCGTGGGCCTCCGGTGTCTGAATAAAAGTCAGGAACTCTTCACACAGTGCTCGATTTGGGCATTGCCGTTCCATCGCCATGGAATGGACGGTGGGATTGACACTTTGATCGTCCGACACCGCGACGACCCGCACCCGCTCGCGCTCTTGATACGCATCGGGTCCGAACACGATACCTACGTCCGCTTCGCCGTGAAGCAGATGGTCCAATATGCCTTTAGGGTCAGACGCAATATCCAATTTCTTGTCCGCGACTTCTTCAATACCCAGCGCATAGAACAGTTGGATGGTCTGTCGGCCGAGTTCGGTCAATGTCGGATCCGCGATGGCGATACGTTTCACGCGACTGTCGGCAAGATCCCGAAACGACGAGGGGGCCTCGACAAGCGTCGTCGGCACGACCAGGGCAAGCGGAACCGCCACATACGCCCGCCGGCTTCCCGGCAACACGTAGTACTTCTGCTCCAGGCGTGTGATGAGTTCATCCCCACCCGGGGCTAGCACATGGATCGGACCTCTCCCGAAAATATACCCCTGGGGGCTATTCTCCATGCCGGCGATCCTCTGGCGCAGATCCAGGCCCGTGTCATAGTACACGTGGACCTGTACACCCGGATGCTTGGCCTCGAACGAACGAGCAAGGGCTTCGACGGGCGCCTTCATGCTCGGCGAGGCGGCGATGATCAACGGCTCGGCCCGCGCATCAATGCTGCAGAGCAATCTGATGATCAAGACAATGATCCCAATTGAGCCGTATCTGCTCTTTCGTATCATCCGGACCACCTCCAGCTTGCTACATCGCTCAATGCGACACCGGCTTGCCGTACAGATCCTGTACCTTCCCGCTATCCCGCGTATCATATCCGCCGAGCGCCTGAACCTCTGTGCGAAATGCCCGGCTCACAAGCGTGTCCAGGAACCCTGAGAGAGCGGGAGACGATGTCAGATAGGGAGTCGGTACGACCAAATCGTACCGTTCCTCTTGGAGCGGCAGAAAATCCAGCCCAAATAGCCTGGCGGCGCTGAGCACTCCGATGGCGGCGTACGCTTGGCCTTCGGCAACCATGCGCGCGGCCTCGAGATGCGAGCCGGCCAATCGACCGTAGCCCCGGACCTGCGCCGGCTTCATGCCGGCCTCGGTCAGTTTCTGATCCAGCAGAAGCCGCGCACCCGATCCCTCTTCCCGATTGACGATCGTCATCTCTTTCCGGGCCAGATCGGCGACCTCACGGACACTTTTCGGATTACCTCGCTGCACCATCATTCCTTGCTCCCAAGCCGCAAAGGTCACCACCGTATGGTCCCTGCCCTTCAGATGCCGTCGCAAATACGGCAAATTCGACTCGCCGGACTTCGCATCAACGACATGCAGGCCCGCCACATGCACTTCGCCGCGATTGAGCGCCTCGATCGCCGCCCCGCTTCCCATCGTCCAGCCGATCACACCGCCTTTTTCCTGCCGGCGCCTCAGATGCTCTCCGGCCAGAAATATGGCCGGATCGCATCCGGCCACCATAATCTCTTCCTCGATCAGCCGCCGATCTCGAAGCAGTTCGACGCGCACGTGATCGAGCGCACCGGTCTTCTTTGAGGACGTGGACCCCATGATGAGTCCATCCGCCGGAATCGTAAAATTCAGCACGCCGCCAAGTTCTGAGACCGGACGCACCAGCCATCGCTTGCCTACATGGGCAATCTTCACCCTCGTGCGAGGAGTAACCGGATGGCCGGTGATCAATTCGCCTTCGAGCACCTCGCCGATCGAGATCAAGCTGAAGAGGTCTTCCACTCGGCAGCCCAGCACGGCCGCCAATCGCAACGCAACGGCCGTGGTGGGCAAATACTGATGGTTCTCAATTGCATACACCGCCTGACGCGTAATCCCCGCCATGCGCCCAACATCACCCTGCGACAAGCCCTTAGCCGTCCGCCGTTCTCGCAGACGGTTCTGAATATTGCTCGCCGGTTCGGCTTTATTTTTCTCGCCCATGGTCGATGGAGGTATCAGAATGCTAGACTTTATGTCAAGCATTATGTCTTATGCCTAAGGCTTTCAGGCAGTTGACACACTTCGCCTAGTAAATTACAAAGTGTCCTGTATTATGTCAGTTCTTTCTATCGAGAGGTCCTGGTTCACAAGACTGCGCGAGGATTTCAGCGCCGTACCTATGATAGGGTACGCCATGCTCGATACTCTGCTGGCGTGGTTCCGCCGCCTGACGCTCGGACACAAATTCCTCGCCTCGTTCGGGATCATTCTGCTGCTGCTTGGCGTGAGTCTCGGGGCTATCCTCTTTTACCTGGCGCGCATCAACAGCTATGTTGACCGCCACAGTCGGATTACGATTCCTGCCGTCGTGACGGCCGCCGATATGCGCCGGGATGTCTTTCAGAGCATTCTCTTGCTCAACCGTCTGGAGCATGCGCGCGAGCAGGCCGGGATCGCACAGGCGTTCAAACAACTTGAAGAAGTCGAGGCGCGCGTTCGTCACGGACTCGACATGTATCGCTCGAACCACGCCGCCCGCACTCATCCGATTCTGTTCGGCATGCTGACCAAGCACGGTCAAGTTGGACTCGCGGATCAGGAAGACCGCGTGCTCGAAAACATCTCGTCGCTCGTGCGTGAGATGTCATCACGGCGGGAGACTCTGAGAACCTTGCTGCAAGACAGGACTCGCACAGAACGAACTCCACTCCTCGACAGCAACTGTCGCTGTGTCACAGCAACTTACCGAGGCGCTCTCTCGGCTCATTGAGGTGCATACCAAGATCGACACTGAGATGAAAGTCGAAGGCAACCTGCTTCTTCGCCAGGCGAGATTCGTGATTCTCGCCCTGGTGATGCTTTTGGGCGTCGTCATCGCCGCGACCTACCGTGTCGTCAGCACTCAGATCGCATCGCCTCTCCGCCGACTGGCTCAAGCGTCCGATCGTGTCGCCCAAGGGGAGTTGCAAGCTGGTTTCGACGTGTGGTCATCCAAGGACGAAGTGGGTGAGTTATCGACCTCGCTCGCATCGATGCTCGCGACGCTTCGGGACCGAACCGCCGCATTGGAACGGAAAACCCGCGACCAAGAGGCGTTCAGTTATTCCGTTGCTCATGACCTGAAAGGACCGTTGCGCGAGATCGAGGGGTTCGCCTCATTGATCGAACGAAAGCATACCGCGGCGTTCGATCCGACCGCCGGACATTACCTCGCCATGATTCGCCAGGCCGCCTTGCGCATGACCATATTGATCGACGCGCTGCTCCGTTACTCGCGTATCGACCAACAATCCTTGCCCAAGTCGCATGTCAATCTGCGGACGCTGGTGGAGCATATTGTTCGCACCCGACAGATGAGCCCATCGGGTAGCCAGGTTCGGATGGCGATTGAGCTTCCCTTGCTCCAGGTCTGGGGAGAGCCGACCAGCATCGAGCAAGCCATCGCGAACCTCATTGATAACGCCGTGAAATTTTCTTCACACTCCGAGTCGAGTGACATCACGATCGGCGGCGCTAGAGGGCAAGGAGAATGCGTGCTGTGGGTTCGGGACAACGGCGTTGGCTTTGATCCGAAAGACGCCGGCAAACTTTTCGGGCTATTCGAACGCCTTCATGCTTCGGATCAGTATGAGGGCACCGGCATAGGACTGGCGATCGTCAAACTCGTCATGGACAAGCATGGCGGCCGTGCCTGGGCCGACTCCTCCCCCGGCAAAGGCAGTACGTTTTACCTGGCGTTCCCGGACTCCAGAGATCTACACGTCGGTCCCGACAGACCCCGGTAACACGACGATGACAGCCTTCCGCGCCATGCGCATTCTGGTCATTGACGACGAAGAATTCATCCGCATCGTGCTGGAGGAGACCCTCCGGAGAGAAGGATGCGAAGTCACGCTGGCTTCCGGAGGAAAGGACGGGTTGGACAAGTTGGCGCAGACTTCCTTCGACTGTGTGATCACCGACCTACGTATGCCCGGCGTGGAGGGCCGCGAAGTGTTGCGGTGGGTTCGCGACCATCAGCCTGATGTGGATGTCATCATGCTGACGGGGCACGGGGAGGTTCAGGGGGCTGTCGAAGCCATGCGTGCCGGCGCTTCGGATTTTCTGGTGAAGGACACGCCCTTCGACGGCTCGCAAGTCTCGGCGGCGCTTGAACGGCTCATCAAGGTGCGGGCTCTCCGACAGGAGAACCTTGCGCTCAGATTCAGCGGCATTTCTCGGAGAATTGACTTTGTGCCGGGAACCAGCGCGGTGTGGCGAAAGCTGATGGAAACGGTAAACAGGATTGCGCCTTCCAACGCTCCCGTCCTCATTCAGGGCGAAACCGGCTCAGGGAAGGAGGTCGTCGCTCGGGCCCTGCATGCGGCCAGCCCCCGTGGGAGTCAGCCGTTTCTCGCCGTGAATTGTGGCGCCATCCGAGGAGAATTGCTGGAGAGCGAGCTGTTCGGCTACGAGAAGGGTGCCTTCACCGGCGCAACCGTGAGTAGAAGCGGTTTGCTGGCTGCAGCGGAGGGTGGGACGCTGTTTCTTGACGAGATCAGTGAAATGAGCGGCGCGATGCAGGTCAGCTTGCTGCGCGTGCTCGACCGGAGTGAATACCGACAGGTGGGTGGAACGCGGACGTTGCAGGCGAACGTCCGTTTCGTTTCAGCCAGCAACCGCGACCTACAAGACTTGGTTCTTGCCGGGCGATTCCGCGACGACCTCTTGTATCGCATCAACACCGTCGCCTTGCATGTGCCGCCCCTGCGGGAGCGACCGGAAGATATCCGCCCGCTCGCCGAACATTTCCTGCAGGCCCTTCAGCCGCCCGGCAGACCTGCTCGTGCATTCTCCGGGCTTCTCTTGAGGAACTGACTCGCTATCCGTGGCCCGGGAACGTGCGGGAACTGCGAAACGTCATCGAGCGGGTGGTCCTCCTTTCCGGAGACGGAAGGCCGGAGTCGATCGATGCGGAGGAGCTGAGCGCCATGCTGCCGCAGGGCACGGTCAAGAAAACATTGCCGCCGGAGGTCATGGGCTCCTTAGAGGAGGCCGAGAGAGGACACATCTTACGAGTCCTGCACGCGCATGACGGAAACAAGACCCAGACGGCTCGTACCTTGGGCATCGACTATAAGACGCTCCTCAGCAAGTTGAAGAAGTACGACGTTCCCGAGTGATGACGCTCTGGAAAAACTCCAGAGCCCCCATGGCAAGATTCCCAGCTTTCGTACGGTCGCGAATCACGTTTGGCTTGGCAGGGGACCCGCTTTCTGAGGAATTTCCTGACCATCCACTCCTCCAGCCATCTAGCGTCCCTGGTATTCGAATTGCTCAAGATCCCAGCGAGGGAACCGAGCAACATGAATGGGCAGGCATCAGACGCTTCCACACGGATTCTCCTGGTCGAGGACAGCCCGGCTCAGAGCGAGTTGCTGGGCCAGGCGATCGCCAGCCACGGCCTGGATAAGGTGACGCGTGTTGAGCGCGAGATAGAATCCGCGCTCGCCTTTCTCGAACACCAGGCGGTCACCTGCCCCACGGGACTTCCGAGCCTGGTCCTGATCGACGTCAAGCTGACGAACGGCAATGGGATCGATCTCGTGCGACGACTCCGCGCAAATCGCCTCCTTGCCGGCCTTCCGATCGTGATGTTGACCACATCCGATGATCCCCAGGACGTTGAAGCGTCATACGCAGCGGGGGCGAATGGGTACGTCGTGAAGCCCCCTACCTTTTCCCAACTTGTCATACTGGCCGGCGCTCTCTGTCAGTTCTGGTTGAATTGGAATAGGACCTCGGACCGATGCTGACCAGATCGGCATTGAAAAATCCGTATGCCGTCTTGGCGATCTGCCTCATCGTTGTCATTTTGGGCGCCGTGTCCTACGAGAAGATGAAGGTGGACATCTTTCCGGACATCAATATTCCGGTCATCCTTGTGTCCACATTCTACCGAGGCCTCAGCCCGTCCGAAATGGAAGGCGCGATCACCCTGCGCTTCGAGCAGCAATTCTTGCAGGCGAGCTACATTGAGCACATCGAATCCCAGTCATTGGCCGGGATCAGCTACATCAAGGTCTTTTTCCAACCGGAATACGGCATCGATGCCGCACAGTCCGAGTTGACCAGCCTCGCCTATAGCATCATTCGTCTGCTCCCGACCGGTGTCTTTCCGCCTTCCGTCTACAAGTTTGGGGTGGCCAGTCTGCCCATCGGTCTGTTGACCGTCAGCAGCGAAACGCTCAGCGAAAAGGAGATGCGCGACCTCGCCTACTTCACCGTGCGCCCACAAATGGCCTCGATTCCGGGGATCTCGACCCCTCCTGTGCTGGGCGGTAAGGTGCGCCAGATCACGATCTTCATGGATCAGCAGGAAATGCTGGCGCGCGGCATCTCTCCCTCTGAGGTCGTGAAGGCCATCAACGCCCAGAATGCGATCCTGCCGGCCGGGGACGTCAAGGTGGGCGACCTCAACTACTACGTCTACTCGAACAGCCTCATCAGCGTGGTGGATCAGATCAACGATATCCCGATCAAGGTCGTGAACGGAACGCCGGTGCTGGTCCGAGATATCGGCACGGCGGCCGATTCGGCCGCCATCCAGACGTCCATTGTACGCGTGGACGGACGCGAGTCGGTCTATATTCCCGTGACCAAACAGGAGGGCGCCAATACGCTCAATGTGGCCGATGGCGTTCGGTCGAGAATTCCGAAGTTGACGGAAATCCCCGCCGGGGCCTCCGTCAAATTCATCTATGACCAATCCTTGTATATCCGGGAAGCCATTTCGAATCTTCAGAAGGAAGGTCTGTTGGGCGCCGTTCTGGCCGGTTTGATGATCTTTCTTTTTCTGCGCAGCATCAAGGCCGCGCTGGTGGTGAGCCTCGCGATCCCTCTGTCATTGACGTCCGCGCTGGTGCTCTTGTACCTCTTCGGCCAGAGCGTCAATATCATGACGCTGGGGGGCTGGCCCTCGTGATCGGGACGCTTCTGGACAACAACATCGTCGTCCAGGAGAACCTGCACCGCCATTTGGAAATGGGAAAGGACGGCCGGTCGGCTGCCGAGGACAGCGCCACGGAGCTCACTCTTCCCATTCTGGTCGCGACGATCTGCATCCTGATTGTCTATCTACCGATCATCTTTTTCACCGGGATCATCAAATTTCTCTTCGTTCCGCTAGCCATGACCGTGGCCTTTGCCATGTTGGCCGACTATGCCGTGTCCATGTCCGTCACTCCAGTTGTACTTGCTCGGCTCTACAGTGGAGGCCATGGGACCGGCGAGCAGGGTCGAGCAGATGAAGGGTGGTTCGCGATCCTCCTGAACCTCTACGAACGCCTCCTTCGCTTCGGCCTTCGGTATAAGCCGCTGGTCATCGCCGGTGCGCTCGCGGTGCTGGTTGCGGTGGGAATCGTCCTTGTTCCCCGTCTGCACACCGAATTCTTTCCGAAGATCGATGCCGGAAACTTTACGATGCTGGTGACGGCCCCGGAGGGCACCCGGATCGAGAAGACCAGCGCGATCGTCGGCGAAATCGAGAAGCTCGTTCGCCACGTCGTCCCGAAGAGCGATCTCGACGAGGTCGTCGCCAACGTCGGACTCTATTACGGCGACGCGGGCCGCTTTGCGCCAAACACCGGCCCACACACCGCCTTTGTCCTGGTGAACCTGATCACCGGACACCGGGGTCATTCGGACGACTACATTGCCCAACTTCGGGAACGATTGCGGAAAGAATTGCCCGGGATCGACGTGGCATTTCAGACGGGCGGCATTGTGAGCGACGTCTTGAATTTCGGCTTGCGTGCACCCGTCGATATTCAAGTGAGAGGGCCTCGGCTGGAATTGATCAGACCCGTGGCCGAGCAAATTCGCGATCGCGTCGCTCAGATTCCCGACACGACCGACGTGCGGATCAAGCAGGGCAAGAATTACCCGGAACTCCACGTGAATGTCGATCGTGGGAAGGCGGCCTACTACGGTATTACTCAGGACGGAGTCATTGTGGACGTGATCACGGGACTGAGTTCGAACATTGCGTTGAGTCCCAACTACTGGCTGGATCCGAAAACCGCCAACGGCTACTACCTGCTGGCCCAATATCCCGAACAATCTCTCGAGAAGACCGAGGACCTTCTCAACATTCCTCTTGTCGGCGCGCGCGTGCCGCTCTTGCCCACCGCCAGTATCGTGACGCCGGGGATGACTGGAGCTAGCTTGGCCCTTGAGAACACCCCGTTCGCCGGTCGGACCTCGAATGTAGGACCTCGCTTCTTCGGCGCCGAGGACGCGCGCGGTCCGGAGGTTCGGCTCCGCGATGTCGCGACGTTGGTCCATAAGACCGGCCCCGACTCGGTGGATCATTATGATCTGTCTCGCCTCATCGACGTGCTAATAACTCCCGTCGGCAATGACCTCGGCCGCGTCGCCGGCCAGATCGAAGACGTCCTGAAGACGGTGACACCTCCCAAAGATGTCGTGATCACTCTGAAGGGCGAGGTGGCCAACATGCGTGCCGCGTTCCAGAATTTTGCCCTGGCCCTGCCGCTTGCGGTGGTCCTGATTTATCTGGTCATGGTCGGGCTGTTTCGCTCGCTGATCGATCCGGTGATCATCCTCTTGGCCGTTCCGCTCGGTTGGATCGGGACGGTCCTCATGCTGTACCTGACCGGCACCTCGGCGAATGTCGAATCCATGATCGGCACCTTGATGATGATGGGCATCGTCGTCTCCAACAGCATTCTCCTGGTCGACTTCGCCAATCGCATGGCCCGATCAGGCCTGCTTCCCGAGCAAGCGGTGATCGAGGCGGGCCGGCGAAGGCTCCGACCGATCATCATGACGGCGCTCGCCACCATTCTCGGACTCCTGCCATTGTCCTTGGGGTTTGGAGAAGGCAACGAAACCATGGTACCGTTGGCCAGGGCTGTCGTGGGAGGCTTATTCGTCTCCACGATCATGACGCTGCTCGTTGTGCCAGTGCTCCACAGCATCATTCTGGCGCGCGAGTCCCCGCATTCCCGTCGTGCGGAATCGCATGCAAGCGAATGATGGTCCGCTGATGACACCTATGCCCTCCAACTCTGCGAGCCGAGGAATCGCACGATGGCGGCTGCTGGTCATCATGGCCATTGGCTCTGTAGTACTGCTGGGAGTCGGCGCCCTGCTGCTCCAACGAAGCGAAGGCGTTCCCGCAGGTGATGATCAATCGGCCGGAGGCGGACAGTCTCTTCCATCAGAGAAGCAGGCCAGTTCCCACGTCGTCGACGTTCAGGTCGTCAAACCAACTCGCCGCGACGTGGTCTACTCAATTTCTCTTCCCGCAAACGTCGCGCCGCTCTATCAAACAACGCTCTATGCCAAGGTGTCGGGCTACCTGAAATGGATCGGGCCAGATAAAGGTGATCGCGTCAAGAAAGATCAAGTTCTCGCGGTTATCGATGCGCCTGAGGTGGAGGAGCAGTACCAGCAGGCGGTTGCCGACTACAAGATCAAGAAGATCACGTACGAGCGGCTCGCCAATGTGTGGAAACAAACGCCCGATGTCATCGCCAAGCAGGATGTGGACATGGCGGAAGCTGCGTTCGAGGGGGCTCGGCATTTGATGGAGCAGCGCATGGCCCTCCGCGATTACACCAAAGTTCGGGCGCCCTATTCGGGGACCATCACCGCTCGATTTGTCGATCCCGGCGCGCTCATCCAGGTGGCGATGACTTCATCTGCCGGCGCGATTCCGCTCTTCACCATCATGGACCTCGAAACCGTGAGGGTCTATGCCAACGTGCCGCAGGAAGATACGCCTTGGGCCAAAGTCGGCACGCCGGCTGTGTTGACGGTGAAGGAATTACCCGGCCGGCCATTCCGCGGCTCCGTGACCCGAACGACATTCGCTTTAGACCCCTCTACCCGCAGCCTCCTCATTGAAGTGGATTTGCCGAATCCCGATCAAGCCCTGCAGCCCGGGACCTTCGGTGAACTGACGCTTGAACTGCGTAAACACACGGATGCCTTGGTCATTCCTGCCGGCGCGCTGATCACGCAGGGGAACAGCAAAATGGTGTTTGTTGCCGACCAAGGAAAGGCGGCTCAACGGAAGATCCAAACCGGTGTGAGCGACGGCCGCTGGCTCGAGGTTGTCCAGGGTCTCACCGGGACGGAAGACGTGGTGGTGGTCGGAAAGACCCAGCTCTCTGACGGGACAGCGGTCCGCGCCGCGCCTTATAACCTCCCTGAGGGCACTCCGTCTGTGCAGAAATTCGACTCACGGAGATAATCGCCTCAACGGTGCATCAAACCATGCGCGTTCGCTAAGCGCTCTGACGGTGTGACTGATGCCTGGCTGTCGCCTCAAGAAGTTCGAGCCGCCGACAAAGCAGGCTGGTAGGACTTTGGCCTGAAGGGAGAGCATTCATGAAGATGCTGCTGATCGTATTTCGCGAATCCCTTGAGGAAGAGATTGTTGCCCTGCTGAATGAGCAGAACGTGAAGGGCTTCACCGAGCTACACAAGGTGGGTGGCACCGGCGAGACCGGTGATGCCTTTCACTCTTTTGCCGGGCCAGGGGTCAACAGCATGATCCTTACAGCCTTGCCGGAGGATCATGCAGATCGTGTCGTGGAAGGATTGAAAACGTTTCGTGACCAACGAGGGCAGGAACTCTATGGAGCGAAGATTCCTTTGCGAGTGTTTGTCCTCCCTTGCCTGCAGGCGGTCTAGCCCTCCGCCTAGATGGCAAGCTGGGCCCATCCATAATGAGAAAGTGTGATTGCTGATTATGGTGTTCTCAAATCTCTATCAGGAAGAGTCCAAGAGCGTGCCGACAATCCCCGATCGAAATCACTGAAGGAGTGCCCGGCAGACTGTAGTAGTCCTCGAAACAACTCGGATCATGGAAGCCAGTCGTCCCACAACTCCATAACCTGCTGGCCAGCACGGCAGCGGTGCAACTTCGGTAAGGAGAACGCCGATGCGCCGACAAACTCGCACGACAACAGCATTGGTCATGACCCTCTTCCTGACGCTCTGCTTCTGGCCTCAAGGCTCCGTCCGAGCAGAGACTAGCAAGCCGGCGTTCGAACCCGCCATTCACGGCAGTTTCTTGGCGATGAGACAAGCGCTTGACGTCGCGCTTCAGAAACATCCCATTCTGCAGGAAGCCTCGGCCAGCATGAAGGCAGCCACGGCAAGAACTCAGCAGACCAAGTCACTCTACTACCCACAGCTCTATGCCAATGTCGACACCGCCGCGGGCTCGGGTCGCATCAATCCCCGTTTTCTGATCGGCGGCGGCCTCCTCCAATCGAATCTCAGCGCCTACAGCGCGGGAGTGATCGCCAATCAGCGGCTGTATGATTTCGGGTTCACGCGTAACCTCGTGGAATCGTCCCAACTCGCTGAACAGGCGCAGGAGCAGGATATTCAGGCCCGGCGCGCCCTCGTCGCATTGAATGTGCAGCGCACCTATTTCAGCAGCTTGAAACGACGAAGGCTCGTGGAAATAGCCGAGCAGACGGTACGGGAGCGAGGTGTGATCAAGGGCCAGATCGAGGCCCTCTTCCGCCAGCAGCTCAAGTCCAAATTGGATCTGGATCTGGTGCAAGTCGAGTTGACCAATGCGGAATCCTTGCTCGTCAAAGCCAGAAACGACTTGAAAGCCAGCTTCGCCGACTTGAACCGGGTCATGGGGATCGCCGGAGCCGATGACTATGTACTGGAGGATCTTTCGGTGGAGGTGCGACCACAACGGTCCCTGGAGACCTTGATCACCGAAAGCCTGGCGCACCCAGAGCTTCGGAAAGCCAAGGAACAGATTGCCTCCGCCGAGGCTCGGGTGAGGGCCATGAAGCGACAGCACCTGCCGACCATCTCGGCCCTGGCCAGTGGGGGAAACTATGAGACCTTCGATACCAGTCGCGATCTTCCCACCGGCGGATGGTGGACCGCCGGGGCATTCGTGTCGATGCCGCTCTTCACCGGATTTATGATTGAAAACCAGGTGCGAGAGGCCGCCGCACAACAAACCGCCGCCCAGGCAGGGAGCGCCAATATTGAACAGGCTCTCACCCAACAGGTGACAACGTCCTACCTTGAGACCGTTACTCTTGCTGAGCAGATCAAGTTGGCGCAGGAACAGGTCAAGACCGCACAGGAAGCGCTTCAGCTCGCGCGGCAGCGGTACAAACTTGGATTGGGATCCGTGGTGGAGGTCACACAGTCGGAAGTCGCAGTGTGGGCGGCGCAAACTCGACTGGCCGAAGCGCAGTACGACTACAAGATCGCGGAGGTCACTCTTGCCTATGCAGCAGCTCTTCCCCTGACCGGGATCGAGGCCCCCGGTCCTTGAGAGCCTGAGGCGACCGGCCCCGTCGGACCCAGGTTGAGCAGGTCGATCACGATTTCATCTTTTTCCTGCCCCAGCAGTCTATTCCAAAACCGGACCTGCTGCGGGACCAGGGCGCGGGCCGGTTCAAAGAAGATGTCGAAGCCTTTCGCCGAAGTCGGCATCATCGGATATCGTCGATCGTAAACCATCCCGTATGCCGGAATACCGTAGATAACCCGAAAATTGCCGAGGATGAAGTGAAGATGGCGTTCCCGCACGTACAGACCACCGGAGGTAATTTGCCGCTTGATCGACGTCTGGGGAAGACTGAGATAAAAGGTCACGCGCTCATTCGGTCTTGCCTGCGACAGGGCTTCGGCGAGCTTGTCGGCCAGTAGGCGAACTTCCTCTTCACGAAAGACAGGTTCGCGAGGAGCCTCCCCGAAAATCATCCGCTGGACGGCGTTGCGATGCTCGCGAACGCTGAACCCACGCAGCAGATCGGCCACCTCTTCTCCACCGATCGTGAAGGGATGGCTGTGTTTGCTCTCCGGAAATTCGTCAAGTACGGCGGCATCGCGTTCCAACCGAACAAAATTGATGGGGTCTTCGTAGACGACTCGTGAGGGGACATGGGGAATTTCGCAACCGGCGAGCAGTAAGAGGGTCGAGGTTAAGGCTAAGTAAGGGAGCCGGCGGTCTTCTCTCAACCTGCACCTCTCACGCTCACTTCTCCGTCACCGCGACCGTCATCTCGACGCGTTCCAGCGGATTGTCGCGCCCGTCTCGCTTGACGTTGACGATCTTGTCAACCACCTCCATCCCGCTGATCACCTCGCCGAAGGCGGTGTACTTCCAATCTAGAAAGTGCGAGTCGGCCGCGCAGATAAAGAACTGCGACCCGGCGCTATTGGGATCGTTCGACCGGGCCATAGACAGGACTCCCCGCCTATGCGGTTTGCTGTTGAATTCCGCTTGAACGTGGTAGCCGGGTCCACCCATACCGTGAGTGGAGCGGTCCGGCTTCCTACTGTTCGGGTCACCGCCCTGGATCATGAATCCCGGGATGACCCGATGAAAGGTACAGCCGTCATAAAACTTCTCCTTGGCCAATTTCATGAAGTTCTGTACGTGGTTGGGAGCCACGTCCGGATAGAATCCCAACACGATCTCTCCCAGCGGCTCTCCCTTCATCGTAATTTTGATCGTGGCACGCGGTTCATTCCCCGTTTGCGACATAGCAACACCTCTTGAATCGGAACGTTGCGGATGGATGCACCGATAGGCCTTCAGCACTTGAGGACGGGAGTGCTGATCCTCCGCCCGTCAGTTGTTACGGTCCGCCGGCTTGGAGACCCTCGCTGATGCCGATCCAGTTTTTGCCGTCGTCATCGCTCCTGAACGCCCCGGAGCTCGTGCCGGCATAGAGGGCCCCATCACCGGCCACGATGAGCGCCTGGATGGATAATTCGGTCAGCCCCTTGTTGATCGGCATCCACATCCCACCCTGGTTTTGGCTTCGAAACACACCCCTGCCGGTCGCCACAAACAACCCTTTCTCATTGGTAATTATGCCTCGGATGGAATCGTTGGGCAGGGCCCGGCTGATCGGCTTCCACGTCATGCCCCCATCTCCGCTCCGAAACACTCCCCCGTCGAAGGTGCCGGCATACAGGGCCTGTTCCTTATCAATCGTCAAGACGCGAATAAAATTCTCAACGAGCCCTTCATGATCGATCAGCCCGTGCGAGAGACGGCGCCACTCCGAATCCTTGGATGTCGCGCCGGGTTTATAACGCAAGAGACCTTTGCCGGACGTCCCCACGTACAGGGTTCGGTCTGAAGCCATGGCGATCGCATGAACGAGCGTTTCATCCAACCCCTTGGTCACCACCGACCATTCGTTGGTGCCCTCAGGAAGACGATAGAGACCATCACCCGTCCCTGCGTAAATGATCCCGTGCTGAATCAGCAATGATTTGATTTCAAGACGCTTCAACCCGGTATTGACGGGCTGCCAGCTCTTCCCATGGTCCCGGGTCCGGAATACCCCTCCCCGAAATGTCCCGGCGTACACGGTTCCGTCGTGTGTTGTCGCCAAGCACAAGATGAACGGATCACTGAGGCCGATATTGGCGGCAGCCCAGGACTGCCCGCGATCTTCACTGCGAAACACACCCTTGCCGAAGGAGCCGGCGTACACGGTCTGCGTTCCGGCCGTGGTCAAAGCCTGAATGCTGGGGGCGGCTTGCTGGGCCTCTGCGGGACCTAAAGGACTCAGCAAGTAGAAAGTAAAAAGGCAAAAGCAAAAAATGTATGAGGTAATAGTGAAGCGAGATAACCCACTTGCCATCAATGGCTCGACGACGCCTGTATTTTTCATCCTTCCGAACATTTACTTTTGCCTTTAATTTTTGCCTTTGAACGTCACATCAGCGTACTCGTTGGCCGGCCGTGCCCACCGGTATCGGCCTCTTCTCGCTCCCATCAGACTCACCGGTGACGTTGCGATGGCCGAAGAGCTTCGCTCCTACAATACCCAGTTCGTAGAGGACCATCAGCGGCACGGCCATCAACAACATCGTGAACAGGGTCGCATCAGGCGTCACGATGGCCGAGACAATGAGCGCCAGCATCACGGCATGCTTACGATACCGCGCCAACACGGCCGGCGTGATCATACCGACCCTGGAGAGTAACGTCAGCACAAGCGGCAGCTCAAATGCAAATCCGAAAATCAGCAAGAACTTCACATTGAAATCAATATAGGTCCCGACCGCGAGTTGCGGCGTCAGCTCCCTGTCCATCCCGAAGTCGACAAAGAACTGAATAACCAGTGGCAGGATAATTAGGTTACAAAACACCAGACCCAAGCCGAAAAACGTTACCGCCAAGCAGAAGAGAGGAATGGCCCAGCGCTGCTCCCGGGGAAGCAGCGCGGGCTCAATGAATTTCCAGCACTGGTAGAGGATCACAGGTAAGCTTAAGACGACCCCGGCCAACAAGGAGACCTTGATCGACGCAAAGAGCGCCTCGGTCGGCCCGTAGAAGATCAGATCGTCGGTGAACGGACGTTTGAGCCAATCGATCAGGGCGGGCGCATAACTAAAGGTGAACACAAAAGCGGCCAGCATCGTCACCACCATGATGATGAGGCGCCGTTTGATTGCGGCTAAATGTTGAGCCAGGGGGGGGAGAATCGCAGACATTGGTGTCATCACACTAGTGGGACGGAGCCTCTTGGCGATAGAGACGGATAAATTCAGCCATTTTGTCTTTCATGGCTAATTTTTCCTTTTGAATTTGTTTCTTCAGCATCTCTTCCTGTGGGGTGAGCACGTGCCGCTTTTGCAGCTCGCTCAATTCGACATCCAGCCGATGGTGGGATTCCTCCAATTGTCGGAACTCCGTGTTCGAGGCGCGCAGCTGATCCGCAATCCGATCTTCACTCACCATGTGTCACCTCCTGGTTTAGGAAGCACGCAAGGGACAGAGCCCGGGTGCCTCCCCATCAGCTCGAACTCCTCCTACCCTCCGACTAACGGGTTCATTTCCATCAACACCGCGTCCTCAACGGGGTTCGTATAGTACTTCTCTCTTGCGGCCGTTCGACGAAATCCGGTTTGTTCATACAGTTGGAGGGCCGCTGCATTCGACGCGCGTACCTCCAGCAGGGCTCGCGTTGCGCCTTCCAGCCGGCCCAGCGTCAAGGCGCTTCGCAGTAATTCTCTCCCGATGCCCTGCCGACGAGCCGAACGAGCCACGGCAAGGTTCATCAGCCGGAATTCCTCGAAGACGACCCAAAAACACACGTAGCCTCTTACCGACTCGGTATCATTTTCTCCCGTGATCCGAGCCGTAAAGAGGTATCCGAATGGGTTCTCTCCTAATTCTACTTCGAACATCTTGCGTGTCCAAGGAGCCGAAAAGGATTCATGCTCGATCTCCAACACCCTCTCCAAGTCCAGATTGGTCGCCACCTCGATGAGGACATGTCCGGCTTGCTCTCTTTTTGGACTGACACTCACGACGTTCGAGTTCCGGCCGCTCGACGCTCCATCATCAGCTCCGCCTCCGCCCGTTGGACATAGCGAGGGGAAATGCCCTGGCCTGCGGTCTCGCCTCGAGCAAGGCGGTCACCTCCGGCTAACCCCACACTTATGGCGGATGCGGTATTAGCCTTCAACGGCGCTTCCTCGACCTGCAATTGTCTCTTCTCGAAAATCCGGCGGAGGGCGTCCCGGTTCGCCTCCCATCCCTCCCCGAAGACGATAGCGGAACCACTGAGAGACTGCGCCATCGTTTCCAGAGTGCCCACCCGTTCCTCACCGACAGAGGTGAGCGTTTCAGGTTCGATCCACCGATAGAGGGCCCAATAGACTTCCCCGCTTCGAGCTTTGAGAACCGGACAGACCAGCCGATCCGTGCCACGCAGATTCCACGCCAGCGCTTCCAAGGTCGGGACCGCCGCGAGGGGAAGCCCGGTCACCATTCGGAACGCCATCACAGTCGCGAGCCCGACCCGAAGCCCCGTGAACGAGCCCGGGCCGATCGAGACTGCCAACCCCTGAAGTTCCAGAAGCGTGAGCCCGCTCGCGCGCAGGACGTGATCAATCGCCGGAATGAGATGCTTGGCATGCTGTCCTTCGGCTTCCTTATTGACCTTGGCCACGGCCTTCTTTCCATCCAACAAGGCCACGCTCAGGCGTGTTGTGGCCGTTTCAACCGCCAGGAGCTTCACGGTTTTCCTCATCACTCAACAAACCCACCACCCAACTGGTCATGCGCGATCATGGGAACCATCCCACTGTGCTGCTCATTCCATCCTGTCAGCCTGAGTTCCTCGGGCTTAATCGCGGCATTCGGCACGATTTCATGAAACGTCAGGAAAATGAATCCTCGCCCCTGCCCATCTTGTGCCGTGATCCGAAACGGCTTGACGAGATTGGTGGTCTCCGAAGTTGCTGCGACTGAAACAGAGCCATCCCCTACCGAGCCCACGGGTCGATAGTCATCAAACAGGGCCGTTGCCTCCACGTCACCGGCCGCCGTCAGTCGTTCTTCCTGCACAACCTGTAGGGAGCGACGATCAAACCAGAGGCGTCTGAACGGACTAGACGGGTCCGGCGGATCGCGTGGTCCGGCGAACACATCGAGGCGATACCGATCCCCATCCACTGACAATACGGTCCGCTGTTCTTTGGTGACCCCGGAAATGCCGACCACACCGCTCATCGCCAAGACACTCAGCTTGAACGGTCGCGCAATACTGCCGTTCCGTTCCAGCTCGGCGGGGCTCCCGGTCAGGATCCGGCCCGCCGGTAACCGAAGCATATAGACCTCCGCTCCCAGGACGAACTCAAACAGTTCCGCCCCAAGACGATTGAAGCCTTGCAACCGAAGCGCGTCCTGGCGCCGATAATACACTGCGCCTTCTACCCGTTGAGCAATCGGAATCCCTGGGCCCTGGATCTGCGCTCTGAACAGTCCCTTCATCGTCTGGACAGTGGCTTCCCGTTCACGCAGGAGCTCTATCAGTTGTTCGGATGTCACCTCCGGCAGCGCCTCGGAGCGGGTAAACTGGCCGGCGCAGCCTGCAACCACGCCGAGCACAACCGTACAAAGCAAAAAGGCAACACATCGGCGCTGTATAGTTTTTCCTCTCACTTTTTTACCTTCGCGTTGGCTAGGCGAATACCACATCCAACGCTTCTCCCACCTCACGGATGCCGATCAATTCGATGCCTTCCACTAGATTCAACTTCGACAGGTTGCGGTGAGGCAGCAGGCATCGACGGAATCCCATCTTCGCCGCTTCGCGCACCCGAAGCTCCGCCTGACTGATCGCGCGCACTTCACCCCCTAATCCCATTTCACCCAGGACCACTGTGCCGTGGTCGATAGGACATTCGCGCAGACTGGACGTCACCGCGCTCACAATACCCAGGTCAATCGCCGGCTCATCGACCCGCATGCCGCCGACGACATTCACGTACACATCCTGACCCGACAGATGCAATCCCATCCGCTTTTCCATGACCGCGAGCAGCAATGAGACCCGGTTGCTCTCGACTCCCTTCGCCATGCGCTTCGGCAAAGAGTACCCCGTCGGGGATACCAAGGCCTGCAACTCGACCAGGATCGGCCTCGATCCTTCGAGGCTGGAGACGACAACTGAGCCAGTGCTTTTTGCCGGACGCTCGGCCAAAAACAGCTCTGAGGGATTGCCGACCTCTTCGAGCCCAGTGTCCTTCATCTCAAAGACGCCAATTTCATTGGTTGAGCCGAACCTGTTTTTCACCGCGCGTAAGAGACGATAGCTGTGCCCCTTGTCTCCCTCAAAATAGAGGACCGTATCGACGATATGCTCGAGAAGACGCGGACCGGCAATAGCGCCTTCCTTAGTCACATGCCCAATGATAAACACCGGGACACCGCTTCGCTTGGCGAACCCCATGAGCTGACCGGCCACCTCCTGCACCTGGCTGATACTGCCCGGGGCGGATGTGATCTGGTCTGTGTACACGGTTTGAATGGAATCGACGACCAGAGCCGACGGTCGGAGTTCTTGAACTGTCTTGAGGATGCCCTCCAAGGACGTTTCGGCCAAAATGTAGAGCCCGGAGTCACACACGCCCAGCCGCTGACCTCGCATCTTGATTTGCTGAGGCGATTCCTCACCGGACACATAGAGTACGGTGTCTCTATCGGACCCTAACTTAGGGAGAGCCTGCAGGAGAAGAGTGGTCTTTCCGATTCCGGGATCGCCGCCGACCAACACGACGGACCCAGGAATGACGCCGCCCCCCAGAACCCGGTCAAATTCCCCGATCCCGGTTCGACGACGATGTTCCCCGAGCGTCTTGATCTCGGCAATCGGAGTGGCGGTTGACGAAGCCAGTTTGAGGACCGAAGGGCGGCCTCGGCCCGGCCCGACGATGCGTTCTTCCTTTAGCGTATTCCAGCCTCCGCAATCGGGGCAACGCCCAAGCCATCGGGGAGATTGATGTCCGCAGGCCTGGCAGAGGAAACTGGTCTTCGCGCGCATCGACTGAGGCCTCTTGGTCACATTGTGATCACCACTGCAAGTTCAACCGCATCTTAAAGGAATAAGGGGTCAAATTTCAAAAGCCTTGCGATTCCCCAGGATACCCTCATCCTCTAGCCTTGTAGCTTCTTTCTCACCTCCTTCCAACCCTTTGCAACCTGGGCTTTTTTCGGCAGGTCTCCCCGCTCCGGTTCCGGGACAATCACTACCATAATTCGATGCTCAACCAGAACATCGGCGAAGTCCTTGGTTCGCCCAACCCCGGATTTCAGGTTATCCCAACCCTGATCACGCAGCTCTTCAATCACGGTCCCAAGAGCCGCCTTGTCCGGTTTGATGTCGACCAGGAACCCCGAAGGAAAGCTGTGTTGCCGCAGCCACTCTCGCTGGGCTTCGGTGGTGCTCATGGCGACACCGGTTCGCGAGACGTAGGTCACATTGAAAAAGAAATCGGCGAGCCGCTTCAGCTCATCCGCCGCCTCCGGAAGCGGAGTGGGAGATGGCTGACCGGTCAATTTCCCGGCCAGCGGCGGGATTGCGACGACCGGATTCTTGGCGGGTTCGGTCAGCGCGGCAAACTCGACCAGCAAGACTGGCCGCCGCCGTTCCCAGACGAACAGCGTGCCTGCGGCTTCCGGCGATTGCACGCGCTTGCTTTCGGCAAGCTTCGCCGTCACCGTCTGGTTCCCACGCATGTGAGGGGTGTATTGCAGGCGCGCGCGCCCATCGCCGCCCGTCATCGAGGTGCCGGCTTTCTTTCCTCCCACCAAAAACTCGACGAGCTCCCCGCCTATTCCGGCCTGCCTCAGAAGGGTGTCCTGAACCAATGTGGCCTCGATCATGACCGGACGTCCGGGCATCGTCAACCCATCGCGCACCGACAGGGTGCCCGCAACCTTTTCTCCCGCAAGAGCCTCACCCAGCGTCAGGCATGCCAGGCCGATCAAGCCAGCGAGCCGCGGCCGCAGCTTAATGGCGCCTTCCTTCGACATCACTGAGCACCCCGTCCAAAATGTCCAACGCCACGTCCGCGTCCCGTTTCGTAATGGTCAAAGGTGGCACCATCCTGATCACGTTCTGCCCACACCCGAGCAACAGCAATCCTTTCCGGAAGCAGCGCCGCACCACGTCATTCCGTTCCTGAATCGCCATTTCCTTGGTGTCAGGGTCGCGAACACATTCGATTCCGATCATCAATCCCTTTCCGCGCACCTCGCCGATGAGCCGGTGGCGAGCCTTCATCTCGTCCAAGGCCTTCAGGAGATATTGACCCACCACGGCCGCATTTTTCACCAGACGTTGTTCCAGCAGTTCGATCGTGACAAGGGCCGCTTCGCACGCGACGGGATTTCCCCCGAAGGTATTGGCATGTGAGCCGGCAGGCCAATCCATCACGTCGGCCAGCGCGACCGTCGCGCCCATAGGAAGACCCGAGGCGATCCCTTTTCCGATGGCCATGATGTCCGGCAGCAATCCCCAGTGCTCACTGGCGAACATCTTCCCGGTTCGGCCCATTCCCGTCTGGACCTCATCGACGACATAGAGAATGCCGAACTCTTTTGCCAGGGAAGCCAGCATGGGGTGGAACTCGGGAGGCGGCACGATGATACCGCCTTCGCCTTGGATCGGCTCGACGACGATTGCAGCGACTTCTTCGGGGGGAACAGTGCTCTTGAAATACACATCCCGGATGACCTGGACACAGTGCATTTTGCACGACGGGTAGGTCAGGCCGTACGGACAGCGGTAACAATTCGCGTATGGTACATGGGTCACGCCCGGGACCAGCGGGGAGAAGTGGCGGCGTTGAACGGCCTTGCTTCCCGTCAGCGACAGCGCCCCCATCGTGCGCCCGTGAAACCCACCTTGAAACGCAATCATAAGCGGACGGCGAGTGCGGTATCGCGCTAACTTGAAGGCGGCTTCGACCGCCTCTGCGCCCGAGTTGCTGAAAAAGGCTCGCTTGGGTTTCTTGCCCGGCGTGATGCGTCCGATGGTCTCCGCCAGCTTGATTTGCGCAGGGTAATAAAAATCCGTTCCGGACATGTGAAGAAAGCGCGCCGCCTGTTTCCGGATCGCCGCCACCACCTTCGGATGTGCATGGCCCGTCGACACCACCGCGATCCCCGCCGTGAAGTCCAGATACCGGTTACCGTCCACGTCCTCAACGATGGCCCCTCGCGCCTTTTGCACGACGAGCGGATAAATTCGGGTTGCCGACTGGGAAAGGCTGCGCTGATCTCGCGCGACCCAGGCCTTGGCCTGGGAACCGGGCGGCGTGACGGTTATCAAGGGGATGAGATTCGTCCGGGACTTGAGAGGAGACGAAGAGCGTCGTGAACGATCGCGCACCGCGACACCTCCTGCTCGATGAACGATTCACGAGGAGCGCGGGCGGTCAGAACAGGCCATGACCGCGCTTGGCGATCCCATACGCGTCGACCGCAGAAAAGATCATGAGACTGATGTACAACAATTCCGCGGGCGGCCAAAACAGGCGAGAGATGAGAAACAGCGCCGCGCCGCAAGCGAACAGCGCATACCCGCGTTTTTCGCCAAGATACAAATGCCCCACTCCGGTGATGATCGAAAGAGAAGCCGCCTGGAGCCCACGCCACGTTCTCTCCCGGTCATCCATGCCGGTTCAAGGCCGCTAGCACTTCGTCCACATGACCATCCACCTTGACCTTGCGGAAGATCGCCGTGATCGTTCCTGCTCCATCAATCACGAACGTGCTTCGTTCAATTCCCCAAAACTTCTTTCCGTACATGTTCTTCTGCTTGTAGACACCATACGCTTTGGACACGACGGCCTCTTCGTCACTGAGCAAGGAGAACGGCAACCCATACTTGTCGACAAACTTGCGGTGTGAGTCAGCGTCGTCCAGACTGACCCCCACAACGACCGCGCCGGTCTTCTTTAGCGATGCCATCGAGTCCCGAAATCCGCACGCCTCCTTAGTGCATCCCGGTGTATCATCCTTGGGGTAGAAATACAGCACGACCGACATGCCTTTCAGGCTCTTCAGCGTGACGCTCTGCCCTGCCTGGTTCGGGAGCGAAAATGCCGGGGCCTTGTCGCCGACCTTCAGCTCCGCAGCCATCTTGTTGATGCTCCTTCTCGCCTCACCGTCTCGGTGAGCCACCGAACGTCGGTCGCTGATTGTTATACGCCTGGTCCTTCATCTGTTTGGGAATATTGGACTCAGGCGATCCATACTGATGCAACGCCGGAGAATCCCAAATCACTTTATCCCCTGGTGCCAGGTTGGCCGCTTCGATGAACTGCTCGCGGGCCCGATCGTTTTCACCGAGCGCGAAGAGCGCCAAGCCGAGGTTGTAGTGCGCTTCGGCTGAATTCGGCGCACCGACAACCACCTGCTGGAAGTGCGTTCTGGCTTCCGTGAATTGCTTGTTCTGATAAGCCTCGGTGCCCTGTACATTATGTTGGGTGACGTTTTGAGAAACCGATGCCTTGACCGGCAATGGCGACCTCTGCTTGGTCTTAGGCGCACTCGAACATCCGGGTACCCAAAGCAGCGTCACCATGATCATCAGCAACAGACCGGTACGTTTCATAAGGTCCTCACAGTTTGTTCCGCTTGCGCAATTCCTCTTCAAAGAGTTTCCGATACAAGACGTCCCATTCCGGACTTCCTTCGATCAGCCGACGCGAGTAGGAGGCCAACCGCGCCCGAACGGTGCGATCAGTGGTTTCTTCTTCAGCCAGCTCGCCGGCCAACACCCGCTTGATCTCGCGTAGCGCCAATTCTTCATCTCCTTTGAGACGGGCCGCCGAAGTCTTCTTGAGAGAGGTCATGATCACATGGGAGAGGTGGCTGACTTTGTCATCACTCAGCAACATGGAAGCGTCACGTCCGTGTTATCCGTGTTGACCATTTGCTTCGTTCACTGGCAAAGCTGATTGAACGGACCAAACGGACCCGACGTCTCACAGGATCAGCCCCCGTTCTCTTACCAGCTTGTTCTTGATCATCGTAAACATTTTCTGGTAATCCACGCCCCCGCGTTCGATTTCTACATCATACTGCTTCATCAGTTCCCGAACTTCGGCATTCAACCGATCTTCCACCGACAATTCTTCACTGATGGCCCGGTCCAAGGCATCAATCACGACCTTCTTATCTCCCACCACGTCAAGATGGCCGGACTGCTGCAAGCGTGAAATCAATGTGTCTGCTAAGCGACCGACCCGGGCTTTCGACAACTTCACGGCTCAGATCCTGCCGTTCGGTCTTTAGACCTTCTCAACCTTGATAGTGGTCGGATTGATCACGTTGCGGAACTTGGTGGCATCCCCGATGATGCGCCCGACAACATTCACCCGGTCGGCCGGCACTGGATCGGGGCCCATACTCATCGGAGTCCGTCCAAAAAAAATCGCCAGCACTTCACCGGCTCCCCAAAAGGCCACATCGCCGACCTTCACTTGGGTCGTGGCGGTCTCCCGATGATCTTTGACGCCGGGGATCTTGCAATAAAATTCTTCTCCCCAGGTGTTACAGGCGCTCTCGATCGGCAAAGCCGCAAAAATAGCGTCTGCCGTCTTGTTGCTTCTTAATTCGGCCTCGAGACTCACCCCGCCGACTGAAATCAGGATTCGCCTGCTGGGAACACTCACGATCTGGATTCCGTTTCATGCGTGACATGCGGAGCCTCGCGCCACGATATCGTCCCGCGTCACTGTTGTGTCATAATAAGGCGGAATTTATCTTGTTTCTCCATCGAAAGCAAGGCTAGAATCCCCGGCTAAGGCTCGCAATGATTGAATCGACCCTTATCTTGTTCAAGGGCATCGGCGAACTGACAGAGCGAAAGCTCCGGGTGCAGGGCGTGTCGCATTGGCATGTCTTCCCGCCGTCGAGTCTCTTCCTGGCATCAGCCCCGAACGAAAACTCCTCAATGACTGCAACTGTAGCGAGCCGCCTCCACAGGGAGACGTCGCCGTGGCGGGTCCCTACGCCGGTCGACGGCTTGGATGGATGGGATGCGGTCAGGCTCCGACATGAGCGGCGCCGAGGCCGAACTGACACCCACGATCGGCCGATTGAGTACAATGAGGCCGACACGCGCAATTTGGGACCCGCTGGCCTGATCCATTGTCCACCGGTGGAGCGCCATCACCCCCACACACCTCGACCACCTTTCGCATAATGATCTTTGCGCAGAGGTCGAATGCTATGCCCTGGCAGGGAACAGGTATCACCGACCGGGGTCGGGTTCGGCGGTCCAACCAGGATGCCTTTACGGTCATGAATGATCTCGGTGTCTGGGTCGTCGCCGATGGAATGGGAGGGCGCGTGGGGGGGGACGTCGCCAGTCGGATGGCCGTCGACACGCTGGCCCGCGAATTCGCGCAGGATCGCCATTCAGGCATGTTCTCCCGCCTCGCACGAGACGAACGCGCGACCGCGCTACGCCAGGCCATCCAAGCATCGAATCAAGCGATCCGCGATGAGGCCCTCAGGCGTCCCGAATTCATCGGGATGGGCACGACCGTCGTCATCGTCACCATCGTCCAAACAACATCGGAAGCCACGATCACCCATGTCGGTGATAGTCGGGCCTATCTGTTGCGAGGGGACCGGTTGACTCGACTCACCCGCGATCACTCATTCGTAGAAGACGCCGTGTCAGAAGGCCAACTCTCGGAAGAAGAAGCGCTCGCGCATCCCCTTCGCCATGTCCTCACACGGGCGCTGGGCACCGAGACAGTAGTGGAACCAGACATTTCGGTCTACGCGCTCCAACCGGAGGATCTTCTTCTCTTGTGCACGGATGGACTGACAAAAATGATGAGTGATGACCACATACGGGATACCCTCGTTCGAACTAAGTCTTCGCCCGAGACTGCCTGCTCGGCACTGGTGAAGGAGGCAAACCGCCGGGGCGGCGACGACAACGTTTCGGTCGTCATCGTGAGAAATGAATTGACAAACGAGGGGGGACGCCTGTAGCCTGATCCGCTAACGTTGCCGACCTTCAGGTGGTCGTCGACCGTTTGTTGTCAGGCTGCCTTCATCTGGTCCTTTCCTGTTGAGTAAACGCTGCATGCAGTTGGGTCGACTCCTGTTCGCCGGGTCCGTGATATTCCTTCTTGTATTTCAAGCCTTCGCCAAATCAGAGGATCCTTCGACTCCGGAAGACGTATTGCGGGCTCTCGTGCAGGCCAATGCAGCCAAAGATCTGGCCGGTATGGAACGATTCATGTCACGCGATCCGGATATGATCAGTTATACGATCGGAGGCCGAAAGTATGTCGGGTGGGCCGATTTTGCGCGCGACATGCGACTGGAGTTCGACTCGGTCGAGCGCTTGGAAATTCCCATCACCGACCTCGCCGTGTGGACTCGCGGTGACACCGCCTGGTTTGCAATGGAACTGGACTATATCCGCCATGTAGCCGGCGAGAAAACCGCCGGAACCGTCATTCCGCTTCGTGAGACCGGTGTTCTGGAGCGCCGGAATGGAACATGGATCTTGGTCGCCTGGCACGAATCCGCAAGAACCGGAAGCACTGCGGTCAGTTCCGGGTCCGTTCAAGGTGCCGCGGGTCCGATCAGCGCCGCTCAGCTGTCTCAAAGGCCCGATCTCAGCGGGGAATGGGATATCCAAGAAGAAGATAAGTCTTATAAAGCCACCCTTGACCGTGACGGGAACGGCACTTATACGTGGCAAAATGGCAAGATCACCACCACTGGGGTTGCCGACCAAAAGTGGCAAGGGACATGGCACCAGTCCGGAAACGACCGAGAGGGGGCGTTTGAAGTGCTCCTGTCTGAGGATGGAACGCAAGCAAGAGGCGTCTGGTGGTATACACGCGTCGGTGATCGGAAAGACATTCCTGCCAGGCAATGGGGGGGTAAGTATCTGTTGAAACGACTGACTCCTTCTCCAGATTCAAACTCTGCGTCGACTCCGTAGCTTGTGGCCACTCAAGTACACCAGGAGGAACGATGAAGCGATTGGTCTCGGTAGGATTGCTGATGCTGATGTTCTCAGCCATGGCCGGCCCGGCACTGGGAAGTGAGAGCCATTCGCATGGCGTTCCGACATTGGACGGACAGACCACCACCACTGTCACGGTTGAAGGCACTACGGTCACCCTGACATTCGGACCGATCGACCTTCCGGCCGCACACGACGGTGAATTGGCGGCCAGCATGCCGAAGCATATTTTCGAACTCCCGAAGGATATGTATTTGGTCGGCTTCAAATCGGCTGTCTTTACGAAAGAAGGCAGGCCCCTGCCACAGCAGTATCTGCATCACATTCTCATGATGAACAACGATAAAGAAAGCGTCTCGTGTCCCGGCGAGCCGCTATTCTTCTCAGGCGCCGGCTTGGAGATGACCGAGGCCCGTTTTCCGTCCGGCTATGGGGTGAAATTGGAAAAGGGCAAGAAGCTGATGTCCGTGGTCGCCTTCTATCATAAGGCCCCGCCGATGAAGGATGTGATGGCAACCTTCACGATGGAGATGGCTCCTGACGGTACTCCCATCAAAGAAATGGACGTCTATCAAGTCGGCGTGAACATCGTCTGCTACAGCAAGTTTGGACAACGCGGGAAAGACCAGACCGATGAGGGAATCGAAATCAAGCCGGGGGTTCACACCCTATCGTCCACGCTGAAGTTTCGGATGGACGGATGTGTCAAATTCGCGTATCCCCACGGACACGACGAATTACTTCTGATTGCGCTCGAAAACAGGACGGCCGGTCGAACCCTTCTTCGCACGGTTCCGGACGTGGCCCAAGACGGGACATTCATTGCGTTTCAGCCTCACCAGGTATATAGAGATGCTCAAGGGTTTTCAGTGACAACGAAGGATGAGTATGAGATGGTGATGGTCTATCACCATCCTTTGCACGATCCCCGCGTTCAGCACGGCATGGGGAACTACCTTCTGTACATGACACCGGGGATCTGCGGCGCCGACGAGAGAGTCGAGGCCCGGTAACGTGAATGTGTCGCTTGACCGTCATCGATACGGCCGACGATCTTCCGTGTGTCAACCAGCCTGGGCCGTTTTAGGTCTAAAGTCTAATTGACTGCCTCATCGTGGTATGACAGCTTGTGGTCTGAATTGTAGGTGAATGTACGTGCATGAGCCTGCGTGGGACACCGGCTTCCTGCTCCTGCTCATTTTTCACCATCCCCCTCCCAGCCATTCCGGGCTATGGCCGACAGATGACCTCATGAGCAAGGGGCGCCCAGGAGAGAATCGTCGCCCGAGCACGTCTCCCTCCCATCCCTCGACGCGAGCCGGATCGACCGCGACGCCTCGACCATTGACGGCGATCCCGTTTCTTCCGCTCATGCGCACACCCACTGCTTATTTCGTATCGGCTCCTCGGTCAGGTGGCAGCTATTGGACGCCCTTCGATCATGTGCCGGTGGTCATCGGGCCCTGCGTCAACTCGGCTCTTCATCCCCCCGCATTGGCGAGTGCCCATGCCTAAATCTGAAGCCATGACAGTCTTGCTCGTCAATGAGCAAGCGGAGGAAATCAAACTCATGACCGTGAGTCTGAGATCCTTTTACCCCGGATGTCGAGTGGAGGCCGTCTATTCCGCGAACGAGGCCTTGGAGTGGGCATCCAAACTCGACTGGCACATGATCCTTCTCGACGAGCAACTTCCCCATGCGGGCGATCTCGATCTTCTCCAGGAAATCAGGCGTCGAGCTCCACAATCCGCCATCATCGTCGAAGGCGTTCAGCAAGACCCGCGCGTCGCGCTTCGCGTGATGCGCGGCGGAGCAGATTATTATTTTTTCAAGTATTCACCCGCAGCGCTCATGGACCTGCCGATTGTCACCCGAGAGGCGCTCGAAAAGCGGGATCTGCGTTCACGGCTCGATCTCTCGCAGGATCGGTACCAAAACCTGATCGAGAACCTGACTGAAACGATTTATGAACTCGATGCCGAGGGGCGATTTGTGTATCTCAGCCCGGCCGTGAAGGCATTGCTCAATTATGAGCCTCACGAATTGATCGGACTCCCGTATTCCTCGATCCTCGGCTCCGATGAATTGGTGAAGGCGAATCGGCACTTCAACGAACGACGTTCATTGCCCCGCGCGACGAGGAAGCTCCAGCTTCAACTCAAGGTCAAAGGAGAAGCGCAGAAACCCATCGTCGTCGAGGTCAATGCCACGGCTCTGTACGATCGGTATCGCCAGTATCTCGGAACGACTGGCGTACTGAGGCCAGTCGTTGAATCGCAAGATAAGGAACGCCTGGCGCGCCGGCTCGCGGACTTGGCACCCCCCCTCGCCACGATCCTCGCGAACGCGGAGCAACTGCTTCACACCTTGCAGGATGTTCAGAAAGAGTTCGGTTATGGATCGTCGGGGTCCGCAGTTCCTCACACTCCCCCGATGTCGACGAAAGTCGAAGACTCACCCATCCGCCTCGTTCCGTCCAAGACAACCGACGAGTGCCTTTTCCCCGAACGACGCCGCTCTCCGCGAACTGAAGTTCAGATGGAGACCTATCTGCGACTCAATGGGACCGCGTGGACCGGCACGACCCTGAACGTCAGCCTGGGCGGCGTATACACAGTATTCAAAGGGCCGGTGTCCGCACATGTGTTCCAGTCGATCCGATTAGGATTCATCAGCGACGTGGGGATCTTGGAGATTTCGGGGAGGGTCTGTGAACTCCGTGAGCCCGCTGTCACTCAGGATCACCACGACAAGCTCTCATTGACCGGACTCGCCGTTGAATTCTCAGTCCTCCAGGATTCGGAAAGCCGAATACTGAAATCGCTGTTCGAAGGCCTCCGCAGTCGAACAGTCACGGTCAAGCTGACCGCCGTGCTCCTACCGCGCGACGCAGGACAGCACCAGTCCGGCATACTGACCGATCATGAGCGTGTTGAGCTCGTTGATATCCCGGCAGGCTTTGCCAAGAAGAATGAAGGGGGTCCCGGGGATCGGCGCGTATCAGCTCGCGTACATCTCGATGTCCCTGTTCAAGTGGGATCAATCGGAACTGCCCCGAGATTTGACCGTGTGGAGGCTCACCTGGTCGATTTGACGACCACTGGGGCCCGGGTGCGACTACACGCCTCACCCGACGTAGTGGGTCATCGCATTCGTCTGTGTCTGGACACTTCTCGAACGGTATCGGATCGTTCCACGGAGAACGCGCCAGGGAAGGAAGATTGCGTCATGGGCGACGTGGTGTGGGTTTCTTCGGCCTCCGCTGTTTCGACAACTCCTTCAGAGCCCTCATCAGCAACTCCCCTCCTCATCGGGCTTCGGTTCATACGTTTTGACGGCGCCTCCGAGCGCAGGATTGCGGAACTCATCACTCACTACCTTACCTCGCCCGACCGTATCCAGGACCCTCATGAACAAACGACCTTGGTTAGTGAGTTGCTGGAATGCCTCAATGAAAGAGGACGTCGCCTCGTGCTGTACCATGATCATCCCCGTGAGGCACTCCCGCCTGGCTCTCCGCTCGTCATTCTTGCCCCTGGATTCGGAGAAACCAAGAGAGACTATGTCTCGTTGGCCTATCATTTCGCCGGCAACGGCTTTCGGGTGATTCGATATGACCACACATTTCATATCGGCGACAGTCAGGGCGACATCGTCCATACCACGCTCACGACGATGAACGAAGATCTCCGCGCGATTCTGAGCTACGCTGATCGTCTCTGGCCCGCCAGTCCGGTCCTTGTGGTAGCCTCGGGAGTGACCGGCCGGGTCGCGTTGAAGACTATCTTGCAGAGCCGTACTGTCAAGTTCCTTCTTCTCTTGGGCGGAGTGGTTGACGTGCAGTCGACGTTACGGACCGTACACGGGGAAGATTTGGTTGGCGGCCACCTTCACGGCATGAGACGGGGGGTCAGCAATCTGCTGGGGTTTTCGGTTGATGCAGATCGATGGCTGGCAGATGCGACCCGACAAGAGTATTCCGATCTGGAGACGACGCTGAAGGATGCCGAGCAAGTGAAAACCCCGGTCGTTTTCTTTTCATCGGAACACGATTCGTGGGTTGATCAAGGCGCGTTAAAGAAGGTGAAAACCTCCCTGCGGGAATATGCCATTGACTGGTATCTCATGGCCGATGCGGTTCATGACATCCACAAACGCCCGGAGCGTGCGCGGGACGTCTTTCAACGGATGGTGCAGTGTTGCCGAGCTTGGTTCTATCCGCTCTCCGATGCGTTCCAACTTGCTCTCCCGTCGGATCACGAACTCGATCGCCAGGTTCGGCTTGAACGAGAGCGTGCTCGCACGCAACACCACATGGCCAAATCTGAGGCGTTTGAATTCTGGCGAGACTATCTCGACCAGTCTCAGTTCATTGTGAACTTTTCTGACTATTGGCATCTCCTCGACCACATCTACCGTCTCATGGGTAATCTTGGCGAGAACGACTGCGTTTTGGACGCCGGCTGCGGAAACGGCAATTTTGGGATGTTCTTGTTTATTAACGAATCATATCGCTTACGAAACTCTCCGGTTACCCAACGAATGCGGTACTTGGGAGTCGATTTCGTTATGAGCGGGCTCTCGCAGGCGCAGCTTAACTTGTCAAGGGTCGCTGCCGACATTCATGAGCGGTTCCCTTCAACCGAAAGGCCCCTTCCGATTCTGGCGTCGGCGCTCGCGCAAGCAGACCTTGACCAGACATTGCCCTTTCATGATAACCAGTTCAATCGAATCTTGTGTAACTTGGTCATCGGATACCTTCGCGACCCCCTCTTTACTCTTCGTGAACTAATGCGAGTGCTATCCCCGGGAGGAAGACTGGTCATGACGATCTTCAAGCCTCAGGCGGATCTCTCTCCTATTTATCGGAATTTTCTTGGACTCGGTAAACCAGCCGAGGAAATTGAAAAAGCGAAACAGGTATTGAACACATCAGGGAAGATTGCGCAGCGGGAGCAGGAAGGCGTTTTTCGATTCTTCGATCGGCAAGAGTTGGCGACGCTGTTGATCTCGTCCGGGGCCCTGCAGCCCCGTATCTATTCGACATTCGCGAACCAGGCCTACATCGCTGTTGCAGAAAAGGGGGGACAAAAGATGACCTGAGATGAGCCCCAACTGCACGTCTCTGATGTAATTTTAGTATTCCTAAATATTTTTCTTGATATTTTCAAAATTATCAGGCATAGCGAGGGCTTCTGAATCACATACACCGCCGAAAAAACTCTTCAGTTTGGACTTCTATAGAATCTCTAGCCCGCTGAGAGCCTGGAACCTCCGAGGTCAATATTCCTCTTAGGTATTGCATTATATGCAGAAGAGTGTACAATTTTGTCGATCAAAGCTTCGACGAGCTAAGTGTCTGATGATCATGAGAACCTTCAGACTGCTTTCCTTCCTGATTCTTTAGCATGAAGTCGGTTTCGTAATGTGCAGGGCGCGCCATTGTAGCTTCAAAGGCATTTAGGATGCCACAAGGTACTAAAGAACACCTCCCTAAGAGAACCATGCTGTCGGCATGGGAAAGTCTGGAGTCTGAGACACAACGACCGTATGTCCGTCGACATATACGGAAGTCACTTCACATCCCCACCTGCATCCATATCAAGGACACTTCAATTTCTTGTCAGACGGAAGATATCAGCCCAGGAGGTTTGAGAGTAGTCAGCGGCGTCCCCTTGGCTATGGGCACCCCTCTCGCCCTCAAGTTTTCATTCGGCGGCAATATCTGTTATTTGAACGTTTGCGGACAGATTGTCTACTGCCGTTACGCGCAACATGGCGCACTCGATATCATCGGGATTAAGTTTTCAGATATTCGAGAATGGGAGCAGATCATTCTTCTTTCACTTTTGGACGAACTAGGCCGAATAGGCCCGACGCGTGACAAATCTCTCCTGACCATTTTCCTCTCTCGAGACAGTCTTGCTGAAGAAGCTGCAAGGTTGTACCGCCCTCCTGCTAACGACAAGGCTCATGCCGACATGGCCAACGTCCCACAGATCCTTCCTCCTTTGACGTATGACGCGCTGATATCTGCACGGCAACCACAGACTCAACCGCCCCTGCCGTTCGTCCAAATATCTCATCCTGTCGACAAGGAAGCACCCCTCGCCCTCAATCTGGATATTCCGACCTTCGCCTTGCTGATCAACGGTAACGATATCGACACAGGCCATTACAAGTATGTGGTCCCCGCAGCTAAACTTCTTACGGACCAGGAAGCAGTCTCGCAGGTGATGAAGCAGGTCAAGCGAGGACAGGTTCCACCAAACTATAAGGATTACATATACGCGCGTTATTGTTTCGGCAAGAAAGATACCAATCGAGCGGCTCTCGAGGCCGCCTACGCGGCCAGCCAGGAATTTCGCTATTTCTCTCTTTCCAAACGCCTAAGGATCGCCACAGACATACATGACCTTCTGCTGATAAATAAAGACCAGCTGATCGAACTCATGGTTGTTGAAGGTCACCCACGACAGTTGGCCGAATGGGAATTCCTTGGAATGGAACAGGCTTACCGCAAGCCTTCACTCGACTTTTATGTTCAACACCTCACAAGGAAGATAGCCGTGGTCGACGAAGAGAATCTGTATTGGAAGAGAAAGCCCGATGGAGTTGTGTGCGTCAGCCCTCCTAGGAACGCGCCGTGCAGCGCCTCATTAATCGCCGGTTTCGCTCTTCTTTCCGGGAATACTCTCGTTGTGAAGCCTCCGCTTCAATCCCCTATTTCCACCCTCTTCCTCTGGAAGAACGTCGTTCACGAGTCATTGAAACACAATCATGCACCCGATGGAACAGTGAATCTTGTAGTTGGAAACTCCGAGTTGATTGTTGATGAATGGCTCAACAGTCAACTTGTTAACGACCTAATTTTCATTGGAGACAGCAAGACTGGACTCAAGATTGGGGCTCGAGCCTATGAGAATGGGAAAAAACCTATTCTCGAACTTTCTGGAAACGACATGATGTTCGTTTGGAAGGATGCTCCCTTGGAGATGGCGGTCCAATCATTATTGGACGGGTTTATGGGTTCCACACAGGTTTGCATGGTACCGAAAAAAGCCTTTATCCACGAGGATATTTTTGAGTCTTTTCAGGAGCTATTTCTTTCAGCTGTCAAAAAGCTGCGAATCGGGTTGCCAACCGATCCACACGTTACTTTCTCACCGGTCATAAAGATTCCTGAGTTCTTCGAGTTCCTAGAGGAAGCGTTAGCCAAAGGAGCCGAGTTGCTCTGTGGTGGATACAGAGTGAATTATAAGGCGATTCCTGACAATCATGGTCAATTCATTACTCCGACGGTGATCAGGGTAAAGGATCTTTCGAAGGCGTCTCAAATGAGGTGTATGAACGAGGAAAACTTTTTTCCCCTGATCCCACTCATAAGAGTCTCTGCAGATGCGAGGGGCGCTGATAAGGGCACGAAGGACATGGTTATCTTCAAGAAAATGGTCCACGTAGCAAACAACAATGAGTATGGCCTCCGAGTGTCCGCTTGGGCTTCATCGCCCTTTTACGTCAATAAATTTTCCGAGCAGATCCACAACAGTGGGCTCTTGCGAATCAATTGTCGACATGCAGGCTTCTCACCTTTTTTGGCGACGCATGGAGGGACCCGCAGAACAGGAGGACCATATGGCGAGTTGAACTACGTGTGGCAGAAAACCTCCCACCTACAAGGCATTACCATAACCAGGATGCGGAAAACCAGCAAGTGAATCTCTATCCGCTCGCCTCCCTGACAGCATCAGCTAGCTGCCTGAGCGTAGGGCTTTTAGTTTACTTAAAGGATACCGAGAAACTTCTTAACCGATCCTTTGCGCTCATCGCCTTCCTTGCAGGCACGTGGACCGTTTTCCCTTTTCTTATCTCCCTTCCCGCGAGTGATGAAACGGCTGCTATCGTGGGTCGAATAGTGTACGTATTCGCTCCGTTTGTGCCAACTGCATTTTATTATTTTGTCGTCGTCCTCTTGCATTTGGAACACGATCCTTTCGAACGACACTTCTTGACAGGCTTACTTGTTTGCTCATTTGTTTTCTCGGCCTTCGCATTCAGTCACAGCTTTATACAAGGGGTCGTCCGCCACGATTTCTTGTACGCGGTCATTCCCGGTGGGCTCTTTATACCTTTCACGGCATTTTTTGGATTGGGTTGCGGTTTCGCGTTCTACAAGACCTTTAGAAGCTATGTTCAGTCAACGGGATTAAGAAGAAATCAGCTCGGGTACGTCCTTGCTTCGTTTGCGCTTGCCTACACCGCCGGGCTCATGCATTTCGTCGGAGCCTATGTCCAAGTAGAGCCATTTCCGCACGATTTCCTTCTGGTCTTGTTCGCCGGAATCATTTCTTACGCGATCGTCCGCCATCGACTAATGGACATCACCATCGTAATGCACAAAGGTCTTACCTACGGACTCTTGTTGGCGGCGATCACGTTGCCAATCTACCTAGGTGTGCTCATCAGCGAACGCGCCACACTCTATTCGCTCCCGCCGCTGCTCGCGGGCAGTTTGGTTGTCGCCTGTGGCTTATGGATTTTCATGAAAAGCCATCGGACCGTGAAGAATATCACCTTCAGTCTGATTTGCATCGGTTTAAGTACCTGGCTGTTCGGATTCTTCATGATTTATTCGGCATCGAGTGCGGAAGAGGTCCAGTTCTGGGCCAAAGTGGTCTACGCCGGTGTGGTCTATATTCCGGCCTTTTTCTACCACTTCTGCGTGAGTCTTCTGCAAACGCATCCCCGCTGTAGGTGGATTGTGCCAAATTACCTGATCAGCACGATCTTCCTGTTTCTCGTTCCCACCACCTATTTGATCGATGGCTACTACTCCTATTTTTGGGGGTTCTATCCAAGAGCTGGTCTCCTTCACCCGGTTTTCTTGGTGTATTTCGGCTGGGTCAGCGTCTTGTCGATTTTCAAGCTTCACACAGGCTATAAAGCTGCCGCACATGCCCTTGAAGCCACACGGGTTAAGTATGTCTTCTGGGCGTTTGTCATCGGCTATCTTGCCTCTCTCGATTTCGTGCAGAACTACGGCGTCGAGTTCTATCCCCTGGGCTACCTTTGTGTCAGCGCGTGGACTCTGATCGTTTCCTATGCGATTGCCAGGTACCAACTCCTGGACATTTCCCTCGTCCTGACGAAATCCAAAGTTCTCCCATATATCGAAGCGTTTTCAATCGGAACCCTTTCATACGTGGTGATCCTCTTCTTGGTTAGACTCTTTACCGGCTCCATGCACTATCAGTTGGCGGGAATCCTGCTGGCCACCAACATGATTTTCGCCGGAATTCTTGCCACTCTGCAGAAACACGTGGAAGGCATCGTGGGCAAGACCCTGTTTAAGGGCAGACAGGAGGCCTATGACACCTTGAGAGAATTCAGCAAGGCCATGGTGTCGATCTTGGACCTGCCGACACTTACTCAGACCATTTTGGCCACCCTCGAAAAATCATTGGGCATCAAACACATCTCGTTGTTTTTGCTGGATAACGAAAAGGCCCTCTACACATTGGCGCTGGCAAATTCAAGAGATTCGGAGAAGCTCAAGACCATCCGCCTACCGGCAGAGGACGGCTTGCCCTATCACTTAAGATATTGTCAATCGATTCTCGTCCGCGAAGAATTGGAGCACGCGCGGAGCCCGGACGTTCCTCGATCCGTCATGCAGACCCTACAGCAGATGTCATCCGAGGTTTGCCTTCCCTTGATCAACAAGGATCGCGTCATCGGTTTTATTAACTTGGGACATCGGAATGACCATTACCAGTACACCGAAGACGATCTGAATCTGCTGACTTCCCTAGCTCAGAACGCCGCCGTCGCTCTGGACAATGCCATCCTCTACACGGACCTCAAACGCTCCCAACTCCTCATGCGGCGCACCGATCGCCTCCGTTCTCTCGAAACGATGGCAGGTGGATTTGCACATGAGATTCGAAACCCCCTCACATCCATTAAGACCTTTATCCAGTTGGCGCCAAGCCGAAGACATGATGCAGAGTTTATCGATCAATTCAGCAAAGTGGTTATCGAAGATGTCCGCCGGATCGAGCGTCTGATCCACGAAATCCTGGATTACGCCCGATACATGGAACCCAAGTTGAATGAGGAGGACCTCAACGACGTCGTGGCCTCCTGTCTCTATTATATAGAGGTCAAGGCTGCCAACAAGTCCATTACAATCGAGCGAGACCTGACTGATGATTTGCCCCGTATCCTCCTCGACCGGCAACAAATCATACAAGTCTTGCACAATCTGTTTCAGAATGCGATGGAGGCGATGGATAAGGATGGTGGCCAATTGACCGTGAGAACGCATCGCGTGACAAAACTCTCCGGCGATCTGTGGGTTCAGATCGAGGTGTCCGATACGGGGAGCGGGATCGCACCTGCCAACTTGGAGCACATTTTCGACCCTTTCTATACCACCAAGCATGAGAGTGGAGAACGTGAAGGAACCGGACTGGGCCTCAACATCGTCCATCAAATCATCCAGGAGCACCATGGTTTCATTGAGGTTGAGAGTACCCTGGGAAGTGGAACGACATTCTATGTCAATCTAAGAGCCAACCCATTAGCACACGTGTCATCAAAAAAGGAACAAAGCGAACATGAAAAAGCGGGTTCTATTGGTCGATGACGAATCCAGCATCCACATGTCATTGAAGATGGTCCTTGAACCGACCTATGAGCTCATCTGCGCCTCCGAGGGGGAAGAAGGCGTGAACCTCTACAAGCGTGATTCGCCTGATCTCGTTTTATTGGACGTCATGCTGCCTGGCGAAGACGGTCTCTCGGTGCTTAAGACCATGCATTCGGAAGATCCTCGGATTCCGATCATCATGCTCACAGGGACAAAAATGGTGAAAACCGTGGTCGACGCCATGAAGATGGGGGCCGCCGACTATCTCACCAAGCCGTTTGAGATCGAAGAACTTCGCCTCACGATGGAAAACGCAATCGAGAAACAGGCGTTAGAGCGGGAAGTTCGATATCTTCGAGCCCAGGTCGCACATAAATACGGATTTGACAGTCTCGTGGGCAAAAGTCCAGCCATGCGCGACATTTACGCCAAGATCGTGCAGGTCGCCGACACGCGGACCACGGTCCTGATCACCGGCGAGAGCGGCACGGGGAAAGAGTTGGTCGCTCGCGCGCTTCACTACAACAGTTTACGTCGGGATCGTCCGTTTATTGCATTGAATTGCGCCGCATTACCCGAAACATTGATCGAAAGCGAACTGTTCGGACACGAGAAAGGGTCCTTCACAGACGCTCAGTCACGCCGCCTGGGTCAGTTTGAGCTTGCCCATGGCGGAAGTGTGTTTCTCGACGAAATTGGAGACCTCAGCCTGGCGACACAAGCCAAGTTGCTTCGGGTCATCCAAGAACGAGAATTCACCCGCATTGGAGGAACGCATCCGATCAAAGTTGACGTGAGGATTATGGCGGCCACCAACAAGAATTTGGAGGAACTCCTTCGACGGAAAGAGTTTCGAGAGGATCTCTATTATCGAATTAACGTAGTGTCGCTATATCTGCCGGCTCTCCGCGATCGGCGCGAGGATATTCCATTGCTTGCGAAACATTTCCTGGCCAAACGACTGGAAGAGGAGCACCACCCGCACCAGGAATTTTCGAAGGAGACCTTGGAGATCCTCAGCAAGTACAACTGGCCCGGCAATGTCCGTGAACTGGAAAACGTGGTTGAACAGGCCATTGTCTGGTCGGACGGCCACACCATCCTTCCGGAACACCTCCCGGGTGGTCTCAGAACCGACACCCATTCCGACTCCTTACGTAATGAAACTCTTTCCGGACGGATCTCATTGGAAAGGGCCGTCATGGAATTCGAGCGAAAGATCATCCTCGATGCCCTTCAGAAAACGGATTATGTCCAGACTCATGCCTCAGCGCTACTGGGCATCAGCCGCCGGATGCTCAAATACCGCATGGATATGCTCGGGATCCGCCGAGATGATTCGAACGGATCAGCCGAACATAGGGAAGCCTTTGCTCCTTCCTGACCCAGGCCGAAGATATAAGACACTGGTTTTGCTTGACAAAATGTGTCTTCGGACGTATAAGGGCGAATAGACTCTTGGCGCCGATGTTTCAAGAAGACCACAAACCCACCATACTGATCGTGGAAGACGAGTTAGGGCCCCGGAATGCCCTCAAGGTCATCCTGCGACCGTTCTATAATCTCCACGCGGTTGACAACGGTCATGCGGCGATCCGTACCCTCAAAGAAAATACGATTGACCTCGTGACCCTTGACATGAAGCTGCCCGATCGCAATGGCATGGACCTTTTGCAGCAAATCAAAGAGGTGCGTGGTGATGTTGAGGTGGTTATCATCACCGGGTACGGCAGCCTGAAATCCGCGATGGATGCCATCCGCTACGGAGCGGCAGCGTACCTGCTCAAGCCCTTCAACGTGACAGAATTGTTGGCCGTTATCGATCAGACGCTCGGCAAGAAGAAACGTCTCGCCGGGCTCCGGCTTTTCCTCAAGCACTCGGAAGGACTCTGGGGAACAGAGCATGAATCGTCTGCCGCATGGAATCAGCTTCGTGATCTCTGCCAACAGACTCGTTCAAAGCATAAGCCTGAATCCCGCGCGTCCGACAGCGGGGAAGCCACTTCGCTTCTTTTAGACTTGTTGGAAGCTAAGAATCGCGATCTTTTCAATCATTCGAGCCGCACGACTTTCTATGCCGGACTCCTTGGGAAACATCTTGGCCTAAGTGAAGAAGCGCGGAAAACCCTCGCCATCGGGTCCTTCCTTCATGACGTCGGACAGATAGGGCTTGATGACCGCCTCCTGGACAAGAGGCGGGTTTTGGACGAACGAGAGTCCGAACTCTTCAAGCGTCATCCGGAGATGGGATCTCGATTGAGTCTCCCCCTTAGGGTTCCGGCGGAGGTGGGGCAGATCATCCTCTACCACCACGAGCGGTATGATGGTATGGGCTATCCCTATGGGCTCCAGGGGGACGGGATTCCGCTGCTCGCCCGAATCGTCTCCATTGCCCAAGTGTTCGACCATCTGACCGCCGAACAACCTGCACAGGCCTCAGCGCTGAGCGTGCATGATGCCATCGAACAAATAAGGCGACTGGCCGGTACTGAATTCGATCCTAAACTTGCCGACACCTTCGTCCGTATCGCACGTGAATCCACCGCTTCCCTTCCAACTCTCGCGGCTTCATCCAGGCCCGCGCTCATTTCTGAGGACTAAGACGCTCTCACAAGTCCACTTAAGGCTCAGACCTCTGCTGAGTATCGCGTGACTATTTTCCAGCAAGTAGGATGGTAAAAGTCCTCCGGTCTCGTCTCTCCTATGTCCAGCGCCGCTGGATAAGCGTATGGTTTATTTTCGTGCCTCAATGTGCCGCATATGAGAAATGAGGCGATCTTGGCAGGCTCGAGGGGTGCGTGAAGACGACCACGCCTCGGCTTGAAGACACTGCTGGCGCACACACATGCGGCTCCTATTCGTTTCGCGCCATGCTCCTCGCTGCCGCCTTGTTGGGCTGCCATTTGAACATCCTGAAGGATGCACGGTGTCGCCCATGATATTGCTCACAACACTTTTCCATAGTCACCGCTCGGATCCTTCGACAACCTGCTAGACAGTCGTTCGGGGAGGGTAAGAGGCTCCCGCGACCGATAGGCGACTCAATATGCAGACGATTTCTTATTCGTTAGTCAAGCAAGCCTTCCCGAATGACGTAGTGGGTGAGCTCCGCATTATTCTTCATTTTCATTTTTTCAAGAATGCGGGCGCGATATGTGCTGATTGTTTTGACGCTTAGGGAAAGCTTATCCGCGATCTCCTTGACGGTTTTTCCCACCGCAATCATACAGAGCACTTCATATTCGCGATCAGAGAGAATTTCATGTGGAGGCTTCCCTGTGTCTGACTCTAGATCGAAAGCTAATTTTTCAGCCAGAGAGGGGCTGACATACTTCCGACCCATCACCACCTTTCGAATGGCGCTGATCAATTGGTCCGGCGCGCTGTCCTTGGTTAGATATCCATAGGCACCTGCCTTCAGCACACGAACCGCGTACTGATCCTCGGGATGGATGCTGAGCACAAGAACGGGCAGGTTGGGCCGTTCCCGTTTGATATGCATGAGAGTATCCAATCCGCTTCGTCCCGGCATCGCAATATCGAGCACGACGACATCGACATTGTTCGACCGAATCTTCTCCAGCACTTCTTGTCCATCACGTGCCTGGGCCGAGACAACGATATCAGGCGTTTCCGAAAGAATTTGCTTCAGTCCCTCCAGGACAACGGCATGGTCATCGGCAATCAGAACTTTAATCATGATCGTTCTCCGTGTAGCAGGACCGTGACTGTGGTTGCTCTCCCTGTCCACCTCCCACACTCAACCAGAAGAAAGCCATGCCCGCCCATCTATCATGGATTGCCGGGTTGCCTGATACCTTCGATCGCTCCCCTGAACGGTTACAAACTCTTCTCGTCAATACCTGCAGGCACCGAGTCTTTCCGTGGTCACAACAGGACTGCCCCTACAATGGAGCTGGAGCCAGACTGCCCGTGACTTCGTGAAAACTCCACACACGGCCAACAAACTGATCGCCTTCCTGCTTCGGTCTCGAGAACCGCTCGATCGTCCGACCGTCCTTCAATTCCAAGATATCGTAGCTTTCCGCATCTGGTTGGCAATCCAATTCACTGATAGTTCTTAGAAGGGTGTCGGGGGTCGCCAACCGTTCCTTCATCAAGCCTAGAATTTGATCGCTGGTTCGGAATTCGCCCACCGAGCCCGGGATATCCCACATCGAGAGCAAGCGTTGATTGAGACCCGTCACATGACCTTGGTCATTCACGACCAAGAGTCCATCCTTGGTGAATTCCAGCGCTGCGTCCAAATCGAAGAGCAGGCGCTGCAGATGTTCATCCCCGTGGATATTCTGGAACATGGTGCTAAGACGCCATGCAAACGCCTCCAACTCAACGACTTCCTGGGTCGTCCATTCGCGCTTGCCGAGGCCATGATCGAACTCAATGAATCCCCACCAGGAGTGACGGACGAAGACTGGGACGACCACCACAGTGTGAACGCCGTAGGAGGACAATGCTCTCCGTTCGGATTCGGGAAACTCCTCCACCCTTCCGTAAATGAGCTGTCCGGCGCTCAACATCTCTTCCCACCGTGAGAATCCTTTCTCCCGTAGGGACCAACTGAACCACCGCGACCACTCTGCTTTGCCGATAGCCCCCGGACCGATCCATTCGTACCGCCCATTGGCCCAGAGAGTCCTGTCCTCTCCCCGGCGGGTTTCATACAGACTGACTCGATAGACCTCCATAAGACGAACCCAATGTCGAACGCTTTCCCAGAGTGCTTGACCATCTGAACCGGCCCAATCGCTGCCCATTTCTTTCTGCTGGATCGCACCCTCCGCTCGAGTGTCACGAGTATCCGACTCCGCGGATTCACGCGGTCGTTCGTGCAGACAGACGACAACCGACCCCCCCGCTGGCGCGTCGATCGGCGCCGCTCGGGAGATAACTGATAGGGTCGATCCATCGCGCGCAACCAAATGTTCTGACCCTGAGGAAAAACACAAGCCATCCTTCCGGCTCGCCGCGGCGACCGGCGTGACTTCGCAACAACTTGTCGCTTTCTGAACGATTGTCAAAACTTCTGCCAACCTTTTTCCACAGGCCTCTCTTGAACCCCATCCGGTCATCGATTGCGCGGCGCGGTTCAAAAAGACAACGCGACCCCGACTGTCCGTGGCAATCACTCCGCCGGCCATGCTCTTCAAAAGAGAAGAGAACCACCCTTCCCTTTCTTTGGCCGTGATCCAGGCTCGTCGCAGACGTTCCAACGTCCAAACTAGGAACGCAGCCACGATAAGACATCCGAGTCCACCCCACAATGCGACTCTTCTCAAATCACGGTGAACGAGAGCCACCACATCGGTCCGGTCCATGCTGACGGTAATTCCCCACCGCAACCCAGGAAATTTGGCATAACCATTGGCTTGGGCAAAACCGGTGACAACAGGAACTCGCCGCCCAACATCCGTCTCTTCAACATAGCCCGCGCGTCCCGAGGGGATCAATATAGCCGACGGCAGGCCCATGTGTCTCAAGTTGATTCTCCCGAGGTCACGGATGCTTGAATCGAAGAGCACCGTTCCGTCACTACCCAGGAATCGATATTCCTGAGCCGTACCCCCCTGGCGCACGAGGCGGCTGGAACGGACAGCTTCATCCAACACGAAGGTAAAGCTGGTCAGCCCTATCTGCAACACGACCGCTCCACAAAATTGCCCCGCATGATCATGCAACGGAACGGCAATGAGAAGAGAAGTCACGCCTTGGGTCTGAGCCAATTCTCTGATGTCAATACCGGCCGCTTGACGGACTGATTGGAACCAAGCGGATCCAGTCTCCTCAAAGCTCGTACCGGACCCATCGCTCGCGGCGACTACCCGACCGTCGACATCGGTGACTCCCGCCCATGCGTACGACGGGTTGGTGCGTTGCAACGCGCGCAGGTATCGAGCTATTTCTTCACGATCTTGCCCCTGGAGAACGGGAGCCTCGGCGATCATTTGCGCATGCTGTGCCTGTTCGAATAGAAGTCGGTTCAACGAGTCTGCAAGATGGGTGGCGGAGAGAGCGAGACTCTCTCCGGTCCGCTCCAGAACACGTTCGCTGGCGGAACGCCAGACAACGATTCCGATGACCGCGACCGCCAACAGCACTCCGGCGACGACGGCCAAAACCCAGACGCATGTGAGGACCTGAAGGCGGTAAGGGTGTGCTTTGGGCATGGCGATCGTTTCCGTGCCACCCAGAATGCACCTGCAAACGGGAACCCGTCAATACTGGTGTTCCGCGGGCATAGCCATCATAGGGGTATCTGCCTATAGAAGCAATAGGCCCACAACATCCGGCGATGTCAACATGCTTGTGTAAATTGTGAAGGGTGCACTGAGCCGATCATCCCACCCCGTAAGGCTGTTTCGATTCATTCTACCCGTGCAGGTCGCACAATCCTACACGTGGAGAAGAGGTCAGCGTCACGGAAGTCACCCTGTTAGAATCCCTTGGCTGTATTCATGCGGATCGTCACTCGCCTGAGCTGGTTCCAGCGCCGGTCTTATTGCGTGAGCACCATGGTTTCAGCCGGCACGACGATCGTATCTCCCGGCTTCAAAATAATATTCTGTTGGGTTCCGTCCTTTAACACGATGTCGTCGTAGCTCGCTTTCAACTTGATCTCGTTGTTTTTACCTTCTCCCCATCGGAAGATCACGATCTTGTTTCGCGCGGCGATGGGGGTGAATCCTCCCGCGATGGTGATCGCTTGGATGAGCGTAGTTTTGCTCTTCAGAAAATAGCGGTTAGGTTTGGTGACTTCGCCCAAGACATAAATTCCGTAGCTATTGACCTGTTGGAGGAGAACAGACACGGTTGGCGTTTCTTTGAACTGCTTCAGGCGGCCGACGATACTGGCCGTCAATTCTGCAGGAGTGAGCCCCGTGGCCTCAATGTCACCGAGCAGCGGCAAGGAGATACGCCCGTCAGGTCGGACCGTTACGACTTTGGAAAGGTCCGCGTTCCTCCATACGATGATCTCCAGCACATCCTCTGGACCAATGTAGTATTCAGACGTAACGATGAGGGAGTCCTTCTCCAACTTTTCGGGAGAGTGTTTTTCTCCGTCGATCTCCGTCCCTTTCGTGGGGTTCGAAGGTTTCGAGTCGGACGAGCTCGGTGTTTGCGCCAGCACCGACGGACCCACTATGAAAAGAACAACGCATACCACACCGAATATCGCGAGTCCCTGTCTGCTCTCTACCCGGATCATCCCCATTCCTTCAATCAGGCCCCTGAGACCAAGGAATGCACGAGAATCCACCTGGGCACGGTCACGCATGGGCCAGGCTGACGCGCACAGGGCCTCTTACCGCGACCGATCGGTGGCCACGACCGTAGATGGTACGGAACACGAGACTCCTGCATTGAGCTCCAGATACTTTATCGTGAACAGTGCCGTTCTGCCTCTTCGATCATCTCTGCTGCAGTGTCCCGTACCGCTTTGGTAATAGCCAGGCCGCCTAGCATGCGAGCGATTTCATCCCTTCTACCATCGGAATCAAGGTGAATGACGCGGGTGACCGTTCGCTTTTTGACTAACGTTTTGTGTACGCGAAAATGCGCCCCGGCCTGAGAAGCAATTTGCGGGAGGTGTGTCAGGCAAAACACCTGGTGATAGCCGGATAGGGCCCGAAGTCTCCGCCCCATGACTGCCGCCACGGCACCGCCGATCCCGGCGTCCACCTCATCGAAAATGAGCACCGGTACCCTATCGGTTTCGGCAAGGACCGTCTTGATGGCAAGCATCACCCGAGAGAGTTCCCCGCCCGACGCCACACGAGCCAGAGGCTGGAGAGGCTCCCCTTGGTTGGCCGAAAGAAGGTACTCAATATGATCCCGTCCGGTCGGACCAAGCTCGACCTCTTCAGTACCCGTTCGAACCGTGATTCGGAATTGGGTATGATCCATGCGCAGCGCAGCCAGTTCCGCTTCGACCTGCGCTTCCATTTCGCGGGCCACTATCCGACGACGGTCCGACAGTCGTTGGGCGAGTTCTTGCACCCGACGCCAATTCTGCTCGACGGCGAGACGCAGGTCAGCCGTCCTTGTCTCCACCTCAGCCAAGTCATCAATCTGTCGTTTGAGATCCCGTGCTCGGGATAATAGGGAATCGATGGTTCCACCATACTTCTTGCGGAGGCGTTGGAGTCGATCGAGACGCTCTTCGATATGACCCAATCGATCCGGATCTTCATCAAAACGTTCACGATAGGACCGGAGTTGCTGAGCCAGTTCCTGAAGGTGCGCGGTGGCCCCGTTAGAGAGTTCCATCCATTCTCTGGTCTGGGGGTCGATTTTTTCAAATTCTCGCAGCCGATCGGCGACGATTCCCAATCGTCCCAGAATCGATGTATCGCTGTCATACAGCAACTCGTAGGCCTCATGCTGAAGTTCGGCAAGACGGCGAGCGTGGGCCAGCCGGTCCCGCTCTGCGGCGAGCATCTCCTCCTCACCGGGGCGCAGGTCAGCCCCTTCAAGCTCTCGATACTGGAAGTGAAGCAGCTCTTCGCGAGCGGCCTGGTCTACGGCGAGACGCTCAGCCTCCTCCAGTTCACGTCGTCGGGCATGCCAACGGGCAAACTGTTCGGCATAGTCTTGTCGGAGACCGCTCAGATGGCCGAACGCATCTACGGCATTCATCTGCGCTTGCGAGGAGAGCAAGGATTGTTGTTCATGCTGTCCGTGAATGTCGACGAGGGTCCCGGCGAGATGTTCAAGAGCATGGAGGGGGGTCAGCACTCCATTGACGTAAATCCGGTGGCGACCGGTTCGCGACAAGATTCGACGGATGATGAGTTCCGTCGCACCGGGTTCCAGGAGGTCAAGAGTCCGAAACCGATCGGCGACCGGCCCTTCGGCGGGAATCGCGAATGAGGCTTCTAGCACAGCCTCATCGGCATCGGACCGAATCTGATCCACCGATCCTCGTCCGCCGATCAGCAGCGCGATAGCATCGACAAGAATCGACTTACCGGCACCGGTTTCCCCGGTTAAGACGTGAAATCCAGATGAGAAATTCAGCCCGAGACGGTCGATAACAGCGAAGTTGGAAATGCGGAGCTCGGTGAGCATGCCACGCGATGAACCATCAGCGACTGACGATGCGTGCCAGAATGGAAACGCCTGCGCCCACGTTTCTCTCCTGATGCGTCCCTCGACCGCCGACTCCAGTCGGTTATGCGTTTGCGGAGGATTGCGTGAGTAGGGTGTCGATGACTTCCTTAAATTGCCGCTTCGGCCTGGCTCCGATCAACTTCTCGGCCGGCTGTCCATTCTTGAAAAAGACAATGGTTGGAATACTCATCACCTGATAGCGACCCGCAATTTCTGGATTTTCATCGGTGTTGAGTTTCATCACCTTGAGCTTGCCTGCGTATTCGCCGGCCAACTCATCGACAATCGGCGCGACCATTTGACAAGGACCGCACCAGACCGCCCAAAAATCCACCATCACCAAACCGGACGCCCCCAGTACCTCAGCGTCCCAGCTGCTTTCGTCAACTTTCATTGCCAGTGTACCCACTCTGACCTCCTTCACTAAACTATCAGTCATCGTAACCCACGCCTCTCGAAACTGTCAACCTAGCGGCGCCCGTGGTCTCTTCAGTCAAATACTATCCTTCGTGCGCTCGCCATAGAGATGAGGGTCGCCAGAAACATGCCGAGCAAATTCCCTAGCTCCTCTCATCCGACTGTCGACCGTGTTGGCCGTCATCCTCTGTTGTTTTAAATGTTTCTCAAAGTCTTTTAAAGCCGGGCTCATGAAGTCTTTGAAGGTCATATGCCCTCCCTTATTGACGGGGTCAGCTCAGTTCTTTTTAACCCAGCAAAATAGCTAGAGGGTGGACGGACTGCCCTTTACTGCGCGCGTCCAGCGAGCACATTCTGATCGTGCGCGCTGCGTGAGCACAAAGGGCAGTCCGTCTACCCCTCTCAGCTTCACCACCCCCACTCGGCGGGCACGCCCGCCCACCAGCCGACAGGGCGTTCGCTGCGCCAGGCCGTCTGCTGCTTCCAGAGACGTGTCACCTCGGATGCATCCAGCCGCGCGGCCATCGCCGCCGTCACGTCGGACTGTTTCCGGGAACTCTCCTGAATGATTTCTTTGGCAATCCGTGCCAAGACATCCGGGGGATCGGTCAGATCCTGGGGTCCTTGAGAGATCAAGTTCCAGTAGAGCTGTTCCACGCCCACCCAACGATCGGCGGTCGCCAAATGATCCAGATAGCCGTCGATCGCTTGAAAGACATAGGTCAGATACACGTAGCTGGCCGCTGAAGGCGCCTCTTCCACTTCTTTCTGACAGGCTTCCAACGCGCGGCGGTAATCGCCTGCTGCCAGAAAGACCTTGGCTCTCTTGAGATGATCCCGCGTCCCCTCGGCTGCTGGGGCCGCATCCACCCGACCAAGACCTACGCATTGCGTACACGTGATGAGAAGAAGCGCGGGCGGGATGAGCCATTTCATTGAGACCTCCTCTGGCATGGAGATCGACACAGAGCGAGAAGAGCTAGAGGGATGACGACCCGATACCGGTCTTTTCGATGACGACCTGTCCGTCCATTCGAAGGACACGGACACTTATGTCCTGCGGATAGCGTTGGAACAGCAAATCCACCTTGGCCTTTCCGACCTTGAGGTTGCTGATCCGCACCTCTTCAAGAAACTCCGGTAAGATCGGGTTGGTCAAGGTCAGTCGTCCGGTCGCTCCATCAATGGAAAGGCCCAGACAGGCTTGAAGGAGGTGAAACGCTGAGGCGGCCGCCCAGGCCTGAGGGGAGCAGGCGACGGGGTAGAGCGTTGGACCTTCGCTGGGCCGTCGTACGAATCCACAGAAGAGTTCAGGCAACCGACGAAGGTCCAAAAACAACGATGCATCAAATAGGCCCGTCAAGATCTTCAGCACAGGCTGCTTGAGTCCGTAGCGGGCGAATCCTGCTGCAATCAACGCATTATCGTGAGGCCACACGGAGCCGTTATGATAGGACATCGGATTGTACCGAACCTCGGACGCGGCGAGAGTTCTGATTCCCCATCCGGAAAAGGAATCATCCTGCATAAGCACCTCAGCCATGCGTCGAGCGCGCTCCCCATCCGCGATCCCCGTCAACAGACAATGTCCCGCATTCGACGTCCGAACGCGACAGGGCTGTTTCTTTCCGTCCAGAGCCAGGACGTAGGTAGAGAGTTCCTCACTCCAAAAGGTCTGCTCAAATCGCTGTCGCAGGTTCTCGGCGCGGTCCAGGAAGGCATCCGCTCGCTCCCCAAGACCGAGCGACACGGCCATGTGGGCGGCCATGATCCTGGCTCCGTACACGTACGCCTGCACTTCGCACAAGGCGATGGGACCTTCTGCCAATGTCCCGTCGGCATGGAAGACGGAGTCTTTCGAATCCTTCCAGCCTTGCTGAACAAGTCCTTGAGGAGACTGCCTGGCATACTCCACAAAGCCATCGTGATCCGCATCGCCGTATGTCTCCATCCACTGCAAGGCAAGCTCGATGCTCGGCCAAATCGATCGGATAAACGCGAGGTCTCCGGTCAGATGATAATACTCCCCCGCCAAGATGACAAAGAGCGGCACCGCATCGACGCTGCCGTAATAGCGACCGAAAGGAATCTCCGCCAACGCCGCCATTTCGCCGCACCGCGTTTCATGCAGGATCTTACCGGGTTCGGCATCCTGCTCCGGCGCCACGTCCTTGGCCTGCGTTGCGGCGAGATATGCCAGGACCCCGCGAGCAATGCTCGGGTTGATCCAAAGGGAGGCCATCGCGGTAATCAAGCCGTCTCGACCGAAAGGCGTGCTGAACCACGGGACGCCCGCATAGGGATACGGGCCCTCCGAAGTCATGGTTACCATCATATGGAGATCAGCGACGGATCGATTCAGCCAATCATTGAATCCTTCGTTGGAGGTATAGATATGGCTGTCCTGGCCCCAGACCTCGCTGCTTGCCTTACGTGCTTCCACAAGGGCGTCCGAGTAGGAAAGACGGGGATGTGAGGTCTCCTGGACCTCGCACGAGACGGTCAGAAAGACGGTCGTCTCCCCTTTCTGCGGAAGCCGGGTCTCAAAGTGGGCGGAGGCTCCTGAAACCCTCTGTGGTGCCGGAGAGCATTCGAGCCGACTCCGACGCGTGATTCCGTCCAATCCTTCATAAGCCATGACGATGCTTCCGTTTTCCACGACGGGATCGAGGCGTCTACCCCTCTGCTTCCGTTTCAGGCCTCGCACCTCGAAGATATCGGCAAAGTCCGCTTCAAACTGAAAGGAAAACGACAGATCGAGGGACATAAGGCCATAATTCCATATTCGAAGACACTCGTAGCACCGTCCCTGCCAGAGGAACATCGAGCGGGACAGATGCACGGTTCCACGACAGACGCTGATTTCGCCGTTGTCATACACATCCTGATTGGTGAGGTCCACCGTGAGCAGCATGTTGTCGTCCGTTACCGTCGAGCTTAGGAGCATGGGCCGGTCATTCCCCAGCCTCAATTCCAGCCTCGACAAAAACCTCGTGCCCTCATGATACAATCCCTGCACCCCGAGCCCGACCGGCCCGACATCCCCGTGACGATCAAAGACGGCAAAGGTTTCGCCCTGCTTCAATACTCGGGTTCGAGCATCCGCCAGTGAGGAGCTAGCGAGAATATAGAATTGATCCTTGACGCGGATGACGTCTTTGACGGAGAACCCTTGATCCTTCTTGTGAGTCATAGCCTCTTAATCCTTTCGAGCGACAGTCAGAGGATTTGTGAAAGTTTCGCCCAGCCAGGGGACTCGCCGGATTATTCAGGCCGGTCCCGTCATTGTCAAGGGAGGCCAAGAGGTTGCGAGGCCGCCGGGGTCGGTGTCGTCCTCGCGCCGTAGGGAGAAGCCCACGGCAGCCCTCGCTCTCCGTACGTCAGCGGATAGAGCAGATACCTCATGATTTCCGTTCCGAAATTCTGCGTCGCGCCGATGCCCGTCAGGCTGACCATAAAATTGTAGTTCACCCGGTCGGGGAACTGAATATAGTAGAACCCCACGGACCAGCATTGGCAGGGATTCCGGTAGAGAGCGACGACATCGGTTTCCGGGCTATTTCCGTTCTGGAAGTCGTAGTAGGTTCTCGCCCCGAAGATCAGGCCGAACGGGCCTTTGAAGGCGGCGGACAGTGTGACGAAGGTTATTTCAGGGGTGGGCGCGAACACATCACCGAACGAATAGGGATTCCAGATATCGCCCCGCTGAGGGCGATTTCCTGCTCTCGTGTGCCGTTCCCCCACCTCCACATACCACTCCTTCCCATGCTGGAACCGGAGATCGGCATTGAATTGGCTGAATCCTCCTCCATAGGGGTCGTAGAATGCGTCGATCGTCAGCACGTGATCGATCGCCCTTATGATGTTCACAGGATTGCCGATCACCGCCCGGGTCCAAATATTCGAAAACTTGGTCCCGTCCACGCCCACGGTGGGAGGCTGTAATGGTTGAGTTTCCGACCCGAAAAGCGGATTCCCAGCGAAGAAAAAATCAACGGCTTGGCTCTGCGTCCTACCCACATGGTAACTCTGCGCAATCGTCAGATCCATCCAGCTGTTGAGCGTCGCGGAGGCTTTCTGCTCGAACAATCGGCTCGTGAGTGAATAGGTGATCAAGTTCTTGTACGGAAGGTTATCGACGGCATCGACCTGAATGATATCCGATTGGTTCGTCGCGGGAACAAATTCATAGATCACGCGCGGCTCGATCGTATGCATTAGGCTCCGGTTTTCACCGATCGTGAAACGTCGAGTCAGCCGTGAATCGGCTTGAAGCGCGCCCCAAAAGGTTACCCGGTTGACCGATTCGTCTCCGGTCACGCCCCTTGTGTAAAAGACCTCTCGCAACCGCACTTGGGGTCTGACACCCACCACATGACCGACACTGAGCACATCCGTCGACAGAGACGGCACGAGATCCACCCGCTGAAAACTGAACCCTTCCTCCCTGCCCCAGTTCATCACCGTTGTATCCATTCCAAGCAGGACGGGTCCATTCAACGGCGCGACGTTGACGAGGCTGTGCCCGATCTCGGGCAGTCGCTGGAAGCTGTCTTTTCCCCCGGCGTTTATCGGCTGCAGGAATTGCCCCAGCAGATAGAGATTGCCGTTCGTAAAGCGCTGATTGACATTCAGAAATGTATCGCCGCTTGGAAGCGCTCGCTGGACGCCTGAGTTGCTGAGGTTCTTCAAGTAATCCGTATCGGAAAGCAGGAACGCTCGCGCATTAATGCTGAGATCGGGGTTCACTTGCTGCCGATGGAGTCCGCTCATCAAGAAGAGAGGTTTGCTTTCTTTGGTGTCTTGAAGGAAACTTAACAGCCATTCGCCTCGGGACAACCGATTCAGGACGTAGCGATACTCGAGATCGGCGCCATACCCTCGATTGCTCAAGAAGTTGGGAGAGATGATCGCGTCTTGGTGCGGATTGATCGCCCAGAAAAAGCTTTGTCGATACGTCAGCCCAAAGCGGTTGTCGTACCCAGCCGTCGGGATTAGCCATCCGGTCTTGCGGGCAGTCTGGATCGGATAGAACATCGAGGGCAGCCGGATCAGAGGCTTGTCGTTGACGCAAAACCAGACTTTCCTTCCATACACCCCTTCCCCCACGTTGAGGTCGAAATCCTCAAACGTGAAACGCCAGGCCGGAATCTGTCCCTCCTGCGCATCGCAATTTGTGAAGGAACCGTCTTTTGCCCGATAGTGATTTTCCGAAAATCGTTGCAGGATGCGGCCGGTGATCAGAGTGTTGCTTTGCTTGATATACAGCTTCCCGTTGGTCACCACCCCGCTGTCGGTATTGACATCCAGCTCTAAACGCTCCGCGTGCAGGTCGCTCGTAGGATCCGTCAGGTGGACCTGTCCGGTCGCGACCATCGTCCCCGTCAGCATCATCAGCGTGATATGGTCGGCCGTCAGCCGGACCGGCCCTTGGACGACCACGACGGAGCCGTCCGCCTCATACACATCGACGTTTTGAAGATACTCCAGGTGTTCGGCGGTAATTTGAATCGGCTGCGCGGAGGGAGCGGGTGGTTTGACTGAGACGGCCGGTGGTGCCTCCTGCGGCGCGGCAAAACCTAGGGGAATTCCAGTCAACCAAAGAAGGAAAGCCAGAAAAACGAATGGTCGGGTCACCAACCAGGGGCGTGGGCCCATTTCAGCCACGGAGAGAAGAAAGAACACACCCGCGCAACAGAGCTTTGATATCACCCACCAGCATCAAAGACCCTGTTACACAAATGAGATCGTCCGGGGACGCCAGTTTACGAGCCAAGGTCAATGCCTCGGCAGGCGACGGCGATTCCGTCACCTCGCCGCTCCAGTCTCCCAACGTGTCGCGAAGTTCCTCCACCGTCGCGGCCCTGTCAAGCTGCGCTCGGGTGAGGACGACCTCGTCCGTCACCGGCAAGACTGCCTGAAAAAACCCGAGACGATCCTTGTCTCGCATCATGCTGACCACCAGGATAATTCGGGACTCCGGATGCGCCCTGCGATGCCGAGCCAGATGATCGGCGAGGGCCCTTCCGGCTGCCGGATTGTGGGCGCCGTCCAAGACCAGCAACGGCTGGCGCTCGACGGTTTCCAGACGGCCTTCCAACTGGACCGAGCGCAACCCGGCTCGAACCGCGTCCTCCGAGACGTGGAATCCATGATCAGAGGCCAGTTCGAGCGTCGCGAGCGAGCACCCGGCATTGTCGAGTTGATGGGCGCCGGGGAGTGGACAAGAGAGATGAGCAAACGACCATTGCATACCTGCGTACCCAAATTCCGCCATCGAATTCCCCTCGACCCGAAATTCTTTGTTCAACCGGAAGGCGGGCGCCTGACGCTCCACAGCCACAGATTCGATGACCGTCGCCGCGCCCGGGCTGAGACGTCCGACCACAAGCGGCACCTGAGGCTTGACAATCCCCGCTTTCTCAAATGCGATCGCGCCGACGGTCTCTCCTAAATAGGCTTGGTGATCCAACGCGACATTCGTGATGGCCGAGACCAGGGGCGTCACCACGTTGGTGGCGTCAAACCGCCCTCCCATCCCAACCTCCAGGACAGCCACATCCGCTGCTCTGTCTGCAAAATATTGAAACGCCATGGCCGTCGTAAATTCGAAAAATGTCGGATCCAGCGTGGCTCCCGCGACCCTCCGGAGGCGCACGGTAAGGTCGACAATCTCCTCATTGCCGATCGTTTCGCCGTTCACACGGATACGTTCGTTGAACGCAACAAGATGCGGAGAGGTGTACAGCGCGATGCGCAAACCCGAGGCTTGCAGGATCGAGGCCGTCATCGCGGCCGTCGAACCTTTCCCATTCGTTCCTCCAATGTGAAGGACGGGATACCGAGTCTGTGGATCGCCCAACCGCCGGAGCAGTGAAGCCACGGTTTCCAAGCCCAACTTCACGCCGTGCTTCTGAAGCCCGTACAAAAAGTGAAGGGTTTCGGCGTACGATGTCATAGGAACCAAGAGCGAAGAACGGGATCAAGGGGTTCAGCCAACAGTTGAGGCCGCCTTAACCCTCTAACCTCCGGCTTCTTACCCCTCGCGCGTCACGCTTACAAATGACTCAGCAGAGTGCTGAGGGCTTCTTTCAATTGCTTGCGTTCCACGATCATATCGATCATGCCGTGTTCCAGGAGAAATTCCGCTCGTTGAAATTCCTCCGGCAATTGCTGCTTGATGGTCTGCTCGATCACGCGAGGTCCGGCGAACCCGATCAGCGCCTTCGGTTCTGCAATGATGACATCGCCCAGCATCGCTACGCTCGCCGTCACCCCTCCAAAGGTCGGATCGGCCAAAATGCAAATGAACGGCACCCGTGCCTCAGCGAGCTTCGCGACAGCTGCCGCTGTCCTGGCCATCTGCATCAAGGAAAGAATCCCTTCCTGCATGCGCGCGCCGCCTGAGGTCGTAATCAGCACGAGAGGATAGCGGGATGTTTGGGCCCGCTCTGCCGCGCGGCAGAATTTTTCCCCCACGACCGAGCCCATGCTGCCGCCCATGAACCCGAAGTCAAAGACCGCCAGCGCTACGCGCCGCCCATTGATGGCCGCTTCGCCGACGACCAACGCATCTTTCCGACCCGTTTTCTCCTGCTGCGCCCTGAGCCGGTCCTGATAGGATTGCGTGTCGGTAAACTTCAAGGGGTCTTGAGGCTCGATGTCCGCATCCAACTCTCGAAACGTACCGAGGTCTGCGAGCAGGGCAATGCGTTCCGACACTGAGATTGGAAAATGATAATCGCATTTCGGGCAGACTTTATTGTTGCGATCGACTTCCTTGCGATAAACGATTTCCCGGCAGTGGTTGCACTTAAGCCACATCCCTTCGACCGACTTGGATCGCCGCGGAGTTTCGGGGGTTGCTGTCTTTTGTTTCTTGAACCAAGCCATAGAGAGACAAGAGGTATACTAAACCTGAGCCTTCCTAGATTTCGATGACCTGTCCTTCCTTCAGTATCGTCAAATTCTCAACGTGCAGGCCTTTGAGTTGTTCCCCAATGACCGCGCGCCATCTTGGTTTCAGATGATACACATAGACCGGGAGACCAGGGCGCCCGATTTTCCGAAACTCCCGCGCGAACAGGGATGGCGTCAGGTGCCGACTCGCCATAGCCATGTCCGCCATCTGATCCGGAAACGATGTTTCAATAAAGGCGGCTTTCAGCGTCGGCTCTCGCCGCGCCACGGCCCAGATCTCGTCGGTCTCATAGGTGTCCCCACTATAGAGAATGGACGAGGAGCCTTCACGAATCACAAAGCCCACCGCGGGGACCAAGTGGTTCACGTGAACGGGCATGACCTGAAGACCTACCACTTCGCTCGATTTCCCGGCTTCCAAGGCGCGACGCGTAAACACGGGCTGCTGCGGGGTCGGCAACTTCAAGAAATTCGGATAGACCATGTCGTTGAAAATGTGCGCCACGAGACCGTTCAACACGTCGGGAATGCTGGTAATCACTACCGGGTCACCAGCATCCTCAACCAGGTTATCTGCGAGCGTCGGCAACCCCTGGATATGATCGAAGTGGAGATGGCTAAGCAGAACATGCCGGATGCGCTTCTCTTCCTGGAGGGTCAGCGCAGCGCCGATTGTCCCCGCATCCACCATGACAGTGTCATTGATGAGGAATCCACACGTGCGGCATTGGACTGGTGCGGGGTCTCCATCAAGGACTTGGTCTGAGCCATGGCACCCCAGCACACGGATTTTCACCGCGGATCTGCCTCACAGGTCGGTGTCACCGACACCGTCGCCCTACCCGAGCTAGACCACCCCATGGCGCAGAAGCCACCGCGTTCTCAATCAACTCCCCGGAAGCCACCTTGCAACCGGAGCAAAGATACGGCTCACTCTGCGTTCCGACACGATGCTGGAAGAAGTGCGTCGAGTTCTAGAGACAACAATCCGACAAGGGCGCTGCAACTTTACCTAGCGGATAAGAGCCTGTCAACACGGGGGGAGACAGCCCGGATCGGTCATGAATGCCGTCGCCAGCCCTGCGACGCGAGAAAATAACTCGCGTCACATCTTCTGACGCCACCGCGATGGCGAGACAGCCGATTCACTGAACAGGAGGAGCTTGGTCGAGAGGGTCGGCTGGCGCACGAGGCGTTCATCATGCACTCTGCTACAACCCACCCTCTCCCAAGGCGATCCGGATGATCATGACGAAGCCAAGGCCTACGCTTCCCAGACTCGCCAGCCCCTGCACCGCCAGCTGTGCACGCCGGCCGAGCGAAGCCGACAAGACAAGAGGGAGGCTGATGAGCACACCCAGGAGCATCATCCCGACGATAGAACCGATTCCGAAGACGAGGATGTAGGCGATTCCTTCCCACAAGGTGCGAACCGTGGACAAGACCATGAACATGAGGGCTGCAGATCCCGCCAGCCCATGGACCATGCCGACGAGAAACGGTCGAAGAGAAACCCTGAGCCAATGCTCATGACCGTGGTCGGTGTGAACCCCATGGCTATGTAAGTGCAAATGAGTCGCCCCGTCATGCCGGTGCGCGTGCACATGCCATCGCTCTCGATAAAGGGTCCACGCCAGCGAACTGCCCAGGCCGACTAGCATCATCCCCACAACAAATTCGCACGCCATTGCCAGTCGCGCAGGAATGCTGATCTTCAGCAGGATGACCGCCAGGCCCACCAGCAAGAGCACCACCGTATGCCCAAAACCCCACGAGAACCCGATGAGACCGGACGCACGGAGGCTAGGACGTTGCGACAGCATCGTGGACACCGCGGCTACATGATCAGCGTCCAACGCATGACGAGCCCCAAGGAGAAAACCGAGGCCCAACACGGTGAAAAACTGAATATCAGGCATGAGACCGTTCCTGAAAATATTCGCGGGGATAGAACGAGTAGAGGCAGTCGGCTCTGAGGCGAGACGAAGACAGGTGAATCCTACGTCGCGCGCATTCATCCACCTCTGGCGTGCATCTCGAGGTGAGGATCCTCACGAAGTTGATCGATCTCGATCAATCGATCCTCTCGTAGACCGAGTCGTTCGAGAGCTTTTCGCTCCTCCGCCCCTCGATCCCTGCGCCCTTGCCACGCGGAAAGAATGAGGGCTTTGATCTCATCCCTCGAAGCGCCGCCCCGCAGGGGCCCCCGAAGGTCAATGCCGTCTTTGGCATAGAGACAGAGATACCAGAAACCATCGGCCGTGATCCGGCTCCGATCGCAGGACGAGCAAAACGGCATCGTCGTTGAAGGAATGATCCCGAAGGTTGCGCCATCCGACAAACGGAATCGCTGTGCCGGCGCGGAGCTGTCTTCGCAGATCGGCTCAATCCTTCCGTACCGCCGGGCCAGGATGTCAAGGATGGCCACTCGAGAGAGGACTTTATCCATCGACCAGTCGGTTGCCCCGCCGACATCCATATACTCGATGAATCGGACTTCAGCGGTCACCCGTTTGCCGTACTCTATCAGATCCACCAGTTCGTCATCGTTGAATCCACGAATCGCCACGCTGTCGAGCTTGAGGGCTGGAAACCCGACTTTCACGACCGTGCCGATACCCTCCAGAACTCTGTCAAAACTGTCGCGCCGGGTGAGCAAGCGAAAGCGTTCGGCCCTCAGCGTATCGAGGCTGACGGTTACGCGATGTAATCCTGCGTCATAGAGCGACTGCGCCTGCTCACCCAAGAGGATGCCGTTCGTCGTCAAAGCGATATCTTTGAGACGGCGATTCTTGGCGAGCATTCGTATCAGGACCGTGAGGTCTCTACGCAGGAGCGGTTCTCCTCCCGTCAAGCGGACTTTGTCGACGCCGATTTCCGTGAACAAAGCCGTGATGGTGTTGATCTCTTCAAAGGAGAACAGGGTCTCCCGGGGAAGCCACGCGTACTCCTCTTCCGGCATGCAGTACCTGCATCGCAGGTTACATCGATCCGTAACGGAAATTCGTAGGCTGCGCAGTGGACGGCCGAAGGCATCGACCGTCAGTGGGGCTGGACTCTCCACGGAAACAGGATTCATGGATGCTCCTCGACCCACACCTGCCCTTCCGGCGTCTGTTCCAATTTCCAGATTGGAGTGATCTGCTTCAGCTCATCGATGCACCACTGGCAGGCCCTGAACGCGTCCGCTCTGTGCTCCGCTCCGACAACAATCAGCACAATGTTCTCGCTGATCTCAATCGCGCCATAACGGTGCAGGATCAGCACCTCAATGACATCAAAATCTTTCAGAGCGCGTTCCCGGATCTCCCTCAGTTTCTTTTGCGCCATTCCTTCGTAATGCTCGAACGTAATTCCACTGACGTCACGGCCCTTCGAACGATCTCGCGCGGTGCCCAGGAAAGTCGCAATCCCTCCGATCCGGTTGGAACGTCGTCGCACTCGGTCGATCTCGGCATCAATCGAAAAATTTTCACGCTGCACGCGAACCAGCATGGCCTCGTCGAAGAGGGTCGCCCCCTGGTCCGTCCCCCCAGCAAATGGCGGAAGCAATGCGACTTCGTCGCCTTCTCGAATCTCAGTGTCGTCCCGTGCAATCTCGTGGTTCACCGATACCAGAACCTTCTTCTTGTCAATCAGTTCGGCAATTTGAGGATACGCCGGTTCGAGCGTGGAGAGCAAATTTTTCATAGTGCGGGCGCCGTTGAGCGCGACCGAGATGTCGGTTCGGTTGCCGGCGAGGCTTTTCATGAGACCGAACAGTTTGATCGTGACCATCATGTGGTCATATCGCCCTAAGGACGTGCATAGGTGCCTGATTTTCCACCGGACTTCGAGACAAGGCAGATGTCGCTGAAGGTGATCCCCTTGTCGACGGCCTTGCACATATCATAGATGGTAAGCGCAGCCACGGAGACGGCGGTCATCGCCTCCATTTCGACGCCCGTTTGCCCCATGGTTTTCGCTGTCGCGCTGATCGTAATCGAGCAGAGTCCTTGCCGGTCTGGTTGAGGTTCCTCTTTGAATCCGATGTCGACGCTGGTGATCAAGACGGGATGGCACATGGGGATGAGGTCGGGGGTGCGTTTAGCGCCCATGACCCCGGCCACCTGTGCAACCGCGAGCACGTCGCCCTTGGCAATCTTCCCCCGTTGGATCTTCTCCAACGTTTCCGGTTTCAGCCAGACCCGGCCTTGCGCCGTGGCGACTCGCTCGGTCGAGTTCTTCCCCGATACATCGACCATGCGGGCCCTGCCGGAATCATTGAAATGGGTAAGTTCGGCCATTTCCTTGAGAAATGAATGCCTTTAGTTGATCCGACCACCGGCTTCGGCGCTTAGTAAATCAAACGAGATGGCGGGGAACCTTATTTCCGTTTTCTGGAAGTAGAAGACTGAGAAGCCCGAAGTCGTCTTGCCCGGTTCATTGCGCGTTTTAACTTGCTCAACTGCCCTTTCGTGCGTACACTCTGCAGTTGCAAATCCGCCAGTTGCACACGGGCATGAGCAATCTCCTGCTTATGTAAACTTGCCCATTCCGCACGCGTCAGGTTTTGCCCTTCCCCTTCTTTCCAAGCTCGCTTGATTCGGTGATCGAGGGACTCGCGAAGCTGTTTCTGTCGCATAGCCAGTAAAGATTTCAATGCACGCTGCCGAAGTTCAATCTCTGTCTGCTCCTGGGCACCATCGCGCATGTTTTTGGCCAACATGGGGTTACTCCTTGAAATAGAACGGCTTTCGAGGTGCATTGTACTCTAAAATGGTGACGAGGTGCCAGAGCTTAAAAGCATTGGGACATCAAATAGTTACAAACAACCCGAGTGAGTCCCTTTAGCTTGACTCTGTGGAATCCTATCGATGAGAATGGCTCATAGCCCTGGAACTGAACACCATGGTTGACAGACTGGTTCTCGAACACCTCGAATTTCAAGCCCATATCGGCGTGACAGTCGAAGAGCGTCGGATCGCCCAACCCATTGGAGTCGATCTAGAGCTCGACTACCCTGATTATGCCCTTCAGACCGTTGTCGAGGCCGATGATATTGCCCAGGCTGTGGATTACTCCCGCGTCGCCGAGCGGGTCATCCAAGCTGGCCGAGAGCAGGAGTTTCGCCTCTTGGAAACGTTGGCGGAGCGGATCAGCGGGAGGCTCTTTTCGGAATTTCCGATTTCGGGAGTGCGTCTCTGGGTGAGAAAGCTCAAGCCCCCCGTGAAAGGAGTGCAGGGATCAGCCGGTGTCCGACTTCACCGCACACGAGCAGACCAACTCCCGGAACCGAAACCCGCTCGCTTTCTTCTGGATCACTGGCAAAAGCTTCCCAAGGGCGACGTGCTCGACCTAGCCGCAGGCCACGGCCGGAACTCTCTGTTTCTTGCGACACAGGGATATTCCGTCGAAGCCATCGATCGCGACGAGCAGGCATTGGGAGAACTCGCCAGACAGGCCCGGCAAAGGAATCTGGAGCGGGTGACCATACGAATGATGGACCTGGAGCAAGATCCGGATCGATCGCCAGATCTGCAGAAAGAGCAATACGACGCCATCATGGTGTTCTTTTATCTCTACCGTCCAATCCTCCCGGCCCTTTTTCAAGCCCTCAAGCCCGGGGGCGTTCTGATGTATGAAACCTTCTTGATCGAGAATCATCTCCGCTACCACCATCCCAGCCGTCGCGAGTTCTGTCTGACGCACAACGAACTCTTGCGACTCGCAGCGGGGCTTCGCGTGCTGCATTATGAGGAGGGTGAGCATGGAACAGGACGCGACCCTCGGCCCGCTTTCACGGCGAGACTCCTCGCCCAGAAAGAACGATGAACGGGCAACAGCGGCATCAAACGCATCGACGACACGAGCGTGGTCATGGACCGACTTGATCTCCACTTGCACACCACCTTTTCCGACGGCAGCCTCCCGCCGGCTGAGGTCTTGGCACTGGCCCGGAAAGTCAACGTCAGCGCGCTCGCGATCACCGACCATGACACCGTGGACGGGATTCCTGGGGCTATCGAAGCCGGCAGCCGGTTCGGCATCGAGGTGATCCCAGGGATTGAAATCAGTTCACGCCTCGGGTCAAGCGAGCTGCATATCCTCGGCTATTTTCTCGATTGGAAGGACACGACCCTGTTGAATCATCTCAACCGACTTCGCGACGCACGCCATGTGCGGAACCCCCTCATTATTGAAAAGTTGAATGGCTTGAGCATCGAGATCACCTACGAGGAGGTCAAACAGCTCGCTCACACGGATTCCGTCGGACGGCCTCACATCGCACGTGTCTTGATGAACAAAGGGTATGTGAAGTCAGCCAAGGAGGCCTTCGATCGGTATCTGGCCGATGGCGCCGCTGCGTATGTACCCCGCGAGCTCCCCTTGCCGGCAGAAGCCATCGCCATGATCAGAGCCGCCGGCGGGGTCCCGGTGCTCGCTCATCCCGCCTGGCTGGATCGCTCGGAAGGGATCTACCAAATCTGTGACCGGTTAAAATCCGATGGCCTGGCCGGAGTCGAGGTCCACTACAGCACCCACCGCCCGGAGCAGACAGCCCAATACTTGGAAATCGCCCGCCATCTGGAACTGTTGGTGACCGGGGGCAGCGACTTCCACGGCATTACCAAGCCGGACATCGAGGTAGGAATCGGGCGCGGCAATTTGCAGGTTCCGAGCAAGCTCTTGGAGCCATTGAGAAAGGCGGCGACGTCCTGACGACAGTGAAGGCTAAACCATATTGATGTCCGGGCCTGTTTGCCTGGTTGCGAAGATCGGCTTATACCACGTATAATTGCCTAGGTTGCTCAGGAAACCCAGCCATGGAGGACAATATGAGACGGCAATCTCTTCTTATCATCGTGATCTCTCTCTCGACGGTCTTCGGGATGACGGCTTCCTACGAGGCGCAGAGTGCAGGCGGTGAATGCACGGTGCAGGACCGACTTCGACTTCATCAGGCAGGGTATACGGTGGTTGAAGTCGAAGATATGTGCGGTCAGCAATCGAGCAACATCCCACCCAGCAGCCCTTGGGGAATTCTAGCAGGAGAGGGTCAAAACCGATGGGTGCAATGGTGCGTGACACCACAGGGACGCTGCTGGTTGAACCCGGCCACGTCGTACACCTATGCGGTCGGCGCCCCCTGCAATTGCTACATGCCCTGGGGATCTTATGGGGGAGTTGCGGAGTAGCCGGGGCATCGGTATGCCGGCAGAGAGTGAGGTCACTTTCACCTTGAAATCCATCTGATGCTTCACGTGAGGCACCCTTTCTCAAGAGAACCTTCTGATGGAGTGATCGAACGCGCGCAAGAATTCCGTTATGAAAGGAACGTGATAGTCAAGCTGTTTGCCGGATCTCCTAGTGTTATAGTGAATTAACGGCTTGCCTATGCGACAGCTCATTGCTGGAATGATCGTCGGAGTCTCATTGGTGGCCGGAATCGCCTTCGGTGAGATGAGGATCTTTCGGGGGAAAGACGGGACGACGGGAACGGTATACGATTTCGGTGGAGTCGGCGTCTATCAGGACCCGCACGGCACGATGGGCATGGCTTACAAGTTCGGCCCTACGTCGCAGTTCATCGGTCCAGGGGGACAGACACAGTCAGGTACGATCTACCACTTCGGCTCTTCCGCCGCGAAGCAAACGATTCCGGCCATCCCCGCCCCACATGCACCAGCGGTTCAGCCGCCGCCTCTCCCGTTGCTCACACCTCAACCCACGCCCCGCGGTCTTGAGCCCCTAGGGAGCCCCGGCTTCGGGGGATTCGGAACGCAGTAACTCCGGCAGCGTCACGAGACGTTTCAGTAAGTTCCAGTCGCATCTTGAATTCGGGCACCTAAACTCCTACAAGCTAACTCCGGCGGTTGCCAAAGCGCCGCCTCCTTTCCTGATCGTGGAAAATTCCGCACTGCCTGCGGCCGGACGGTCCAAGGTGGTCGAGAGAAGCGAACGTAGGACGATTCACTGCTGTGATCGGTCGGATTAATTCTCCGGAGTTTCCACGATGTGGTTTTCGAAGCGGGTGCAGCCTTCAGCGAGCAGCCGGTTGGTCAGCATTTCTCCGGGCCACTCGATAGGGAGATCGGCGGTGAAGACCCAGACATCCGGCGAGGTCCAGACCGGGCCGTGGTCTTCGGGTAACTCGGGGTCAAAAAGATCGGTCCAGACCGGCATGTACACTCCGTTGCCGCATTGCGTGTGAAGATGCACGATGGTCCGACCGCGCACGTTCGGATCGAGATCTCGCCACACACCAATCGTTTCATCGGCCAGCCGATGCAGCCGCACGGCATTTTGCGCATCGAACATCGCATAGGCGGCATAGACTGGGGCTTCTAGCATCTGCGGCGCGGAAGCCAACTCTGAACACTGCGAGGCGAGTCCTCCGACAAGAGCCTGACGGTCTTGCTCCTCAACCGAATCGGGCAACCCGGATTCGGGTGAGCCGATCAGCTCGAAAATCAAGTACGCAGTTGATTCGACGGGTGGATGCAAGCGAGCAGCAATCGGATGACGGCGCTGGGAATCGGCAAGCGAGGAGATGTGTTCATTTAACCCGTGCAAGGTCAACAAATCCAAGGTAGCGTCGGTGAGCAGTCTCGGTTCCACCATGACGACAGTGCCGGCCGGCAGATGAAGATGTTTATGCAGCAGGTCAGCGGTAGCGACCGGATCGATCTTCAATCGAAGCGGCGAGCTGAGATCGGCCTGCAGGGGCAGCTCGAGCGCGGCCATAATGGCATAGGTAGGTTTATCTTCTGGTCCTGCCTGATCGTGCTCAACGGCAACCGAACAGGCTGCCTCCGCCAACAGATCGAACATCCATTCCGCCATCTCCTCATCCAGCGCAGCAAGCACCGTCAGCAAATCTTGCTCGCGGTCCTGCTCAAGAATGGCTTGCAAGGTCTCAACGGCCGCATCAGCGTCGCCATGGTCGTGACGACGGGCGTTGATCAGGTGGATGAGATCGCGCGTCAAGGGATCGGGCCGCGCGCTACTAAACATATGACCCTCCTCCATCGTCCATGCCGTAAGGCACGAGATGTTCATCCAAACGCGTGTTCATGTTGCCAAACTTTCTTTCAAGAGGCAAGAGCCAAGCCCACACTTTTGTTTTTTGTTGTTGTCTTCTTGCTCACCAGACGGCTACTCCCCGATGACTTTGATGAGCACTCGTTTACGGCGACGTCCGTCGAATTCCCCATAGAAGATCTGCTCCCAGGGACCGAAGTCGAGCCGCCCGTTCGTAATCGCCACGACGACCTCCCGACCCATGATCTGCCGCTTGATATGGGCATCACCGTTATCTTCGCCCGTCTCATTATGGCAATACGTGCCGCTCTGGGGGGCCAATCTCTCCAAGAAGGCATCATAGTCTTTCAACAACCCTTGCTCATCATCATTAATGTATACGCTGGCGCTGATGTGCATCGCGTTGATAAGAACGAGCCCCTCGCGCACGCCGCTCTTATGCACGGCGCGTTCAACCTGCGGAGTAATGTTGATGTAAGCCCGTCTGGTCTTGGTTTCGAACCAGAGTTCTTCGCGGTAGGACTTCATCGCGTGCTCAACCTGGCAGCATTCTGCACGACATAATATTGAAGATGCAAGCCCATAAGGGTCGGACTCGCATCCTGGTACGCTTGTCCGATGCGGGCATGGTCTCTGAGCCCCGTGTACCATATAATAAGTCTTGAATCCATTTCGTTCGGGTCATGCGATGATCATCCATTCTCGGTCAAGCGGTCAACCGGCGCCGCGTCTCTCGGCGAATGCCTTGACGGTCCTTCGTCGCCGCTATCTGAAAAAGGCTGCCGACGGTCGGGTCATTGAAACCCCACTGCGACTGTTTCGCCGCGTGGCGAACAATATCGCCGAAGCGGAGCGATTGAACGGCGGAGATGAGCGGACCAAGGCGTCGATCGCTCAAGCGTTCTATGTGATGATGAGCCGCCTGGAGTTTCTCCCGAACTCCCCCACCTTGATGAATGCGGGACGCGAGTTGCAGCAACTGTCGGCCTGTTTCGTCCTGCCGGTCGAAGACTCGCTGGAGTCGATCTTCGAAGCGGTGAAGCACCAAGCGCTCATCCATCAGTCGGGCGGCGGGACCGGCTTTGCGTTCAGTCATCTCCGCCCAAAAAACGATCCCGTGTCCTCAACCAGCGGCATTGCATCGGGACCGGTGTCCTTCATGCGTGTCTTTAATATGGCCACGGAAGTCGTCAAACAGGGCGGCACGCGGCGTGGCGCCAATATGGGCATCCTGCGCATCGACCATCCCGATATTCTCGGGTTCATCGACATCAAGCGGGATCACCACGAATTGACGAACTTCAATCTTTCTGTGGGCGTGACCGATGCATTCATGCGGGCGCTCGACCGGGGACAAGAGTATCCCCTGATCCACCCGCGAACCGGGCGAACAGTCAGCCGCATCCGCGCATCCGTCGTATTTGACCGGATTGTGGAAGCGGCCTGGAGCACCGGGGAACCGGGCGTGGTATTCTTGGATACCATTAATGCCACCAATCCCACTCCGCACATCGGTCCCATGGAAGCGACAAATCCCTGCGCGGAGCAACCGCTGCTGCCTTATGAATCATGCAACCTCGGCTCGATTAATCTGGCGCGATTCATCACCCGCTCTTCGACTCGCCCCCGCATCGATTTTGGCCGCTTGGCACAGGTGATTCCGATCGCCGTCCGCTTTCTAGACAATGTCATCGACATCAATCAGTATCCCTTACCTGAAATCGCCGCGATCACCAAAGCCAACCGTAAGATCGGATTGGGGGTCATGGGATTTGCCGACCTCCTGCTCACGCTCAACATTCCTTATCATTCGGATCGGGCGCTGCGAATCGGCGAGCGACTGATGCGCTTCATTTGGGAACGAGCACGAGACGCGTCGAAAGAGTTGGCCCAGGAACGTGGGGTCTTTCCGAACTTCAAAGGGAGCCGGATCGAGTCGAACGGCCACCGGCTTCGTAACGCCACGGTCACGACGGTGGCGCCGACTGGAACGATCAGCATCATTGCCGATTGCTCACCAGGCATCGAACCTCTCTACGGGGTTAGTTTTGTCAGAACGGTCATGGAGGACGTGCGATTGGTCTCAGTCCATCCGCTCTTTGCGCGGCAGGCCCGCCGCGCCGGGATCTATTCCAACCGTCTCATCGAACAGGTGGCCGCGAATGAATCAATCCAACACCTGACGAACATCCCGGCGTCGATCCGCCGTGTCTTTGTTACCGCCCACGATGTGACTCCCGAACACCATGTTCGAATGCAGGCCGTATTCCAGAAATACAGCGACAGTGGCGTCTCAAAGACCATCAATCTGCCGGCTACGGCCTCTCCGACTGAGGTTGCTTCGGCCTTGCGGCTGGCGTATCGTCTGGGTTGCAAGGGCATCACGGTCTTTCGCGCAGGGAGTCGCGACAAACAGGTGATGGCGTGCGCCAATGTCCAATACTGCTGATCAGGACGTTGACCCAGTACCCGGCTCGCCAAGACGCGCTCTCCCGAGCAGATGTGCACGGTGGTCGCGAGGAGTAGGAAGCGCCTCAACATCCCTCGTGTTCGTGTGAAGGGATTTGCGGCCTTGTTGCGACGGGAATGAGCGCGTTCCACGAGAACAGAGCCTGTCTTGGCGGGCTCGGGGGCCGTAGGTGAAACGGCACCCGGCGGGAGCGAATGTAAATGCCTTTTCGAGCATCCTGAAAGGACGACAGTTGTTTGACAGGCCCATCTTATAGTGATATCTACCATTCTCGTGTGACAACCTGGTCAGAGGAGAAAGGAGGCTGAATGTATTCACATTCCGCCGCAATGAGGACGGTGAATGGAGTACCAGGGTGGAATCTATCGTTTGCCCGTGAGCCGGAACCTGAATTCGAGAAGGATGACGGCCCAGATGAGCCCGTGGTTCTGGGATCGCCTGAACCTTCGACAAAGCCTCCCCGTCTTAGACCATGGATTCTAGTCCTGCTCCTCCTGATGGTGGCGGGAGGGACCTACTTGGCCTCAGACCCCAGCCTGGTGCTCGATCTGATCGGACAGGGTCCGCCCTCTGCGCCCTCTCCCGTCCCGCCACCGACGGTCGCCCAGCCACCGGCCGAAATCGCGCCTTCTCCACCGCCCGCGCCTGAATCGCCGACTTCGGGGTTGCCGGTCATTTTTCCTCCCGCTCCCGCCAACGTACCCACCCCTCTCTTCAGTGAAGGCCAGCGTGTGACCGTGAAGCCGGATTCGAGTTCACCGACCGGAAGCATCTCGCTAACCAGCGATGCTGAAGGCACGCGACCGGGGCCTACCATTCGCACTGGGTCCACGTTGACTGTGCTCGACGCCGAGCTTCAGAATAACGTCTGGATCTACTCAGTTCGCGCAGAAACCGGCGTCAGAGGCTGGGTCGCGGAAAATCGACTCGCAATCAGATAAGGTCATTCCCCAACCAGAGTCTCACTCTGTTATACTGTGTGCCTCATTCGGCAGCGGCACGCCGTCACGTCGAAACCGCAACTCCGCGGAGCAGGGCAGATGACATCACCAGGTTCGACTTCATAGCGAGGACCCCTTGTTGCGCGCGATCATTCTCGACTTTGATGGGGTGGTGGCGGATACCGAACCCGTGCACTTTGCGGTCTTTCAAGGGGTGCTGGGGGAATTGGGACTCTTTCTCAGCAAGGAAGAATATTACGCCAACTATTTGGGCTACGACGACAAAGGTTGCTTTGCCGCATTTCTTGCCGCGCACGGTCACCCCACCTCTTCCGAGATCATCGCTCAGTTGGTTCGTCGCAAGGCGGCTGCCTACCTCCTGTGTATTCGACAGCAACTCGCCATTTTTCCGGGGGTGCGCGCATTTGTCTGCGATGCGGCCAAGCGACATCGCCTCGCCATATGTTCAGGGGCACTCCGCCACGAGATCGAGCTCATCCTGGAAGAAGCAGGAATTCGGAAAGAGTTCGAACATATCACCAGTTCCGAAGACGTCAGCCACGGCAAGCCCAATCCGGAGGGTTTTCTCCACGCCATGCACGGACTCAATCAGCCAAACACCGGACCAAAGCTGACCGCCGAAGACTGCCTGGTGATCGAAGACTCGATTCCCGGCATTCAAGGAGCCCATGCCGCCGGAATGAAAGTGCTGGCCGTGGCGAATACGCATCCCGTCGAGGAATTGGATGAGGCGGACGCGGTCACCCGATCGCTCTCAGACGTCAGATTGAGGGACCTGGAACGTCGGCTTTGGAAATTCGAGGAGGCGCCGTAAGGCCTGGCTGTCGTACACGCCTTTGGCGATCCCCGCACCATGCTGGGCGGGACCGTCCATTACGGGGGCAAGACGAACGGCATGAGAATCTGTTCTCTCTTACCCGGAGCAACTGAAGTGGTAGCAGCCTTGGGACTGGCGGATAACTTAGTCGGAGTTAGTCACGAGTGCGACTATCCCCCGGAGGTGCGGGACAAGCCCGTCATGGTCCGCGCTATCATCGATTCAGAACGGGCGTCGAGTTCCGACATCGACCGGCAGGTCCGCTCGGCGCTCAGCAGCCAGCAATACTTATATGCCTTGGATGACACGGGATTCGGGCGCGCATGCCCGGACGTGGTCATCACTCAAGACCTTTGCCACGTTTGCGCGATCACGCCGAACCAACTACAGCAGGCGCTCCATGCGCTGCCGAACCCGCCTCACGTGCTGACGCTGAACCCCACTCGCCTTGATCATATCTTCGGAGACATCGAGCGGATCGGGACCGCTCTCGGAAAAGCGTCTGAAGCCCGTGCGCTTATCGCCTCGTCCCGTTCACGCCTCGAATCCATTCGTGCCAGCCTCATGTCGGCGCGCGAACGGCCGAATGTCGCATGCATCGAGTGGCTCGACCCCCTTTTTGCCGCCGGCCACTGGGTTCCGGAGATGGTCGCATGGGCTGGCGGGAACGATGTACTCGGCACAGCGGGCGCCCCATCCGAGCGGATCACTTGGGAACGACTGGCGATGACCAAGCCCGACGTTCTGGTGTTGATGCCGTGTGGATTCTCCATCGATCGCACTCAGAAGGAAATCAGCCGCGTCCAATCTCATCCAGAATGGACACGGCTCCCAGCTGTACGCAATGGTCGTGTCTTCGCGGTGGACGCCGGTGCCTATTTCAGCCGACCCGGACCACGACTGGTTGATGGCGTTGCCCTACTGGCGGCCTTGTGCCATCCATCCCTGGTTGGGGAACGTGTCCCACCCGGCGCCCACCGCATCGCAGGATGCTGAAAGAGGCACCCAACTTCGTTTTCGGTCACTTGGATGCCTTCACGTGCTCGCACTGTAGGCCTCGGCGTCCAAAGACCCGGCCGCCTCACCGAAGACACTGCCCGCTCACCGGCTCGCGGGCGTGCGCAAACGTGAGGCTCCTTATTCGTCTCGGCGGCGCGCACAAACGTGGCGCTCTTTATTCATCGCGCCGCGGGCCCCTGCGGCCCTGTCGGCTTGTCTTCTTGAGCATCCTGAAGCGCTTTTTGAGGGCGGCCTAGAACTTATGACTCTCTCCGAAGCCCAGACCTACTGCGAGACCGTCACGAAACGGAGCAAGAGCAACTTTTACTATTCGTTTCTGTTTCTCCCACGCCCTCGCCGTGAAGCCATGTACACCGTGTATGCCTTCTGCAAGGAGGTTGACAGCGCGGTGGATGACGCCCCGGCGAGCACCGATCCCCGTGAACAGCTCACGCGCTGGCACCAGGAATTGGCGGCCGCCTACCATGGCACCCCATCGCATCCCGTCACGATCAGCCTCGCCGAACATGTCCGGCGGTTGAACATTCCCCAACAGTATTTTGAGGATCTCCTGGCGGGGGTAGAAATGGATCTCTCGACCACCCGGTACGCGACCTTTGACGAGCTCTCGCTCTATTGCTATCGGGTCGCTTCCGTTGTCGGGTTGATCTGCCTGCATATTTTCGGCACCCGTTCACCCGAAGCACGACAGTATGCCAACGATCTGGGGCTGGCCTTTCAACTCACCAATATCCTCAGAGATCTCGGCACGGACGCCGAGCGTGGACGTATCTACCTCCCGCAGGAAGACCTGGCGCGCTTTGGATACTCAGAATCCGAGCTGTTGGCACGCACCTATTCACCTAGCTTTGTGGAACTGATGAAGTTCCAATGCGCTCGGGTCCGCGACTATTATCGGAAGGCCCGAGAAGCGGCCGAATCCTTACCGACAACGGATCGGCGCACTCTGACCGTAGCTGAGATCATGCGGGGGGTTTACATCCGAATCCTGGGACGTATCGAGCGATCCGGCTATCGGGTGTACGGCACTCGCGTCAGTCTCGCCCCGTCTTACCGTCTCGCGATTGCCGGAGGCGTGTGGATCCGCTCCTTCTTATCCTAAATCCTAAGAACATGTTGCTCAACAATCTAAGGCTAAGGTTGAGGATCTTAGAAGTGATGGCCCAATAGGCCTTAATCTTACGCTAAACACGAAACTGATGTGAAACGAAACGTGCTGATCATAGGGGGCGGCCTTGCTGCTCTTACAGCCGCCCTTCGCCTGAGTAAACAGGGCTACCTCGTCACTCTCCTTGAACAAGGGGACGCGTGGGGCGGTCGGTTGATCCATACGACAGCCAAGCCGCCCTACACCGACGCGATACCCACCGTGTTCCTGGGATGTCACCACGCCACGCAGGCCTTACTCAACACTCTCGGGATGGCACCGCGCGTTCGCTTTTCCTCCGGTCTATCTTTGGAATTCGCGGGCTTCGGCAAGCGCCCCATTCGGCTCCGTCGTCCGCTGCTACCGGCCCCGTGGGGTACGATTTTAAGCTTGGCGATCTTTCGCGGACTGCCGCTTCGAGACCGCTGGAAATTCCTTAACTGGATCGAGCGGACATGGGAAAAAGACCCGGCGCTTCCCGCGGACCTCGACAACCACACGGCAGAGGCATGGTTCAGAAGAATCGGGCAGTCGGAGGCGGGCCGGCTTGGCACCTGGTCCCCGCTTTCCCGTTTTCTGCTCGGAGACGACCTCAAGACCGTCTCCGCAGCCTTATTTCTGAGGGTGTTGATCAGTTGCTTTCTGTCATCCCGGTGTCACTCCATGCTTGCCATTCCCAACGACAGCATGGGCTGCTTGCTGGTAGAACCCTGCGTGCAGTCCTTGCGCAAGGTCGGGGTGACCCTGCGACCAGACACGCCGGTGAGCCAGATTCGAATCAATGCCCAGGGCGTGACCGGCGTCCAACTCGATGACGGCGGTACCGTCACCGCGGATTGGTACGTGGCCGCCATCCCGCACCGGGATCTGAGCCCTCTGCTGCCTGAGCGCGCAGTGACACGCTTTTCATATTTTCAACAATTGCCACAACTGATCGATAGCCCGGCACTGGTGGCTCATGTCTGGATGGACTTTGCGATCTCCCGCTCACGGGTCCTGCTGTTGGCAGGCCGACCCTACCAGTATCATTGGATGGTCCTGCGGCCGGAAAGTTCCGGCAACCGGCGGCTGCTCGCCTCCCTAGTAGCCACGGGACAGCCGACCTTGCTGGAATATTCAGAGAAGGACGTGTTGGATTTGGCCGTCGCCGATCTCCGGGCGGCGATTCCGGAAGCGAAGGCGGCACCTGTGTCAGATCATTACATCATCCGAGAGCCTCGCGCGTTTCTTTCCGTCCGTCCCCGCACGATGGCCCTTCGTCCATTGCAACAGAGTCCATTCCCCAACTTCTTTCTCGCCGGCGATTGGACCGACACCGGCCTCCCCTCCACCGTAGAAAGCGCCATCCATAGCGGGGACCTCTGTGCCGCAGCGATTGTAACCAAACGTCACGCCTGAGCCTGCGCCCGAACGCAGCTGGCTTGTAAAGTGGGCCAGACTCAAGTATTATTACTGAATGTTGGACCAGCGCGAGAATTCCGGAGCAGGAGACGTTATACCGGTTCTGGATGAAGACCGTGTTCACAGTGGTAGGGGCGAGAAAAACGGTCTTACTCGAAATGAGGTCGGGTGTCCACGATGTTGCTGTAAGAGAAACTCAGTACAGGGAATCGCGGGAATGTTTTAATCTTCTGCCATCGCATTACGTGATAGAATCTGCCAAGTCAATCGGCGCGCTCACACACTCGGTAGTATCACGCCCCCGACCCCACACAAGAGAGTCAACCATGACACGACCACTTCGCTTGTTGATCGGACTCGGGCTCTTACTGTTCATGACGGCGTGCACCAAAACCGTGTACCCGGTTACCACAGGGTCATATCGGACGCTTCCGCAACAACCTACTCGTTTGGTCGTCTGGGGACCCACTCAGGTCGAAGCGGAGACCGCTGTCGCAACTTGGCTGCAAAAACGAGGGCTTGTGGTCGTCGAACGCGAACAATTGCAAAGGGTTTTGGATGAACACACTCCCGACCGAAGCCCGCACTCGCAGGATGAGACCGCGGTACTGCAGGCCGCCCACGTTCTCGGCGTGGACACGCTCGTATTTGTCGACACCTCTCGCGCGTCAATGTCTTCCCAGGGGCACCAGACGGGTCGTCCAATCGATCTCACAGCCCGTCATTCAACCACGGTGGCCATTCGAGGAGTAGACGTCAAGACCGGGGACACGGAGTGGAACGCCCAGGCGTCCTATTCTCCAATCACCCATGAACACGACGGAGCGTTGACGAACCTGGCCTGTCAGGCTTTGGCGACGGTATGGGGCTTTCGTCCCGCGGGTTATCATGAAGTGCCGTCCGCGGATATGTGCCAGATCAAAATGCCAAGACCATATGAGCCTCCCTCTGGCCGTTATGAGGAATTGGGAATGAAAGAACCGTCGGATTCCCGCTCCGCAATGATAGCGCCTTCACGCTTCATGAATAATGCGGGTTAACAATCAGTGACTTGTCAGTCCATTCTTGTCTGACAGACCGCGCCGGCCGTCGAGGTCGACGCCCCACCGCCGATGCCGATGACCCGCCGACTTTTTCATCTCACCCTCTCTCCGCGATGACAGCAGCATTCGTCTGACTGCGTAGTTGCGGAACTGAGGACACGCGCTATACTAATTTTCGTCAACGCGATTTTCATTCTTCCACCGACCTCATGACAGGAGGAGCCTCGTAATGGGATTCGCAACGAACTGGCGAAAACTCAAGAGCTACCGGCGATGGCGGAACACGGATATGCCCATTCTCTTTAATGAGCAGACCGGTGAATTACGAAGCTTTACGGCCGCTATCGAACAACCTGAAGGACAGTGGTTACTGCGCCGGCCACTTACGCTCCCTGAAAGTAGCAAGCCGCTTTTTCTTACGATACGACTCGGCTCCCATAAGCTATCATAAGGAACATCTCGTCTCGACCGGAACCTAATCCGGTCAATAGGATCGTCCGGACTATCCCGGCAGAACCCGACGCGACCTTTTAGTTATTCTACGTAGTTGAGAACCTTATCTATTATGATCCAGGGGAATTACACGCCAAAGGACTCAAGGAGGCAAGTGAGGTGGGTCAGATGAGAGGCGAATTCGAGTGGAGCGTTTGACCTATGGAATCGTCAGGTCCTGTTCTTTATCTTGCAGCCACTCCTTTTCCTTCAAATACCATCTTTCGACAATAGAACCCTTCGGCATATTTGCTCGGCGCATTGGATTCGATTCCTCTGATCCTCATCACCGAAAGGAACGTGTCCTCGGTAAACCACTGCTTCCCCGCTTGTGTTTTGAAACACTCCATAATATGGCGGGTCTTTGTCATACACTGCGGCTCGTTCAAGTGTACAAAGAAGTTGGGGGATCCCACATCGCCATCATACTTGGGAATCTCGTATTCCAGTATCAGATGATCCCTAAAGGTATTCCAGGTAAGATCAGAGATCACCCGATGATCCTGATGCAAATCATTGCGATAATGCGTCAAAATGAGGTCAGGCGAGCAGGATTGCTTGATCTTCTCAAAATAGGACTTGATTCGACTTCCGATGAACGGGAAACAACCATCTTTGAAATTATTCACCACAATCGTCTTCCGCTTGGCATGGCGAAGGAAGAGTTCGGCGCTCTGGACCGCCTCCTGGCGACGTTGACGGTCCGCGCTAAAGACGATCCAGTGCCATTCGATGTGCTGATAGGCTTGAGAAAGTTGAAGAATCGTACCGCCACAGCCAATTTCGATATCGTCGGAATGAGCTCCGAGGCACAAGATGCTACATGTTGCTTTATGATCGGCGATGCGACCCAATTGAAACATGACAAGATCACCCCCCTGCTATCGACCCACAGGAGCCGCCTCACGTTCAGGTCTGGGGCACTTTTTCCATACTTCCCACGGCGCGCTTCCGCTCGAATCTAACTCGTCGAGATACTGCTTGTCCTTAAACGTGTCCATACATCCCCAGAAACCATCGTAGCGATACCCTAGGAGTTGTCGTTCCTTAATCAGTCTCTGAAACGGCTCATTGACCAAATCTTCCCCGTTGCGGATATAGTCGAATACCTTTCGTTTGAACACAAAGTACCCCCCGTTGATCCTCAGACCGGTGACATTCAACTCCTGAACCTCTGCCACATGGTCGCCATCCTCCAACTTGACCGAGTGGTAAGTTAGTCTCGGTCTCACGCACAGAAAGCTCCCAATGAGGTCATGCTTGTGAAAATGTTCGATGTGCTCAGAGAGTGGCAAGTCCGTTAATCCGTCGCTGTAGGTCGCTAAAAATTCTTCGTCGTCGCCCAGATACTTCTCCACCACCTTCAGACGTTCCCCGATAGAGGATCCAATGCCTGTATCTGCAAAGGTGATCTTCCAATCCTGAATATCCGTGTTGATAAGCTCAAGATTCTTGCCCCCGCCGGAGAGGACGAAATCATTTGAAAGGCATTCATTGTAGCTTAGAAAATAACTTTTAATTACATCGGCGCCGTACCCTAAGCAGAGGATAAATTCCTTGTGCCCAAAATGGGCATAATACTTCATGACATGCCAGAGGATCGGGCGATATCCGATGGGGACCATGGGCTTTGGAGTATTCTGTGAATAGTCTCTGATCCGCATCCCGTATCCGCCGCAGAACAAGACGACTTTCATGTCAGCGTTCCTCCATGCAACATTAATTACCCGATGACTCCAAGAAGTTTGGTACTCTCTCCTTGCCTTCGGTCATTTCTTCGGTGTATTAAGTATCCATACTTATGGCGCTCACCACAATTCGACTCTTGTCGTAGAACTTTCGACGAGTATTATGGTTCGACCTACGAAGAATTACCATATCCATGTGATTTGGAACAGATAATTACAGAATCGGACTGAGTGCGCCAAGCGGCCTATCAACTGGCCACGTTCAATACGGCGTCGGAGCTGAAGAACGCGGAGGATTGGGACCACTCATCAATGTTGACCGCTGGCTAGGGGTCAGCGCTCGCGGATGCTTTCCTGCACGGACTTTACGAGAGGGCTCAGGAAGTATTCAATGGCGCGGCGAGTGCCGGTCTTGATCTCCACTGATACGGCCATGCCGGGAGAGAGATTGACCTGCTTCTCTTCGACCCGCATGGTCGATCGCGCCATGCTCACCCGGGCTGCATAGACCAGCCCGGCTTTCTCCTGTGGAACGGCGTCATTTGACGTGCTGACGATCCGGCCATCGATCGTCCCATAGAGGGTGAACGGGAAGGTTTCGACTTTGATCTCTACCGGCTGACCCGCCTTCACAAAGCCGATATCTTTATTCTCGATCCAGGCTTCCACATCGAGGGCAGACTCCCGCGGGACAACCATCATGAGCTGCTGCGCCGGCGTGACCACCCCGCCCACCGTATGGACGGCCAACTGTTGGACCGCTCCGTCGATTGGGGCCATGAGCTTCTGAAATTCTGTGCGTTGCCCCGCTTTAATGACTTCTTGCTCCAGCGACGCGGCTTTCATTTCCACCGCGGATAATTCGGCTTGCCGAGCCTGCAGGAACTCCGAAATCAGCGCCCGATAATTTTTCTTCGCCTCGGCCAGAGCTGCCTTATCCTGAATCAGTTTCTGTTTCTGTCCAGCCAATTCTTGAGCCTTGTCAATCCGTTGCTGCTCAAATTGCAGATAATCCAGCTTGGACACGAACTGGTCCTGAAGGAGCTTTCTGTAAGCCTCAGCCCGTTCCACCTCGAATGGAACCGTCACCTGCAATCGGAAGATATTCTCCTTCGTCACCTCCACTGCAGCCTTCCGTTGATCCACTAAATGATTAGCGGCCTCGACACGGGCCTGATACTCAGTCAACTGGTCGCGCAGCATCTGTTGTTGGAGCACGACATATTGGGCATTCGCGTCCGGTGGGGATTCGAAAGTAGATTTGCCGCCAATGAGCGCTCGAAGTCTCGCCGCTTCAACTTGAGCAGATCGGTATTCATTCGAGAAGCGCTCATGGTCCGCGCTGTTCACCGTCGTATCAAGCTCGATCAGCACCTCTCCCTTTTTAACTATTTGTCCATCCCGTACATAGATCGCCTGAATCACTCCGCTGTCCAACGGCTGGATCACCTTGCTATATCCGCTTGGAATGATCTTGCCTTGCGCCACCACCACAATATCAATGTGGCCTATGGTCGCCCAGAGAATGGCGGCGAGAAACGCGGTCATGATCACGAAGCTGATCGAACGGCCAATCGGGGAAGGAGGAGCATCCTGGATCTCCAACGCCGCCGGCAAAAACTCCACGGCACGCCCCATCGATGCCCATCCTAATGGGCGGCCGGCTTCAGCCTTCCAGGGCGCGCGCCACATCGCAAGCTGTTTTCTGAGATGAGGGCGTGTCATCGTCGAATCTGCACTCCCGACTATCCCGCCCCCGAAAAAGACAACGCCTCATCAAAGTCAGCCGTCTCTTCCGCCTGTCTTCCGTGCGGCTGAACAGAAGTATGAAGACCGTCCTGCAGGTTGTAGAGGCTCGCGTAGTACCCGTTCCGATCGATCAGCCCGTCGTGGGTGCCCTCTTCAATAATCTCGCCTTTCTCGATCACAAGAATCCGGTCCGCCGCACGAACCGTGCTCAGCCGGTGTGCGATGATGAAGACGGTCCGTCCCTGACAAATGTGGGTCAGATTCTGCTGAATAATTGATTCGGACTCGTAATCCAACGCGCTTGTGGCCTCGTCGAAGATCAAGATACGCGGATCGCCGACCAACGCCCGTGCAATCGCGAGACGCTGACGCTGACCACCGGAGAGTGAGCAGCCATGTTCCCCCACCAGCGTGTCATAGCCTTCCGGTAACTCGAGGATGAATTCATGCGCCCCCGCTAGTCGGGAAGCCCGGATGACCTCTTCCATAGAGATCCCCGGATCGGCGAGGGCGATGTTGTCGCGAACCGAGCGGTTGAACAAGATATTCTCCTGCAACACAACGCCGACCTGTCGCCGAAGCCAAGCCGGGTCTACCTGCGCCACATCAATCCCATCGAGCAGCACGCGACCGCGTTCGGGCACATACAGACGTTGGAGCAATTTGGCGATCGTACTTTTTCCCGACCCCGATCGCCCAACGATGCCAATCACCTTGCCGGACGAGACGGTAAATGAAACCTTACGCAGGACTTCCCTGCCATCCGGACGATATCGAAATGTGACTGCATCAAAGGCGACATGCCCTGACAGCTGCGGCAGCGTGGTCCGGTTGGGATTATAGGACGGTTCGGTCGGCGCATTCAGCACGTCGCCGAGACGCTGCATGGAGACACCGACCTGTTGGAATTCCTGCCAGAGGTTCACAATGCGTAAGAGCGGACTCATGACCTGAGCGGCCAGCATATTAAAAGCAATCAATTGTCCGATGCTCAGATCACCACCGATGACCAAGTGCGCCCCTAGCCACAGTACCGCAATGGTCGTGACCTTCTGAATCAAAGACGCCACTTGGCTGGCGATCGTCATCAAGCTCGTCGCCCGGAATCCCGCCCGCACATACCCCGCGAGTTGCTCCTCCCATTTGCGCTGAAGCGGCGGCTCAACCGCCATAGCCTTGACGGTCTGAATGCCCGCGATTGATTCCACCAGAAAGGCCTGATTCTCCGCACCGCGATTGAATTTCTCATTGAGTCTGGCTCGGATGATAGGAGTGACCACAATCGAGAGTGCGGCGTAGAGCGGCATGGAGCCCATCACCACCAGGGTCAAGAGCGGACTGTAAAAGAGCATTACGACTAGAAACACGACAGTGAAAAACAAGTCGAGGACGATGGTCACCGCTGAGCTCGTCAGAAACTGGCGGATGTGCTCGAGTTCTCGGACCCGCGCCACTGTGTCCCCTACCCGACGGGCTTCAAAGTACCCCAGCGGTAGCAAAAGAATGTGTCGGAACAATTGCGCCCCCAATGCCACATCAATGCGGTTGGAGGTATGCGAGAACAGATATGCTCGCAATCCCCCTAGGGCTGCCTCAAAGATTGCCAGTGCCACCATCCCGATCGCCAGCACATGCAAGGTCGTGAATCCCTTGTGTACCAGAACTTTGTCGATCACCACTTGCGTGAATAATGGCGTCAGCAGTGCGAAGAGTTGCAAGAAAAACGAGGCCAGCAGCACCTCTCCCAGCAGCCGGCGATATTTCACGATGGCCGGAATGAACCAGGTGAAGCCGAATGGGAGATCCTGCGGGCTTAGATTTTGGCGCTTAGTGAGCAGTATCAGGTGGCCACTCCAGATGCTCTGAAAGTCCGTGCTCGTCAAGACCAGAGATCGTCCTTCGAGTGGGTCTTGGACCAGCACTTTTTCCCCTTCGATCTTAGCCAAGACCAGGTATCGACCATCCTTTCGTCGGGCAATGGCCGGCAGTGGGAGGGCGGCAAGACATGACCACTCAGGCTTCACCAGGCCGGCCTTCAACCCCAAATGTTTGGCCCCTCTCAAGAGGTCGGTGTCAGAGAGAACCCTTCCCGACTCGCTGAATTGATGGCGAAGTTGATCACCATCAGCCGGCATACCAAGGAAACGAGCGAGGATCAAAAGAGAAAGAAGTCCGGTATCGCTTTCGGGGAGAGCAGATCCTATAGAAGCGTCCCGTGACTGTTTTTTGGTTGGCATAATGGAAAGTCAACTCTGGGCCATGTTGGCGCTGCACTCTACCCATGTTCACTAGAGAATGCCATTATCCCAAAGGTGAGTTCTCCTGCACCTTATGAGAAAGCTGTCCAACCTCAGCTTTCGCCTCCTCAGCCTCAAGATTATTGCAGATCCTTGACAAGACACTGTACAGAATACGGAATGCCTTCAACGTGGACGCGGACGGCGCCGCGAAGATCAAGATTACCGCTCTCGATCTAATCTGCGGCGACGGAGGCCATTACGGCGCGATCTTCGGCCAAACCCCGAGGCGCAAAGAGGGCAGCGAAGGTGCTGCGCGCCCTCTAGCAATCCGTTCGTTCTCGCGCTACCATGGCTCCCATGGTGACGATTCAGCGCGGTGATGCCCTCTTGATCGCCGACATTCAGAACGATTTCCTTCCCGGAGGCGCGCTGGGAGTTCAGGGAGGCGATGAGATCGTTCCCGTCCTACTCAGCTATGTGGACCGGTTTCATTGCCGTGGCTTGCCGATATTCGCCACGCGCGATTGGCATCCGGCGAGTCACTGCTCCTTTCGAGAACGGGGCGGCATCTGGCCCGTCCATTGCGTGGCGGGATCGGCGGGCGCCGAGCCTCCTTTCAACTTCCACCTTCCACTCTCTACAGTGGTCATTCATAAGGCCACGGCGCCGGAGAAAGAAGCCTACTCGGCGTTCCAGGACACGCCGTTGGAGACACACCTGCGCGAGATGGATGTACGGCGTCTGTTCATCGGAGGTCTCGCCACGGAGTACTGCGTGCTCAACACGGTGACAGATGCGATCAACCTCGGCTACACGGTCTTCCTGCTGCTGGACGCCATCCGGGCGGTGAACCTGCAGCCGACCGACGGAAAGAAAGCCGAGGGAGAGATGGTTCGTCTTGGTGCCAGCCCGATCCGTGTCGAGTCGCTGCAAGAATGAACGTTCCCGTCAATCTTCAGACCAGCGCCCTTCTCACCGACCTCTATCAACTCACCATGCTCCAAGCCTATGTCGAGCACGGGATGGAAGACACGGCGGTTTTCGAATTCTTCGTCCGCAAGCTGCCGCCAACTCGCGGATTCTTGATAGCGGCAGGCTTGGAACAGGTCTTGGAGTATGTGGAGAATGTTCGGTTCGTTCCGTCGGATCTGGAGTGGCTGGCTGGTCGCGGCGGGTTCAGCAAGTCATTCGTAACCTATCTGGAGCAATTTCGTTTCACGGGGGATGTGCACGCCATGCCCGAAGGAACCATCTTCTTCCCCGACGAACCGATACTCCGCATCACGGCGCCTCTGCCGCAGGCGCAATTGGTGGAAACCCGTGTGATAAACCTCTTGCACCTTCAGACCTTGATCGCCTCCAAGGCGGCGCGTTCAGTGCTGGCAGCCCCGGGAAAGACGCTCATCGATTTCGGGTTGCGCCGCTCCCACGGCGCGGAAGCCGGACTGCTTGCGGCTCGGGCGAGTTACCTCGCCGGATTTTCCGGCACGGCCACGGTGCTCGCAGGATCTCTCTTCGGCATTCCAGTCTACGGCACGATGGCGCATTCCTTCGTACAGTCTCATCGCGATGAAACTGAAGCCTTCGAGCATTTTGCATCCTCCCATCCCGAGAACGTCGTGCTCTTGATCGATACGTACGACACAGAAGCCGCCGCGGAAAAAGTGATCACCTTAGCCCAGGCCTTGAAAAAGAGAGGCATCACAATCAAGGGCGTGCGATTGGACAGCGGGGACCTCGCTGATCACGCTCGGAAGGTCCGGAGCATTCTGGACCGGAGTGGATTCTCGGAAGTTCAGATCGTCGCGAGCGGTGGTCTGGATGAGTACGCCTTGCGGAGGCTGTGCGACGAGCACGCCCCGATCGACACCTTCGCCCTCGGCACGGCCATGACCACCTCAGCCGACGCCCCTTACTTGGACTGCGTATACAAGTTGCAAGAATATGGGGGACGCGCTCGCCGCAAGCGGTCGGAGGGAAAGGCGACCTGGCCGGGGCGGAAGCAGGTGTATCGTCACTACGACGCGCAGGGCTTCATCGCTGCCGACGTGCTCACGTTGGCTGATGACCGGCAGGAAGGCACAGCGCTGATTCAGCCATTCGTTGTGGCAGGGAGAAGGTTGGCGCCTCCCGCCCCGTTGCCGGCTGTTCGCGCAAGAGTCGCCGAAGAACTGACCCGCCTGCCTGAACCGCTGCGACACCTTCAGGACACGGCTATCGTCCCGGTGAGGGTCTCAGCAGCCCTCCGCGATCTGGCACGATCAGTCGATGAACATAGCTAGCCTGTTTTCATCCGGCTGGATCGTGGCGTGGAGATGTCCAGTTCTTCTTCAAAAACTCGGAAAACACCAAGCCGTTCATCACCTCGACCATCGGTTCGCAACATCCTTCCCGTCGGGAAACTCCCCGCCGTTCTGCTTCGCAGCCTACTCGCGCGGCAGGCGCGGTTTCCTGGACACCGCGCCTCGCGGGTGGCTGTGGGACCCGGCATCGGGCTCGACGCAGCCGCCATAGACATCGGCCGCCACTACCTGATCGCTAAGACAGACCCGATTACATTTGTCACGGAGGAGATCGGGACCTATGCGCTGACGATCAACGCGAACGACCTGGCCACCATGGGCGCCACCCCCCGATGGTTTCTGGCAACGCTCTTGCTGCCTCCTCAAACCACGACCAGGCGGTACGTATCCCGCATCTTCGACCAACTGCAGGCGGGTTGTAGACGGCTCGCGGTCTCGTTGATCGGCGGGCACACAGAAATCACGCCCGCCGTGACAAGGCCTGTGGTCGTGGGATGCCTTCTCGGGGAATGTCGAAAGGACCGGCTGATCACAACCGCCGGCGCCCAAGTCGGCGATGTGATCCTCCTCACGAAGGGGATTCCCATCGAAGCTGTTTCGATTTTGGCTCGTGAGCGACGGGATGATTTGCGGTGTCGCTATGCCCCTCGGTTCGTGGCCCGCTGCCGACAGTATTTGTTCAATCCGGGGCTGAGCATTGTGGACGAGGCAGCGCTCGCCCTTGAGGCCGGGGGCGTACACGCCATGCATGATCCCACGGAAGGCGGGCTGAGCGCCGCGCTCTATGAGGTTGCCGAAGCGGCAGGGGTGGGAATACAGGTCGAAGAAGCTTCGATCCACGTGCTCCCGGAGGGAAAACAGCTATGCCTGGACTTCCGCATGAATCCCTTGGGAGCGATCGCATCCGGCGCGTTGATCATCTGCGCCGATCCTAGACGGGAGTCGGCCATTTTGAGCCGGCTGGCCCGTGCCGGCATTGCAGCCGCTAGAATCGGGACCATCGTTCCTGAACGAGAGGGAGTCAGGATGGTCGAAGACAAAGGCCGGTCACGCCCTGTGCCGAAATTTTGCGTGGATGAAATCGCCCGAGTCTTGAGATAGAAAGATTGCCGTACAGACTTTTTAGCGACAGGCAAGCTCATACTGGATAATATTGGTCGGACCCGAGAAAACATGGACCGAGGCTGCGCTGGCCGCTGCTTGCGTGGCGGTCGGACTCGCCAGGAATGGATGTCCCATGTAAGGGTTGAGAATGAATGCCAGCCAAGTGGAAATCTTTCGGCTCCGTGACAGCGATCTTTTGAAGGAACTCAATACCTCTACCGAGGGTCTTTCGCCGGAGGAGGTCCCGCGACGCCTGGCTGCGCACGGGCCGAACAGTCTGCAACAGGTCAAAGGCCCCTCGCTCCTACGGAGGTTCGCACGCCAGTTCACACACTTTCTCGCCATCCTGCTCTGGATCGCCGCCGGCCTGTCCTTTGTCGCCCACACGCTTCAGCCCGGACAAGGGATGGCGACGCTGGGATGGGCGATTGTCGGCGTGATTCTCATCAACGCCCTCTTTACGTTCATTCAGGAATACAAGGCCGAGCGCGCCGTACAAGCGCTGCGCCGTCTGCTCCCTTCGACCGCATGGGTCATCCGCGCGGGGCAGACACAGCAGGTGCCGCGGCAAGACCTGGTCCCCGGCGATTTGTTGTTGCTCGAGGAAGGCGAGCAGGTTCCGGCGGATGCGCGACTGGTCGAAGCCGTGCAGATGCGAGTGGATAATGCGCCGTTGACGGGTGAGGTCCACGCCAAGATCCGGCAAGCCCAGGCGGTCACTGACTCTGCCGCCGTCGATCCGCTGGAAGCGCCCAATCTGGTCTTTGCCGGTACCACGGTTCTCTCGGGACACGGCCGTGGAATCGTCTACGCCACAGGTCTGCACACAGAGTTCGGTAAAATCGCCCGGCTGACCGCCGCTGTGGAACCGGACCTCAGCCCGCTTCAGCGGGAGATCGTGCGGGTCACTCATATCGTGGCCATATTGGCCGCCGCGATGGGCGGGCTCTTTTTCATGGTCGGCGTCTCGACGGGGATGGGATTTTGGGCCAGCTTCATTTTCGCCATCGGGATCATTGTCGCCAATGTGCCGGAAGGGTTGCTGCCAACCGTGACCCTGGCACTCGCCATGGGTAGTCAACGTATGGCGAAGCGCCACGCGCTCATCAAACGCCTGACGTCCGTGGAGACCTTAGGTTGCGCCACTGTGATTTGCACCGATAAGACGGGAACCTTGACCGAAAACCGCATGCAGGTCGAACACCTGTATGTGGATGGGGTCGATCTCGAAGCGCGGGGCAATCTGTTGCTACGGAAAGGGCATCTGTACAACATATTCGACCGGGACCGCTTGAAGCTTCTGTTTCAGGCGATCAATCTCTGCAACAATGCGAAACGGATACGCAGACAGCAGGGCCGTGTCGCCTTCAGCGGAGATCCCACGGAAGTCGCCCTGGTCGAGTTCGCCTATGAGCACGGCGCCGGCGAGCGGGAACGAGTATCCAGGATTGGAGAACTGCCCTTTGATACGGAACGTAAGCGTATGAGCACGCTCCACTGGATGGACGGAAAGCTGGTCGCCTTTGTCAAGGGGGCCCCGGAGTTCATAGTCCCCCTTTGCAGCGCCACCATGATCCGGGGCGTAGTCATTCCCATGACACCCAGCGAGCGTGGATCTGTACTCGAGCAGAGCCGGCTCTATGCTCGCCAGGCGTACCGCGTCCTTGCGGTGGCGACGAGAACGATTGAGGCGGGCGGCGCCCAGCACCTCAGTCCCGACGCGGTGGAGCGCAACCTGACGTTCCTGGGCCTGGTGGCTCTGATGGATCCTCCGCATCGCGAGGTTCCCGAAGCAATCGCGCGCTGCAGGCGGGCCGGCGTCCGCGTCATGATGATTACCGGCGATCATCCGTTGACGGCCTTGGCGGTCGCCCGCAAGGTCGGGCTCGTCCCGGTCGAGTCGGAACGGGAGTCCGTCGCGTTCGCCGCTGTGATTGACGGCCCGCAGGTGGATGCGATGAGCGACCCTGCCCTCAAGGATCTGCTGACCCCAACGCGTCCCGGAGAACCGGAGCCGGTGTTTGCTCGGATGGGCCCTCGCCACAAGATGCGCATCGTGTCGATGTTGAAGGAAATGGGCGAGGTGGTCGCCGTCACCGGAGACGGAGTAAACGACGCTCCCGCTCTTCAGAGGGCCGACATTGGAATCGCGATGGGCCAGACCGGCACGGATGTGGCCAAAGAAACTGCCGACATGATTCTGTTGAACGATAATTTTGCAACAATCGTGAATGCGATTGAAGAAGGACGTGCCGTCTATGCGAACATCCGCAAATTCGTCACCTACGTCCTCTCCAGCAACGTTCCTGAAATGGTACCGTTTCTCGGGTACGGCCTCTTTGCCATCCCCTTGCCTCTTACCGTGCCGCAGATTCTCGCTGTGGATTTGGGCACCGATATGCTGCCGGCCCTCGCCTTGGGCGCTGAACGACCAGACCCTGAGACCATGGAAGTCCCGCCGCGCCCACGGTCTGAGCGCTTGCTGAACCAACCCTTGCTCCTGCGCGCGTATGCTTTTCTCGGATTGATCGAGGCCGGCATCGCGATGGGGGCCTTCTTCTGGTTTCTCGGTCGACATGGCTGGACATGGGGGACCCCTTTGGACTGGTCCGATCCGCTATACCAACAGGCTACGACGGTGACGCTAGCGGCTATCGTGGTCGGTCAGGTCGCCAATGTGTTTGCCTGCCGATCGGAACGCGCCTCCATGTTTCGGGTCGGACTCCTGAGCAATCCATTTATCCTCTGGGGCATCGCCGCGGAACTGGTCTTGCTGCTCCTCTTTGTCTACGCACCGTTCGGGAACTTTATTCTTGGAACAAACCCATTCCCCTTAAGGGCATGGGTCTTCCCTATTCTCGGAGCCCTCGGTCTCTTGGTCGCGGAGGAGATACGGAAGGTCATGAACGCCCGTTTCGCTGGACGGCAAACTTGATTGAGCGTCTGGACAGCATAAGCCTCTTGACACGACCAATGGGTTGAAAGTATGTCATCGTTCAACATCATCACTATCATTGTTCAAAGGAGGGTAGCCATGTTACGACTGCGCCCAACTCTCTTTTTTGTGTCTCTGGTGATGGTGCTGTTCGCGGGCACCAGTGCCCATGCAGCCAGTATCTTGTTTGCAGACCTCACAAATTCTCAGGAGAACCCGCCGGCGATTCCCACGACCTCTACCGGGGCCCCCAGGCCGGCGTCATTCGGCACCGCGACGTTTGCGTTGAACGACGCGATGACAGCCATGACGTTTTCCTCCACAATCTTCAACATCGATTTCACGGGCTCCCAAACGCCCGACATTAACGACAATCTAACCGTGGCACACATCCATGCTGCTGCAAATGTCACTCCGACCACCAATGCGCCGGTCGTCTGGGGTTTCTTCGGGACGCCGTTTAACGACAACAATCCCAACGACGTCGTGTTCACTCCGTTTTCCACCGGGGTTGGGGGGATGATCAGCGGCAAGTGGGACGAGCCGGAAGGCAACAACACGACGCTGAGTGCGCAGTTGACCAACATCCTGTCTGGCAACTCGTACATCAACTTCCACACCACCCAGTTCGCCGGGGGCGAGGTTCGCGGCGCAATCAACGTTGTTCCTGAACCGTCAGCGTTCGTGCTGTTCGGTACCGGGTCGCTTGGCCTCTTCGGCCTCGGCTGGCTGAGGCGCCGGATCCTGTCTGGGGCAGCCTAGCGCGAAGGCTGAAGCAACGCGCATCCGGCAGATACCAATCTAAACGTTCTCACTCTTCCCCGCGCACGTGCTGGCAAGACCACAAGACGGCCAGATCGAGAGGTCGGTAGCCGCTTGTCTAAAGTTGTTTCTGAGCGACCTGGGATAAGCGGATCTATGCCTCGCCCCGCTAATCGTCAGTACCCCTTCTCATCCTTTGCCGGGATAGGCCCGTAGAGCTCCCGAACGTACCTGCACAGGACGTTCATACCCGAAAACCACTTGTCTTCGTGTATGTACAGGACCACCCCCGTGACCAGTTGTTGTTGCTCATCAAGACAGGCGACCCATTGGGTCCATCCAGCCTCGTTGCTAAAGGCCTGACGGTCCGGGCAGTTGGCCCGCTTAAATTTGTCCTGGACATCCAGTGCCGTCACCTCTTCGTTCGTTGACGACACCTCACCCGCGACAACCCCGAGCCCCTTCATCTCAAAATCATTCGATAATAGGTGTTGATGACGGCAGATTCTAAGGCCCCGAATGAACCTGTTTTGGGATGGTTCGAACCCAGCCCTCTCCATATCAACATGTGTGGTCAAGCTCTTGCACTTGTCGAGCACATAGCCGGCAACAATTCTGCGATCCTGATCTTTCGAAAAACGCGGGTCCACCATGTTCCCCCAGAGTCTCAGAAGGCAAGGATTGTCCCCTCCCTCCTGAATCTCGATCATGTTGACCGCATAGTATGCCGCCGGATTAGGGAGGTTCGCGTTTAACCCAATCTTGACCGCCACCGTCCTATCACCGGGCTGACCGTAGGGCAGAGGATCTACGAAATCTACGCGAGGAGGAGGAAGACTACCCGGCGGTGGTTCGTCCGTCATTTGAAGAAGGATTGCTCCCTCGATCCTGGCGTTCACAACCGATCCGGCTTTTGCCCAAAACCCGTCGGTGAAGAGAATCGTGTCGTGATGGACATACTCCTTGGTCGTCCCGGATTCCCGCACCTCGTTAACCGACAATTCCGATGCTCCAGAGGCCGCAGGCACGATCATGGCGGGCAGTGAGACTGCAAGAATCCAGGCTCGGGTGCTCTTCATGTGCGTATCCTTTCTTCGATTCGGACCCATTATTCTTGGCGATCTGTAGGCGGCCTGTGTCCATGGCTATGTTCCAAGGTTGCGAGCTTGCGCTGTAAGGTCTCAATGGTCTTGTGCTCGTCGATCAGATGGAGCGTCAACTCTTCGATCTTGAGGAGGAGCTTCGACTGCATCTCCCCAAGACTAATGCCGCCTCGTTCCACTTCGGCCGCGCTGGGAATATCCGGCAGGTGATGGTGTGCCTGGATGAAGTCTTCAACCTCCGGCAGACTTTGTAGCGGATAGTCGGTGCGGAACACATAGTCAGCCCAGTCTTTGACCAATTTGATCTTCAGCTCCTCGGCCAAGATCTTGCCCCCCACGACGAGTTTGTAATCACTCGTGACACGCTCATTGATGGAGGCGGTGCCGATGACTGCTGTGCCATGGACGGCGAGGTCTGTGCCGTTCGGGAGGACGTTTTCCTTACTCCTGGCTCCTCCGGCGTAGGCCCGCAGTGTATCGATCTCGAAGACGTCGCCTGTGCTCTCCTTGTAGGTCATTCGTGCGCTGAACAACAATTCAGTCCCTCCCGACAGTGGACGATTGACCTCGAGGAGCGCTTTTGCGCCACCTCCCGTCGTGGGCTCCGAGCCAATCGCCACGTTCGCCGGCCGCCAGATGGCGCCATTTGGGCCGGGTGGGCCGTTCCACTGCTGAGCCATACTGACACTGCTCACGGTAAAGACGATGACCGTACTACCGAGTAGCGTCGCGCTGCGATTAATGATGGTCATATGTCCTCCTTGCAAAGAAATAATCGCCGACCTTGGCATCCGGAACGCGTGACTACATCCCCCCGAATGAACAGCACTGCTCCCCATTTCTCCCCACTAGTCCTTTTTTCTGGCTTCAGTGTTCCTAGGAGCAGGATCGCGCCCAGTGGATTCATCTAGCGCCCGAGCCATGCGAACCAGAACACGCCCGAAAACATCAAGCTCGCTCCTGTGAAAACGCCACCCAGCACAGCTCGGTCCCAAGCCCGAGGCCGGTAGAGCAATAAGACCAGTGTCGCTATGGCAAACATACCGCCACCATAGGCGAAAATGACCCACACCGGTGTGTTGGACAGCATGAGGCCTCGCATCTTCGGCCTGACTGCTTTGGCTGTCATCAGCATGCTGCCATTGAATAGTTAATAGCACCAGAGGCTTGTTCGTCTCAACCCTCCTCACCGCCCTGCCCTCGGTTGAAACGACTCCCGATCCCTTATCGTCTAGCATGAGAGAGGGAAGTCTCGCCGCCTCACAGCAAATGGTTCGCGGCACCATGTCCTTCACCACCTGGGGCTGAGTACAATTCTGGCACGTGACAGGGTTTGGCTCTTCTGTGCCGAGCACCTTCTTGACCTCATCAACTCACGAATGTTAGCCTCGCTCCGCTTGGTCGCGTGAGGGTGCCAGGGACCCATCTTGAAGCGGACATACTCCATGAGGCTCATTTCACTGCGCGTCGTATGCGTCTTCATCTCGTTGTCGATTTCTTCTCTCGCCTACGATCAACAACTACCGCAAGAACATGAACTGACTTCGTCCATTATCCTCAAGCCTTGGACGGGTGACCTCGACGGGATGATCGAGCGTCGCGTCATTCGCGCGCTCGTGGCTCCGTCTCGCACGTCATACTGGCTCAGCGGCGCCAGGCAGACCGGCGCCGAATATGAACTCCTCAAGGCTTTCCAGGAAGAAATCAACAATCGTTACAAGACAAAAGGCAAGCACATTCTTATCCATGTGGTCATTATTCCGACACCGCGCGACCAGCTGATCCCTGGACTGCTGGAAGGGCGCGGCGATATTGCGGCCGGCATCTTGACCGTCACACCGGAACGTCTCGAAAAAGTCGACTTCGGCGAGCCCTTTTTCCGAGGCGTCAAAGAAATCGCCGTGACGGGACCTGCATCACCCCCACTGGCCTCCGTCGATGACCTCTCAGGCAAGGAGGTGTTCGTCCGCAAGTCATCGAGCTACTGGACTCACCTGGAACATCTCAACGAGCAGTTCGCGCAAGAGCAGAAACCGCCGGTGGTGCTCAAGGCCGCACCGGAGGATCTGCAGGATGACGATCTGCTGGAAATGGTCAATGCCGGGCTCGTCGAAATCATCGTGGTAGATCGCTACCAAGCCCTCCTCTGGGCGAAGGTCTTCAAGAAGCTTAAACCCCACGAAGATGTCGTCGTCAACAAGGGAGGGGACCTCGCCTGGATGATCCGTAAAGACAGCCCGAAGTTGAAAGCGGAGATTGCCGGGTTCGCCAAAAAACATGGCCAGAAATCCGACCTCGGCAAGGCGCTCATCAAAAAATACGGCGGCGATGGTAATCCGCGGGTCGTAAAACAGGCCACGTCGTCCGGCGAGATCAAGAAATTCAAGAATACGGTCGAGTTCTTTCGCAAATACGGCGCCCAGTATGACATGGACTATCTCTTGATGATCGCCCAGGGCTACCAGGAATCCCTGCTCGATCAGAATGCCCGAAGCGATGTTGGAGCGATCGGGGTGATGCAACTGATGCCCGCCACCGGCAACGAGATGAAGACCGGCGACATTGGCCAGCTTGAACCGAACATCCATGCCGGCATCAAATATATCCGTTTGCTCCGAGACCAATTCTTCGAAAATCAGCCCATGGACGCGCGGAATAAAATCCTGTTCTCGTTCGCCGCGTACAATGCCGGGCCCGGCCGAGTTCAGAAACTTCGGAAGGAAGCGGAGAAACGCGGGCTCGATCCGAACGTCTGGTTCAACAACGTCGAGATCATCGCCGCGAAACGGATCGGGGAAGAGACGGTCACGTACGTGGCCAACATCTACAAGTACTACATCGCGTATAAACTGGTCGAGGAACAGCGGGCTGAAAGGGAAAAAGCCAACAGCGGGCTACCGCAGAGCGTTTCTAAGCCTCAGTAACCACCCCCCACACCCCGCTCGTGGCAATGGTCAATTGCGCCGTCAAAGTTCCTCTTAAGGTGTCAGGAACCATTTTCATTACAAGCACGTGATTCCACAGAAAGGTTCCTGCACCTTTTTCTCCCCCCGCCAGCGATCTCTGTGTGGTGCTCCCCTCGCAAACCCTGGATGTGCTATGCTAACCGACGAACGAACCATGGGCCTCTTCAACATCCAAGCTCGCCTAGCCGGACCAACCGGGCGCACCGAGGCAGTCGAACTTCTCGTGGACACGGGGGCCACATTCCTTGTGGTGCCGCAGACCCTTGCGGATCGGCTGGAGCTCCGCCCCACCCGAACCTGCCCGATCCAAGCCGCCGGCGGCCGCGAGGAGACCTGGCCGTTGGCGGAGGTCCGACTTACGCTCAACGGCGACGAGGTTAGCACGAGGTGCCTGATCGCACCAGGGGGACCCGCCCTGCTTGGGGCTGTCGCCCTCGAGAGCCTGCTACTCGGCGTCGATCCCATCGCAAAGCGCCTGATCCCCGTGAAGGGGTTCGTCGGCTCATCCTCCAGTGAAATATAATCTCGCTTGGTGTGTACCGCCGCTTTGAGCAATCGCGGCGGAGATCACTCCCTCCAGTAATCTTCAGGAAAGTAGGTTTCGCTGCCCACTTTAATAACCCGGCAGAGGTCCATACCAAGCTTCGCTTGAGCCGGTCGCCATGCGCCAGCTGTTGGCGACCGGCCACCTTCCCTCCCCCAACGCTGCAGGTGAGATCACAACAGGTGGCCTGGGTGATCCCCTCACTGCGCGCATCGAGGGAGCACATTCTGATCGTGCGCCCTCTGCGAGCACAGGGGACTACCAAGGCCGCCTGATCCCCCTGTTTGGCTGTAAAAAAAGAAAGAGCCCGCTGGATCCGAAGATCCAACGGGCTCTTTTTATACCCCGGCAGAGGTCCAACCCTCGCTTGCGTGTACCGGCGTCTCACCAGGCGAAACCTTCTTCCCTCATCCCGTGACCGTCTGGAAATGAACTCCCGGCCCCCATCTTGGCCCCAGTGCCTGCTCGCGAATTGCGGAGGTTCGGGTGCGCGACGCCACAAATAAGGAGCGTGACATTTGCGCACACCGCGAGCCGGTAATGTTCCTATTTTTCTTTGCCTCAAAACGCCGGACGACCGAACCAAAGAAAAGCCGGCCAGGATTGAGCCCTGACCGTGCCTTATCGGCTGGCGATCCGCTCTCCTCGTACATCACTCCACGGTGAATTCCGTCGTCATGCCGTGAAGGAAATGAGGTCGCCCGGTGACCGCATCAGGGACGAAGCAGATGAGCCCGTACCTGCCCGGCTCAAATTCGCCGGTAAAGGAGACGCGCTCTCCTTTCTCGATTCCTGTAATGCCTCCCACCAATTCGCCCTGAGGCGGACCCGAGGCGCCTGGCTCGAACGAGGCGATCACATCTTTGACCGTGGCGCCCGGGACCAGCTTCACGACTACGAGCTCATGGGGTTGGGTGCCATGGTTCATGACCTCAATCGTGTGAAGACCCGGTTCGATTCGCTTTGAAAGAATAAACTGATAATCAATTTGCTTGATGGTTATAGAAGCTTTCGGCGCTGAGACCTTCGTCGGCTTTCCTCCTCGAACGGCAAGCGCCTTCTGCATCCCCAGCGCGACATGAGGCACACCATTTTTGTCCGGGATCCAGCACATGATGACATAGTCTCCTTCGGTCAGGTTGACCGTGGCGGATGCCAGGCTGCCCGGAGGGTGGGCATTCGGTCCACCGGCATATTGCACCCAATCCGGCAGGCGGCTTGGATCGGCCGCAATGGCCGCCCGGAAATCGGCCGCCGATTTGCCTTGCAGCAGCTTCAGGAACTGGATGTGGTGAAGGTCTTGACCCTCATTGATGATCCGTACGGTCGTGAGACCGGCCGGAATACGGTCGGGGCCGGTGAAGCCGTAGTCATGGGCCATAAACACCACCGCGGCATCGCCGCCCTGCAGCTCCGCTGCACTCTGACGGTTGCCGGCCCAGGCCGGCGCTGCCCCCACCGCAATCGAAGCAAGCACCAGAGAACCGAATAACGCGTATCGCATGGGACCCTCCATATTGTTTGACGCGCTCGACTGGAACGCGCTCGTGTCTTCGTTATGAGGGTGAAAGTAACACGGAGTTCGGCGACACGGTTCCTAAAACTATGCTAACGTTCCCCTAAATCTTTCCTAATAGAGAATAGATCACCTACATTCATGATCCCCGACTCGATCGTCCATCTCCTGCAGACTGGCGTGTCGGTCATGGTCGGCACTCGCGATGCCTCGCTGATACCGGAATGCACGCGCGCATGGGGCATTCACGTCGCGACGGGTCCTGACACCGTGACGATCTTTCTCTCCGAGACAATCGCGGGCAAGACCATCGACAACTTACGCGGAAACGGCAAGATTGCCGTCACCTGCACCAGGCCGACCGACCACACGACCTGCCAGCTAAAAGGTCAGGTCTTACGCATCAAGTCCGCGACCCCCGCTGATCGGGATGCGAGCCGACGGTGGCACCGCGAATTCGTGGCCGAACTGCGGGCCATCGGCGTGCCGTCCGCCCTCAGTGAGGCCTGGATCGTCGAACCGACAGTCGCCGTGGAGATTGCCGTCACGGAGGTGTTCGATCAGACGCCGGGACCGGGCGCAGGTAAGAAGATAGAGCCATGAAACAGATATCGCATCAGCTTGAGGATCTCTGGGCGTGCTTTCAGGGCATCGTCCCCGCGGCGTTGAGTACCTGCGCAGCCGACGGCACACCGAACATCACCTTTATCAGCCAGGTGTATTATGTGGATCCGACCCACCTGGCCATCTCGTTTCAATTCTTCAACAAGACTCATCGCAATGTCCGCGAGAACCCGTTCGCCTGTGCGATTGTCCTCGACCCACGAACGTTGCACGCCTATCGCTTTAGTCTCCGGTTTGATCATTCTGAATCGACCGGCCCGTTGTTCGAATCGATGTCGCTTCAGCTCCAAGCCGTGGCGTCCTATTCGGGAATGACGGATATCTTTCGCCTTCAGGCCGCTGACGTGTATGAGGTACTGGGTGTCGAACGCTTGGAGGGCTTCACGCGGTTGCCTGTTCCACCATCCTCCGAACGTTCGTCACGGCTCTTTCTCGATTCGGGCCTGGTATCGCTGCGGCTCATAGCCGAACGACTGAATAAGGCACAGCTACTAGACGAGGTCTTTCAAACCTCGCTACAACTTCTTGACGAGCAGTTCGGATTTCATCATTCGATGATTCTGCTCGTAGATGAGCGGAACGCGAAGCTGTTGACCATCGCCAGCCAGGGCTACGCGGAGAACGGGGTCGGATCGGAAGTCGGTTTGGGAGAAGGCTTGATTGGCATGGTGGCGCGAGCCAGGCGGACGCTTCATCTTTCCGCCATGGATCACAGCTTGCGTTACGCGCGTGCGGTACGGGACCGGGCCGAAGCCATGGGAAAGACGGAAGCCATCGCGCGTGAAATCCCCCTCCCAGGCTTGCCCGACGCGGCGAGCCAGATCGCGGTGCCATTGGTGACCCGCGGACGCTTGGTTGGCGTGCTGGCGGTTGAGAGTAAGGATCCGCTTGCGTTTCTCCCGCGCGAGAACACGCTGCTCAGCACCATCGGCGCGCACCTCGCGACCGCGATCGAGCAACTCAGCCGCGATATGGACGAGGCAACGATGGATCGGGTTGGAAGCGTACCGCCGGCCGCTGCGCCCCGCTCGCTTTCAACGCGCCGGTTCAGTTTTTTTCAAAAGGACGACTGCATCTTCGTGGACGGCGACTATCTCATCCGTAATGTGCCGGCCAGGATTCTTTGGCGCTTGCTGAAGCAGTACCGAGATGAGGGGCGAGTCGAATTCACGAATCGTGAGTTGCGGATGGACGCCTGGCTCGGACTCCCCGAGGTAAAGGACAATCTCGAAACCCGACTGATTCTGCTTCGCCGACGGCTTGAGCAGAAATGCCCAGACGTGAGACTTGTCCAGCGAGGCCGGGGCCGCTTTCGACTGGAAGCCGATGCGGCAATCGACCTATCCGAAAAAGAAAACTGAAGCCCTACACACGCTTGCCTGGAAGTTCTGCCGGCTTAACCAACGATATGGTACTCACTTTGGACCATCCCGCCCGGGTAGGTCCGCGTCGCGATATGTCGAAGGCGCATATCGCGCGGCAGGGAGCCGAAGAGTGGGATGCCCTCGCCGATGAGCACGGGAAGACGACTGATGATCAAACGATCTATGAGGCCGGCACGCAAGAATTGCTGAATCGTGATTCCACCATCCACGTAGAGACGTCGGGCGCCGGAGCCGGCAAGCTTGGAGGCAATTTCGGCGGGAGACCCCGCCATCTGCTCAACGACGCCCCCGCGCGCCTGCGCAACGGACAGGTCAAGGGGCTGATTGCTGAGGACAACCACTCGCTTGTTCCCGTAACACCACTTGTCGAAAGTCAATACTTTCTCAAACGTCCTCCGCCCCATGACGATCGCATCAATGTCTGCAATGAACTCGTTGTACCCATACTCCGCGCTGTCGCCGCCACCCTCCCCCATCAGCCAATCGAGATCGCCGTTCGGCCGCGCGATGAATCCGTCCAGGCTGACGCCCACAAAGACCGAGCACTCCGGCGCAGACTGACCTTCTTTCATGCCATCACCCTTCAGCTTTTAAGTCGCCATACCAGGACAAGAAGGGTGTGAGTTTTCAATCCACTGAACGCAAAAGTAGGATAGGCTACCCATTTTCCCCGATCCTTGGCGAGTGCTCCAAATCCAGAAATCGGTTCCTGGCACCGAGCGCACGCGCGGTCTCTGCCAGGATATTAGTTTGGGATCTCCGCTTCGACGAGTTTCCCGAGAAGGATCAGCGATTCTTGCCAGCCGAGATAGCACGCTTCAGCAGGAATGATGTCGGGCACACCTTCTTGCACAACGTTCAGTTCCGTTCCGCAAGAAACTTTCTTCAATGTGATCGTCACGCGAATCTCTCCCGGCAGGTTCGGGTCGTCGAAGTTGTCCGTGTAGCGAATCCGTTCATGCGGCACGAGTTCGAGGTACTCGCCGCCAAACGAATGACTCTTTCCTGTGGTGAAATTGGTAAACGACATCTTGAAGGTGCCACCGACTTTGACATCCATGTGATGCACCTTGCCCGTAAATCCATTTGGCGGCAACCATTTAGTCATGGCGTCCGCATCAAGGAACGCCCGATAAATCCGTTCTGGCGCTGCACGAAACACTCGATGAAGCCGAATGGTATTGGTTCCCACGACTATCTCTCCTTTCCATTGGTGAAAGCTGATTGATGCAGGTGTTCCATTCGCCGCCTCTGCGGCTTGGCTGTCTAGACCACAGCCTCTTACCTTGTAGTCGAACTGGATTCGGAAAATCGACACAAATCACCGCTTTTTTTACGAAGCTTATTACGACGTGGAGATCAGCTACGTGGGCTGGGCCTAGGAGTGGGATGAGCTGAGTACCGTGGAAAGCGTGCCGGATCGCGATTGCCGGTCCCGTATCGGAAGAACGGGAAGACGCTCGCAGTGACTTCCATCAAACGAGATCTAGACTCCCTGGCATGCAAGTCGCCATGGGCCACGGCGACGTCACTGCAGTGGAAGCCATTGTTGAGGGACGATAGGCAAATACGATTTTACCGGGTCGCAAACGTGCTCGTTTCGATGATCTCGCCATTTCTCCGACTTTCCACGCTCTCGACATAGGCGCGGGCCACCTGGTCTGCCGGGATCCCGCCGGACGGATCCATGCCCAGCGCGATCAGCGTCTCGCGAACCCAACCAGGACTGACGGCGTTGATCCGGATGCCGCGAGGCAATTCCAGCTTGGCGGCTCGCATGAACCCCTCAATGCCGGCATTCACCAGACTGATCGCCGCACTCCCCGGCATCGGCTGACGCGCCAAGACGCCGCTCGTCAATGTGAACGACCCGTTGTCCCGCACGGCTCGCAGTCCCAACCGCACGAGATTGACCTGCCCCATCAATTTGTTGTGGAGGCTGACGGCAAAGTCCTCGTCGGTCAATTTCTCCAGAGGCTTGAATCTCGCCACACCGGCAGCCGACACGACCGCGTCCACAGATCCCAGCCGCTCATAGAGCGCTCGGATTGACTCCACCGACTCGAGATCAATTCGATAGTCGCCTTGGCTATGGGCGACTTGGACCACCTCATGGCGGGACGCCAAGTGACTCACCACCGCCCGTCCGATCGTTCCCGTTGCGCCAATTACAACAATTCGCATGAATAAGGAGGGTAGGTTGTCTGCAGGAGAGAGTCAAATGCCGAACCCTCAGCATCGCTGAGGGTTCGGCACTCGGGATATCAATTCGACGTGTGGTTGGCCGGTATGTTGTCCGCAACAACTTCGCTATGGCGGCGCACCCGCAACGGAAGCTTCAGCAGATCGCCGCAGACGGCCAGGACACGACTCCCGTTCGGTTCTGAGGCGAGTATCTTAAACGTTCTGGCGAGGTATCGAGCAAGATACACTTGAATCCCCCGCGCGCGGAATACGTCCATTCGCATCCTGCCGGGAACAAACGTGATCATCCCTCATGCACATCACCAGCATGGAAGTTGCAACAGCTCAGCAGCAGAGTGTCATCTAGCTAGAGTCTGATAGGTACTAAACCGAGAGACGCACCGTGATGGCCTCTGAGTTCGACGCATCCGGAGCGATCGAATGTGTTTGAGGCGCCAGAGCGCACCATAACGCCGGGGTATGACCCGGGTGTCATTCATTCACAGTCACACAAGGAAGGAGAAAGCCATGAGTACGTATCAAGAACACTGTGCACCAAGCGTTGAACCCAATTTCAACCTCGATCACCCAGGACATGGCCGAATGCGTCGCGGTCTGGTCATGGCGGCAGTCGGACTTGTCGTATCCCTCGGCGTCGCAGCGAATGCCAGTGCGGACCGTTTGGCCTGCAAGGTGGACTTCGAGCTGACGAACGAGAAACCCAAAGCCATCAAAGTTGTTTCGATAATCTACGAAACCGGCGGGAAGGAATTTACCGAGGGGCTCGATAACAAGAAATTGTCATCGGGTGAGATGGACGAGTGGAAGACCGTCACGCTTCAGCACGTCGCCGCTAACAATCCGATCACACGATTCCGAATCGAGTATCGGAACGATACCAGCGGTCAAGGTAAACCGAGCAGTCCTTGGGGGCCGGTTGTTAAGACAGTGTATATAAAGGCCGATGGCGATTGCTTTGACGGTAGAACCTACAAACTCGCAGTGCCATAGCTTGTTCGAAGACAGCCAAACGTAACTGAGAGTCGGGAGGCCGTAACGCCTCCCGCCTCTCAGGCGCAAAGCGGACTTCGCCAGTCACCCCGTCGGCGAACCGCACAAACAGGCTCATTCCTTCCAATGACTTTACTTCAACGACGTCCCAATACATTCACGTCCTCTTCACAGCAGCGGAGCGACACAAACCCAGTGGGACTCCGGTAACCAGCAGAGTCCATCACTGATGGCATCCATAATGGGCTGGAAGGGTGTCAGGGGGTCATGACGGAAGTTTTTCAGCGAGCATAAGCGTGAAGCGGTCACCCGTTGTCGATGCCATTGTCTCAACAACTTAATAGACTCCGAGTACATTTTTCGCGCGGCAAGCTCTCGGCGATAAGAGCGGCTCTCCAGACCTTGCGTATGATGGGTGGCTGGATTGACGACAATTGATGCTCTGGTTGGGAGAAGTCGCCATGCCTGCCAAGCGAATTCCGGTGATCGACATAAAGCACCTAGGCATCCGGAGGCCCCGGCACGACGAGACGATAACGGCGATTGGGGCAGCCTGTTGCGAGTACGGCTTCTTCCACATCACCGGACACGGAGTTCCGTCGGACTTGATCGAGCATATCTGGTGTGAGACCAAGCGGTTTTTTGCACTCCCGTTGGACGCGAAGCAAGCCGTGTCACGTTCGAAGGAGAACGCACGAGGGTGGTACAACCGCGAACTGACCAAGAACACCCGCGACATGAAAGAGGTGTTCGACTTCGGGCATACCCCTCAGCCGGAACTCCCCGACGATGACCCGGCCAACTGGACACAGGATGGGTTCAACCGTTGGCCCGACGCCCGTCTGTGCCCTGGATTCAGACCCACCATGCAGGAGTACTTCCGCGCGTGCGAGCGGGTCGCGTTCACGCTGCTCGAAGCGATCGCAGAGAGCCTCGGCGTGCCACCCGACGCGCTCACCCGCGATTTCTTTGGTCGGCACATGAGCTTCCTCCGGCTGAACTATTACCCCTGCCACGATCCCTTGTGCCCAGAGCGGCCAGCCTCTGCAACGGGCCATCTGGGTATCCATCATCACACCGATGCTGGGGCACTGACCGTGCTCCTCCATGACGAAGTGAGTGCCCTCGAGATCAACCTAGACGGCCAATGGATGCTGGTGGAGCCGGTGATCGGCGCCTTGGTGGTCAATATCGGCGACATCGTCCAGGTCTGGAGCAACGATCGTTATCCAGCGCCGGTCCATCGTGTGCGCGCGAGCACGAATCGCGAGCGTTATAGTCTGCCCTTCTTCTTTAACCCCGTCTACGAGGCCATCTATGCGCCGCTCACGGCCTTAACGAACGAGCAGTCACCGCCCAGATATCGGCCCATCACCTGGGGGGACTTCCGGTGGAAGAGACAGCAAGGCGATTACGCTGACTATGGTTCAGAAAATCAGATAGCAGATTACCGCATTCCCGGTGTCTGGGGCGCCTGAGCGAGGAATCTTGTCTTGCCCTTATCCGGCACGGAGCATTCTTCACCACTGCGGATTCGCGCAGACCTGGAGCGTATGGAGCTCTCGAGACCCGCCACTGAGTCGCCCGAGGCAATCCTCTCCCGTACGCCATGAAGACTCCCGACTTCTCTGTTTCGACTGCCCTGAATTGTTAAGCTAAAAGCAGCACGTCGTTGTCTTTTCTTTGGTCGCGAAAAGGAGAATGCACCATGCTCGAGATGGGCACCGTTAAGCCTGAAGCCAATTTTCCGGCGGCGCATCCGTACTGGGCGGGGCTGCTGCTCGGCGTGGCGACGGTCCCGGTGTTTCTCGCGCTCCCGAAATCTTTGGCCCAGCAATGGGGCGCGCTCCTGTTGGCCTTGATCGGGGGAGTCTATGTCGGCTTCGCTGCGCGCGACGGCCGGCCCAGCGCAAACCTCATCGAACTGGCCGGGGCAGTGGCATTCGCCGCCGTCGGCCTGACAGGCCTCCAGTTCAATCCGCTCTTGATACCTGGAGGGTATTTGGCCCATGGATTGTGGGATCTGTTTCATCACCGCCATGGCCCGTACGCCGACACGCCGCAGTGGTACATTCCCTTCTGCGTCGTGTACGACTGGATCCTTGGGGCGTTCCTGCTGGTTTGGTGGTGGTGAGACTGCTGAATCGCAATGCAGAATCATCAGGATTGACCGACAGGAGCCGGCACCGCTTGGATGCAACGCTTAGAAAAGTAGAACGTCCCCGTCTTCTCCCCCAGACCGGGCCGAGATGGGATAATCTTTACGCATGCGGATTGCCACCTGGAATGTCAACTCGCTGAAGGCTCGCCTGGAAAAGATCATGTGGTGGCTGGATCGGGCGAAGCCGCACGTGCTTCTGATGCAGGAAACCAAGCTGGCGGACGCAGATGTGCCTGTCAAAACGTTCCAGCAGGCCGGATACGAGCTGGTGCACCATGGTGAGGGTCGATGGAACGGCGTCGCAATCGCGAGTCGGTGCGGCATTGGCGGTGTTATCACGAATTTTGGAGAGCCGTTACGGCGAGCGCGGACGTCTGAAATCGGTGAGGATGAACCGCTGGCTGAGGCGAGGATGCTCGCTGCCGAATGTGGCGGCGTGCGCATCATCTGTGTGTACGCGCCGAACGGCCGGCTCGTGGGTTCGCCGTTTTATGAAGCGAAGCTCGTGTGGTTCGACAGGCTGGCTCGCTGGATCAATGAGGCCGTCACCCCGGATACACCGGCCGTCATTGGCGGTGATTTCAATGTGGCGCCCGACGATATCGACGTGTGGGACCCCCGCGCCTGTTATGGCGGTACGCACGTTTCCGAGCGCGAGCGGCAGGCTTTCGGGCGGCTTTCGAGCGCGGGATTCGTCGATGCGTACCGATTGCATCACCCGGAACCCGGGCGGTACACGTGGTGGGACTACCGCGCCGGCAATTTTCATAAAAATTTCGGCATGCGCATCGATCACCTGCTCGTGACGGCACCTTTAAAACACCGCGTTGTCTGGGCAGAGATCGATCGCGAGGCGCGGAAGGGAAAACCGTTACCCTCGGATCACGCACCGCTGGTCATCGACATCGATAGCCCGGGCACTCCGTTCGATGCCGGCTGGGCTTCGGCGGACTCGCGAATTGCGGCGCGCCTGCGTTCTTGAATCTTTTCCTGCCTCGGTCCTCAAGCGTGCCCATTTCGCACCTCGATCTCAACAGTATCCTTTTCCCAAAGTCCCGCCTCCTCGGCGACGCGCTTGGGTACCCGAATCGCCAGGCTATTTCCCCACTTCTGGATAGTTGCATGCCGAACCGTGGAAACGGTTGCTGACACCGTTTTCCCCGTCGAGCCGATGATGATTGCGTCGAAGTTTTTCAGCGCAGCGCCACTCCTATCAGCAACGCGCCGCCGATGGCGACTGCGTCTTCGATCAAAGCGGCGGGACGGTCGCTGCCAAAGGCCGTCGCAAGCTTCGCGCGGAAGGCGCGTCCGCCGAGAGTGCCGATGATTGCGCCGATAATTCCTGCAATCAGCCCACCAATCATCGCCCCGCCCGAAGCTCCGATTGCCGCGCTGGAAAGCGCGCCCGTCATGATACGGGCGCCGAACTGGACCGGCACAGTGCGACTAGGTGTAGATGGGAGTTGATCCGTGACCAGCTCAACAAGCGCGAACAGCGTCAGAATCCAGCGCGCCCAGATGTTGCCGAAAAAGGCGAGCCAGGTTCCGCTCAGATCGAGCAAGCCGAGATGCGCCGCCCAACTCACCATCGCTGGCGCAGTCATGGCGCGCAACCCGGCGACAGCGCCTATCATTAGCGCGAGTAAATAGACAGTCATAATGTAGTTATCTTTTCCGATTTGCGGTCATTTGTGATCAGGCGTGAGCGATGCGGAACTCAATCGCCGAGACAATACCGAACGCGAAAAAAATGGTCAACACAATAAGCTGGGCATCATGGGCTAGGATCAGTTTTTGTCATCTGACAGATCCGTGAGGCGCGCACGCAAGCTCATGACGGCACCTTTAAAACACCGCGTTGTCTGGGCCGAGATCGATCGGGAAGCACGGAAGGGAAAACGATTACCCTCGGATCATGCCCCGCTGGTCATCGACATCGATAGCCCCGGCTATCCGTTCGATGCCGGCTGCGCTTCGGCGGATTCGCGAATTGCGTCACGCTCGCGGCAGCAGCGATGAGCCACCGTGAGACTTTGATCTCGACACCTCGGCTTCACCGTTAGTCCTGCCAGAAAAGTAGAATGTCCCTGTTTTCTTCCTCTCCGGATTCCATACCGGCGCGCGCCGCCTTTGAAACTATCCGCCGGGAAAGGCGCGTTCAGACGTTGCCCGCGGCGCCACGCGCGACGGACCACGCGGCGAACGACTGCATCACCGTCGTAACCCAGCCCATCGGCAGGGTATCCGTGGCGATGAAGAGCTGCCAGAAGATGACGTTGCAAGTGCCGAGCAGCAGATGGATCGCGGCGCCCGTGAGGTGCCAGGAGGTCGTGCTGGCGGCGCGCCACAAGAGTACGCCCAGGATGATGGCGAGGCCGTGGGCTTCGATGAAGCCGATGCCAAGCGCAGGCTGGTGTGCGATCAAGGGCCCGATCGGTCCCGATCCCGAGAAGCTCGCGGGAAAGTCCGCAGTCACCCAGGCGCCGACGGCGGCGACGATGAGGAACACGGCGTTGGCGCGCAGCAGCAGACGACGAGAGTTTGCGGACATGAGGTCAACAATGTTTAGGCCGATCCGCCTAACACCCCCAAATGGGATAGAGTGTCCGTAATGGAACGTCCGCGACACTTGCCTCGGGCCTGGGTTTAGTCTTGGCGTCTTATGCGGATCCGCGCAAGACCCTCCGCTCAAAACCCGTCCACTGGACCACGTACCCCTGCGGATCCGCGGTTCAAAACATGGGCGAACTTAATGGGTCAGACCCCTTTCTTACTCCAGACTCTTAATTTACTCCTCTCTCCATTTTATTCAGCCTACCCCCTTTTCTTGGTGCGATGCGTACCGATTGCATCACCCGGAACCTGGGCGGTACACGTGGTGGGACTACCGCGCCGGCAATTTTCATAAAAATTTCGGCATGCGCATCGATCACCTGCTCGTGACGGCGCCATTGAGACCCCGCGTTGTCTGGGCCGAGATCGATCGGGAAGCGCGGAAAGGAAAACGATTACCCTCGGATCATGCCCCGCTGGTCATCGACATCGATAGCCCCGGCTATCCGTTCGATGCCGGCTGGGCTTCGGCGGATTCGCGAATTGCGGCGCGCTCCCGGAAGCAGCAATGAGCCACTGACATACCGCCAGCGCGCGGGGCAGGATGTCTCCAATAAATTAGCCTGTCCCCTTTTTTCTGCCTGCGTGCACTTTTTTGCTAGTTCCTGATCGCCAGAGCGGTTCGAAACCCTGGATGAATAACGAACTTAGCTTCCCCTTTTCGATAGGATGGAGTAAGTGTCTCAAGTTGTAGCGAACCTGATATGAATACCGATCTTCATCTGATGTAGATCCTGCCGTACCGAGGAATCCGTACCAAAGAAGTAGTTCAATTGCTTTCTCGAGATCCGCATCCTTAATCCCAACTCCAAGTAGAATTTGCTGGACTGAACCTCCCCTGATTTTGTGGACACCTCTTAGGCATAATGCCAAGAAGGAGGTGTATCCGATGAAGAGAGACCGACGAATATTTAGTTCGGAGTTCAAGCAGGAGGCCATCGCGCTGGTGCGCCGCAGTGGCCAGAGTGCCAATCAGGTGGCCAAGGAACTGGGGATCAATCAAACCACGTTGAGCCGATGGCAGCGTGAGGCCAATACCACGCTGCCGGGGACGAATGGATTTCAGGCGGCGGAGGAACTCAAACAGTTACGCCGTGAAGTTGAACGGCTTCGCATGGAGCGGGACATCCTAAAAAAGGCGGCAGCCTTCTTCGCCAAGGAGTCGGCATGAGGTATGGCTTCATTCAGGCGGAGAAGGCGCAGTATCCCGTCGAGATGTTGTGTCGGGTCATGGCCGTCGCTCGTAGTGGGTTCTATGCTTGGCGTCGGCACCCCGAGAGTGCGCGCGATCGAGCGAATCACTGGCTGGGGGCACACCTGCGGGCATGTTATCAGGAATTTCGAGGACGGTATGGGAGTCCGCGTCTGCATCGGGAACTCCAGGCCCGAGGGATTCGCGTCGGCCGTCATCGCGTGGCCCGGCTGATGCGGCTGCACGGTCTGCGGAGTATCTGCCGTCGCCACTATCGGCGGCCACGGCCGTGTCCTCCAGAGATGATGGCCGCCAACGACTTGCAGCGGAACTTCACGGCCACCCGCCCGAATCACAAATGGGTGGGCGACATCACGTACATTGCGACCCGCGAGGGCTGGCTGTATCTCGCCGTGTTGTTGGATCTTTATTCTCGGCGCATTGTGGGATGGGCCATGGGGACGCAGATGACCACGGCCCTGACCATGCAGGCATTGGAGATGGCCCTGCACCAGCGTCCGGCCGTGTCAGGGTTGCTCCATCATTCGGACCGAGGCTGTCAGTATGCCGCCGTCACCTACCAGCAACGGCTGACTGCCCTGGGGATTCACGGCTCGATGAGTCGCCCCGGCAATTGTTGGGACAATGCGGTGGTGGAAAGCTTCTTTGCCACGCTGAAGACCGAACTGGTCCATCACCGACGGTTTCAGACACGGCAGGAGGCCAAGACCGAGATCTTCGAGTATCTGGAAGGGTTCTATAATCGGCGGCGGCGGCATTCCACCTTGGGCTATCTCAGCCCGGCGGAGTTTGAACGGCAGGCAGGGCAAGTCATACGGGCTGTCCACTAAATCGGGGAAAGATCAGACTTCAGTCTTGGAGAGTGTCCTTTGCATGCCTTGAAACGCATACAAGATATCCGCAAATTGCGGAAGTGTATCCGCAATCTCGTACGCCGTCGCTAGAACCATGTCTTCGGAATAGCTTTTTTCCGCCTGAAGAATATCGTCAACCGTTACTTTTGTATGTCCTCTGTTAACCGCCACTTCTATCGACCGGTGCAAAAACGTTAGCAGATCACGAGGCCGCATCAAAGTTCGCTCCAATATATAATTGAAGGAATCCTCTGGACCTATGTGTGAATCAAAGAGTACTGGCCAGATTTGCGAGAATGTTCCCTGTAGTTCAGTGCTCGTGGTTACTCTTTTCTGGACTATCTCTTTGAATAAACTGGCATCATCCCAGTCGAGCCTAATAGCGGTATCTTTTCCCTTATCCGGCGTCTCACTAACTAGATGTTCATAAATATCGGTCCTTATGAATACGAGGCACTTGAAATCAACTTCACGTTCCTCGAGTTGTCTCTGCAACTTCCGTGTAGCCTCCAGTAGTGCCCTGACGATCATAATATCCTCGGGCGTGGTTCCTCGCGTCGGCCATCCTTTATCTAGATTGTCGATAAGGAGCCAGACGGCGTCCTTCTCCCTAAGGTAGTCACTAACGCTCTCGTCGAGCTGCCGTGAGGTATAACCAAAAGGTGGGGAAATAGAAAAGAGGCGGTGTATCCTCACGGGTGACGAAACCCAACCGGCTGGGCTTCCCAGCCAGAATAGGAGGACGACACCGCCATGGAGAAGCAGAGCACAGAGCCAGGGGAAGCGTCAAGCGTGAAGTGGGAGAACTTGGAAACGTGGGTACGTGGACATGTGCAAGGATTCATCCAACAGGTGCTGGAAGAAGAAGTCAGCGAGTTCTTGGGGCGCCAGAAATCGCAGCGCCGGCGGCCGCGCGAGGAGCGTGGCTATCGGAATGGCTATGGGAAACCGCGCCGCGTGACCCTGAGCTGCGGCACGATCACCGTGCAGCGGCCGCGGGTGCGGGACTGTGAAGCCCGGTTTGTCAGTCAGGTGTTGCCGCTGTTCAAACGCAAGAGCACGACGATCGAGACTCTGGTGCCGGAGTTGTATCTACATGGGCTGGCGCTGGGGGACTTCGAGTTGGCGCTCCGAGGCCTATTAGGGGATGGGGCACCCTTGTCCGGCTCCACCGTGGCGCGGCTGAAGGAGAAGTGGCAGGGAGAACTGGCCATCTGGCAAGGCCGTCGCCTCGACGAGGTCGAAGCGGTGTATCTATGGATCGATGGGATCTATGTAAAGGCCGGCTTGGAGAAGGAGAAGGCGGCACTGCTGGTCGTGTTGGCGGCTCTCAGTGATGGGCGGAAAGTGCTCGTGGCAGTCACGGCAGGGTACCGGGAATCCACGGAGAGTTGGGGGACGGTGCTCCGTGAGCTGCGCGACCGTGGGTTGCGGCCACCCCGGTTGGTGGTGGGCGATGGACACCTGGGGATCTGGAGCGCCTTGCGCCAGGTCTATCCGGAGGCCGAGGAGCAGCGCTGTTGGAACCATAAGATCGTCAATGTGCTCGATAAGCTGCCGAAGCGGCACCAGGCGGCTGGCACGGCGCTCCTCCGCCAGATCCCGGCGACCCCTACGCGCCGGGAGGCCGAACGGCGCCGCGATCAGTTTGTAGCTTGGTGTGCGCAACACGGCTATGCCGACGCGGCGAAGTGCGTGATGACCGACTGGGAGCGGCTGGTCACCTTCTACCGCTTCCCGCAGCCTCACTGGCAGCATCTGCGAACGTCAAATCCCGTGGAGTCGCCGTTCGGAGCTGCGCGCCTGCGGACCGATGCCGCCAAGCGGTTCAAACTGGTGAAGAATGCCACGGCGGTGATTTGGAAGATGCTGCTGGTGGCGGAACACACCTTCCGGCGCGTGAAACATCCGGAGCTCATGCCCGCGGTCTATCGAGGCGTCACGTTCATGGATGGAATGCAGGTGGAAAAAGAGGTCGCCGCCTAATTCTATTTACACACTTCTTGACATGACTTCGCTGCCGTATGTCTCCGGTATAAAGCCACTCCGTTATTCTTTCCCTACCCTTAGGTTCCGCGATCTCACGGAATTGCTCTGTCAATCTGTTCACTTGCCATAACAACCGTTGGGAAAGATCTCCCTCAGAGTCGATGTCATGGGAACCATATGCTTGCTCCAGCCTCCGAAATCGCTGGTACCTCTCGGGATCGTTTTTAGCCCAAGACCCCTCTTGCGTAAGAATTTTGTGGGACAGTTCTGTGAGCAAAATATAGTTCCAAAACCCGTCATGGTGTGTTCTTGTAGCCCAGGAGATAATTGGGAAAGAACTGCTTCTCTCAGCTTGGTGAACTGATGGCCCTCAGGTTTAAGATCCAAAATTACCCTTGAGCGGTTTCGTCCTAACGAGTTCCTAACTTCATAAAAGATTGCGGTCTTGCCAGTCCCCTTTCTGCCGACAACCAGCCTTGCGTGACCTTGTTTCGCCTGCGCGAACTGTCCTGTTGGGACAAAGTAATTGCGCAGGCCGCCGATTTCATTCTCTGCTGCTGTGTCACCAAGATCGAGTTTTTCAAGGATCTTTTCAGCTTTTCTTGAGGTATAACCAAAAGGTGGGGAAATAGAAAAGAGGCGGTGTATCCTCACGGGTGACGAAACCCAACCGGCTGGGCTTCCCAGCCAGAATAGGAGGACGACACCGCCATGGAGAAGCAGAGCACAGAGCCAGGGGAAGCGTCAAGCGTGAAGTGGGAGAACTTGGAAACGTGGGTACGTGGACATGTGCAAGGATTCATCCAACAGGTGCTGGAAGAAGAAGTCAGCGAGTTCTTGGGGCGCCAGAAATCGCAGCGCCGGCGGCCGCGCGAGGAGCGTGGCTATCGGAATGGCTATGGGAAACCGCGCCGCGTGACCCTGAGCTGCGGCACGATCACCGTGCAGCGGCCGCGGGTGCGGGACTGTGAAGCCCGGTTTGTCAGTCAGGTGTTGCCGCTGTTCAAACGCAAGAGCACGACGATCGAGACTCTGGTGCCGGAGTTGTATCTACATGGGCTGGCGCTGGGGGACTTCGAGTTGGCGCTCCGAGGCCTATTAGGGGATGGGGCACCCTTGTCCGGCTCCACCGTGGCGCGGCTGAAGGAGAAGTGGCAGGGAGAACTGGCCATCTGGCAAGGCCGTCGCCTCGACGAGGTCGAAGCGGTGTATCTATGGATCGATGGGATCTATGTAAAGGCCGGCTTGGAGAAGGAGAAGGCGGCACTGCTGGTCGTGTTGGCGGCTCTCAGTGATGGGCGGAAAGTGCTCGTGGCAGTCACGGCAGGGTACCGGGAATCCACGGAGAGTTGGGGGACGGTGCTCCGTGAGCTGCGCGACCGTGGGTTGCGGCCACCCCGGTTGGTGGTGGGCGATGGACACCTGGGGATCTGGAGCGCCTTGCGCCAGGTCTATCCGGAGGCCGAGGAGCAGCGCTGTTGGAACCATAAGATCGTCAATGTGCTCGATAAGCTGCCGAAGCGGCACCAGGCGGCTGGCACGGCGCTCCTCCGCCAGATCCCGGCGACCCCTACGCGCCGGGAGGCCGAACGGCGCCGCGATCAGTTTGTAGCTTGGTGTGCGCAACACGGCTATGCCGACGCGGCGAAGTGCGTGATGACCGACTGGGAGCGGCTGGTCACCTTCTACCGCTTCCCGCAGCCTCACTGGCAGCATCTGCGAACGTCAAATCCCGTGGAGTCGCCGTTCGGAGCTGCGCGCCTGCGGACCGATGCCGCCAAGCGGTTCAAACTGGTGAAGAATGCCACGGCGGTGATTTGGAAGATGCTGCTGGTGGCGGAACACACCTTCCGGCGCGTGAAACATCCGGAGCTCATGCCCGCGGTCTATCGAGGCGTCACGTTCATGGATGGAATGCAGGTGGAAAAAGAGGTCGCCGCCTAATTCTATTTACACACTTCTTGACATGACTT
>CAVPGK010000013.1:0-220014 GCA_963703955.1 Nitrospirota bacterium | reverse complement strand
GCGTGAGCGAGGAGGCCGCATTTGTCACCTCTCGCCCCTCACCTCGCGGCCCCTGCCCCGCATCTGCACTCAGCGCCGCCAGCGGGCTCGCCAGCCAGCCGCCCGGCTCCGTCGGCATGCCGTAGTGCCCCGCCACCACGAAGCTGCTGTACTGGCCGGTTGCCATCGCTGCGCAACGTTGGCTGAACAATGGGGTGGTCTCCAGCGGGGTCTTGGATAGCGGCACGATCTTGCCGGCTGCTGGAGCATTCGGCGATTGAACCCGCACGGTCCCGCTCACCCCAAACTGCGATGACGCATCCACGAGGCTCCGTGGCATCCTGGACCAAGGCATTGGTCGTAATGGCGATGTTCCCGCCCTGACCCTGCGTCGCCTGGGCGAGAATCTGGCCGTTCTGCAAAATCACAAACTGCGGGTCAATGGTGATGTTGCCGCCCGCGGTGGTCGTGGATCCTTGCACCGACGCGTTGATCTGGCTGTTCGTCAGCTGAATCAGACCGGGTGCGGTTACCGTGATATTGCCGCCGCTGGCATGGCTCGCTGCAGTGGTCAGCGCACTGTTGGTGTGAGCACTTCCTCCCCTGCCGTGAGGGTGATGTTGCCCGCATTCCCCAAACCGGTGCTCTGCACGGAGATCACCGATCCGCCGGTGAGTATGATGCGGTTATCCGCCGACAGCGTGATATGGCCGCCCGGCTGGCTGCCGCCGGTGACGGCGGCGGAAATGGTGGAGTTACGTCAGCAGAATGTCCGTCGCGGAGGCCACTGCGATGGACCCGCCGGTGCCGGCGTTCGCTTCCGTTGCGATGTCGGTCTGGTTGAGCGTCACGGCCGTCGGGAGCGAGCCGGCCCCAGCGACGCCTTGAATGGTGATCCTCCCGGCGTTCCCGGCGTTGGCGGCGGCACTGGTACTACTGCTCGAAAAGTTCGTGTTACTGGTCGACAACGTATCCACGTTGAGCACAACGTTCCCCGCGGGCGCACCGCCGGACGATGACGCCAGAATCCCCGTTCGAACCCGCAAGTTCATTGGTGCGGATGCTCCCGCTGAAGGTGAGGGTGTGCGCCGTGATCGTGACCACCGACGGGACCGTGGCCGCCGTCCCGCCGGCAATATCGGTATTGATGGAGAAGTTGTTGAGGGCCACCAAGGCGGCGGCATCCGTGGGTCCCGGGCCCGGCCCCGAAATGGTTATGGTCCCGGCCGGGCCGGCGGTGTTATCTCGGCTTTGACTAAAGGTGCCGAGGAACCCATAGCCGTGGCCCATTGGCGTCCCATCCGGGTTGACATTCGCCCGCAGCGTGCCGACGTTGAACGCAATATGCCCCGCGGGCGCGGCGCCGCCCGAGCCCGCAAATATCCCGGATTCGGCATTTAACTCGTTAAATAAGCGAGACCCTATTTCAGAACTGAGGGCCAGGGTGTCTGCCGTGATCGTGATCGCCGCCGGAGGTGTGGCGGCGGTGCCACCGAGCACCGACGTGTTGATCCCAATCTTATCGAGGGCGACCAGCGCAGCGACATCCGTAGGCTCCGGGCCCGGTCCCGAGATGGTGATGGTCCCCGCCGGGCCGGCTGTGCTGTCGCGGCTTTGGCTTCCTGTGAAGAGGAACGCCCCGCCTGCACCTTTGATCGGCGTGCCATCTGGGTGCACATTCGTCCGCAGCGTGTTGACGTGAAAGGCAATGTTCCCCGCAGGCGCGGAGCCGGCGGACGCCGCCTCAATGACTGATTTAAAATTTCCAAGGTCTACTGAGGTGCCGAGGTCCACCGAGTCCGCTGTACCGAGAGCCACCGAGTCCGCAGTGATGGTGATCGAGGCTGGCGTGGTCGCGGGCGTCCCCCCAAACACCTTCGTGGCAAGTGTGGTATCGTCGAGGCTCACGCTCCTTGCCGCACTTCCTGGACCATTGATGCCTTGGATGGCGATCTGGCCCGCTTTCCCCGCGCTAGCATCGAGACTCCTGCTATTGCTCTCAATCAGCACCCCGGTCAGTGTGAACGTCCCAGGCCCGGGGTTTTCTGGGTGTGATTCTATGCGATTCGGCCCTCCGGTTGTGGTCAGAGTACCCACGTTGAAGGTGATGTCCCCAGCGGGAGCCGCACCAGAGGTGTCGGCCGTAATGTGTGTCCCGTTGGCCAAGGTCACCGTATCCGCCGTAAACGAGATGGCTCCCGGCGTGCTGGCCGCGCTGCCGCCGCTGATCGTCGTCCGGACCGTGGCATTGTCCAGGGACACGGTTTTCGCCGCCGTTCCTCCGAACCCCTGGATCCTGATCGTCCCCGCACTGCCGATCTCCCCCGCCGTGCTCTCTACCATCGCCGTCTCCAGCCGCACCGTCGGCGCCGAGAGGGTGATACTGCCTCGCTGGCCCGTGCTGTCGGTGGACGTCAAGACGCCGGTCGGCCCCGCCTGCCCCACGCCCGACACGACGATCGACTCGCGCCCGGTCAGCTCAATGGGCGCCCCCTTGGTGATCAGTCGCCCCCCCACGATGCTGATCGCTCCACCCACCAGCGCCAACCCCTTCCCCTCCGGCATCTGCAGCGTGCTGTGATCGACCGTGATCGGACCCGACCGCGGCCCTAAGAACCCAAAGGACGCCACCGGGGCGACGCTCAGCAGCGCGTCGGCCGCCGCATTGGGCGCGGCGTGAAAGACCGTCCCGTCGGCCAGTTTCAGCGAATCCGCCGTCGTGAAGGTCGCCATCCCACCAATGTTCAACGTCGCATTGGGGCCGAAGAGGATGCCGGCCGGGTTCATCAGAAACAGATTGGCGTTCCCAAAGCCGCTGGTCTGAATCGTGCCGAAGATGTTCGAGGGATTCCCCCCGGTCACCCGGCCGAGGATGTTGGAAGTCGGCAGCGCCGTCTCGTTGAGGAAGTTCGCGATGTTGGCGGTGGGCACCCCAAACTGCCCGAAGCTGTGAAAGAGGTTGGCCCCGTTTCCCGGCCTGGTTCCCCCTGTGATGTTGTAGTTGATCTGTCCAGTTGGCAGCGTCGTGGGCGTGCTGATCTGCGTGTTCAGACCCGACGGTGTGATTGGCGGCGCTTGGGCCTCGCTTCCAGTGGGCGGCGCGGCCATGGTAGACAAGAGCCCCACCAGCCACATAATAGCGAAGGAAGACAGATACCTTTACGACGGAAGAGCGTCTTACTCGTCATGACGAACCCTCAGGTATCGATGGCAGAGACCACACATGCATCGTGCACCTCCTTTGCTAGGCGATCCTACGAATACCTGCCTTTTCCTGTCAATTGGTTCCATTTCACCGCTGCGAATTATTTCGTGCGCATATAAAGACAGACCCCGGTTTGACACTTTTCGTCCTATCGCCGCTACCGTGCGCCTTCGTAACTTGCCCTTTTGCCTTCGCCGCGAGAGGCACTAATGAGTCTCAAGCGTAGCCCCGGTGGGGGGTGTGCCCATCACCGAGTGGTAAGTACAGCAGGTGTTATATAGGTGTTAGGAAGAGAGACAAACTGGAATGGTTTCCGGCAGAGAGAAACAGATCGGTAAGAATAGTCAGTATGGACTCATGCAGCACTAGCCAGGGGATGGCCCATGTCATCAAAGACTTGAGCCATCCCGGTTAGTTCACTCTTAATCAGCGGGCCGCAGGTTCGATCCCTGCACGGCCCACCATTTTTTTCAACAACTTCTGAATCCCTCCCTGCCGCAGGTAGAACCGGCACGGTGGCGATGACCCCCATTTATCAAAGCCTCGGGACTAAGGAAGAGAAACGGGCATGAAGAAGAGCGGGTCGCAGAAAACCAAGTCTCCTTCTCAGCTGATAGACGCGAGAATCAAGGAGCTAGGCGACTGGCGGGGCAAGATGCTCAGCCGGCTCCGTACCTTAGTCAAGGAAGCCGATCCCGAAGTCGTCGAGGAGTGGAAGTGGAGAGGGGTTCCGGTGTGGTCGCACGACGGATTGATCTGCACAGGCGAGACTTACAAGAACGTCGTGAAGATGACCTTCGCCAAAGGGGCGGCTCTGAAGGATCCTTCGGGCCTCTTCAACTCCAGTCTTGACGGGAACACAAGGCGTGCCATCGACTTCCACGAGGGCGAGAAGATAGACGAGGAGGCGTTGAAGACTCTCGTTCGCGCCGCCGTGACGCTGAACAAGTCCAAAGCCCAAAGCTAATCCACGGAATCAAACATTTTCCGTGGGATCCTGCAAGAAGTCACCGTCTTGGTTCCATTATCGAGTCAGGTAACAGAATCGCAATCCCGCAACAGGCTAATCGCCAGCGAGAACTTAATCGACGATGTAGCACTGCGCCGGCGCCCATTGTTCAGAAGATCCAGACCGGAGGCAGAATGCCTCCTCGTTGTTCAACCCCAGCAGATCCACTTATCTCAGCGGAAAATCTGTCTGAATTACCCGAGCCACCCCTGGGAGAAGATAATGTCCGAGAGTTTCGGTCTCCAGATTTCCTACTGCTTCACTGGCCTCTGCAGCGGCAACTCGCTGATTCCAGATATGTTCCGCACCCGTGTCCGGTTTGGGCAACGACGGGCTTATAGCCAAGAGGTCCGACAGCGCATCCCGTAGCCGCTGGACCTTGTCTCGTTCATTGCTCAGCATCTCAAACAGGCTCATTCATCGACCTCCCGGATTGTTTCATCTCTGCCTACCCCTCTTTGCAATCCTCGGCGTTCAAGAGCAGCTGCCTCAAGTAGTCGCTGACCGTCTTGAGCGACAATCGCCGCCTTCGACTTTGAATTGTCGGTTTTCCCCTTCGCGAGCAGGAGAGTCTGATGCTGTGAGTCTTCAACGCGATCCTACTTAGTTGGTCATGATGCATCCGTTATAGTGTCCCACTCGACGCACCCTCTGTCAAAACAAGAGACCTCCGCTTTTGCGGCAGACAAGCGGTATCCGAGAAATTTGGATATCCAGAATTTTCTGCTAGATATCTAGAAATGTTTCCTGCGCACCTGCTCAGCGGTCTATTCGTTTTCACTGGCTTCCGTCGCGAGGGCGAACGAGGTCTGGGACATCGAGGCAGCAGCGCAGGATTAGCGGTTGCGGCCTCTCCTCAAGCAGTCTACATATGCGACTTTTCTCTCCAAGGTTGACCATTAATCATCAATGGACTAATCTAAGTGGTACCCAGGCAGGTCTCTTACACATGGCGAAATACGCCGTTCACTTCATATGCAACGAATGTTCCGAGGTTCATCCGATGAGGATCGTGTTACTCCTTGATGACGGTCCTCAAGCAAGAGCGAGCATCGTGGATAGTTACGCTGGCAAAGCACTACCGTCTACCCTCGCCACCCTCAGTAGCAACATGATCACGTGCCCGAAAACAGGAAAATTCACGTCACAGAGGGACAACACCCAGGTATTCTTGGTCCCAATGGACGTGAGAGGAGCGGCGTAAAACGCTGTCTCGGCTTTTCTCTTTAAGGCGCAGGGGGTGTCGGCGAACCGGCGTTCTTCAATCTTCTGGTTTTCTCGTCCTCGCGATCACTCGCAAGCGCCATGTCTCCAGGTCGAACATAGGAAGGTCGATCTCCCGGCGTGGCTCTGGCCGATGCTGGCGATGTTGCAAAATCAACGAGTCGACAAGTTCTCCACAATTCACGCAGCGATAACATGGCGACACCAAAGTCTCGCTCCTATCGTACAGCTGATCGACCACCATCAAGCCATGACAGCGCTCACAGTTTTTGTCTGACCTGTCACGCCGTGACACAGGTTTTGCTTCGGTGCTAAGGGGACGAAATCTGAGCCGAGCATACATTCAGGAGATTGCCGGTAAATAGCGTCTGTATTAAACGCGTGTAAATTCTTTCTGACCACCGTCCTGATTGAGTCTCTCCCATCTTCTCAGGGTTTTATGTCGGTTGTGTGGCGTTCCATCCTCGAGTGACACCGTCAAGCTGGATCGATCCGTTTCCGTTCCGGCTATGCTGCCTAAACCGATCAATTCCAGTATCGCCCACACCGGAAACACAAATGCCAGCATAAGCACGGAGAGGAGCATGGCTAAGCACCTGGTCGTGTAATCCTGTATGGAGACCCCAAACCAAGGAATCGATGCCGGGGTGGTGCTGATTGGCAACGCGAGGTTTTTGTACCAAGCCGGTTTAGCTCCTCTCGATGTCACGTTCAGTCTAAGACTCAGTCGCATGCACCCGACCAACGCGCCGATCTTTCGGCGTCGTGACGTTCCTTCGGCGCGGACACTTGGTCACACCCCACACGCAGAGCCCGCATTCGATTCGTCATAACCCCTCTTCTGTCCGTGACTTGTCAGGTCCGTGGTGCTTCGGCCCATGGCTGGAACGGTCTATGCCTTACCTTAGCGTCAAGAGCCAATCATCGACAGATGACCAGCAGACACGGGAGAGGGGTTGGAGAGGGATCGGAAGGAGGCAGCTATGGCCACGGAAGTCGGATCCCTTCGGAAAGACCAGAGGTGGATGCAAGAAATTTGAAGGGCATTGCTGCTGCGGGGAAGTGCTTGCGCTGTGGAGGCCTCATGGTCGTGGAGCCCTGCACTGACTTCTGGGACAACGCCGAGAACCTGGCGGGCGGACGCCCGTGTACAGTGCGGCGAAGAAGAAGAAATAGGGCTCTTCGAGTCACTGTCGCATGGAGGTGAATATGAGTGACGGCAAGAACATTATGGATATCGCGGAAGGTCTCGTTCAATTCTGCCGGACTGGTAACACCTTGGGACTCTCGCTGACTTTGGCATGCAGCATCGTTTCGTGTGCAACACCAGGCACCTCAAATCACCAGTACAAGGAACCGAAGGACATGGAACCTTTCAAGAACGAACTTGTCGTGAAACGTCCGTTCTCTGACACCTGGGATAGTCTAGTAAGCGAACTCGCGAAGAGCTTTTTGTTTATTAACAACGTCGAGAGAGTCTCAAGGATCATCAACGTTTCTTTCTCAACCGGCAAACCTGAGACCTACGTTGATTGCGGGACCTCTGAGCGCAGGTTTCAATACGGTGATGAGTCTAAAACCTTCGCGTATCCTGTGGCAGGCTCCAATTCTTACAAGGTCGCTTCGGCGTGGGGCCTTAATAATAATCTACCAGCGGTGGAATACGTAACACGCAAGACAGCTTTGGAGGGACGCACTAACATCTATGTTACACCGAAGGACAACGACACAATTGTAACTGTGAATGTGCGCTATATCCTTACGGTTCGAACATCTGGGCAGACCGAGTTCATGGACGCATCCGGTACAATGGTGCAGAGGTCAGCTTTTCCAGAGAATCAAGATAGCGTGTCTTTTAATACCGGCCAGATAGGATCAGCCGTTTGGGGGACGCCTCAGCAGCCCCTTAATATCTCGTGTCGATCTATGGGACTTCTCGAATCACAAATCCTTAGCGTGGCAGGCAAGAACCACGAAGACTCCTTATCCTTGTCGGCAGCCCACGACGTTTTGCGACGATCTCTGTCCATCTCGTCAGAGGAGGTACCTGAATGAGCAACACGATAGACCGAACCGCATTTGAGAGCTTCTACGCCGGGAATGCGCCGTGGGACATCGGCAGGCCGCAGACTCCGTTCGTTGCGGTCGCCGACCTGGTCGAGAGCCCCGTCCTCGACGCCGGCTGCGGCACGGGGGATAACGCCCTGTTCTTCGCCGCGCGGGGCCACCGGGTGACTGGCATCGACTTTGTGGAGGAGGCGATCGAGCGGGCCCGGGCCAAGGCGGCCGAACGGGTGTTCTCCGTCGAGTTCCTCGTCAAGGATGCGCTGACGCTCCGCAACTGGGGCGTGCGGTTCGCGACCGTGATCGACAGCGGCCTGTTCCATGTCTTCTCCGACGACGACCGGCGGCGCTACGTCGAGGGGCTCGCGACCGTGCTCGTGCCGGACGGCCGGTTGTTCCTCGCGTGTTTCAGCAACGAAGAACCGGGAACAGAAGGCCCACGGAGAGTGTCGCGGCAGGAGCTCTACGACGCCTTCGCCGACGGTTGGGAGGTCGAATCCATTCAGCCATCTCGGTTCGAGGTGAACCCTGAGGCAATGGGGATGTCGTTCTCGACGGGTGGGCCGAGAATGTGGTTCGCGGTCATCCGGCGGAGAGAGTGAACCGCGCACGGCTCGCACCAGCTCGATATCCGCCACGCTCTCTCTGGCGGGTCAGTCGGTCTACTCGGCGACGAAGGCCGCGCTGAACGCGTCGACTCGCGTGTGGGCGACCGAGCTGGGACCACGGCGCGTGACCGTCAATGCGGTTGCGCCAGGTCCAGTAGAAACGGAGGTGCTCAAGGCACTGCTGAGCGAGGACGTGAAGAAGAGCATCATCACGCGCACACCGCTCGGCCGTCTCGGCGCGCCAGCAGACGTGGCCGACGTCGTCGCGTTCCTGGCCTCGCCGGACGCACGGAGGGACATCTACATAAGGCCGGAGCCCGGTCTCGCTCTGTTGTCACGAAGTATCTCGCGTGCTGCGTTTGCCCCAGGTGTACCCATGACACCTCCGCCGGGGTGGGCAGCAGAGCCGCATAGGTACAGACCGGCAATCGGGGTGCGATAGTTGGCGTATCCTAAGAGAGGGCGAAAGCAGAATAGTTGATTAAGAGTCATGGCGCCCTGAAAAATATTACCGCCGGTTAAATTAAAGGTTCTTTCTAAGTCCAGTGGGGTAAGGATTTGACGTGAGAGAACTGCAGCCCTAAAGTTGGGCGCATACTCATTTAAGATATCGAAGCAGCGGTCCGCTACAGACTCTCGCAATTCATCCCACGTCGCACCATTAAGCTTATAGGGAGCATACTGAACAAACAGTGACATGAGGTGTTTGCCCGGCGGAGCTACCGTAGGGTCTACAACGGATGGGATGGTACATTCTAAAATAGGATACGTTGAGGGGCGCCCATACTTTGCGTCATCGAAGGCATGCTCTATGTAGTCTAAATCAGGACAGATATGAATTGTTCCGCGAAGATGCCGGCCCCGAGAAGAAGCATCAGGGTGCGCAAGGAAGTTTGGTAGCTCACTAAGGGCTACATTAATCTTAAGTGAGGCACTCTCATAGCTGATACGATCGACTGCCTCCAGAAAATCTTTGGGAAGGTGCTTTGGATCGACGAGCCGTCTAAAGGTGATATGAGCGTCAGCGTTGCTGGCCACCACCGGCGCATAGAACTCATCGCCATCATCTAAAGTGACGCCGGACACAGTACGGTCTTGGATCAAGATATGATTGACTTCCGCACTGCACCGTATGTCTACTTTTAAATCGCGGGCTGCTGCAGCCAAGGCTTGTGTTAATCCTCCCATTCCCCCCCGTACATATCCCCACATACCTCGCCGGCCTTTTGTTTCTCCCATAAGATGATGAAGGAGGATATACGCTGTGCCCGGAGTAGAAGGTGAGGCCATTGTCCCGATGACGGCATCCGTTGCTAGTGTGCCCTTCAGTTGTTCTGATTCAAACCACCGATCCAGTATTGTGCGGGCTGGGCAAGTAAACAGCTCGATTGCGTCGCTCCTGTATCGCCCCAGCTTAAGAAAATCCCTTCCCAAATGAAACAAATTCCAGAGATCCCGAAGGCCAGGTTTCCGTATGTCCGGTGGAGTCATGGTCAGTATGGGGTCAACAACGCGTTTTATCCGGTCCAACATGTCTTCATATGCAGAGTAGTTGTTAGCATCGCGAGTGCTAAACTTCGAAATTTCCTCATGGTTCAATCTATGATCGGCGCCCAATAACAAATGACGGCCATCAGGAAATGGAGTGAAAGAAGAGGGCTCGCGCTCCAACACCTGAAACCCATACTTTTCGAGGCCGAAATCACGAATGATATCTTGTCTAAAGAGACTGTTCACATATGCCGCGGTGGATACTCTGAAACCCGGAAAGGTTTCCTCGCTAACACAGGCTCCGCCAAGAATATGGCGTCTCTCCAAGATCAAGACTCTCCACCCAGCCCGTGCCAGATAACAGGCGGTCACAAGACCGTTATGGCCAGCCCCAACGATAATAGCGTTGTAGTGTGAGACTCGAGACATTCAACGGGTCCATCTCAGGATATGCGCATGAAATACTACTCAGTTTATGACACGTAACGCACCTAAAATAACTTTCCGGTTCTCATGGCTGGTGACATCAAATGGAGGCGTCTGACTCGCATATCGTTCGATATGCACTTGGCTATGCGAGAGGAAGCGGACTTAGACACGTCATCCACTGATTTATCGATGAGCCACGTTTACTCCATTGCATGCGCGTCGGCTGATCTATGCCACACCGAGTTAACTACGGCGCCCTCGGAACCCTTCTTTAGATTGGTCTGTCGTTCTGATTAGCAGGGCAGTAGCGCTTAAAGCTATCGGTAACAAGACAATTGCTCTTTTGATTAAGTGCGGATAGAGATTGGAGTCTAACAGACAGTCGGTTACGCTGCGGTTAGCATGGGACGTTGAAACGACAGACATCCTTGCTGACCGCGAAAGAGACTGTTCTCCTTCCATGCGGTTAGAACACGAAGCGCACCATACGATGGCAGGTTTCGCAGAGGTCAGCGAGAAATATTCCAGTATAGTGGTGGATCATAGTGCTCTGAGGACATTTATCGAGTACCCACCTTCCTTGAAATCCTTATCTTTCGTCTGCTCATAGACATCTAGGATCACCTGAGACTGAAAGTACTTGGAAGAAACCAGCCTAAAGAGTTTAGGTCTACCAAGGGAACCTTCCTCATAGGCTGTCAGTAACTGATCATGTTCGGTTAACTCACTCCTATCGGCTTGTGTATAATCTGCTCGTACACAAAAGCCTCCCTTCTTCAAGAGATGGCGCAAATTCGTAGAAATGACTCGATTCATGAACACGCCATCATAGCATGCTTCAACAGCATTTTCCTTATGGTGCTCTCCTCGGCAAAGTGAGCGAGCGATTTCCATCTCTTGAATAAACTTACGTTCGAACCGTACTTGTTCTCTGGATCCAGTAATGATGTTGGGAAAGGAGAAAACAACAACGTCGGCTTCGCCGGCTGGCAGTGACCAATTTGGCAGATTAGCAATCAAGAACTGTATGGACACTGTCGCCTTTTGAGGCCATACATGAGTAATGGAGTCCGCTCCAGGCAACATTGACTTAGCACCGTCAATACCGAGAAAGGAATGACCACCAAGCCTGTCTCTTAGCAGGTCGATTAAAATGCCGTTACCGCACGCATAATCGATGATAAGACCCTTCTTTGTTCTTGTATAAGCCATCACATGATCGGCTATACATGAGTAAGCAGACAAATGTGCAGCGTCGCTTGTCTTTTGGGACCACCACTGTCCGACTTTGCCATTGTAGGCTCTTACCCCGTGAGAAAGCTCATGATCAAAATCTAGTGCCGCCATAATGCTGTTACGACTAGCAAGAAATATAATAAAGGAAATTTTTCAAAATGAATCCAAAGCGCGAACGTAAGTCTATCCTGTCAAGCCCTCGATCTTGATGATGATCGTACGACGTGGTTCTGATTCATCGCGGTTCATTTCTTCACGCAGATTCTTGTGCCGGCTTGAGGCATACAACGTGTTCGCTGCGCCTAGAGTCATGTTAAGCAATCTCCCTTTACAAGGCAATATGCAGTCATTGATCTAATCTGGCGGATTCACCTGATAGTCGCAGACCAAATTCATGGCGGTGCGCCGTCCCGTCGCTGGTCTTGGTGGACCGACGGGAGAAGGAGATTGACCAATTGCGTCGAGACCCCAACCTTCGGAAAGTACGGTTGATTGCGCTCCACCCCCCCGGGCAGGTCTGTCGGTAAGACGAATATCTCGAGGATCTTGAACGGGACTTCGATCTGGTGCTGTACAACTTTGGGTATCGTGAGCTTATCGCGAGAGTCAGAGCGTTGCTGCGGCGCGATTGAATCGCTTCGGGAGCACGGATTCTCACTTCTTTTTTCACGTCAGCTGATAGCCAATCAGCGGGGCTAGTATCCAACAGACTAGGGTCAACCCTTCTCTGGGGTTGCAAAGGTCGCACGGTAGTCGCTTCTCTGTTGTACTTGGTCATACCAAGTCCAAAATGGTTTGTTTTTGATCCCAGTCAGAAGGTTACTTAAAAGCGCGTGAAAAATCGACGGCTCCGGATTGGGTTCGAGAAAGGTTGAACTGCGCTGAGGATGCTGACACACTATCAGTCACAACGCGATGACCGAATCCGCTTCAAAAATCATCTGCAACATCCGCATACCAATTGATTGGGTATTCGTGCGCTCCCAGCGTCGGCAAAACGCCGCTGACATGAATATCAATGATCCACTCTACGGAGGTCATTATGAGGTCACTTGTTTGGTTCATTACCGGAGCATCCCGCGGGTTGGCTCGAAATCACTCGTGCCTCCCCTCAGAAGGCACTTCAGGTGGCTGGTGAAAGCCGCAGCTGAGCTTCGGCCTAAAGTAATAGAGAGGAGAATTGAGGAGAGGCCATGATGGCACAGAAACCAAGAGAGATAGTCGCTCTCGTTGGCGCGACGGGGGCGGTCGGTCACAGTGTTGCAGCCGCACTGCGCCAGCAAGGCCGACCCTACCGAGCAATCGGTAGGTCGCAGGCGGCCTTGGAAAAGACGTTCGGTGACGACGCGCTGGCAGAGGTCGTGGCCTGGGATCCTGACGACGAGGGGTCCATTAGGAGCGCTTTGAGAGGCATCGCCGCTGTCGTCTATCTGGTTGGCGTGCCATACACGGATTTTCACCTTCACCCCATTCTGATGCGTCGCGTTCTCGATGCAGCAATAGCCGAAAAGGTCGACCGCTTGCTCCTCATCGGGACGCTGTATGTCTTCGGTCGGCCTCAGAGCACGCGCGTAACAGCGGATCATCCGAAGGAGCCTCATACCTTCAAGGGCAGAAAGCGCAAGGAGCAGGAGGATATGGTTCTGGCTGCGCACGACACCGGCAAGATTCGAACCACGGTCTTGCGTCTTCCTGATTTCTATGGGCCGGGTGTCGAGCGCAGCTTGCTCAGTGACCTCTTCGTCGCCGCAAAGGAGAACCGGAAAGCCAAGCTCATCGGACCGATCGATCGGCCTCACGAGTTCGTGTTCGTGCCTGACGTTGGTCCGGTCGTGGCCAAGCTCCTGGACACTCCGGCGGCGTTTGGGCGGGCGTGGAACCTCGGGGGTGCCGGCGTCACGACTCAGCTTGAGCTTGCGCGGCTGTCCTATGGAGGGCATCCTCGCTATACGGCGGCTGGGAAGACGATGCTGCGTTTTCTGGGTCTGTTCGACCCGTTTCTTCGGGAGTTCGTTGAAATGCATTACCTATTGACCGATCCTCTTATCGTTGACGATTCCGCGCTCGAACAGCTTCTTGGAGTCGTGACCAAAACACCCTACGCCGAGGGCGTGCGGCAGTCGTTGGCCGCGACGAGAGCCATGTGACAGGAAAAGTGATGATCGTCCCCGCCGGATCACGTTTGGAGGCATGGCCGAGCCTACCCCTCGAGGCTTGGAGCGAGACGTGCGCGACTTTGCACATGTGGATGCAGATCGTCGGCAAGGTTCGGCTCGCCCAATGTCCCTGGGTGAATCATTCCTGGCATGTCACGCTGTTTGTCACGGTCCGTGGGCTCACGACCTCGACCATCCCGTACGGAAACAGGACATTCCAGATCGACTTCGATTTCATCGCTCATCAGCTGACCATCCAGTCGAGCGACGGGAGCCTGGGAAGTTTCCCGCTCCAGCCCCAATCCGTCGCGGCGTTCTACAGACGCCTCACGGAAGAGATGGGAACGCTGGGTTTGCATGTGGATATCCACAAGAAGCCCAACGAAGTTGCTGACCCCATCCCCTTCGATCAAGACGAGTTCCATGCCGCGTACGATCGGGAATATGCGAATCGGTTCTGGCGAATCTTGGTGCAGGCCGACCGGGTCTTCAAAGAGTTTCGGGCTCGGTTCATCGGCAAGTGCAGCCCCGTGCACTTCTTCTGGGGCGCTCCCGATCTCGCGGTCACGCGGTTCTCAGGGCGGCGAGCCCCGGAGCATCCCGGCGGGGTCCCCAATCTGCCAGACTGGGTGACCCGAGAAGCGTATTCGCACGAAGTCAGTAGCTGCGGGTTCTGGCCCGGTGGGGGCCCGATTCCCTATCCCGCGTTCTATTCCTATGCCTATCCGGAGCCGGTTGGGTTCTCGAAGGCACCCATCAAACCTGACGCCGCCTTCTACAGTCCCGATCTTCGCGAGTTCATTCTGGCCTACGATGTGGTCCGGCAGTCGGAGTCCCCAGACGACACGCTGCTCGACTTTTTGCAGACGACCTATGAGGCCGCCGCGAATTTGGCCAAGTGGGATCGCGCTTCCCTGGAACGGAGCGACGATCCGAAGAGTGCGGTCTAACAACTTGGTGGCTTCGACTCACCTCCATTACCTTCTGCTCACGGTCGCCATGTACACGTGCCTGAAATTCCGCCTCGTCTATTACACATAGAGCGTTGTTTCTGAATACGGCCGCTTTCGGGGCCATTTTGGGTCGGTTTTCATGCTCCCACCTTCTTATCACGACGCGCGGGATTTTAAGTTTTGGATGAGTCGTAAATAACTGATTTTGAATGGTCGACTTCAGCTCATACGCTACCCCTATTTTTTCGTACAGCGAAGGTCTGCCTTCTGGATCTCTGCGATCTTCTGATCATCGAACGGGATAGGAGCACAACCGTGCCCCTTTTCACAGACGAAGTCAAACTTCGCCGCTGGCTGATGACAACTTAAACACGTGACCCCTTGCGAAAGATTGACGACACTCTCTCCTCGATCCTTGATCTTGGTCCCTTCTTTGGAGACGTCCAGAAAGAAAAACTCCCAGCCATTCGTTTTGGGAAACTTCTCACGCGGATGCTTCACCATGGCTTCAAACGGAACAAGCTGTAGGATGGTGCCAACGGGATACTCCTTGTCCGGCACACTTTCTCGGAAGATCCGCATCGCCTCTTTCAACTTCTCCGGATCAGAGTGTTTGAAGCGCGTATTTCTGACCTTTGGCCAGTCGAGGATGCACCCAAAGGTTTCCTCAGAAACCGTGAGATCTTGAGCCGACGCGCTGTACAGCATAGAGAAGGCAAGCCCGGCTGCAAGTAGGGCCCGTGTACACACCCAAACGGAAATTTGACACCACACTTTGATGAACTCATGCATGTTGGGTACTCCTCTCTTCGGTTTAGTTCATTGTGAGCACCACGCGGAACCGCGCCTTACCGCTCAACATGCGGTCGTATCCGGCCGCGGCTTGTTCGAGCGGGAAGCTCTCGACCATGGGACGAATGCCCGTGAGGGCGCAAAAGTCGAGCGTCTCTTCAGAGTCTCGGGCGCTCCCTGAGGGCCAGCCTTGAATCGACCGGCGGTTCCCAATGAGTTGAATGGGGGTGACGCTGATTGGTTCTGCCGACGCGCCCACCACCAGCAATTTACCGCCCACCCCGAGCCCATCGATCAGATCCGACATGGCCTTGCTGTTCGGCGCCGTGGCGAGGATGACGGCCGCGCCGCCCAGGCTCATCAGGTCCTTCGCGACGTTTCCCGCATCGGCATCGAGGTATCGGACTGGCCCCGAGCTTCAGCGCGAGGGGCTCCTTGTCTTTGCCGAACGAACTCACCTCATTTCCTACCGCGTCACTGTGCCTGTGGACGCCTGGAAAATGAAACGCCAAAGTTCGCCTCAAGGTATAGATAGTGACTGTTGCTACAGCGTCCGGGCCTCAGCGCGCCGGGATCCGGAACAGGTGGATGCTCTGATCCTTCTCGGCGCAGCGGTCGGGCTGCCGCTTCTTTTTCCGGTCGGAGACTGCGACCAACGTGTCCTGGGACAGCCAGGCGATTCCCTCGACATTTCCGTAGCTCTTGCTCGGGAAGCGATAGATGGTGTCCGATCCCGGCACCACGGCACGCGCTTTCACATCAATCCGGGCCACCCACAGGCGCGCCGACGCCTGCGAGACGACGGCAAGCTGTCCGTCGCGATAGGCGAGCGCGGCATAGTCCTCAAACGCCGCCCGCTTCGGCAAGCGGATCCGGTGCGAAGCCTTCCAACCCCCGTCCCGTGCGCGAATGAACACGTCGACACGACCGCCCCCGCGCGTGGTGGCCGTGCCGAGGTTGTCCTCGCCAAGGGCGTACAGGTACTCGCGGCCTCCGCGCCACGCGTGGGCGAGACCTTCAAAGCCTTTGTTCGCCTCCTCGAACCGGGTGTGCAGTCGGGTGCAGCGGACGAAATGGCCGGTGCGGTCGTACTCGGCGACGAAGCCGCGAAGGACCCCGTCGGAGTCCTCCACCGTCTCGATCAGGCAGAACACGTGGCCATGCCTGTAGTCGACGGCAATGTCCTCGAAACCCACTCCCAGGCTCGGCGCGGGCAAAAGCCGATTGCTGGCCCGGCCCTTGAGGGAGAGATCGATGCGCGCGACCTGATTGAGGTTGTCGAATACCACCAGCGCCGTCGTGTCGTCGACCAGCGCGACCCCGCTGGCCTCCAGCCGGCTGCTTTCCGTTCCTGCCCGGGAGCAGGCGGAACAGCTTCTCCTCGCGGACGAGCTCGAGTTTTCGGCTCATGCGTCTGTGCTTCCCCCGGTCAATTCGCCTTGTTTCAACACCTGCATTCGTGACGGGATCAAATCCACTTATGCTGCTTTATGTCCTCGCCTCCGTTGCCTTCTGTTCACGGTCGACTCCTACACGCGCCGCTGAAATTCCGCCTCGTCAATCATTTGGACAAATCCTCAGCAGGGGTCAGGCCGAGTTCCTGGGGTCAGACACCATTTCCGAAGGCCAAGGGTCATTGCGAGGAACAATTGCTTGGCGCCGGTTCTCCGGCAAACCGGGCTGCGATCCAGTCCAGCTGATCTCTTAAGGACTCATAGACAAGCGGATCATGCCCGAGACCGGGGTAGACGTTGCGCTGGACTCGTGCCCCGGAACTGCAAAGGCGCTGAAAGATCCTTCGGCCGACAGATTCGGTAAACAAGATGTCGTCCCCGCCACCCACCAATAGTAATGCACCATAGGTTGAAGTCGTGGACCGTCATGGATTGAAGCTCCTCGGACGCATACCCCAGCAGGCGGCAGGCCGCTTCGTTGACGCGGTGGCAGTGAGCGTGCGAGTCGATCCAGAAGATCGCGTCCGAAGCCCGGTCGGTCGTGAAGTGAGAGAACGACAGGTCGCGATCACTCTGTATTGTATCGCCCGGAACATGCTCGCTTCTTGGCTACCGGCTCACTTCTCTAGCTGCGTGATCTCGGTCAAGCGGAACTCAGGCTCCAGGGCGATTGCGGGCAGACCGCCCAAAACTGGCGCGTGTTTTTTGCGCGTGTTCAATCGGTCAAACTGCCAGCACGATCCCGGAAGACTGGCATTACCGTGGTCGGGAGATCCCCAGTTTCTGCAACTTGTGCTGCAGAGTGGTTCGTTTCATACCGAGTTTGGCAGCTGCACCAGAGGTGCCGCCAATCACCCAGTTGCTCTCCTGTAGCGCTCGGAGAATGTGTTCCCGTTTCGCCTCCTCGAGCGTCGTCATGGTGCGTAACGGAATGTGTTCCCGTTTCGCCTCCTCGAGCGTCGTCATAGTGTGTGACGGGCTGCCAAGGGGCGTCAATTCCCAAACCGGCACATTCAGAGTCTGGTCCCGAGTAAGGATGACGCAGCGCTCGACGAAATTTTCCAACTCTCGCACGTTCCCAGGCCAGGCATACCGGCAAATCGCATCGATTGTTTCCGACGAGATCTGGGTGATGGGCTTCTTCATCTGTTGGGCATACCGTTGCGTGAAATACCGGACTAACATCGGGATGTCTTCAGGCCGTTCCCGCAGTGGAGGGAGCACAATCGGAAATACCTTGAGGCGATAGTAAGAGGTCACGGCGAAACTCTCCGTCAGCGACCATCTGCTCCAAGTTCCGGTTCGTCGCCGCGACCAGCCGGGCATCGACGCGGATGGTGCGCGTGCTGCCCAAGCGTTCGAACTCCTGCTCCTGTAAGACACGCAGCAGCTTCGACTGCAGCTCGAGCGGGATATCGCCCACCTCGTCAAGGAAGATGGTGCCGTGGTGCGCCAACTCAAAACGTCCCGCTTTCTGGGCAATCGCCCCAGTGAAGGCTCCCTTCTCATGGCCGAACAGTTCGCTCTCCAACAAGCCGGTTGGGATTGCGGCACAATTCAGCTTCACAAAGGCTCCATCCTTCCGATCGCTCCGTCTGTGAATGGCACGGGCGATTAACTCCTTCCCAGTGCCCGTCTCGCCCTGAATCAGGGCACAGGCGTTCGTAGGAGCTACCTGGAGGACCAGCTCCAGTACCTTCTTCATGCCCTGGTTCCGCCCGACGATCTCGCTCCAGTCATGGTCCGACTCAAGCTCCTGCTGCAGATACACATTTTCTGCATTCAGCCTGGCCTTCATCCGCTCGACTTCCTCGTGTAACTGGGCATTCTTCACGGCAATTGCAGCCTGGAGGGCGAGGGTTCCGAGACGGTCGACTTCGTCCTCGGAGATGATCTGGCGGCTGAACATGGCCAGCACCCCCAGCAGTTCATCTTTGAAAATCAACGGATAACCAGCAAACGAGCACAAGCCATTCTCGCGGAGCCAGAGCTTGTTAGGGATCCGGTCGTCGTTCAGAGCATCGTTCGTACAGGCGGCCCTGCCGCTCTGTGCGATCTGTCCGATCTTCAGCGCCCCGATCGGAATCCTGCGATGTTCCCCATTGAGAAGCGTGGAGAGCCCGGAACTCGCTCTGAGGTGGAGACAGCGTGAGCGGTTCGAACAGAGGTTCGCTTTAAAGCAGTCCTCGCAGAGATCACCGGGACCCATCAGCCAGATCCGGGCGAAGGCCGCTCCAAACTCGTCGATCAGTCCCTGCGTGATGACAGTGAGAACCTCTTCCAGGCAGAGACTCGCGGTCATCTTAAGGGCTATCCGTTCCCAAAGAGTGGGATTGTATTGATGGGCTTTCTGGAGCAAGGGGTGTGCTCCTAAATGGCGGCCCGGACTCATAAGAAGTAACGAGGACATATATAATAGCCTCCCACTCTGAACAACTACAAGGAGCAAAGAGTGGGAACGCTACTGGGCGAAGGCGAACTTCTAGTTGTCGTAGCGCATCGCCAGGAGATCGCCGTCATCGGAGGAGTAGAAGAACTCCTCTCTCGCGGACCATCCTGCATGCTCTGTGATGAAAACCGAGCGTTCCTCAGTCTGATACTTCGGTGACGTTTGAGTAACGTTCCTTTATTGCTTCCATCTTTAGCGGGTTCTCCGATGGCATGACTCAAACCCATGCTCAAGTTGGGGCAGCAGACGCAAAGCTGTCGTGTCACACGGTGGGCACAGTGCCACCATCAATGACGATCGGACCGACCGAATTGTCACGGCCGTCAAGACTGTGGCCGATAAGTGGGTGGCTTGAGGCCACCGCCTGCTCGAACTCCTCCGGCGGGCGGTAGCCGAGTGCCGAGTGGAGTCGGCAGCGGCTAAGACTCGCTTGAGTCGGCCGACCTCGTTCCGGAGCCTGGCCTCTCGCGAAGTCCCAGCCGAGCCTTCGCCGCTGGACAGCGGCTCAAGCTTTTCGCGCCACGTATACAACAGCCGCCGACTGATGCCGAGTTCCTTCGCGAGAGCCACGATGTTCTCGCACCTGATTCAGCCGGTCCACGGCTATTTGCCGAAAGTCTTTCGGAAACTTGCCCACGCGCTTCTTGCCCACCTGCCACCTCCTGGTGTCAAGTGTGCCAATTCGCCGTGTCTCAATCTAGGGGTTCAGTCCAATCTCCTCCAGGCTTGAAGGGGTAAGATGAGCATGGGTCAGGTCACGAGACCCGCCTTCATTCGTTGTGCCATGAAACAACCAGATCGCTCCAAGCACTCCCACTCCGGCAGCGATGCCAAAGGCCAACGCCGAATGACCGGCCCCAAGCAAATACCCCACATACACACTGGATGCCATGTCCCCAACCGCATTGAGGTGCGGGCCTGGGGAGCAAGGTCTGGCCCAAATTCCGGTTAAGCAGAGCCATAGCCCTGCGTAGATCGAGAGCAGAGCCCCTGTTGCAAATCGCTTCTCTGGTAAATACCCTTACCTGGATGGACTTCGACGGTGACTACGACTACGAGCCTGACCCAGAAGAGCTACCTCGTGATACGAAGATTGATGAAGCAAAAGAAGAACTCCGATCGTTTTTCTCGGACCGCTCCAAGGAGGTCTTTTACGAACGGCAACTCCAAGTCATTTTCGAGAAGCAGTTCTTCCACTGGATCACTGTTGATGCCCTGCGCGAATTGGTTGCGGAAGACCAATCCAAACAGAACTTCTCCCCCTAAAGGGGCCAATAAATATCCGCTACGACTGGTCGCCCGCAATCCGGTACTGGAAGAGGAAGGCATCGAAGGTACATGGTCTCGTGCTCAAGTATTCTGATAGCGACTTCGTTGAAGCCTTGGGCATGCACGCCGAAATGATGTTTGATGCGGGGCTGGCTACCGGAGGATTCATCCCTCTAGACAAGAACGCTCGCGAGTACGGCGGTCGCAGATGGATAGAAACAGGAGAGAATCTCGATCGAATTTACATACGTGATAACATCCCTTATGGCGCTGAGATCAAAAATCTCTGATTACATTCCACACGAGGAACTCACAAGCAAGCTGGGTATCTGCAGGCATCTCGATCTCCGCCCTCTATTCATCTTGAGGTATGCACCCAAGCATTACATTTGGCAGATCATACGAGCAGGAGGCTTCTGCTTGATCTTCCAAGACCAACTGTACCCACATGGATATAAGGCGCTAGCCAAGAAGATAAGAAAGGAGCTTGGGCTTCCCGTCTATTGCCCCAAATCTCTAGAAGCCGGTCTAGTCAAACGCCTCCTCGACTGGCACAAAGCTCACTTATTACGACGAGAAAGGTAGACAATGTTGTACTCAGGAGCCAGATAACACTCCCTTATTCTACAACCACTTACATACCTACTTTTGTGTATATTTTATCTACTCACATCGATGTTTAGGCATAAACATTGCCCTAGAAGCCTCCAACCCCTCAACGCTGCAGGCCAACTATCATCCATCACATTCGACCGCGCATCTTCAGAGCCGCAAGGAGCAAAGCGCGCTCCGGTTTGACGGGAAGGCGAGCCTGGTGAATGGCAAGCCGAGTTGCCGTGGTCTGGTGTCTACCTTCACTTCCGTAACCCTCGCACGATCAGACCCATGGTCCGCCAGCTTAAACTGCGGGAGGTGTGCAGCGGTGAAGAACAGACTATAGGGGCTGCGGCCTTTGGCTGAAGCATTGGCACCGGACCGAAAAGCGCCATTCGCTTGCATCAGAGCGGTCCTGATCAATGGTGGCTACAGTACGCGCCGGGATGTCATCGAATGCGACGAGGGCGCGTACGGTCCCCCGTCGCCGACCTGATCCTGAGTCATGGATTCAGCGAATCAAAGCAATCATGGACGACCTACAGCTGAAGATTTTTGACTAGGTCCTGGCGTATGCTAGTCAGGGCTAGGTTGAGGGTCGCATACCTATGGAAAGTGAGTCGACTTCCCGTGCCAGCCTGTCCGTCCAGCAGTACCAGGCTCTCCTAGAAGTATCGGAGTCCATCGCGAGGCATCTGGACGGGGGCGTTACTCCAGGACCTCGCCCATCGGCTTCCACGTGGTCGATGTCAACTTTGTTGCCCTATGCTTCCATGATCCTGTGCGCAACGTGATGCAGTTACACAACATTCGGGCGAATATTCCAGCCGACATCGTGGGTGGCCATCAAGAGCCGGTCGAAGAGACCCCGGCCGGGTTGGTCTGGAAAACGCAGCAGCCGATCATCGTACCGGATATCGCCGAAGAGTTTCGTTGGCCAAAGGTCACCCAGCCCATGCAGGAGGACGGCGTCAACTCCTTCTGCTATGTGCCCCTGACCACCGCGCTACGGCGGCTGGGGGCCCTGGGATTCGCAAGCTTGAAGAAGGAGGCCTACGGTGAGGCGGACTTGGAATTCCTCCGGCAGGTCGGCAAACAAGTTGCAGTCGCCGTGGACAATGTCCTCCATCATCAAGACCTGACTCATGAACGTGACCGGTTACGGCTCTTGCTGGAGGTGTCAGAATCCATTGCATCACACCGCGATCTGGGGGAGCTCTTTCATGACCTCGCCCAACGACTCCCTCATATCGTGCCGTTCGATTTCATCAACGCGGTCTTGCATGAGTCCGAACGCAATATCATGCGTCTGTGGTTATTGGTGACCTCGCAACCCAGCACGATCAGCCCCGGTCTGGAACTGCCTGTCGATGAATCCCCAGGAGGGTTGGTGTGGAAAACTCAACAATCCTTGATGGTCGTGGACATCGCGAAAGAAAGCCGCTTCCCCAAATTGATCCCATTGCTGCGTGAGAATGGTGTGCAATCGTTCTGTGTGGTTCCTCTGACCACGGCGTTACGACGGCTGGGCGCGATGGGATTCGGGAGCCTGCAGAAGCGAGTCTATCAAGATGCGGAGCTCAACTTCATGCAGCAAGTGGCGAAGCAGGTCGCGGTCGCGGTGGACAACGTGTTGCACGACGAGACCGCCCAGGCTGTCCAGCGGCAACTAATACACGAACGGGACCGCGTGCGACTTCTGCTGGAAGTCAACAATGCCGTCGTTTCCGATCTGGACTTGGACAAGGTGTTCACGGCCGTCAGTGCCTGCCTGCGCAAGGTCATCAAGCATGACGGCTCGAGCTTGGTGTTGTATGAACCCGAAACTCGTCAGTACCGAGTTCATGTGCTCGACTTTACGAAGAACACCAGTTTTATCGAAGAAGGGCAAGCGCCGCAGTGCAAGGGGCCGTCCGGTATCGCGATTAGCACCCGGAAGCCTGCGGTCTTGACAGAACAAGACCTAGGAACATGGCCTCGGAATCGGAAGTCTGCCAACGCTTGCTCGATGGCGGGGTAAAAACCCTCTGCAGTGTCCCGCTCCTCGCCCATGACCGCGTCCGGGGCGCCTTGAATGTGGGTCGTCGCCATGAGGACGCGTTTGCTCAGGACGAGATAGATCTCCTGAGCCAGGTAGCACAACAGGTCGCCATCGCGGTGGAAAACGCCCTGGCCTATCGTGAAATCGCAGAGCTGAAGGACAAGCTCGCCGAAGAAAAGCTCTATCTCGAAGATGAGATCAGAACCGAATACAACTTCGAAGAGATTGTCGGTGAAAGCCCCGCGCTGAAGCGAGTCCTCAAACAACTTGAAATCGTCGCGCCGACGGATTCGACCGTACTCATCCAGGGGGAAACCGGGACGGGCAAAGAACTGGTCGCTCGTGGTCTCCACAAGCTCAGCGGGCGTCGGGAGCGGGCCTTCATCAAGCTCAACTGCGCGGCAATTCCAACAGGGCTTCTAGAGAGCGACCTCTTTGGCCATGAGAAGGGAGCGTTCACGGGGGCGATCGCGCAAAAAATCGGTCGCTTCGAGTTAGCACACCGGGGGACGCTGTTTCTCGATGAAGTCGGGGAAATTCCACTTGAGCTGCAGTCGAAGTTATTGCGTGTTCTGCAGGAGCAAGAATTCGAGCGCCTGGGCAGCACGCGAACGATTCATGTGGACATCCGCCTAATCGCTGCCACGAACCGGGATCTCGGCCGAATGGTGGCCGACAAACAATTTCGAAGCGATCTGTACTATCGCTTGAATGTCTTCCCCATTACTGCGCCCCCGATCCGAGAGCGTCCGGAAGATATTCCGGTCCTGGTGCGTTATTTTGCGCAGAAGTATGCCCGGCGTATGAACAAGCCGATTGAGACTATTCCGGCTGACGCGATGACCACCCTGATTCGATATTCCTGGCCAGGTAACGTCCGCGAACTCGAGAACTTCATTGAACGGGCCGTCATCCTTTCTCAAGGGTCCCAGCTTAAGGTCCCCGTCGGAGAGTTGAAGGCGTCGAAAGACGTTGCGACGGACGGCCTCGAGACACTCGAGGCGGCCGAACGCGAACACATTGAACGCGCACTGTGGGAAGCCAATTGGGTCATTGGAGGACCATCCGGTGCCGCCACCCGCCTCGGGATGAAACGGACGACGCTCCAATCCAAGATGCGGAAACTCGGGATCTCTCGCCCGCAGTAACGCCGATCCCTCGGCACCGCGCCGTTCCTTCGGCGCGGACACTTGGTCACACCCCACACGCAGAGCCCGCATTCGATTCGTCATAACCCCTCTTCCATCCGTCACTTGTCAGATCCGCGGTGGATCGGTTCATTGCTGGAACGGTCTATGCCTTACCTTAGCGTCAAGAGCTAGTCATCGGCGATGGTGGTCTTTAGAGGAGACCGGACTGGCGCTCTGGGCATTGGGTTCAGGCGAGAGGTCATCGGTTCCGCTCGGGTCAGAAGAAAGGAGTTGGCACCATGGACTGGCTGGGTCGTGTTCATCTGTCATTTTGTCCCGATCGTCGCGCGCGTCATCATGTCCAGGCTGGACCGGCACGGAGATCAGGGTGGAAAACAAGAAAAATGGATTGGCTCTCTTTCGTGAGGCCACCGCGCTTGTACGATTTATTCGAGAACGATCGGCAGTTCTACTTGAAGGCCGAAGCACATCCACGCCCTATAGAATACGAGTCAGACCAAGAGGAGAACCTTCCATGACCGCTCGAAAGAAAGGAATTGGATGGGTTGTCGTTGCCATCGCTTTGTGTCTCGTGGTCTCTCTCACATCGTCGTCAGCCGCTGCCGGCACGGCCACGGAGGCCGTCAAGAGTTCACTCGATCAAGTGGTCCGTGTTCTCGAAGACAAGGAGTTGAAAAACCCGGAGCGAGCGGTGGAGCGCCGCCGGCAACTGGTCAAGATCATCGGCGATCGATTCAGCTATGAAGAAATGTCCAAGCGCTCACTGGGCCCCCAGTGGAACAAATTGGATGAGACCCAAAGACAGGAATTCGTCGACCTGTTTCAGCAGCTTCTCGTGAGATCCTACGCAGGGAAGATTGAAGGATATTCAGGAGAACGGATCCAGTACTTGAATGAGCGCGACGAGGGGGACTATGCCGAGGTCCGGACGAAACTCATCTCTCGCAAAGGCGAACTCCCCGTGGATTATCGGTTGCTGAACAAGTTCGGGGAGTGGCGTGTGTATGACATCGTGGTGGATGGCATCAGTCTCGCCAGCAATTATCGTGGGCAGTTCACCAAGATTATCCGTTCCGCGTCCTACGAAGACCTGGTCGAGAAACTGCGAAGCAAAACAGAGACCTTCACACCCCCGAAGAAAGATGACAGCTCCAAGTGAGAACGCCCAACCGGAGGACACCAGCATGATTCCGAAGACACGAACCTTAACATTGATGCCTACAGCCCATGTTCTCACCAATGACGAGTGGTGTCACATGAATAGCAAGACTCGTGGGGACGATGTCTTCCAAGGAATGGGGTGGGTTGCAGGAAGCACCAGCGCCTTGCTCTTCATCAGCGATGGCCTGGCGCTCTTGGCACAGCAGGCGCACGAGCAGGTCAGCGTGACCATCCTACTCCTGGCTCTTTATCTGGCTCCCTGGTTGTATGTCCTGGGCCTCGTCGGCTTGCTTTTCCTCTCAGTGTGGTGGCTCGTGGGATGGCTGCGCGTGCTGGTGAAGCCAGGTGCTGTGAGCCGATATTCCTCTGCTGAACCAAGGAGCCCACACCACGAAAGACCAGAGATGGAAGGCCAGCAGGGCGTGGTTCCTGTTGCTCTGAGACGATCGCTCGCGCGCCGACATCGTCGTCTGGAACAACCGGCAACGTGACTTGCGAATGAGTGATCTATCCCCGGAGCTGCAGGAATACCATTGGCAGCTTCCTGACTCCGACCGCAGGCTCGATCAGGGAAAGCATCATCGTGCGCTTGTGGTTCATTGCAGTGCTGTTCGCCTTGGCGGTCATCGGTTATCCCTGGGGCCTGTACCTGATCGGGACAATCGTGCTTCTGGGCGTGATGGGCTCAGTACACGCCTATTGGCGCGAGATGCGATGAAGAGGCAAAGCGTCGTGAAACTCGACGAACATCCGACGGTCAAACGATATCGCGAACGGTCCTCTGGCACGGCGGTGGTCCGGCCGGCTCCGATTGACGCGGACTGGCTTCGTAGCCTGTGCCTGGCGGCCGGCGCGGACGATGTAGGCTTTGTCGAAGTCGATCGTCAGGAACTGGCGAAGGATCGTCAGGACATTCTCGCGGTCTTCCCGCAGACCCGGTCATTGATCAGCTTTGTCTGCCGGATGAACCGGGAACCGATCCGCAGTCCTGCGCGTTCGGTGGCAAATCTGGAATTTCACCACACAGGCGATCATGTCAATGAAGTCGCGCGCACGATCGTTTCGGTTCTGGATTCGTACGGTGTTCGTGCGACGAATCCTGCAATGGGATTCCCGATGGAGATGGATCGCTTCCCAGGCAAAGTCTGGGTCGTCTCACACAAACCCGTCGCTGTGGCCGCGGGCCTCGGGCACATGGGTATCCATCGCAACGTGATCCATCCGAAATTTGGAAGCTTCATTCTCCTTGGGACCATTTTGATCGACGTGAAGGTGAGCGGCTACGACAAGCCGCTCGACTACAATCCGTGTCTTGAATGCAAATTGTGCGTCGCTGCCTGCCCAACCGGCGCGATCGGAGCGGACGGCCATTTCGATTTCTCTTCCTGCTATACCCACAACTACCGCGAGTTCATGGGCGGCTTTACGGACTGGGTCGAACAGATTGCCGACAGCAGGACTGCCGAACAGTACCATAAGAAGATCGCTGACTCCGAATCAGCCTCCATGTGGCAGAGCCTGTCCTTCGGGGCCAACTACAAGGCGGCCTATTGTCTCGCCGTGTGTCCGGCCGGCGAGGACGTAATCGGGCCCTACCTGACCGATTCCAAGCGTCACATAGCCGAAGTGGTCAAGCCGCTCCAGCACAAGCCGGAAACGGTCTATGTAGTGCCAGGCTCCGATGCGGAGGTGCACGTGGGTCGCCGTTTCTCACAGAAGACCATCAAGCGGGTCGGTAATGGACTCCGTCCGCGGTCGATCCATCAATTCTTGGCTGGTCTCCCGAACGCGTTCCAGCGCGAGCAGGCTGCAGGTCTCGACGCGACATACCACTTTACATTCACCGGTGAAGAAGGTTGTGAGGCCAGCGTGATAATTCGCCAGAAGACAATTCTGGTTCAGAATGGCCACGTCGGACAGCCTCACCTTCGAATTACGGCTGACAGTCGCACGTGGATCCGATTCATTCGGAAAGAGGTGAGCATGGTCGTCGCCATACTCACGCGCAAGATCCGCCTCAAAGGCTCACCAAGATTATTGATGGCATTTGGAAAGTGTTTTCCGTCGTGAATCAGGGAGACGAGACCTGAAATGGGTCGCAAAGGTTGAGAAGAAGGGTTTGAAGCTGGATCGTGATTCCAATGATGGGCCTCCTCATGCAAAATTCAGCATTCAACATTCCGGATTCAGGATTGCTGGACGCGCTGACTCTCCTCGTTCAGACCGTCCAGCTCCGGCCGTACGTGTTTCTCTTTCTCGCCGGATTTTTCTTGTCCGCTGAGAGGCTGATCGGATGGCAACGAACCGGTCTGTTCTTCGCAGTCGTCTGGCTGACCGCCTTTGGCTGTGAGTTCTCATCGACTCGTACCGGGATTCCCTTCGGGTGGTATCACTATACCGGTTCAACGGTCGGACAAGAGCTCTACCTCTCGAACGTGCCGTTCATAGATTCTCTCTCATTTGCCATGCTCCTCTATGCGAGTTATTGCCTCGCGCTGAGTTTTCTTCTCCCGTCCCACGGTGAGAGCACTGCAAAGAACCCATTTTCAAGGAACGGGCAGCTCCTAGCCCTAACGCTTGATCGAGCGGTTCGCACCGGTTGGCCGGCGTGCATGTTGACCGCCCTCTTCTTCGTCTTGATCGACATGGTAATTGATCCCGTAGCCTTACGGGGGGACCGATGGTTTCTCGGGGAAATCTACTACTATCCCGATCCCGGCCTCCATTTCGGCGTTCCTCTGGTCAACTATCTCGGCTGGGCGGTGGTTGGGGTGATCGCCCTGGTGATCTATTTTCGCTTCGATCGTCACCTGCCTGAGTCAGAGGTGCGCTCCGAGAGGTTTGTCACGACCAACCTCCTGATGGGTTGCGGCCTCTATTACAGTATCCTGCTCTTCAACCTCTCCGTCACATTTTGGATCGATGAACCGTTGATAGGCATGACCGGCATCTTCATCTACATTCCCCTAACGGTGCTGTTACTCTTGCGGCTGCTTGGGAAACTCCCAGCTCCCGCAACGCTGTCCCCGCCTGATTACTCGAGAGTGGATGGATCACGGCTGGTTGCCGCGCTACATCTACTCCATAATCACGGTCTCTCGTCTCGGCGTGAGGCAGGATCGGAATTGCTCGCGTCCAGCCCACACCACCAGAGTGATAGGCTTCCTGTTCAAGGCGCGAGGTTTCCGGATACGATCGGCAGGAGTAGGTGATGGCTATTCCGCTGTCTCAGATGGTCACGGTCGCGCGGTATGTCCTAACCCAACGGCTGAAGGGTGTCCAACGGTACCCCCTGGTTCTGATGCTCGAGCCGTTGTTCCGTTGCAACCTGGCCTGTGCGGGTTGCGGAAAGATTCAGTACCCCAATCATGTCCTCGACAAACGCCTAACGCCGGAGCAATGCTGGGCCGCGGTCGATGAATGCCGGGCTCCGATGGTCAGCATTCCTGGCGGGGAACCGTTGATTCACCCGGAAATGCCGAAGATCATTCGCGGGATCGTCGCACGCAGGAAATATGTATACCTCTGCACCAACGCCATTTTACTGGAGCGAAAGCTCGACCAGTACCAGCCGTCGAAATATCTCACCTTCAGCATTCACCTGGATGGGCTCCGAGAGGAGCATGACCATGCCGTCTGCCGGGACGGGGTCTATGACGTGGCGGTGCGCGCGCTCAAGGCCGCGCTCAAACGAGGCCACCGGGTCACCACCAATTCGACTCTGTTCAGCGATGCGAACCCCCTGCGGATTCGCCGTCTCTTCGACGAGATGATGGCCTTCGGCTTCGAAGGGATGATGATTTCCCCGGGCTACAGTTACACGAAAGCACCGGATCAGGAGCACTTTCTCCAGCGAGAGAAAACTCACGCGTTGTTTGCCGACATTCTCAGCAACCGTAAGCGGTCATGGCGCTTCAATCAGTCTCCACTGTTTCTGGAGTTCCTAATGGGAAACCTGGATTATCAGTGCACTCCCTGGGGGAACCCGACGTACAACATCTTTGGTTGGCAGAAGCCGTGCTATCTCCTGCAGGACGGCTACGCGAAGACCTTTCAGGAACTCCTCGACGGCACAAACTGGGATCGGTATGGCACCGGACGGAATGAGAAGTGCGCCGACTGCATGGTGCACTGCGGCTACGAGGCTTCCGCAGTTGCCGATACCTTCGGATCCTGGGGAGGATTCTGCCGCACGGTCCGGGCAATGCTTGCTCCCAACACAAGCTGCCGCAGACGCACTCCTACGATCCTGCAGGTGTGACTCCATGACCGATTCGAAGCACCATAGTCCGGAAGCGACTTCGCCCCATGGGTGTGTGTTCTACCTTGCCTCGCCGACTGAGTTGGTCGAAGTCTTGGATCATGCGTTCGCTAGTCCTACGCATAAAGAGTGCAGGAGTATTAGCCCACGACTTTGCAATCTGCTCCGGACTCAGAAATTGCTGGCTCTTTTTTGACATGTTTATAGTCTCATGAGGGCACCACCCATGTCCCTAGCACAAGAGCAGTACAAACGGCGAGCGTACGAACGTGCATTTCGAGACATGGGTGAAGACTGGATACCAGCAAATGGTTTCGTAGCGAATCGGGACTAAGCTTCGCGCAACACCATGTATAGGGAGAGCAACATGCAAAACGCCGTGAAAATCACATTGGTCCTGCCAATCATCGCAATCAGTCTTATTGGCATATCAGCACCTCCAGGCCAGGCGACTGAGACAACTATCGAGCAAATGCCAGCCAAACTCGAAACTCAGTTTGCACTAAGCGCATTGCCTCCGGCAATGCGGGACCAAGCAACCGTTTATCTTCTCGATCCTAAGAAGGGCTATCAACTTTCCCGACAGGGAACGAGTGGTGTGACGTGTCTTGTAGAGCGCACTGCCTGGGAACAGGCCGACTTTCGCAACGACATCTATGTTCCTCTCTGCTACGACGCCGAGGGCACAAAGAGCTTCTTAAAAGTCATTATGGACGTGGCCACGCTTCGCATTCAAGGAATGAGTCCTGTTGCTTTGAAAGCTGAAATTGAAAATCGTTACAAGAACAAGACCTATAAAGTTCCAGAAAAAGCAGGTTTATCTTATATGATCGCGCCGATCATGCGCACATGGATGCTTCCTGACTGGAAAGTTCATACCATGCCCTTTCCGCACCTGATGTTCTACGCTCCGAACATGACGAACGAAGACATTGGAGCAGTTCCAAATTCCAGTCTTCTTTATCCGTTCATTTTTAAAGAAGGTATCGCTGAGCAAAGCTACATGATCCAACTCATCGGAGAGGCAGAAAAGACCAAGATCATGGCTGACGAGAAGACTCTTCTCGACGATCTCTGCGCCTATCGCGATGTTCTTTGTCTTCCGAACATGGAGCACTGACCTGCGCACCGCGGCGCCCTCACGGATAAGGCGCGTTGAGGGGGGGGGGAACATCCACAGGGGGCCTGGTTGCGCAGAGGTTGCAGAGTTGCACGTTATTAGCTCGTCCATGCCACCTCTCTGTCTCACGAGTTTGAGCCGCAGCATACCTATAGTTAGGCGGCAACCTTTGTGGGTGAAGTGATGAACTACGAAGAGAAATTTGTACAACTGAATCAACATCGGATTTACGCACGAGAGTACTCGGGTGAGGAACCGACGATTATCCTGATGCATGGCTTTCCCGATAATGTGCACCTTTATGACCGCCTTGTTCCCTACCTCTCACCACCGCGACGAATCGTCGCTTTTGATTTTCTTGGGTGGGGGGCTTCCGATAAGCCGGTCGGTTATCCCTACACTGCCACGAACCAAGTGTTGGAGTTGGCTGCCGTGGTCAAACAACTGCAGCTTGAGCGCGTTGTCCTTGTAGCACACGACGCTTCCGGGCCGCCGGCGATTGACTGGGCACTTGCCCAGGCTGAGCGCGTCGCAGGGCTCGTGTTGCTGAACACGTACTATTGTGAAATGCCGACGCTCCGAGCCCCAGAAGCGATTTGGCTTTTCTCCACACCTCTGGTCAGAAGTATCGCACGGCCTGTGTCGCAGATGTTTGGTAATTTGATCTTCCATCGAATGTTTCGGTGGCAAGTCGGGAGATTCTTCCGAGATGCAGATGTCAGAGACGAATTTCTACCGTTGCTGTATCAACAATTCGATGCCATGCCAAGCACTCGTCCTGCGTTCTTTAGGTTGAACGAAGACTTGCTGCCAACAATACGATCGCGCTCAAAAATGATTCCCACACTGAGAGAGTTCAAACGGCCCGTGCGGATCATTTTTGGTGATGCCGATCCTTACTTGAATAAAGGCGTGGCCCAGAGCTTTCATCAACTCTTTCCAACATCTGAGCTGTTTCTTTTGCCCGGTGCCCGGCACTTTGTTCAAATGGATGAGCCGGCGAGGTGGCACGGTTGATTCTTTCTATGCCGCTTGCAGCAGGTGCATGTGCCTGAGCGATGTGCGGGACCAGATAACACTCAGTTGGGGGCAACACTTTTGGGGGAGGAGTGGCAATGATCGTTGAGTATATCCGCTACAAGCTAACTCAGCACGCCACGGATTCCCACGAAGCTGCCTTTGGTGGCTTTGAGGCAACTTATCGCACGGTGTCGTCATCTCTCGCTACCTCGCCGCACTGTCTTTGGCTAAGAACTTACGCGCTGCTCGCGGAGGCGGCTAACGTGGCGGTCTTCATGGCTTCCGATAAGGCGAGGGGGATGACGGGAACTACCGTCAACTTGACCCTGGGCAGCCTGGACGACTAACGCAAGGGAAAGAGGACATTGCGGTTGCCGGCCGATGCGGTGGCTTGCGCCGCCACGACGATCAAAAAATTTAAGGAGGATAATGAAATGAAAATCGCAGACACAGCAGTTCTGGTGACCGGGGCCAATCGCGGTATCGGGCAGGCGCTGGTCGAGGAAGCCTTGAGGAGAGGCGCGAAGCGGGTGTATGCCGGTACGCGCCAGCCCTTGGCCCACTCGGATGGGCGCGTCACGCCCCTGACTCTGGACGTGACGAACGCGGCGCAGATTCAGGGAGCTGTCGAGAGAGTCGAATCTCTCGATATCCTCATCAATAACGCCGGCCTGGCGCTTTACGATGACTTGAGCGATCGTGCCGCGCTCGAACAGCACCTCGCCGTCAATCTCTTTGGCACGTATGGCGTGACCCAGGCTTTCCTGCCGTTGCTGACTCGTTCTCGGGGAGCCATCGTCAACGTTCTGTCGCTGGCGGCCGTTGCCGCCTTGCCGTTCATTCCGGCCTACTCGATCTCGAAGGCGGCCGCGTTCTCCCTGTCACAATCGCTGCGCGCTCTTTTGGCCGGACGGGGCGTGAGGGTTCATGCCGTCCTGACCGGCCCCGTGGACACCGATATGTCCCGAGGCCTCGACATACCGAAGGCCTCTCCGGAGTCCGTCGCGCGAGCCATCTTCGACGGAGTGGAGAAGGGGGAGGAGGAGATCTTCCCCGATCCCATGTCAGCAGTCCATGGCCGAGAGCTGGCGCAGCGGTGCGGCCAAGGCGCTCGAGCGCCAGTTTGCGGCGTTCGTAGCAGCAGAGCCCGTCAAGTCATAGACAAAGGGAGGGACTGATGTTGAGCATGGTGCTGAACAGGTCTTCGGTCCAAAGGACGCAACGAAACCGGCCCCTGATTTCGCCGCCACGACGAGTACGACAAGCGCTGAAAATTCGAGCCGGATGGAGGGAGCGATAATTGACCTGAATAAGTGGCCGATGGAGGCGGAACGATGAAAGACACCATGAGAAATGAAATTGGAGTACCTGCGGTGGTCGATCGGAGCACTTTCCAGGCCGAGCTGGACGCACTGCGGGTTCGAGAGAAAGCTCACACACGAGAAGGCGACGCGATTGCAGCCGCCCGCCGGCGGCTGCCCATGGTCGAGGTGGATGGCGCGACACCGCTTATCGGCGAGCGTGGGGCGGTGACGCTGTTGGACGCGTTTGAGGGACGCCGGATGCTCATCGCCTACTACTTCATGTGGCACACCGGCCACCCTGCGCCGGAGCAGTGCGAGGGTTGCACCTTGTTTACATCGCAGGTCCGCGAGCTGTCCTTCCTGCATTCCCGTGACGTCACCTACGCCACGTTCTGCCAAGGCCCGTACGAAGAGAGCGTCCGGTACCGCGACTTCATGGGCTGGGAGATGCCTTGGTACTCGGCCCAGGACTCGCTCGACACTCTCTTGGTTGGACGCCGGGTGGGCATGATGCACATCGTTTGCTACCTGCGACAAGGATCCAATGTCTTCGAGACTTACTGGACGACGAGGCGCGGCGTCGAGGCGATGGACAACAGCTACCGGTTGCTCGACTTGACCGTCTACGGGCGGCAGGAGACGTGGGAGGACTCGCCGACCGGCTGGCCACAACGGTGGAAAGGCGAGCAGCGCATTACCGTACCGATGGACGTCCCACCGCCCAGTGGTCTCGCCTGAAGGCCGGGCATTCCGACGATCTGGGTCCCGCGTGAAGGGCTTGATGCAATATGGAGTTCGACATGCGAAAGCTGATCGCTGGGATGAAAATGTCCGTCGATGGCAAGATCGAGGGGCCCGAGGGTTACGCGGATTGGGTCGAAGCGTGGTCTGAGGACTACGGCCTGACGCAGCAGATAGACGCATGCGTGGTCGGGGGCCGCATGTACGGCGGCTACGAGCAATATTGGACCACGATACAGAATGAGCCGGACAAGCCCCACCCGCTGTCGAACAGGATTCCAACCAAAGCCGAGGTCGAATGGGCCCGCTTCGCCGAGCAGACCCCGCATTATGTGCTGTCGAGTACCCTGACTTCCGCTCTCTGGCCGAAGACGCGCTTTCTCCGGGGAATCGAAGACATCTCTGTCCTTAAGCAGCGGTCTGGCAAGGACATCTATCTCATGGGGGGTGCCCGAATTACGGCGAGCCTCATCGATGCCAGGTTGGTGGGTGAACTTCGGCTTATTATCTATCCGCTGATCGTGGGTGAGGGGAAGGCGCTCTTTGCGACGACGGAACGTCGTCATGGGCTCGAACTCCGGAAGATTCAGAAGTTTTCAGATGGGCGCGTCAGCGTGATCTACGGAATCGGCTAACGGAGCAGTCCAGAGGTCGCCTCCGGGTCCTCGTGCCCAACCGCGCTTTATTGCAGGAGAGAAGACGTGAGCGAGCTGGCGGATGCGCCCGGGGCGTGATCCGTGATGAAAACGGCTGCTATGTGTTGTCTGCGTGCCGTAAGCATCGGAGCCTGCGCGTCACCGCTGAACCCGGGCGTTGGGCCTGGTGTATTGAGCCGTAGCCCCAAGGACGACGGGGGTGTCGATTTGACCCCTCCTCATTCGACTAAAGGGTGCCCATCCACGGGCGCGACAGGAGACACCCATGAAGATCACCGTTGAGACTGTCGTAGAGGCCAAGCTGGACAAGCTCTGGGATGCCTGGAACAACCCGGCGGACATCAAGCAGTGGAACACCGCCCAGGATGACTGGCACACGACCCGTAGCACCGTCGATCTGCGCGAAGGCGGAAAGTTCCTGTCGCGCATGGAAGCCAAAGACGGCAGCGAGGGCTTCGACTTCGAGGGCACGTACACCCGCATCGTGCCCCACAAGACCATCGAATACCGGATGAGCGACGGCCGGGAGGTCAAAGTCGAGTTCGTCGAGCGCGCCGGCAGCGTCCTCGTGAAGGAGACGTTCGACGCGGAGACCGAGAACCCGCCAGAGCTCCAGCGCACGGGCTGGCAGGCCATCCTGGACAAGTTCGGCCGGCACGTGGAGGCAAAGGGTTGAACCGGAAGGGAGGAGCGTCTCACGAGTGCCAACGCCAACAACCCCCCGCCGAAATCAAGCGCGACTTTATCTGACCGCCGTGGCCGATTTGAGCCGGCGGTTGAGCTTGAGGGTTAGAAGGGCCGAACAAGAGACGACACCTCGCACTCCAACCGTGAAGGGAATCCCATGAGTACTCCGGCTGTGAACGCCGCCAAGGCGAAGGATCGGGAGCGGGTGGTCAGTGCGATCGTTCTTGCCTTTGTTGGCGATCCGGTCGCGCGGTGGGCGTGGCCCGATTCACATGACTACCTCACATACTTCACGGAGTTCACGAATGCATTCGGGGGGAAGGCGTTCGATCACGGCACGGCTCACTCGGTCGCTGAATGCTCTGGTGGTGCGCTGTGGCTGCCTCCCAGTGTGCAGCCCGACGAAGAGGTGTTGGTTGGCCTGATGGAACGCAGCATCGATCCGAAGCGACTCCAGGTCGTATTCACGATGCTGGAAAAAATGGGAGGCTATCATCCCACTGAGCCTCACTGGTATTTGCCGCTTATCGGGGTCGAGCCCGCGAAACAGGGACATGGGTACGGGTCGGCGCTCTTACGCCACGCTCTGGAGCGCATTGATCGTGAAGGACGAACCGCGTATCTGGAGTCGACAAATCCGGCGAACATCCCCCTCTACCAACGACACGGATTCGAAGTAGTTGGAACAATACAGATTGATGAGGCACCGCCCCTTTTTCCGATGATTCGGCGACCTCGATGAACGTTGCAGTCGGACAATCAAATTCGTGACGGCAAGGAGAGGAGAAAAGCCATGTTAGCAAAAAGCACTGCGTTCAGCGGTTTTTCGGTCGACGACATCCGAAAGGCGAAAGAGTTCTATAGCCGAACACTCGGGCTGGAGGTTTCTGAATCGCATGACCTATTGAAACTGCACCTTGCAGGCGGTGCCACGGTACTTGTTTACCCTAAGCCTAACCATGCTCCGGCAACCTTCACCATCCTCAATTTCCCAGTGGACAATGTCGACAAGGCCGTGGACGAGCTCACGAAGCGCGGCGTCCGCTTTGAGATCTATAACGAGCCCAAACTCAAAACGGACAAAAGGGGGGTTTTCCGCGGCGAAGGTCCAACAATAGCGTGGTTCAAAGACCCCGCCGGCAATATCTTGTCCGTTCTCGAGGAGAAGTGATCCACCAACGCCGCCGTTGTCGATTTGAGGCTCAGCCAGACGACTATAGGGTGAGAGCGGTTAGTCCACACGTTGGGAGAGAATCATGAAATACATCTGCCTTGGATACATGGAAGAGAAGAAGTGGGAAACGATGTCCGAAAGCGAGCGGAACGCCATGATGGACGAGTGCTTCGCCTACGACGACGTGCTGCGGAAGAACGGTCACTTTGCCGGCGGGGAAGCGCTCCAAAGCGCTCGGAACGCCACCACCCTGCGATGGCAGAACGGCAAGGTGTCCATCACCGACGGCCCGTATGCCGAGACGAAAGAGCAGTTGGGCGGAATCCTCATGCTCGAAGCCAGGGACCTGAACCACGCCATCCAGTTGATGTCGAAGCACCCCGGTGTGAAGGCCGGCCCCTTCGAGATTCGCCCGGCCGCGGACTTGACCGAAATGATCCGCGAAAGCGAGCGGCGGCGCGTAACAAACACGGAGAGGAAGTGACTGACGTTGAAACAACAAACCTGTCACTAATGATTTAACCAGGAAATTAAAGGGCAAACATGAAAATCGCAGTCCTCGGTACAGGCATAGTCGGAAACGCCATCGCCACCAAACTCGTTCAACGCGGCCATCAAGTTATCATGGGCTCGCGCACAGCCAACAGCGACGCGGGACGGGAATGGCTCCGTTCCGTAAGCGGCAAAGCGCAGATCGGCACGTTCGCGGACGCCGCGGCGTTTGGCGAAATTGTTTTCGATTGCACCAACGGGGCGAACTCTCTCGCGGCACTGCGTCAGGCGGGCGCGGACAATCTGCGCGACAAGATTCTCATTCAGGTCGGCAACCCGCTGGACATTTCCAAAGGCATGCCGCCAACACTCACCGTGTGCAATACCGATTCGCTCGGCGAACAGGTACAGCGGCAATTTCCCGACGCGCGTGTGGTCAAGGCGCTCAATACGGTTAATTGCGACATCATGATTGCGCCGTCGCGCGTGCCCGGCGACCACGAGTTGTTCATCTGCGGCAATGACGCGGCAGCGAAACGCGAAGTCGCCGACCGGCTTTGCAAATGGTTCGACTGGAAGCCCGGCAACATTGTTGACCTCGGCGACATCACTAACGCGCGCGGCACGGAGATGTTTCTGGCATTGTGGGTGCGGTTGTGGGGGGTGCTGGGAACACCGCACTTCAACATCCACATCGTTCGCGGAGAGTGAAACAGAGAAAGGAAATGAACTTGTGTATGAGGGATCGTAGGGACACCCAAGAAATAGGAGAGGTGTATGCAAACAATCACGCCATGCTTGTGGTTCGATAGCAACGCGGAAGAGGCCGTGAAGTTTTATACCTCCATTTTTAAGAAGTCGAAGATTCGGAAAATCGCGCGCTATGGAGAAGAGGGATACGAAATCCACGGAAGACCGGCGGGAAGCGTGATGACGATAGAATTTGAACTCAACGGGCAGACATTTACAGCGCTCAACGGCGGTCCGGTGTTTAAGTTCAATGAGGCGATCTCCTTCCAAGTCAGCTGCAAGTCTCAAAAGGAAGTCGACTATTATTGGGAGAAACTTTCCAAAGGCGGAGATGAGAAGGCACAGCAGTGCGGATGGCTGAAGGACAAATATGGCGTGTCCTGGCAGATCGTTCCCGCGGTCTTAAGCGAGATGCTGAAGGGCAAGGACGCCGAAGTATCGGACCGCGTCATGAAGGCATTGCTTCAAATGAAAAAACTCGACATAAAAAAGCTAAAGCAAGCATATGGGCAATGATAATCCAGCTCAGATCAAATGATCGTCTCGGCGAACTTTTGGAAAGTATGAAAGGGGGAGAGAAATGAGTAAGAACAAAGTCGTGTTTTTTGAAATCCCGGCTTCGAATTTTAAAAAGGCAAAAGCATTTTATGAAAAGGTCTTCGACTGGAAGGTCAAACTATGGGGCGACGAGGGGGCGATGGCCTACACGACAGCCGTGGATAAAGATGACAATCCGATTAAACCCGGAGGGATCAACGGAGGTTTTTATAAACGCAAATCCAAAAAGGACCAGCCGTCGTTTGGCGTGCAAACTGGTTCCATTGAGAAGACCCTCAAGGCAGTAAAGAAGGCAGGAGGGAAGGTCATCACCGCAAGACACTCAATTGGGGAGTGGGGTTTTATGGCGGACTTCGCAGATCCAGAGGGCAACGTCATGGCTCTCTGGGAGAAGCCGAAGAAATAGATCTCCGAGATTGACAACAAGCTCGACCTGGCGAAGAAAGAGGAGGCATCATGACCGAACCGAACCTCGTCGCGAAGTGGTCGGCCTGGGCGCCATACCTAAAGAGCGTGCTCCGCATCGTGGCCGCGTTCATGTTCATGCTGGCCGGCACCGCGAAACTCTTCGCTTTCCCGATTGGGATGCCCCCGAACGGCGGCACCGCCCCGCTGATGTCCCAGATCGGGATCGGTGGCGTCCTCGAGGTGATCGGCGGCGCGCTCCTCCTCCTCGGACTCTTCACCCGCCCCGTCGCGTTCCTGCTGTCCGGCGAGATGGCGGTGGCATACTTCCAGTTCCACTTCCCCCAGGGTTTCTGGCCCGTCGTGAACGGCGGCGTCGCCGCCGTGCTCTACTGCTTCCTCTGGCTCTACTTCTCGGCCGCCGGTGCGGGACCGTGGAGCCTGGATGCCAAGCGGGCGAGGTGATCACAAGATGCAAAGAACGCGTCACTGATAACGCCAAAACAATTTGTGACGGAGTCTCACGAACGCCGGAGTGAAGGTCGCTGAGGGTCGCAGCATCGCGCTGCCGAGAATTGATGGAGGAGAGTGATGGCAGTCACCATCCTTTGGGATACATGGTTGAAGCCTGGCACTGAAACGGAAGGGCTCCAGCTTACGCGGCAGGTCTGGTCTTTGAAGGCTACCTGTCGCATCGGATTCTCATCGATCAGGATGCCCCGGGCCATGGGCCCTGGCGAACTGGCGAAGCCGCGAGGACGCGGACCGGGTTCGGGAGAGATAAGGGATCCGAGACGATCAGCCAACTCACTCCGTTGCTGGTTCGTCCTCGGGAACGCTGGGTAATGTGCGAAGATGAATCATCATCGGCCTAACCTTGTGACGTGGAAGCACACATGTTCCTCTCCAGATTGATCGTTGGCGTCATTGCGAACGTGGCCATCTTCGGCGTCCTGCTATTCCTGCCAGCGGGCACGTTCGATTGGCGGCGGGCATGGGCGTTTCTCGGCGTGATCATTATTGGCACGGTGGCGACGATGGTGGGCGTTTTCGCGAAGAACCAGGAGCTGCTCGATGAACGCATGAAGCTTCCCTTTCAGAAGGGTCAACCCCTTGCGGACAAGATCGTGCTGATCCCCTTGCTCGCCGCGTTCTTCGGCTTGATCCTTTTCATTCCCTTGGATGTGTTCCACTTTCACCTGCTTGGGAAACCCGCAAGGATGGTGTCGTCCCTGGGGCTCCTCCTCTTTGTTGCGGGCTGGTGGATTATCTCTCTTTCGTTCAGGGAGAATACTTTCGCGGCACCGGTAGTGAAGTTTCAGGAAGAGCGACGACACAGGGTCGTCGATACGGGTGTCTACAGGATCGTGCGACATCCGATGTACACGGGCACTGCCCTGCTGCTGGTCGGCATGCCTCTGTGGTTGGAATCCTACGCAGCCGCGCTCCTGGCGAGCCTTCCGATCGCATTGATCGCTGTGCGTATTCTGATCGAGGAACGGTTCCTGAGACGAGAACTGAAGGGCTACGAGAACTATATGGGCAGAATCCGATACCGCCTGATCCCGTTGCTCTGGTAAGCCGGGTCGATGCGATGGCAGCGCTCTCGCTGTCGAACAGGGCCTTATGAGTGCATCAGCACCTATTGCGTTTATTCACCATCTCGCTGCGTTTGCGCTCGCGGCTGCTCTCACTGCAGAACTCGCCCTGTTCGATCGCAACCTCACTCTCGGACAGGCGCGGAAGATTCAGCGTGCGGATATGGCTTACGGAATTTCAGCGGGCGTCTTGCTAGTGGCCGGCCTCTTGCGGGTTTTCTATTTCGAGCGGGGAAGTGCATACTATTTCCAGAACGTGTTCTTCATCGCGAAGTTATCACTCTTCTTCCTCGTCGCACTGCTCTCGATATACCCAACCGTGCTGTTTGCGTCATGGAACAAGCAGCTCAAGGCAGGCCTACTTCCTCAACTTACGGACGCTCAGTTCCGACGAGTGCGCCGAGTCATTCTTTGGGAGTTGTTAGGGATCGTTGGAATCCTTCTCTGTGCTCCGCTTATGGCTCGCGGGATCGGGAATATCGAATGACCGCATAGTGGTGGGTCCGAACAGAGGAAGAAACTACGGCAAGCGAGAGAACAACGCGATTGAGGGAATCCAGATTTGGCCCCTCGGAAAGCATATGGCAAAAAGCATTCCGCGCTGTGGACATTAACGGGCTTGTGTCCCTCTTTACGCCGTAGAGCGGATCATGGCCATGTCTTACTTTATTCCAACGGCGCTTACGTTGATGCGGGCAGAAACTCGTCCTGAATCGGTCGCTGAAAGAATGGTGTCGCAGTGGACACACTGAACTATATCCGTGCGGCGCTCACTCTTATAGGGTGGATCGTCGCGCTCACGGCGTTTTCGATACCAGGTGAACACGGCGGCTACTTGTGAACTGAATATTCGTAGATCCTATAGGCATTGGCAAGGAGTCGGCAGCGTGAAAATCGAGCGTATCGGAATCTACCCCGACCCATACGAGCCGTTCCGTCTTGCCCAAGGATATCGAGTTGGAGACCTACTGGGTTACTTTGACCAGATCGTTGAATTGCGCGGGCAGTGGTTCACTCCCCCTTATCCGGCTGACACCATCGTCGAAGTCCGTTCGCTCTATTCTCCGGATGCGATGATTGAGATCGAGGCGATCGCGGTTGTCGACTCTGCGGCGGAGCGATCTTGAGGGTTCCGGAATGACAGAGTTCCCTGGGAGAGCACGACGGTCTGGAGATTCTGAATGGCAACAAGAGGCATGAAGACAGCGCTAGAGGAAGACGCCCATCCCCGATGGTTATCACACGGTGTGGCCGGTCCTCTGCGCACGGAGCAGCGAAATTGATCGAGGTCTCTTGAACTGTATGGCAACGGCAAGCCCAGCAAAAACATGAAGACGATGGAGATCAGCTACCCGGAAACAGTGATAAGGGATCGATGACAAAGAAGGTTCACTTATCCGTCGGAATACTGGCGACGCTGACAATCGCGACGTTCTTAGCGTCGACCGTGATGGTCGAGTTCCTTGGATCGCTGGATGCCGTCGCTCGAGTGAAGAGTTTCATTGTCTTCCCGGGTTTGTGGGTCCTGGTCCCTGCGATAGCTGCTACCGGAGGCACAGGCTTCGCTCTATCGAAGTCCCGGCAAGGACGACTGGTGGATGTAAAAAAGAAGCGCATGCCGTTCATCGCGGCGAATGGGCTCATTATTCTCATTCCCTGCGCAATCCTTCTTGACTCTTGGGCATCGCAGGGACTCCTGGACGCGAGGTTCTATCTCGTTCAAGGGCTTGAACTCGTGGCCGGAGGAACGAATCTGGTGCTCATGGGCATGAACATCCGCGACGGACTGACGCTCAGTGGACGTTTGCACTTTAACCTATAACTGCCGCAGACAGGACGACTAGTCCTCGAGTCAAAGGGCGGCAAAGCCGTGGCAATTCAGGCGGACATGAGCAAGGTGTCTGATGCCCGTCGCTTAGTCAAAGAAACATTCCAGCGGCTGAGGAGGCTGGACATTTTGGTGAACAATGCCGGGATGGCCACCTTTAAGCCATTGGTCGAAACGTCCGAACAAGAATTCGACCAGATCTTTGCCTTGAACGCCAAGGGCCCGTATTTCGCGATGCAGGAGGCCGCGAAGGTGATCGAGGACGGAGGCCGGATCGTGAACATTTCGTCGGACGGAACCCACATGGGCTTCGCTGGTGTGACGGCTTATCTGGGAACCAAAGGCGCGCTCGAGCAGTTCACCAGAGGGCTGGCGCACGAACTAGCACCTAAAGGGGTCACGGTCAACACCGTGTCGCCAGGATTCACGGAAACGGCGATGATCCCCGATGCGTTTCGCGAGACGGGCGCGCAGATGTCCCCGCTCAAGCGACTGGGAACTCCACAGGACATCGCGGACGTGGTCGCGTTCATCGTGAGCGATCGAGCACGCTGGCTCACGGGTCAGAACATCCACGCGAGTGGCGGTGTGGTGATGTGAGGGATCCGTGAGGAAGGACTGTTGGAGCTGCCATGAAGAACATGACCAGAGAGCCTGCTGTGCTCAGATTTAAAAGGAGACGTGGAGCTGCTGACCGAGTTGGATGTGGTCGAACGCGCGCCGCTGACGATACGATCGCATACCTTCGGGAATTTTGACCCAACACGGCGGCGTGGCCTTGAACGAGTAGTAAGTTAGGTGTACACGTTGCCTTCTCAACTTGAGAAAGGAAACCACCATGTCGGAGAAAAAGATCATCGCGGTGGTGGGCGCAACCGGCGCGCAGGGCGGCGGCTTGGTCCGCGCCATCCTGAACGACAAGGGCGGCGATTTCGCCGCGCGGGCGCTGACGCGCAGACGTCAACTCCGACAAGGCGAAAGAGCTGGCCAGGCTGGGCGCCGAGGTCGTCGCCGCCGATGTCGACGACGTCGAGAGCCTGAAGCGGGCGTTCGAAGGCGCGTACGGGGCGTTCTGCGTCACCTTCTTCTGGGCGCACTTCTCGCCCGAGAAGGAATTGGCCCAGGCGAAGAACATGGCCCAGGCGGCGAAGCACGCCGGCCTCCAGCACGTCATCTGGTCCACGCTCGAAGACACGCGCAAGTGGGTGCCGCTCAGCGACAACCGCATGCCCACCCTGATGGGCAAGTACAAGGTGCCGCACTTCGACGCCAAGGGCGAAGCCGACCAGCTGTTCACCGAGCTCGGCGTGCCGACGACGTTTCTGCTGACGTCGTTCTACTGGGACAACCTGATCTACTTCGGCATGGGTCCCAAGAAAGGTCCGGACGGCAAGCTGGCGATCACGCTGCCCGATGGGCGACAAGAAGCTTCCGGGCATCGCCGCCGAGGACATCGGCAAGTGCGCCTACGGCATCTTCAAGAAGGGCCGCGAGTTCATCGGCAAGACCGTCGGCATCGCCGGCGAGCACCTGACCGGCGCGCAGATGGCCGCCGCGCTCACGCAAGGCGCTGGGTCAGGAGGTGCGCTACAACGACGTGTCGCCGGAGGTGTACCGCGAGCTTCGGTTTCCCGGGCGCCGAGGATCTCGGCAACATGTTCCAGTTCAAGCGCGACTTCGAGGAGGTCTTCTGCGGCGCGCGCAACCTCGGCGTCGCCCGCGTCCCTCAACCCCGCGCTGCAGACCTTCGACACGTGGCTCGCCCACAACAAGACACGCATCCCGCTTGAATAGCGGAAGGCGCGGAGAGCGGGAGTAGCTTTGGAAAGCGGGACCACTTAGATTTTGCCGCAGTGACTGCAGCGGTATCCCTCAATCGTTGCAGGCTTGATGGCCTTGGACCTGATAAATGCTTCTCGATGGCCATAAATTAGGAATCGTTCACGCCGGAGGTATTCTGAATCCAACCACTCCCCAATTCAGCTGTAAGAGTGGGCTGACTCGCATTCGGCCAAAGCGCCCACAACACCACCTCAACGTCCCTCGTCGTCAATGATTTCGATGACACCACCGGAGCGTGTGGCGGCAAAGTACTACATGTACCCCGTAGAACGCCGCCTAGAATAGTCCTGACCTCCTTAAACTATTTCCATTCGTCGGTGCCCCCGGCGTCAAAGAGATACGACGCCGGGGAGACGTCGGCTGCTCGTGATTATGGGCAAGGCGATCCACGCGGGCGCTTCATGGTTTTGTAGGCTTCCATCGCGAATAGCGGCAAGGTCCCGATCAGGAGTAAGCCTACCCATTGCTCCATGTCGAGCGGGGCCGTATCAAAGATTTCCCGTGCCCATGGCAGGAAGGCAATTCCCGCTTGGAGAACCAGAGAGCCGGTCACCGCCCATACGAGTGGCATATTCGTCCGGATCCCCACGGTGAAAAGTGAATGCCGGTCGCTCCGACAATTAAAGGCGTGGAAGAGTTGCACCAACACCAGGAGGGTGAACGTCGAGGTTCGCGCCTGTTCCAGGCTATGACCGGGACCATACAGCGCGTACACAAAGATCACGAACGGAATCACTGCAAGAAAGAACCCCTGCGCGAAGATCACCCGCATTCGGTGAGCGGTCAGGAACCGTTGTTGCGACGAGCGCGGAGCCCGCCGCATGAGGTCAGGCGCGTTCGGATCCGCCGCGAGCGCCAACGCCGGAAGGCCATCGGTGACGAGATTGATCCACAGAATCTGGACAGGCAGAAGCGGCAGAGGAAGCGCCAGGAGGCTTGTCAACAACATGAGCAGAATTTCACTGACGTTGCACGACAGAAGGTAGTGCACCGCCTTGCGAATGTTCTCATAGACACCGCGGCCTTCTTCGACCGCTGCGGCAATGGAGGCGAAGTTGTCGTCGGTCACGACCATGTCGGACGCTTCCTTGGTCACATCCGTGCCGGTCAGTCCCATGGCGATTCCGATATCCGCCTCTTTGATCGCGGGAGCGTCATTGACCCCATCACCCGTCATGGCCACCACGGCGCCACGCGCCTTCCACCCTCGGACGATGCGTAGCTTATGCTCGGCGGAGACGCGCGCATACACCGCGATCCGCTCGATTCGCTCGGCCAGGGTAGTGTCGCTGAATCGGTCCAACTCTATCCCGGTCACCGCTTCGTGTCCGTTCAGAATCCCCAACTCTCTCGCAACGGCGATGGCGGTGTTCTTGTGATCACCTGTGATCATCACGGTGCGAATGCCCGCCTCTCGGCAGGCCTGAGCCGCCTGCTTGGCCTCCGGCCGCAATGGATCCTGCATGGCCGCCAGGCCGAGAAATATCAGGTCGCGTTCGAGTTCCTCTGAACAGAATGTGTCCGGCGGTTCCTTCAAGGGCCGCATGGCGATTGCGAGTCCTCTGAGGGCCTCGCGAGTAAAGTCGTCGTTCGCGGCAAGAATGCAAAGGCGGTCATCCTCGCGCAATCCTTGCACCTGTCCGTCGATGGTGAGATACGACGTGCAGCGTCTGAGCAGCACATCCGGTGCCCCCTTGACGTAGGCGATCAGGCCTTCGCGTGACCTTCGGACGACCGTCATCATCTTGCGCTCCGGATCGAATGGCACCTCCCCTAGCACCGGTTGTTCCGCCTCCAGGTGTTCCTTGCGTATCTGTCTTTTGGCTGCCACGACCAAGAGCGCCCCTTCGGTCGGATCGCCGACAATGCTCCACGCGCCCTCCTGCTGTCTGAGGTCGGCGCCGTTGCAGAGGACGCCGGCCCTCAGGAGCGCCTGAAGGCCGATGCGGTCGGCAGGAACCGCGCTGCCCGATTCCAGGATCGTCCCCTCCGGTGCATAGCCTTCTCCGGTCACCTGGTAGCGGTGTCCGTCATGATAAAGCGCCGTGACGGTCATCTCGTTCTTGGTCAGCGTGCCCGTCTTGTCCGTGCAAATCACCGTCGTGGAGCCGAGCGTTTCCACAGCCGGCAGGCGGCGGATGAGGGCATGGCGTTTGACCATCCTCGTGACCCCCAATGCAAGGGCGATGGTGACGATGGCCGGCAAGCCCTCGGGAATGGCGGCCACGGCCAGACTCACGGCGGTAAGGAACATGTTGACCGGCGGCTCGCCGCGCAGCAGGCCCAATAGGAAGACGACGGTGACGATACCCAGGGAGAAGTACAAGAGGACATGGCCGAGTTGGTCGAGTCGTCGTTGCAAGGGCGTAGACTCTACCTCTGCCTCTTGGATGAGGGAAGCGATGCGCCCCAGCTCCGTGTGGGCGCCGGTTGCCACAACGACCGCCCGGCCTTTCCCGGCCGTCGCGTCCGTTCCCAGAAAGACCATATTGCGCCGATCCGCCACCGGCACGCTCTTGCTCGGGATGACGTCAGATACTTTGTCGATTGGGATCGATTCACCGGTCAGCGCCGCTTCATGCGTCCGCAGGGCCGAGGCATAGACGAGGCGGGCGTCGGCGGGAATGTTGTCACCGGCTTCGACTTGAATGAGATCGCCGGGCACCAGATCACGCGCTGGGATCGCCCGGCTCGTCCCCTCTCTCACCACGCGGGCACAGGCCACCGACAATTTCTTGAGCGCAGCCAGCGATCGCTCGGCTTTGTATTCCTGCACGAACCCGAGAAGCGCATTGAGCACCACGATGGCCACAATCGCCGCCGCATCGACCCACTCCTGCAGCAGCCCAGAGATGATTGCCGCTCCGAGTAACACCCAAATAATCAAGCTGGAGAACTGTCGCAGCAACAAAGCGAGCGGCGAGATGGGCGCGGCAGCCGGTAGTTCATTCGAGCCGTGAGCCGCAAGACGACGACGGGCCTCTTCGTCTGTCAGCCCGGAGGTCGGGTCGGTTCGAAGTTCCGCGCTCAGCGCCTCATGCGACAGCGTATGCCAGAGCGGCGACTGTTCTTTGATATCCGTCACCTTCATCATGGGTCACGCCGCGACACGAAACACCAACCACATTCCCAGGCCATAGCCGATGATTAACAGGAGGCTGTCGGGCTCGATCAGCAGGAACCGTTTTTCCGCACGATAGATAATCCCCATCAGTCCCACGGTCATGAGGAGGATACTCACCAGTGCCGTGACGGTATGCGCACCGGTCACCGCGCTCAAGAGCGGCCCACGGCGATAGGCGGCATCCGCAAACACGAGCGCAGCCATATTGAAGGCATTGCTGCCGCAACAGAGTCGCCCACCGCCAAGTCAAACGCACCCAGGCGCACGGCCGCCAGCGCGGTGACCAGTTCGGGCAAAGAAGTAGTGACCGCCACCAAAGACGTACCGATGAAGGTTGTGCTGATCCCGCTCGCCACCGCAATCTCCCGAGCCGACGCAGCCAGCAACGTAGCAGCCGCCATGACGGCAAGCGCCGCCATAGTAAAGCCGATCACGCTGCGCCTCAGACCGGATGGAGTCTTTCGTTCATCGTGTTCCGCTTCCACCACTCTCTCGCGTTCCTTCTCGACGGCGACGCATATCTTCCTGACGGTACACGACCCGCATCCCCAGCACATACGTTACCGCAATGAGAACCGTATCGAAGCCGATCCCCCACAGACTCGGCGAGGCCCTGATCAAGAGAAACAGGGCGGCGAGGCCGGTGAGCCCGGTGGCCAGACCTGCGACCAGCGTCTGTTCGAGCGCCGTGGTTGCCAGACTCGTTTCTGCCGATGGACCAGATCAATGAAGCCGAGCGTAAGCATATTGGTGAGACCCGCGCCCAGGAGATCTCCCACGGCCAGATCGGGCGCATCGAGCAATCCGGCGCTGATCGTTGTCAGAACTTCCGGCAACGAGGTGACGGAGGCCATCAGAACGACACCGATCGATAATCCCCCCAGCCCGGTTTGCTCGGCGATCCGGTCACCGTATTGGGACAACTTCGTTCCGGCGTAGACGATCACGACCGCGCTCGCCAAGAATGTGACCCAGGCCATCATCTCCCCGGGATACCCTGTCAGGCGCCTTTCGTCCCGACCACGAGAACCGAACACGCTGCATGGCGCGTCACTTTAGCAGAGACGCTCCCAAGCAGGATTTTCTCCATCCCGGTCAGCCCCCTGGAACCCATCACGACCAAGTCCGCACGGAGCCGTTTGGCCGCCTTCAGGATCTCTTCCGCAGGATGTCCCTCAGCAAGAAGCGTTTGCAACTTCCATTTCGCGGGTTTCATCAGACGCCGAACCTTCTCCAGTAATTCGGCCCCACGCTGCTTGCTCGAACGCGCCAAGGCTTTCCCCATGCGTCGGAGATTCGGGACGATGCGTCACGAGAAGTCGTGACACCACATCATCCGTCTCCTCCATGACATACACCAGCGTGATCAGCGATGATGGGGGCAGCTTGAGTCTCTTCAGGAATTTCGCCGCCCCCAGTGCATCCTGAGACCCGTCCAGTGCCAACACCACCTGCATTCCGCGAGTCCGACCCGGGTCGGCCCACCGAGGTCGGCCTCGAACCACCAAGACCGAACACGAGGCGTAACTCAACGTCAGATCGCTCACACTACCGAGAAAAAACCGCTTCACACCGGAGTCCCCGGGTTCCTAGGACAGCCAGATCGATGCCGTCTCGATCGATCGTCTCCAAAATTACCGGGACCGGCAGCCCTTCCTCAACGAAGGATCGAACACGCAGGCCTCGCCCCCGCAATAGTTCCGCTATCTTCCGGAGGAGTCCGCCGGCTCTCACCTTAGTCTCATGGCGTAGCGTCGCAACCTGTTGTTCGGCGTCAGGCGACGAACCGAGAAAAGCAGCCGGTATCCGGCACGCCTCCATGACGTGCAGAATCGACAGCATGGAACCGGCCGGGAATCGAACGCCACGGAGGAAATGCGAAGCTGCCTTAGAGTCTCGTGATTGATCCGCCGCAAACAGGATGTTCATCATCATCTGCTTCCGAGCATAGCCTACAGCGCATTCTCTTATTGCGAGCAAGCTTCATACCATCTCACTCACTCTGTGTCTCCGCTGACAGCCCGCCAGGCTGTTCTGAGGCGAAGAAGTCACTTCCCCATCGGTGGCATTTTGCTACGATCACCGATGACCCTGAGGGGCATAATTACTCTCAACCATCTTGGACCCGCGAGGGGCTTGGTGGGACTCGTGTCCAATCCCCGCTTGTCTTGTCGATGTTGATGGCTATCGGGTCTAATAACACTGTGTGTCTAGGTGGAATACGTTACTATCCATCAGAAAGCATTGTCTTTTTGATCAGGCAGCTATTACTATTACTATTTGCGTACTTAGTGTGTCAGAGTCCTACGGGCACCAAATATGCTCGGGGTACGTTGGTGGGATACTTCGGCTGGCTGAAAGAGAAGGCTGAATACGTCAATCCACCGGCTCCCTGCAAGGGATGCTATAGGATCATGAGGATCCCTCACGCTAAAACTTCTGCCCCTCGCGACTCATCCGGCCAGACAAGACAACAATCAAGCACCCTGAGCGCAGCACTGTGCGCCTTCACTCTCCTTCTCGCCGCCTGTGATAAGGCTCCGTATGAGGCTGCCGACGCCAAATTATCAAGCCCTTCACCTCCCACCAGCGTCATTCACTTGTCCGGTGAAGAGAGCGACCGCGCTCGGGTCCAGGTCCAGCCGGTGACTCGTGGTGAGTTCCGCACCTTTCTGGACTTTCCGGCGACGGTCCAACCGAACGCGAACCGGGTCGCCGACATTACCACGCTGGTGCGAGGGCGCGCCATGGATATCCGCGTGGACCTCGGGCAGGACGTAAAGGCGGGCGATCTGCTCGCCACCCTCTACAGCAGCGAACTGGGCTTCGCGCAATCGTCTTACCTAAAAGCAAACGCGAAACAGTCGGTCGCCGAGCAGGCGTTCACTCGAGCCCGGCACCTCTTAGAAGAGAAAGTCATCGGACAGGCGGAATACCAGCGCCGGGAAGGAGACCTGCTCAGCGTCAGGGCCGAGACTCGGGAAGCGCGCGATCGGCTGCGTCTTCTGGGTATGACGGAGGAGAGCATTCGGCGCCTGGCCCGGGATCAGACGATTCGTTCCACGGTCCCGATCCATGCGCCGTTCACGGGTCGCGTGATCGCTCGAAATCTGACTCTTGGGGAGGTCGTGGAAACAACCGAGAAGCTCTTTGTGCTCGCCGACCTCTCCGACGTGTGGGTGGTCGCGAACGTGCCTGAGAAGGATGTGATCCATATCACTGGAGAGCAACATGTCGAGGTACGGCTTACCGCCTATCCCGACGAAACGTTCCAAGGGCGGATCACATACGTGAGCGACGTCCTAGACCCGGCCACGAGGACGTTGCGGCTTCGCGTGTTGGTCCCCAATCCTCACCGTCGTCTCAAGCCCGAAATGTACGCACGGGTCCGCGTATGGGGATCACCCGAGCCTGGTACGCTTCTGGTTCCCGCGAGAGCCGTCCAGCAGGACGGAGGAGAGCATGTGGCCTTTGTCCAAACCGGCGAACGGGAGTTCGTCCGGAGGCCGATACGCCTCGGCGACGAAAGCGACGGTATGGTCAAAGTGCTGGACGGCCTTCATGAAGGCGAGTTGGTTGTGACCACCGGCGCCTTCGAATTGAAGTCCGAGTTAGCGAGCCGCCAACGATCCGCCTTGATCCCATGATCTCAAGGACACTCAAGTTTTCGCTTCGCCAGCCCGTGTTGGTGATCGGGCTTGCCTGCCTCCTGCTGGCGGCGGGCATCCACGCATATCGCAAGATTCCGATTGACGCCTTTCCGGACGTGACGAATATCCAGGTCATGGTCGTCGCTCAGGCGCCCGGCCAATCCCCGATTGAAATGGAACGTTTCGTCACGATTCCGATTGAGATCCAACTCATGGGGCTTCCCGGCCTGACCGAGTTGCGCTCGCTCTCCAAGTTCGGTCTGTCGCAGATCACGGTGGTGTTTCAGGACGCGATGGACATCTATTTTGCTCGCCAACTGGTACTGGAACGCTTGATAGAGGTGAAGAACAAGCTCCGGCCCGGAATCGAGCCGGTCATGACGCCCATCTCCTCCGGGCTGGAAGAGGTCTACCAATACTACTTGGCCGGACCGACTGGTCTTGACCCGATCGCGGATCCTACCGCAGACCAGCGCAGGCTGATGGATATGCGCACGATCCAGGATTGGGTCATCCGGCCGCTCCTCAAGGGGATCCCTGGGGTCATCGAAGTGAATTCACTGGGCGGGTTCGTCAAACAATATCAGGTGGTGGTGGACCCGGCACGGCTCCGGAAGTACGACCTGGCATTGCACGATGTCTTTGAGGCCGTCGCCAAGAACAACCTCAACACCGGGGGGAACATCCTAGAACGATACACCGAGCAGTATATCGTTCGAGGCATTGGCTTGATTCAGACCGTCACGGACATCGAGAACATCGTCGTCAAAGAGCGCGGAGGCACACCGGTCTTCGTCCGCGACCTCGCTGAGGTCCGCATCGGGCATGCGGTGCGGCATGGCGCGGCCTTGGTGAACGGCCACGAGGCGGTGGCTGGGATCGTGCTCATGCTGCGAGGCGCGAATGCCAGAGAGGTCGTGCAGGCGGTCAAGGAAAAGGTCGCCGACATTCACCGCCAGCAACTGCTCCCCGATGGACTGAGGATCATCCCCTTCTATGACCGGATCGAGCTGATCACCGCCGCACTGGCGACCGTAAACTACGCGCTGCTCGAAGGGGTGACGCTGCTGATCCTGGTCTCATTGCCGTTCCTGGGCAACTTGCGCGGCGCGGTGATTGTGACCTGTATCCTCATCCTGACTCCATTGGCAACGTTCATCGTGATGCGCGAGGTGGGGCTCACGGCCAACCTCATGTCGCTGGGCGGGATGGCGATTGCCATCGGGGAGATTGCCGACGGCTCCATTGTGGTGGTGGGAGAACGCCTATCATTTCCTTTCAACGGCCGGGCGTCGCTTCCGGACTCGGCAAGAAACGGTCTTACAGGCCGCCAAAGAAGTGGCCCGGCCCATCGCGTTCAGCATTCTGATCATCAGTGTCGTCTTTCTCCCACTCCTGACCCTGCAGGGGATGGAGGGAAGATGTTCAAGCCGCTCGCCGCGACGATGGTGATCGCGCTCCTCATCTCTTTGGTGCTGTCGCTCACGCTCTCCCCTGTCCTCTGCTCGCTGATTCTGCGAGGAGGCCGAGAAGAGGACCTGATCCTCATGCGGTGGCTCAAACGCCTCTATCTCCCCGTTCTTCGCTGGACCCTCGGCCATCGGTTTGCGGTCGTTGGGGTCGCGGCTGTTCTTTTCCTCGTCAGCCTCGCGTTGTTGCCGTTTCTGGGAAGAGAATTCGTGCCGATCATGGATGAAGGCGCGCTCACCCCTCAGATCATCCGTCACCCCAGCGTGTCCCTGCCGCACTCGATCGAGTTGGAACGGCAGGCGCAACACGCCATGTTGCAATTTCCCGAGACGACCATGGTGGTGAGCAAGATCGGCCGCCCCGAAATTGCAACGACACCCGAGGAGCCGTATGAAAGCGATCCGGTAGTATTGCTCCGCCCTCGCGAGACGTGGACCACGGCCACGCGCAAGCCGGACCTGGTTGAGGCCATGCGCCGGCGTCTGGCCGAGATTCCCGGCATCGCAGTCCTGATGAGCCAGCCCATTCAGGAACGCGTGGATGAACTGATCTCCGGGTTTCGTACCGAGGTCTCGATCAAGCTTTCCGGAGAAGACCTGGACGTTCTCAAATCCGGCGCGGAACAGATTACGGATATCCTCAAAACGGTGGCCGGAGTGAGAGACGTAAAAATGGAGCAATTGTTCGGGCAGACGTACCTGACCGTAACCGTCGATCGGGACAAGATCGCGCGCTTCGGCATGAACGTGATGGAGGTTCAGGAGATCATCGCGACAGCCGTCGGCGGCAAAGCCGCGACGCAGGTGTATGAGCGTGAACGCCGGTTTGATCTGACCCTCCGGTTTCCGGCGTCAGACCGGAGCAGCGTGAAAGCCATCGGCAACATTCTGGTGGAAACTCCGACCGGAGCGCACATACCGTTGAGCGATCTGGCCGCGATCGAACTGCGCGAAGGCTCCGCTCACATCAGCCGGGAGGGGCTCAAGCGGAAGATCGCAATCGGCTTCAACGTATCGGGCCGCGACATCGGCAGCGTGGTTGCAGAGGCTCAGCAGAAGATCGAGGCGCAACTGCCGCTGCCTCCCGGCTATGCCATCCGGTGGAGCGGCGCGTTCGAGAACATGCAGCGGGCCATGGCGCGCCTTCAGATCGTGGTGCCGGTCACGATCGCCTTGATCTTTCTACTGTTGTTTTCCTCCTTGCACTCGCTGCGCTACGCAACACTGATCATTCTGAATCTTCCCTTTGCCCTGGTCGGTGGCGTGTGGGCACTGTGGCTGACCGGCGAGTACTTGAGCGTCCCGGCGTCGCTGGGGTTTATCAGCCTGTTCGGCGTCGCGGTGGGAAACGGGCTCGTCCTTGTCACTCACATCCACGACTTGCGGCAGGAGAGGTTGTCCGTGGACGACGCGGTCGTCACCGGCTGTCTGCGACGACTGCGGCCAATCCTGATGACCGCGCTGACGACGCTGCTGGGGCTTCTCCCGCTGGCCGTGGCGCAGGGAATCGGAGCAGAGGTCCAGCGACCTCTGGCCATCGTCGTGCTCGGTGGCACGTTGACCTCGACCCTGTTGACGCTGGTGGTGCTGCCTGCTATGTTTCGGTGGTTCGAAGATCGGCGTTCAGGAAGTGAGCCCGGTCGCAGGAAGGTTTCGGCAGAGACAGAGCCGCCGTGCGTGGCTGTGGAGGGAATCCTACGATAAACACCCATCTCGGAGTGTTGGTCTTCATCGCAACCACGCTCGTTCTTGGTCCTCCGATCTGGAGCGCCGTGGCGGGCCAGCCTCCGTCGAAAAGCGGCCGTGCGGCCAGAGGGAAGGAACTGTACGTGCGGCACTGTGCGGCTTGCCATGGAACAGAAGGCAAAGGCGATGGCTACAAGTTGCTTGGCACTGACCCGGCAAACCTCACCTCCCCCTCGGTCAAGGCAAAATCGGACGCCGACATGCTGAAGACCATCCATGAAGGGAAACCCAACATGCCGGCCTGGAAGCTCCGCCTCTCCGACCAGCAGTCCAGAGATGTGCTGGCCTACATCCGGACACTGAGCAAGCAGTAACCCACAGCCACAACTTCCTATCCCTCATGAGAGGCGGCCTTACCGGACCACGAGAACCGAACAGGCACTGTGCTGCATTAGCTTCATCGAGACGCTCCCCAAGAAGAATCGAGCGATCGCGCCAAGCCCTTTGGCGCCAGAGACGATCAGGTCTACTTTCTGCCGCCCGGCAATCTTAATGATTTCGTCTGCCGGGCTTCCAAGCTTCAGCATCGGAGTCACCCGGTAGCCGGCCAACGCCAGCTTTTCCGCGCACTGATCAACCAAGACCTTCCCTGCCTCATTTTGCTCCGAGTATCTTAGAAACGGCATCACGTGCGTGACGAGGATTTCTACATTCGCGGATCGCATGTCCTCCAAGAGAAACCGGAGGGCCTTATTCGCGTTCTTGGACCCGTCGGTCGCCAGCAGGATTTTTCGAATCGGCCGGGACGGCTGCTTCACCACCAGCACAGAACAGGGCGCGTGCAACATCACTTTCGTAGACACGCTCCCCAACATGAAACGATCCAGACCGGTCAGACCGCGGTGTCCGACGATCAGCAGGTCTCCGCGTCTTGCGCGCTTCACGATGATCTCCGCGGGCGCACCTTTTGCGATCATCACTCTACCCTGCAGATTGAAGGAATCGAACGACCTCTTGGTTTCAGCAACCACCTCTTTCGCCTTCTTGTCCAACCTCTTCACCTCGGCTTGGATGAACGGCTCATTGCCGACGACCATGGGTTGAAACATCACCGGGGCCTTCAAGGCCGAGAGGTCCACGGCGTGCAGCGCGACGACCGGAGGTGGGGCGGCTAGCGGAAGTCGAGCGATCCATTCCAACGCCCAGCGTGAGTATTTCGAACCATCCATCCCGATGACGACCTTCATCGACGGTCTCCTCTCAACGTGGACGACAGGGTTGGTTTATCCTGCTCTGGGGTTGGATGCAATGGCCGAATGGGGGGTGCGCCGGAAACAGAGCTGCCCCGTAAATAGACAAACCAATATACCTCCGCGACCAGGACTGTCCCGCCCAGGAGGTTCCCGACCGTCACCAGGACGAGATTGCCGAAGGCATCCGCCAGCGCGATTGGCGCGGTCCCGGGCCAGGTAAGCGCAAGTCCGATCGGAAGAAAATACATATTCGCGACCGAATGCTCGAACCCGCAGGCGACAAACGCGCTAATGGGAAACACAATGGCAAGGATCTTGTCGGCGACGCTGCGGGCTCCCATACAAAGCCAGACCGCCAGGCACACGAGGACGTTGCAGAGAATCCCGCGCGCTACCGATTCCAATGCGCCAAGATCGCTTTTTGCTCTAGCAATGCGGATCGCCGTCTCGCCGACCGCGCCGTCCGCCAACTCGTGCACACCTGACAGGAGAACCAAGGCCGCGGTACCGAGCGCTCCGACCAGATTTCCCAGGTAGACCCATCCCCAATTCCGGAGAATCTGGCCGCTCTGAACACGACCGGCCGCCCACGCCATCGCCAGCAGATTGTTGCCGGTAAACAGCTCCGCGCCGCCGACCACCACCAGGACCAGACCGAGACTAAACGCAGCGCCGCCGGCCAACTGAAGCAGGCCGAAAGGTGTCCTCTCCGATGCATCCGCACCGGTCACCGTGACGGTATAGAACAGGGCGCCCAGTGAGATGAACGCACCGGCCAGAACGGCGAGGGCCAAGGTCGTCAACAGCGGGGCGTTGGCCTTCGCGACACCGATCTCTCTCACGCGTTCAGCGATCTGCGGCGGAGAGTAGGCGTCGAACAAGGGGACCAGGGTGGTCGATGATTGGTTCATGGTATGAAGCGGTCGGTGGTCAAGCGTCGACTTTCAGTTCCTTGGAGTAAGTCTCTGCGCTCAGAGCTGAACCCGGCTGACCGCTCCATCTAGGTCATCAGCCTCCACCGCGCGCCGCCATCCGCCGCGTCCTTCCTCCCGGCCCTGCCGCCGGTCAATGTCTCCACTCGTACGGCGGACACCTTGTACTCCGGGCACTTCGAACTTTCATCGGCGCTGGACGAAAGCAAGGCATTCGTATTGGTCCCCGGAAAATGAAAGCTCGTGAAGAGCTGTCCGGGCTGAACGCGCTGGCTCAGGGTCACCGGCAGGATGGCCTCGCCCCGGGCGCTGACCAGCTTCACCGATTCACCGTCGGTCAGGTGGAGGCGCGCCGCGTCCTCCGGATGCATCTCCAACACGTCGGTATCGACAATGCGCATGATATCAGTCCGGCGGGTCTGGGCCCCGCAATTATAGTGTTGGAGAATCCGACCAGTGATCAGGATGAATGGGAACGCGTCGTTAGGCTCCTCGCCGGGCGGAAGGTGCTCAACAGGAACAAAACGAGCCCGGCCATCACCCCCACCCGCTCCTTCCCGGGGCGGGAAGCCGTCCGCGTGCATCAATGGTGTTCCCGGGTGATCCGCAGAAGGAACCGGCCATTGGAGTCCCTTCCGCTCTTCGAGCCGATCGAAGGATACACCCGCCAGCATCGGTGTGAGCCGCCTCATCTCATCCATAATCTCGGATGGATGCGCATAATCCATCGCGTAACCCATTCGCTTAGAAACCTGGCTGACTACCTGCCAGTCCGGCAGCACGGCGTCAGGCGGATCGACGACTTTGCGGATTCGTTGAATCCGGCGTTCGAGATTCGTGAATGTACCATCCTTTTCAAGAAACGCGGCTCCCGGTATGACCAGATGCGCGAGCTTCGCCGTCTCGCTGAGAAACAGATCCTGCACGACGAGAAATTCTAAACGACCGAGCGCGGCTTTGACTTTCTTGAGATTCGGATCAGTTTGCGCCACATCGTACCCGATGATCCACATCCCCTTCAGCCGCCCGTCCAGCGCGGCGTCCCACATGTCGGGAATCTTCAGGCCGCGCTTCGACGGAAGCGTGCGCCCTGTAATGGCACGGTGCTTGGCAGCCAGACCGGGATCATCGAAGCTTTGATAACCCGCGAAATAGGTGGGCAGACAGCCCGAATCCGAGGCGCCCTGTACATTGTTCTGGCCGCGCAGCGGGTTGATGCCGGTCCCAGGCCGTCCGATGTGTCCCGTGGCCAGGGCGAGATTGCACAGGGCAATCACGCCATGACTCCCCCAACGGTGCTCGGTCACGCCGAGACCATGTACGCAGAGGGACGCGCCGCTCATCGCATAGCGACGGGCCGCCTCCACAATCTTGGCGGCCGGCACGCCGGTGATACCCTCGGTCACCTCCGGTGTACAGGCGGCCACTGAGTCACGCCAATCCGCGAGCCCATCGGTGCGCCTGTCGATGAACGCGTGATCCAGCAGCCTTTCCTGTACGATGACGTGGCCCAATCCATTCAGCAGTGCCACATTGGTGCCGGGACGCAACTGTAGATGGAAGTCGGCCAGGCGCGCCAGTTCGGTGCGCCGTGGGTCCACCACGATCAGCGGCACACCGCGCCGATGAGCCCGTTTGATCCGCGCGCCAACCACGGGATGAGACTCGGTGGGGTTCGCTCCGACCACGAGGATCAGTTTGGCGAGATCCACATCAGCGATCGAATTCGTGGCCGCGGACGCGCCCAGTACCTCCATCATCCCCGTGACGGTGGCGCTGTGGCAGACTCGTGCGCAATTGTCGATGTGGTTGGTGCCGATCACGCACCGCATGAACTTCGCGAACAAGTAATTTTCTTCATTCGTGCCCCGGCTGGAGGAAATCGTCGCTAGGGCGTCCGCTCCATACGTTTCCTTGATTCGACTAAATTCCCGGGCCATCCGATCCATGGCGGCCTCCCACGAAATCTCCTCCCACCGATCACCTCGCCGCAGGAGCGGCACGCGCAGCCGATCCTTGGCATAGATGTAATCCCAGCCGAACCGGCCCTTCATGCACGCATGACCGAGATTCGATGGGCCATCATCCGACGGCGCCATACTGACCACTCGACCATCCCGGACGCCAGCGTCGAACGCGCACCCCACCCCGCAATAGGCACAGGTCGTGCGCACGGTCTGCGTCGGCCGGCCGAATCGATGGATGGACGTTTCCAGTAACGCGCCGGTCGGGCATTCTTTGACGCACGCCCCGCACGAGACACAGTTCGAGGCGGCGAACCCATGACCATCTCCCGCAACCGGCCGGGCGTCGAATCCACGGCCGATCATCGTCAGCGCGAAGGTCCCTTGAATCTCATCGCACGCTCGTACGCACCGGGCGCATGAGATACACGCCGCATTGTCGAACGAAAAGAAGGGATTCGACACATCGTGGAACACGGTTCGATGACTCGGGGCGTCATAGCGGACTCGCGCAAGCCCCAGCGTGTGGGCCAGCTTGCGGAGAGGTTCCGGCGCGTCACCCTCAGGCCGTTCGGACAGATAGAGTTCGAGGATATTCTTTCGGTGCCGGGTCAATCGCTCGGTTTCCGTGCGCACAACCATGCCCTCCTGCACAGGCGTCGTGCACGAGGCCGGGGTATCCGACCGCCCTTCCACTTCACAGAGACAGAGGCGACACGACCCGAAGGGAGCCAAATGATCCGACGCGCATAAATTCGGGATCGTGATCCCCGCTTGACGCGCCGCGCTGAAGACGGTCGCTCCGGAAGCCGCCGTGATGGACCGACCATTGATCGTCAGGCTCACAGCCCGACAATCTACCTTTGCTGGTGGCGTGAGTATCATCCTGTTCGATCAGTGTTCTTCACTCGTTCGATCGGCGAATAGACGATCCTGAAATTCATAGCCGAAGTGCTCGATCGCGGTGAGAACCGGATATGGCGCCCGACTTCCCAAGGCGCACAAGCTGGCCGCTTTCATCGTCTCCCCGAGGTCAGCAAGCAGATCCAGATCGCTCAGACGACCGCGACCCTTTGCGATTCGATCAAGGATCTCTCGCCCCCTGACCGAGCCGACGCGGCAGGGTGTGCATTTTCCACATGATTCGTCGGCGGTGAACGCCATGAAATGGCGGGCCAGCTCAACCATGTCGGTCTCATCATCGTACACGACGATCCCCCCATGTCCCAGGATCGCCCCGGCTCTTGCGAACTCGTCGTAACAGATCCGGATACTCAGCTTGGAAGCCGGGAAGAGGCTACCCAGCGGGCCGCCGACCTGAACGGCCTTGAACCGGGCGTCCGCCGCCATGCCCCCGCCGAACTGCTCAATCACATCCTCGAGCGTCGCGCCGAACGGAATCTCCACGAGGCCCGGCTGCTTGACCCGTCCTCCGATCTGCAGCGCGATCGTCCCGCGTGATCCCTCCGTGCCCAATGCGGCATGCCAGGCGCCTCCTCGGGCTAGGATGCTTGGGACGGTCGCAAAGGTCAGCACATTACTCACCACGGTTGGCCGTCCGTACAGACCCGAGACTGCCGGATACGGGGGCTTGGCGCACACGACGCCGCGACGCCCTTCCAGCGATTCCAGAAGCGCGGTCTCTTCGCCACACACGTAGGACCCGGCGCCGACGAAGATCTCCAGATGAAAGCCGCTCCCGTTGCGACCCAACAAGCCAGCGCGCTCCCCTTCTTCGATCGCCGCCTTCAAAACACGGGCCGCCGCTGGGTATTCCTGACGGCAATAGATATAGCCCCGGTCGGCCCCAACGGCGCAGGCGCAGATCAGCATGCCTTCAATCAAGCGGAATGGATCGCCCTCCATGATCATGCGGTCGCAGTACGTGCCGGCATCTCCCTCGTCGGCATTGGCCACGACGTATTTCCGATCCGCCCTCGCCTCCCCGGCTACCTTCCACTTCGTCCACACGGGAAAGGCCGCGCCTCCACGCCCGCGCAGTCCGGACAGTTTCAACTCATCAATGATCGCTTCCGGCGAGAGCGCCCGGGCGCAGTCAAGACCCCTCAGCCCACCGCGCATTCTGTACTCGTCAAGCGAGAGCGGTTGAGTGACCCCAAAATTCGCGAAGGTCTCACGGGTTTGTTGAGTCAGGAAGGAAATCTGCCTCACCGGTGTTCCCCCCGTCCCTGCGAGGACAGACGGCAGATCGTTCGGCGAAACACGAGACCAGGCCATCCGACCATCCGGTGTATCCCGCTCGACAAGCGGTTCGAGGAAAAACGCGCCCCGTGAGGAAGTGCGAACCAACTCCAATCCCGGCGTTCCTGCCAAGGCGTCCGCCACTCGCTCGACTCCCGCCGCACGGGCAGATGTGTCGTTTGAAAGGTACAGACGAACGGCTGGTGGCGGAGTCTTATTCATATTCCTCGAGTATGGCAAGGACATCGACGCCCCCGACTCGACCATAGATCGCCTCATCCACCATGACCGTCGGTGAAACGGCGCAGTTGCCCAGGCAATACACCCGCTCCAGGCTGAATCGGTTGTCCGAGGTCGTTTCTCCGAGATCGATGCCGAGACGGCTCCGGAGCGCGACCAGTCCGCGATTGCAACGATTCGCCACGCATGACTCTCCCATGCAGATCCGAACGAGATGGCGGCCGGAGGCGCGAGTGCGCAGTTCGGGATAATATGAAAGGACACCGGCCACATCCGCTTCGGTGACCTCAAGGTAACGAGCGATGTCCGCCACAGCCTCCGGCGGCACGTACCCGAGCGCATCCTGCACGGCGAGCAAGGTCTGGAGGACATTCGGCGGACGGGTGCGACACGTTCCCAAAGCCGTCTCTAAGCTTGATCCCTCCTTTTTTTTCACAGGCCGTCTCCCACAGAATGCTCAACAAGGCCGTCCAACGAGGCCGCAAGGAGTCCGGATGCTGAGGCGTGCTTTCGAGTACGTTGAGGAGTCCGAACGACCGAGAACGAAGTTGGAGGCGTTTTTCAGCATTCTGTTTATAGACCGACGTGGGCGCGGAGCAGACCGTAGTCATACCCTGCCCTGCCGGTCCGGCGATAGACCAGATCGTCTCGTTCTAATTGGTCGATCAGGGATGCCACCCTTGATTTGGTCTCCAGGGCGGCTGCTGCGTGGCGCGGCGTGAGGCCCTGTAACGACGGCGACGGTCGGTCCGCCCATTCCAGGTAGACGGATTCCAAAAAGGCCTTGAGCAGGCGATATTCCTCATCTTGCATAACTACCATGGAATGTAAGGGAATGCCTTCCTGGCTGAGATCGACCTCCGGCATGTCGTGAATCGGCACGGTGAGGGATTCTCCGATGAAGTGGAGGGAATAGCCGAACGCGGACGCTAGCTGATGCTTCAGACCATTGAGGCGTTCCGGGGAATCGCACTCGACCATCAACAAGACCGGGGTCAATATCAATCGCGCCAACCCCTCGGAAGTATGGTCCATCAGCGCGCTCTCGCACTGGGCCCAGGCACGAACATGTCGCTGATCGTGCTGATGGTCCCTCAGCCGAGCAGGGACTTCTTCCTGCAGGCCTTCGATCTTTCCCAGCCGATCCGCGAGATGGTCGAACTCAGCGTGTTCATAGAGCGCGACCGCGTAGAGGAACGGATGAGCGCTGGGCGTCCGATAGGCAAAGGCTGCATCAGCCTTGAGCCGCGCGTCTAACCTGGCTTGCGCATACATCCAAAGCAGGATGTACCCATGTTGTTTGGCGAAATCCTCCCACTCCCCAAGTTCAAAGGAGCCGGACTCGGCTTCCATTTCCCGCCGCCATTGGTTCGCCAGGTCAAGGATGGTTCTCGCATGGCCCGCTGCTAGGATGATGGCTGCCCCTGGAAGCAGCGCCCGATCGGGCAACCGAATCAGGCGGGTGAGAAGGACGTGTCCTTTCTTGATGTCAAGGCTCATGCCATTTCTCCCGACAAGAAATTCTCGGCCGTTGCCCAATGAACGCAGCTTGAGCCGGCCGCCTTCACCAGATTCCGTGATCTCTCGAATCTCCAGCAGGTCCAGATACGAATGCTTGAGCGGGTCTAGCCAGGCGCGTTCATCTTCCGGCACGTGAACGTCGATCGTCTCGCGAACCTGTTCGATGAGGGACAATTGTCCGTCGTCCGGGAAGTAATCCGCAAAGAGGAACAGATTGGCCTGCGCGATCTCCTCGGGAAGCGGGGACAAAATCCCTCTCTTCATGTAGTCGAGATACGGACGGAGAGCTCGACTCAACGCCGTGTCCTGCTGTACGTGGAACACCGGCGCCGCCGCCAGCCCGTTGATTCTGTTCAAGAGCGCGAGGAGGGAAGGCTCAATGCTAGCCTGCGGCATGACGGTCTGCTCACTGATGGGCTTCATGGATCTCCTCCATGACGATCGTTTCCGCCTCAAGCCAAGCGTTCAGGGCGCGGCCACCTCTTCTTATCGATTGGGGTTCGGGGCGTCGAGATGCTTTCAATGGTTCGCTACACTGAGCTTTTTTCATGATCTTCCTTCCCTCCGATTGAGAGTTGCAGGTAATGCGGGATGCGGGTCTGCCTCTTGACCATCAACACAGGACAGGAAGCCCGACGCAACACCGCTTCCGCCACGCTTCCGCTGACCACGTGAGACAAGCCTCGCCGTCCGTGCGTGCCCATGATGATGAGATCGCAGGAGGAATCGTGAGCGGCGCGCACAATCGTATCGCTTGGGATCCCGCCACGCACTTCAGAACGCGCAGGGACACCCTCCGCTTTCACGATCTCAACCAATCCGGCCAATCGCGATTCCGTGCGCTCCTTGAGGCTCTCTCGTTCGGCTGTGCGAGACAGGGTGAAGTCCAGGCCATAGGACACCGGTTCGAGCACATGGAGAATTGTCAACGAGGCGCCGAACTGTTTGGCGACCCGTACCCCATAGTCCAATGCCTCCAACGAACCATCCGAGAAATCAATTGGCGCCAGGATACCTCGAAGACTGATGGGACTGCTGTGCTGTTCATCTCGTTTCTCAGACCGGATGGTCATGACCGGACACGGGGCGCTTGTCACGACCCGTTCCGCCGTACTGCCAAGCAAGACATGATCCAATCCGGTGCGCCCGTGGGTCCCCATGACGATGAGGTCAGTACCAAGTGTTTTCGCCAATTCGCTGATCTTCTGGCTTGGCATGCCGATGACCTGATGGCCTGCGACGACCACTCCGCTTTGGATCATGCGGTTCACGGCCGCCTCAAGCTGTCGGCTGGTTTCCTTCCGGACCTGCTCCAGGTAGAGATGATTGACGGGATACTCCGGGTCTAAGCCGGGATACAGCTCGATCACATGAACGACATCCAACCCGGCGCCGGCCGCCTTAGCCAGGAATACAGCCTGCTCCTGCGCGAGCGCCGCGCAGTCAGAAAAATCCGTGGCCAGTAAGATCTTTTTGATCCGTGCCGTCATGAAGACTCCCGTTCTATACGGCGCCGATGTTCAGTAACAGAAGCTCCCCTCTCATCTTGGGATGAATCGAACATCGAAATTCGTATCGTCCCGGTTGTTCGATGACGAACCTCACCGACGCATCTCGGCTCGGATCCAGGAACAGGCCGCCGATGCCTTGTCCGTACGAAATGACGCCGTCGCTTTCCACATGAGTCAGGGTGTTCTGAAAAACAGACGAGCCGAAATCATGTCGTACCTCATCGTCATTTCGGATCGTGATGACGGTAGGAACATTCGGCATGAGCGGCACCTGCTTGGTGATAAAGGTAAAGTCTTTGATCGTGACCTCCACGCGCTGTTCAATCTGGGCGCCGGCCTGTGCCAGCACGCCTGCCGTTAGGCATCCGGCTAGGACCAACCTAGTGCTCCATCGTCTCCATGATGCTCTCTGGCTCATCGTTCCTCCTTGGGCCGCAAGGCGGCCGGTGTCGGGTGCGTGGTCGGACGGCCCGGCAACGGAACACACAGCACAGGACACCCCCCGGTCCGTACGACTTTCTCGGCGGTGCTCCCGAAGAAAATCTTTTCCACGTTTCCGGTTTGTCCCCCATAGCTGCCCATCACGATCAAGCTGGCCTGCTCGGTCCTCGCGGTGCGCGCGATTTCGATGAAGGGAGAGCCTTCCAAGACGAGTCGCCGAATCGGAACGCCCTTTGCCGCATCCGAATTGACGAGTCGACGAGCATTCAGGCGAGCCTGGTGGTTCAGGCGCTTCCTTTGGGCTACCTCCTCGGAAGGGCGAGCAAGGCCCAGCCCGTTCAGGGTCGCGAGGCTCTTCGTATCGACGACGTGCAGAAGCAGCACTTCGGATAGAAACACCCGAGCAAGCGCCAGGGCCACTCGGAAGGCTTCTTCCGAGCAAGCTGAGAAATCGATAGGAACCAGAATCTTCGGAAACAATCCGTTCGCCACAGTTCCTCCTTCAGACGGCGGACTTTCCTTCATCATGCTGAACATCACTCGATCCGCAGCAGTGATGGTATTCCTCCTCCGGAACGACCTTCATGCGAGTTATCAAGGCCTCTGCTTCCGTCCGGATACGCATCGGTCGACCCACGGAGAACAGTTTCTTCCTTCCGGTTATGTTTGGCAAGGGTCTCGACCAAATCCTGTTCGAAACCGTCCGTATCCGTCTCTTTCTTCGCGAGGTGGTCATGGATCTGCTCGAGAAACCCTTTGATCTGACGATGCTCCGTACGCATGACGGCGGTAGGACCCTGCTCCTCCATGCCGGTGCGGCTCTCAAACACGGGGAAGAGAATGTGCTCTCCCCAGAGAATGTGGCGCTGCAGCCCACGCTTGAACTCCGAAAATAGCCGTATGGCGGATTCGATTTCCGTCGCCTTTGCAGCGTGAAATCGATTGAACAGGTTGTCCAACCGATCATGGTCCTTCGCCATAAAGTCGGTGATCATGCCCATAACGTCCCTTTGCTTGTGCTCGGTGGTTCATGGAGCAAGGGAAATGCCATTTCTCGCAATTTCAAGCGATGAGAGTTTGGCTGAAAACGGCGCGCATTCCGCGATGGAGAACGAAGACTTAGCGGGAACCAATGGGGAGTCCTGCGACAGTCACACCGGCACCCCTGTAGCAGAAGGCTACAAGACCTCTCCATCGCGTCGACAGCCTCTGGTCATTTCGGCTGATTAGTATTGGCACCGCTCTTGCGCATAGCGAATTGCGATGGACGAAGGTCAGTTATAAAGAGGACCGCATGCAACGAACCACCTGGCTGATAGTCGGCGCCGTCCTCATCGGAATCGCGATCTTTCTGTATATTGTTTTCTGCCCGACCGAATGTCATTGAAATATCCCGCCGAAGGTATTAGTTGAGTGATCAGGCATGGCGCACGCACGGAGTTCATCTGGTTGGCCGACGATGGACGTGAGAACAACCCGTCCAGTTCAGGTGAAAGCCGGGAGGATGACTCTTGATGGTCTCCTTGTCGTCCCGCCCGGTCCGACCGGTGTCGTGCTGTTCGCGCATGGAAGCGGCAGCGGGCGGCTGAGTCCTCGTAATACGTTCGTCGCGCGCACCCTGCAGGACAGCGGCCTGGCCACTCTCATGATCGATCTGTTGGGAGAAGGAGAATCTGAAGATCGCGCGAAGGTGTTCGACATTGACCTGCTGGCCGACCGCCTACTAGCAGCCACTCAGTGGCTGAATGACGATCCAGGCACACGCGCGCTGCGCATCGGCTATTTCGGGGCAAGCACCGGTGCCGGGGCGGCTCTCCAGGCTGCTGCTCGACAGCCAGAAACGGTCGCCGCGGTGGTATCGCGAGGGGGGCGACCGGACCTTGCCGAACCGTACTTGCGACAAGTTCTCGCGCCCACCCTCCTGATCGTCGGGGGCCATGACTTTCCCGTCATTGAGATGAACCGGCAGGCCCTCGCCTTGCTTACGGGTCCCAAGCAACTCATCGTCATACCGGGAGCGACGCATCTCTTCGAAGAGCCGGGAGCGCTGGAACAGGTCGCCAACCACGCAGGCGGATGGTTCCGGCGCTATGTGTCGAACCTGGGCAGTGACCTATAACGATCGAGTTTACGGAGGGTCCCTTGCGCATTCTGTTGCCAGTGGACGACTCAGAACAGTCCTATAACGCAGCCCGAGCACTTGCTCACCTGCCTGCGTCTGAACAGATCATCGTCCTTCACGCGCTTGATGTGCCGGAGCCCGCCTATCCCATGATCGTCCCGGAGGCTGTGCGCGAGCTTTCCACAATGGTTGAACAAAGCATGCGGGAAGACGGTAAACGCCTGGTTAATCGGGTCGCCTCGATTCTCCCGAACACGGTGGGACCCATCTCCACGCATCTTGAAGTCGGGATACCGGCGGAAGTGATCGTATCCACCGCGGAAAAAGAACGGGCGGATCTGATCGTGATGGGAGCGCGGGGCCTTGGCCCGATCAAGGAAATCGCTTTCGGCAGCGTGTCCCACCGGGTAGTGACTTACGCGCCCTGCCCCGTGTTGACCATCCGCACGCCGATCCTGTCTTTGAGACGGGTGCTTCTGGCGATCGAAGGTCTCGACGATGCAGAGGCGGCCATCCGATTCTTCAAGAAGAAGCCGTTCAAGAATCCGGTCGAGATCACGGTCCTGACGGTGCTCCCATTCACCCACCCGATATGGACTGAACGAGTCTCAGATACCCAGTCAATGAAGGAAATGGCGTTGCGAAGCGCCTCCAGATTTGTCGAGGATGTAGCCGCTCAGCTGTCTACGGTCCAGTATCGGGCGACCCCCGTCACGACAATCGGATCTCCGGTACACGCGATTCTTCAGCACGCGACAGACATGAAGATGGACCTGATCCTCCTCGGCAGTCGTGGACGGAAAGGGGCCTCCCGGTTTCTGCTGGGCAGCGTGTCCCACAAGGTCCTGCACCTGGCTCCCTACCCCGTGCTGATCATCCGGTGACCAACCATCACGTCATACACTCCCCGCTGAAATGAGCCGTCGCTCCTGTAGGGTTGCGAGGATTCGATCAGCGGCAAGACCAGACTCGGTGCGGCTGCTATCGATCCGCAGTTCCGGAGAGACCGGGGATTCGTAACCGTCCTGAAGTCCGGGCACCGTGGTCGATTCGCCGGCCAGTCCCTTGCGATAGGTCCCCTTCCGATCGCGCGCCATGCAGACGTCCAGCGGACATTCAACCGCCACTTCGAGAAAATCCGGGACGAGGTTCCTGGCGAAATCCCTGTAGACGCGACGGTTCGCGGTGGCATCGACAATTACCGTGACCCCGTGGGCGACCAACCGGCTGCATAGAAAGGCCAGCGCCCGGTAAAACAGGTCGCGTTCTTCGTGTGAGTAGGTCGGTGTGGGTGTGAGAATCCGACGCACGGCGTCCGACTCCAGCACTTCGACGTGCAGGCCAAGCGCTTCAAGCCGAGGGTGCAACGCCGCCGCAATCGTGCTCTTGCCGGAAGCCGGAAGTCCCGTCAGCCAAATGGCGAACGCCTTGTCATGAGCTGATTTGCTCATTATTGATTTGTCGATTGAAAGATTGATCCCATTGCAAACTCATCAAATCACCAGCTCCGTCAATCAACAAATTCTTACGTGAGGTACCGATTGACCTCGCCGGGCTCAAATCGTTCCGTCGCGAGGACGTTCTGAATGAACCGGAAGAGGCTCAGACGCACCCCGCGCGTCAGGTTGGGATACCAGAGAGGGCTTGCGATCACAAGACCGCGAAACGCGAAGAACGGGGCGGCCGTTTCCAGCACTTCCGAATCACCGCTCTTTGTCATGTATCGGTCCCAGAATTCCCGGAAGAGCACTTCAAACGGACCGCGCAGGTCCCCCCAGCGACACAGCGAGGCAAACAGATAGTTGATCGTCATGGATGTGACGTCGTCGGCCGGTTCCCCCCATTCGCCGCGCGAGCGGTCCAGCACGCTGAAATCCACCCCTCGCCGAAACAGAACATTCCATGGATGAAAGTCGCCGTGTACCTGCGATAGACGGCTCGACCGACTTCGCAACCGCCAGCGCCAGCGATTGCAGCCCTCTTCGATCAAACGGAGCAGCTCCGGCGTGATGAATTCGAAACGCTCCGGATAGCTATCCGTCAGCCCCATAATGCACTCGCCGTGGCCGATCAATTCCCTGAGCCGGCGGCGGTAGAGATCCGGCTGGCGGCGTTTGACTCGATGGATCTGGGCCAGGTAGGTCGCCAGCGCATCGGTCCGTTCTCGATCCCGCTTCAGCAATCGACCGGTTCGGGCCAGCCGCTCAAGGTCCCGACTGTAGCCTTCTCCGTCTGCCCATTCGTTCAAGACAAAAAACTCCCGAGCCCCCGCCACCGAGAACATGGAACCGCGAGCGGTAAAAGCGCCGACATCCAAGGCCGCCACGTGTCGGGGCAACCGCCCGTATGAGTCAAAGTCCCACAGGAGCGCCTGGGCGCGGTCGGCCGCGTGCTCGTGACCGAACGGTCCCGGCTTCATCGTTTCAAGCACTGCGCGTCGAACCGTGCGCCCCACCCGAAAGATGAGTCGGATCGGCGCGCCATAGCCATACCCTTTCAACGCGGAGGTGGACGTTTCCTGACCGATAATCCCATAACTCAACAGTTCGGCACGAGAGCCGAACCGATTTCGCAAGTATTGTTCGAGTTGGTGTCGTCGGAGGGCCGGCATCCTACCAGGATACGCAATCAGGTTCCGAGAAGAAAGGGTGCCATGGGCTCACCCTCCCATGCTGCGGCATTCGTCATCATCAGGGAATCCGGCAGTGAGGAATAATGCGCCAGCCGAAGTGCGTTCTCCCTTCATAGTTGGCCTCATGGAGACCGATGGATTGCCAAGCGCCCAATGAATCAACCAATTAGTGGATTAAATCAGAGCGGCATAGCGATTGCGATACTCAGTCAGCACCCACTGTTTCTGCATTCGGGAGGAGATGCTTATCATCAAGAGTCAAGGTGAGCCCGGCCGAACGGTGCCGACCGGGCCTAGTAGGGCCGGAACCAGCTAGAGGAGCACCCTTACCGAAGTCAGCCATGCCCATGTATGACTACAAGTGTCTGGATTGCGGAAAGGAATCCCTCATTGCCATGACGCTCAAAGAGCATGAGACCGTGGCCGTTACCTGTCCCGCCTGCAGCAGCAAGAACATGCAACAGTTAATCACCAGTTTCATCGCCAGGACGACAAAGAAGAGCTGAACCGACTGGCGTTTTTGGCGGATGCGGTGCTCTTGACGCGAGATAGGTGCTTGGCGAAACGAAAGGCGGTGTGGGTACGACTCACTCTACTGCGTAACGATGACGTCGAATGACGTCGGAGAACAAAGGAGGACTTATGAGAGCGACAGAGTACAAGGTCATAAGCGAAGATCCCAAGACCCTGACCGTGCGCCAGCTGATGCAGAACGCTGTGATGACCGTGCGCCTGGAGACATCAGGGTTGACCATCGCAGAAATCCTGACGAAACAGAACTTTGGGAGCGTCCCCGTCGTTGACTTGTATCAGACTTTCCTTGGGCTCGTCGATGAATTCGATCTGCTGAAGGCGCTGGACGAAGGCAAGGACCTGCGAGATGTGAAGGCTGAAGACATCATGACCCGTACCGTGGCGACCGTCACGGAAGACATGCCGTTCACCGACCTAATGGTGCTGTTCCAGCGCGACTTGTTGATCCGTGTGCCTGTGGTCAGGGAGAAGACCCTCGTCGGCATCGTGGCGCGGCGGGATCTGCTCTATGGGTATGCGAAGGCGCTCGCCAACTATTGGCTGTAAGTGCCAGTGCTGAGTTGTCGGAAAGTTTCATGCCCAGAACCACCAAGAAGAGCTGAGAGAGATCGGTAACCGCACCGACACCATTCCCCCAGCCCGACCTTCTGGAACAGTTGCTTTCACGTTCCGGTGATCTGGGCGACCCAGGTGCTTGACACCCTGGCCAAGCGCGGGATGCCCGCCCGCGCCGAGATCACCGATGCGGCGATGGGGCAGCGGGCGGAATGCGTGATGCTGAACAAGGGCGAACACGTGATCGAGGCGGTCAAGACACTGGCCGAACTGTTGAGCTCGGAAGAGCGCCACAGTATCAAGAAGCGACAGGTCTTCAGGGATATCACGGTCCAGCACGCCGTGTTCGTCACGAACGGTCACTGAGTGACACCGCGGGTGACAGGACGTCAATCGAACGAGGAGAAGGAGCGATGCGCAAGGTTTTGTGCACGGGATCCCTGAAATGCGATCCGAAGCCAGGGACACCAAACACACGATTTTGAAAGTGCTTGTTGGGTCACAGGCTCACGGGCTCGCGGGTCCTGAAAGCGACGCGGACTACCGCAGCGTGTTCGTGGTCCCGACGGCGGAGATGTTTCGCGTCGGCTATAGGTATCAAGGCGCTCGCATGATCAAGAGCGTCGCAGATGAAAGCGCCTGGGAGATCGGCCTCTTCCTGTCGCTCGCCGCCGAGTGCCAGCCGTTGATCCTGGAAACCTTTCTGGCGCCGGTCGTCACGATGGATCATTGGGGAGAGGAACTCAGATCGCTGTTCCCCTCAGTCTGGTCTCCCCAACGAGCCTACGAATCCTTCGTCGGATATGCCCTCAACCAACGGAAGAAGTTCTTGGAGAAAAAGATGGACGGCCTGCAAAATATGCCGCCGCCTCTATACGTGTCCTGTACAACCTGTGTGAGCTCCTGGAGACCGGCCGTTTCACCATTCGGATTGCCGACACGCCGATCGGCAAGACCATTGCAGACCTCAAAGACGCCCCCTTCCGCGCAGGTGAAGTGATCGACCTCGCGGAGCTTTGGACAGAAGTCGCCACCGGTCTTCTCTCTCACTGCCGTCATGAAGCCGATCCGAAAGTTCTTGATCACTTTCTGATTCGCGTGAGAAAGGCCTTTCTCTCGTAGGTCGACCGCGTGCAAGAAACCTCCCTCAAAGACGGCCGACTCACGGCCACTGATGTGATGACCTCGTCCATCCCACGCGCCCACCCTGAGGATACGGTCGACCACGCCCTGACCGCGCTGCACGCCCATCCTCCGGACGAAGCCGGTCACCTCTATCTTGTCGATGACAAGTCTCGGCTTGTGGGACAGGTGCCGGTGGAGCGATTGCTTGCGGCATTACCGGATCAGTGCCTTGATGACTTGCGTGGGCTCCCGCCCCTGGAAGTCTCTCCCGATGAAAATGCTGAGACCGTTGCGCTGTTGGCGGTCGAGCGACATGACGCGGATGTCACTGTGGTTGATGCCAACCGGACGCTACTCGGCGCGATTCCCATTGGGCGTCTGCTGGCATTGCTTCATGAGGAGCACGTGGACGATCTTCTCCGCACCGCAGGCGTCGGGACGTTTCATCCAGCTCCAACCGAGACGCACAATACTCTCAACGCGTTCAAGGCCAGAGTTCCGTGGCTCATGATCGGCTTAGTTGGAGGTTGGTTGGCAGCCGGGGTCGCCAGAACCTTTGAAGCGGCTCTGGAAAGGGAAATTGCCCTGGCCTTCTTCCTCCCGCTCGTAGTCTATATGGCCGATGCCGTTGGCACACAAACCGAAACGGTACTGGTTCGCGCCTTGGCCTATGGTCGCGTTCCGCTTCTCACTCAACTGTTACGAGAAGGAACCCTTGGCCTGCTTATCGGATTGAGTATCGGCGGGTTGGCAGGAGTTGGGCTGTGGATCGTCGATGGGCGGGGGCAGTTAGCAATCGTAATCGGATTGACATTGGCAACCACATCACTCATCGCGACACTGGTGGCGAGCCTCCTGCCCTGGGGGCTTGACCGGATTGGAACAGATCCCGCGCTTGCGAGCGGGCCCATTGCGACCGTGGTGCAAGATCTCCTGAGCGTAGCGGTCTACCTGACTATTGCAACGGCTCTACTCTAACAGGCCATGGAATGTCACCGACTTAACATAAGCTACCCGTCCTCATGTGGACACCGGCGCTGTCACATAGCCGGGGTCTATCCGGCAACCCGGCAGGTCCCTGTCTGGCTGGTTGCCCCGCGCCTCCCCAATCATTGGCCGCGTATCGACGGCCGTGCCTACTACTGGCACCGAGTTGAAAGCGCGTCCTTCGGACCAGAACCCCGCGACGGGCACAGCAGCGATACCCTCTTGCACGCTGGCTGCATGAAGACGGGCACCGATCTCTTGCATGCCCGCCAAGCCCTTCTTTGGCTTTTCCTCACCTCCTAATATTAGAGTAACCACTCCTGAGTCCGGATCAACGTTCAGTCTCCACATGAATATCAGGCTCACGGGCTGACTGTTGATTTGGGGAATTTCGCAACATGATCGTTCCGCCCGCTGACCCGAAACACCCCACGTCAAAAGCCATTGTCTCTCTTCAGTCAAACCAGCATCCAAATTGCGCCGTCTTTCCAGACCTTAGGACTAGGCAATCACTGCAATTCTGGCATCCCACCTGCAAGGGAATCGTGTAGAGAGGTTCGGCTCACGAACATGCCAGACCAGCAGTTCACTTCAAGAAGAAGGAGGGGACGCCATGGGTGCGCTAACACGTTGGGAACCATTCAAGATGCGTTTGGATCCGTTCAAAGAGTTGGAGGAGATGCAAAATCGTCTGTCAACGCTCTTCGGTCGCACACCGGTACGCGCGGAAGGCGGGAAAGAAGAGATGACCGTCGCGGAGTGGACTCCGCTCGTGGATATCACCGAGGACGAGAAGGAGTATCTCATCAAGGCCGAGCTACCCGAAGTCAAGAAAGAGGATGTGAAACTGACCATCAATGACAATGTCCTTACGATCACGGGTGAGCGGAAATATGAGAAGGAAGAAAAGGGCAAGAAATATCACCGGGTCGAAAGGGCCTATGGAAGTTTCATGCGGAGTTTTACGCTACCGGAGGATGCTGATGAGGGTAAAGTATCCGCTGACTACAAGGACGGCGTCCTTAAGGTGCATCTGTCTAAGTCCGAGAAGGCGAGACCGAAGAGCATCGAGGTGAAAATCGCTTGAACGACTGTAGCAGGAGGTGACCATGAGGTCCAGGATGCACGACCTCGAAGGCCTTTTTCTGCAATCAACGGCGGTGTCCGGTCGGTCGTCGTGGAGGCTGTGGTGGCTCATCGCCGGATTTAGTCTGCTCGCGATCCTTTTCATCGGTGTACGCGTCGCAGGTGGACTTCCATACGCAGCCACCCCAGCTTTATTTTTATTTATAGGTACCCGTTAAAGGGGTCATGGAGGACCTTCTCTGATGTTTGTGAATCGGGAAGAAGCTGGGCGTGTATTGGCTGAACGAATGATGGCGTATCGGGACGATCCGAACGCTCTGATCCTGGCTTTGCCTCGCGGGGGCGTCGCGGTTGGCTATGCCGTAAGTCAGGCTCTCCACGTCCCCATGGATGTGTTTCTGACGCGCAAGCTGGGAGCCCCCGGCGATCCGGAATATGCCGTTGGCGCGGTCACGGAGACCGGCTCTGTGTATCTGAACCCTCACGCGCGGGAGGTGATTGATGCGCTTTCCGCCTCTCCGGGTTATCTGGAAAACGAGATCCGGACGCAGAAGGAAGAAATCGCGAGACGAGGAATACTCTACCGCCACGGACGACCCCTGCCGGTCCTGACTGATCGAACGATCCTACTCGTGGATGACGGTATTGCGACCGGCGCCACATTCATCGCCACCATCCAAGATTTAAGAAGCCGGCGCGTGGGCCGACTGGTTGCAGGTATTCCGGTCGGCCCGCTCGACACCCTTCGAGAGATCAAGCCGATGGTGGACGAACTGCTGGTGTTGATGGTGCCGGAGCCGTTCTTTGCGGTCGGTAATCGGTACAGGGATTTCCGTCAAGTCGAAGACGACGATGTGGTTCGGTATCTGGCATTGGCCGAGGCGGCCATTCGGGACGCCGCTCGACCTTCACATGCTTGATCTGTTTCCGACGCGTTACCAGTGGAGTGCAAATCCATGACCGAACGATCAAAGAAGCCCATTGCCCGACCGACAAGATCTGACCGGCCCGTGCAGGCCTACCCCCCAGGCAGCGAGAAATCACAAGGGAAACTCCGGGAGCCAACGGTCTGCCCACAGTGCGGCGCCGTGTTCCACAAAGGCCGGTGGACCTGGAAAGCCAAGCCGATCCGGGCGCAGGAAACCTTGTGTCCGGCGTGCCAACGGATCAATCATCAATCCCCTCAAGGCCTGTTGACGGTGAGCGGTCCTTTCGCAATCGAACATCAGCAGGAAATCCTCAGCGTGATCCGTCATGAAGAGGCAAAAGCCAAGGCCGAACATCCCCTGTCTCGAATCATCTCCGTCGAAGAGAAGGGTAATGGCATGATGATCGCGACCACCGACACGCACCTCCCGCGGCGCATCGGTGAGGCCTTGCGCCATGCTTACCAAGGCGAGTTCAGCCTCCACTACAACGACGATACACAGTTTGCCCGAGTGACCTGGACGCGCTAAGTGGGCTCTCCCGCAGATCCCGAGAACGGGGAGGCACTATGTACCGCCGCATGACGGCGTTTGATTGTGACGGGACATTTGGCGTGGATGGTACGGTCCCTTACGAGTTGGAGTGCGCGCTCGAGAAATGCCGCGGGTCCGGCCAGGCGCTCTTTCTGGTCACGGGACGCCACTTGAAACGATCTCGTGCTGACCTTTGATAGGAGCCGAGCCCGCAACCCTTTCATGATCGCCACCGAAGGAGTGGTACCATGCGAATCGTCATCGGCGTCGATTGGGCTGAACAAGCGTTCACCGCCGTTGAGACCGCCTTTCAGCTCTATACACCACAAGAGGTCGTGCTGGTCCACGCGACGGATCTCCGACCCTTCGAGAATCCGCTCTTGGTGCCCGCCGTCTCGAAACAGGCATTTGAAGAGTTTCGTCGCGCGATGTTGGACGCAGGGAAAGAGGTCCTCGACAAGACCGCGGCTCTTGTTCCGATTGATGGAGTCTCGGTGAGGCGCGTCTGTGAGATCGGAACACCGGCCGCAGTGCTTCTCGATGCCGCCGAGACGACAGGCGCCGATCTGGTCGTCGTAGGGGCGCGCGGTTTGGGGCGCCTCCACGAGTGGTTCCTCGACAGCGTGTCACACCGAGTCCTCACCCACGCGACTCGCCCAACGCTCATCGTGAAACAGCCGATCCATGAGCTACAGCGGGTCTTACTCGCGATCGAGGGCCCTGAGGATGCCGCGCGTCTCCAAAGATGGCTTCACCACCATCCCTTTCAGAAGCCGGTTCAGCTCACGGTAATCAGCGTCGTGCCGACACCCCATGGCATGACCCCTGTCGCCATCCCGGCTTTTGAGCCCTGGGGCGAAGTCGCGTTGCAGACAAGCCAAGAGCTCGTCGACAGGATCGCGGGAGAGCTGACCGGGACACACTATACCGCGAAGGGCCAGGCGTTCAGCGGAGATCCGCTCGACGTGATCGTCCGGGAGTCCGACACTCACGATCTTCTCGTCCTGGGGTCCCATGGTCGCTCAGGATTCAGTCGGTTCTTGCTGGGAAGCGTTTCGCATTCCGCCGCCCATCGCGCGCGCGGCTCGGTGTTGGTGGTGCGCTAACCGTGGAAGATTCTGCAATACTGTCACTCCCCGATTCGATAGGCTGGCGTCACGGAAAGGAGACCGGGTAATGAAAAAGACTGCGGTTGTCGCCGGTGTTTTGGGTATCATGCTCTGCAGTGCGTGGGTCACCGCGCACGGAGAGGGAGGACGGATACGGACCGGGCAAGCCATCTACGAGGAACACTGCGCGCGCTGCCATGGCGTGACGGGCAAGGGAGACGGCCCTGATGCCATCACCTTGATCGTACCGCCCGCGAATTTCCACACGGCGCGGTCCCGCTCCAAAACCGATTTCGAATTATTGACGACCATTGCGTATGGGATCGCCTTCAGCCCCATGCACGGATGGCAGGGCCGAATCACCGATGATGAGATGTTGGAGGTGGTCGGCTACATTCGGACGCTCGCGCCGTTCTACCCGGCCCTCTGACTCGTTCCGGACGATCAAAGGTGCCGATTTGACCGATAAGCCCTCGTCAAACGAGTACCGCCTGATTTCATGGCCTGATCGTCAATTCCGGTCAAATTATCCTCAGTCGTGTGACGAGTCTCACGGGAGCTCAGGCAATCCGAGGCGAATCCTCGCGTCAACAATGCGGCAGCCTTCGTTGGGAGGGAGGGCGAAGATCGGGTTCAGATCCAGTTCGGTGATCTCATGAATCGCTTCCACCAATCGCGAGACCCGTAAGAGGACATTTTCGATCGCCTTCACGTCGGCCGGAGGATAGCCACGGTAGCCTTCCAGGAGGCGGTAGCCCCGGATCGCTCGCACCATATCAGCGGCATCGCGATCCGTGAGCGGTGTAATGCGAAATCGGACATCGCCGAGAATTTCGACATGAATGCCGCCCAGTCCGAAGGCGATCAGAGGACCGAACGACGGGTCCTGCGTCATCCCGATCATGACTTCGACCCCACCGGACAACATCGGTTGCACCAGCGCACCTTCCATGGCGTCGACCTTGCCGTCGCGCGCCAAGCGTTCTCGGATCGCGGTAAAGGCCTCTCGAACGGCCGTCTCACTCGTGAGATTCAAGCACACGCCACCGACTTCCGTTTTGTGGACCAATCGGTGTGAGGCCAACTTCACCGCGACCGGAAATCCGACATGGGTCGCGAGATCCGCTGCCTCCTCGGCCGTCTGGGCCACGCCTCCCGGAAGAACGGGTAGGCGCATGGCCGTAAGCACCGCTCGCGTTTCCTCGGTGGTCAGCCATCCTCCGCCTCGCTCGGTAGCTGCTTTCTCACAGATCGCTCGCGCCAGCGGCAGATCGAGATCGTCAAAGTCCGGTATCATACCGACGGGTTGCCTGCGCCACTCCCCGTAGGTAGCGGCTTTGCTCAGCACCCTCGCCGGTATTTCGGGTAGGAGATAGATAGGAATCGTCTCGCGCTCGTTCGTGAGAGTCCGATCATGATCTCCTTCTGCGATCCAACAGACCACCACTGGTTTATCCTTCGCTCCGGCAGCACGTCCCGCCGTGATACCGGCGAGAATGCCGTCAGCCATCGCGGTGTTGTCACCCGCGGTCACGGACGTGTAAAGCACGATCAACGCATCAATCTCATCTGCTTCCATGAGAATCCCGATGGTCTTGCGGTAGTGCTCGGGCGTGGCCGAAGCAATGAGGTCGACCGGATTCCTTAACACTGCGGCCGGGTGCAACAAAGTTGCCAGGCTGTCCTTGATCCGGTCGGAGAGTTCCGGGATGATCAACCCACCGGCTTCACACGCATCGGTGCACAGAATCGCCGGACCGCCTGCGTTTGTGACGATCGCCACGTGACGTCCTGCCGGCAAGGGTTGGCTCGATAAACCAGTAGCAAGCGCAAACATGTCTTCCAATGTCTCCGCGCGGATGATGCCGGTCTGGAGAAACAGTGCCTCGACGGCCACGTCGCTCGCGGCCAATGCCGCAGTATGAGACCCCGCTGCGCGTCGTCCTGACTGAGTTCGTCCGGCCTTGATCGCCACGATGGGCTTACGGCGGCTGACGCGGCGGGCAATGTGTGCAAAGCGACGCGGGTTACCGAAGGATTCCATGTAGAGCAGGATGACATCAGTGGTCGGGTCCTCTTCCCAATATTGAAGGAGATCGTTCCCGGATACGTCCGCTTTATTCCCGACACTCACGAAGGTGGAGATCCCGAGATGGAGGCGTCGAGCTGCCGCCAAAATCGCAAGGCCCAGCGCTCCGCTTTGGGACGACATCGCGACACGCCCGGACGGTGGAAAAGCAGATGAAAAGGTCCCGTTAAGTCTTACCTCAGGATCCGTATTCACCAATCCAAAACAATTCGGACCGACCATGCGCATGCCGTGCTGTCGTACTCGCTGGACGAGCCGATTTTGAAGATCGCGGCCCTCGGCACCGACTTCGGCGAAGCCTGCACTGATGACAACCAGGGCCCTGACACCTTGGCTCGCACAATCATCAATCACGTTGAGGACGGCGTCGCGGGGGACGGCGATCAGCGCCAGATCCACCGGCTTCGGCACATCGAGCATCGATTGGTATGCTCGTAGGCCGCGAAGTTCAGCCGCGTGTGGATTGACCGGATAGACCGGCCCTTTGAATCCGGCCGTAATCAATGAGTCCAGCAGCTTGTACCCAATACTTGAAAAATCACGCGAGGCGCCGATTACCGCCACCGACCGAGGCTTGAAGAACGGCAGGAGTGACGCGGTTGCGGCGATGCGTTCCCGAGCTTCGGAACGGACCACCGTGGCGGCCGTCGGAACGAGCGACAGCGCGACCTCCATGTCCCCGTTGTCGAATGTTTCACGAGCGTCAAAACCGGACTCCTTAAACACCTCGCGCATGGCCGAATTGTCGGTGTGGGTGATGGCCCAGAGCCGAATATACCCCTGTCGTATGGCCAGCTGGGCGAGTCGTTCCAAGAGCAGCGTCCCTAACCCCTTTCCATGAAAATCGTCATCCACTGCCAGCGCGACTTCGGCCGTGTCCTCGTTTTTCGCCAGGTATGACCCTGCGGCAATGATACGCTCCGCGCCCTTCCATGTCCTGATGACGAGCAATGTGAGCAGTGAACGGGCATCGGAACTGTCGCAGAAGGACGCGATCAATTCCGCAGGAGGACTGCCCTCTGAGAAAAACCGGTGTCGCTTCGATTGCGGCGAGAGTCGATCAACGAAGGCTTGAAGCGCGGCCGCATCCCTCGGCTGAGCGACGCGGATTGTAGCGGTAGAACCATCACGAAGGATCAGATATCCGGCTTCGACGGCGTCCTGAGAAAGCGGTGCGATATACAACGGCCTGACGTGAGTCATGGCTCAGAGATGATTTATGACATCCGATCTCTTATTGAAGTATCGTATTCAATTAGTGATCCCCTTGCAGGGAACAAGTGTCAGAGGAAGCAAAAGATTGGTTGCGTCTGGGTTGGGGCTTTCAATTGCCGATTTCTTGGCGAACCAAGACCTTCCGTTACACTTTCCTTGATCTGGACTACCCCTGAATCATGTGATCATCCTCATCGGGTAATCGTGAGCGTAAGCAATTTAGCGGGGTGCGGCCAGCAAGTGCGAACCAGGAGGCATAGTAATCAGAGCGCGAGGTGGCGTCGATTCGTCCTGACGACGAGGGGAATCAGATCGAACAGAGGCCGTCACTGCGGTCTGGCGATGGGCAACCCGATATGGAACGTCGTGCCCCTCCCTTGCTCACTCTCCACCCTGATCGTACCTCCATGCGCATCGATGACGTCCTTCACGATCTTGGTTCCCAGTCCCGTCCCTCCGGGTTTCCGACTCACGACATTGGGGGTAAACAAGCTGTCGCGGATCTCCGGCGGCATGCCTCGACCTGTGTCCGCGACCAACAGGTGGAGAGTCTTTCCTTGCGTGTCGCGTTGCCCTCGAACGGTGACAGACCCTCCCGCCGGCACTTCCGGGATGGCGTTATTGATGAGATTGTAGAAGGCGTTGAACAGACGGCGCTCGTCCGCCTGAATCGCTGGCAACACCTCCAGCCCCTCAGTTTCTAGCGTCACCCCTTTCTGACCCGCGTACTGGCGGAGGGTATCCATGACATCGGACACTACCTTCGCCACCTGACAGGGGGCGAACTGCGGCGGGCTGGTCGCTCCCTTCACCGCATCGGCGATTTCCCGAACGCGGTCATGAATCCGCTGTGCGTTGCCGGTGATCATGTTCAAGAGTTCGGTGGCCATGGTTCGTCTGTCCTCGATCTGGGTCTCCCCGAGCGCACGCACCCGATCGAACAGCTCGGCGACTTCGTCTTGCAAGAGCTGGGCGCCGGTCAGGACGGGCATCAGCATATTCTTGATGTCATGGCCGATATCGCCCAACATGCGCGCTACTTCCGCTAGCTTGGCTTCCTGCAGAAGCTGCGCGGCCATCCGCTTGCGCTCCGTGATGTCGAGAAAGGTGACCACCGCTCCCAGGAGAACGCCCGCTTCGTCGCGAATGGGTGTGCTCGTATACTGAGCCGGAAAACTCGTGCCATCCTTCCGCCAAAACGTTTCGTCGTCTCCCCAGTGAGACTGGCCGTCTTTATACGCTCGGTAAATCGGACACTCCTCGGCCGGATACGGACTGCCGTCTGGCTTCGTATGATGCCAAGTGCTATGGCTGTGCCGGCCAAGCAGTTCGTTCGGAGCGAATCCCAACATGCCCGCCGCTGCGGGGTTCACGAAGGTGTGATTCCCGTTCAAGTCCAGGCCAAAGATGCCCTCGCCGGCGGCATTCAAGATCAGTTCGTTCTGACGTTGGAGTTGCGCGACCACCGCCTCTGCCTGCTTCCGTCTCGTCAAATCCCGGGCGAAGGCGCATGTATATTCCTTTCCTTCAAATTCGAGGTAGTTGCTGGATATCTCGACGGGGATGAGGCGACCGTCTTTGGCGCGCAGACGGGTCTCAAACATCCTAGCCTTGCTGGCCTTCAGCAGCCCCCAATGTTCCCGCCATCCTTCGATCGGGTGCTCGGGACAGAAGTCGTGGATCGTCATGGATTGAAGCTCCTCGGACGCATACCCCAGCATGCGGCAGGCCGCTTCGTTGACGCGGTGGCAGCGAGCGTGCGAGTCGATCCAGAAGATCGCGTCCGAAGCCCGGTCGATCGTGAAGTAAGAGAACGACCGGTCGCGATCACTCTGTACTGTATCGCCCATGAGCATGCTCGCTTCTTGGCTACCGGCTCACTTCGCTGGCTGCGAGATCGCGGTCAAGGGGAACTCAGGCTCCAGGGCGATTGCGGGCAGACGGCCCAAAAACTGGCGCGTGATTCTTGCGCGTGTTCAATCGGTTGTCAACCCTCTCCACGGTGCCGCGTCGGCATGCGATACAGACCGGCATAGTTCCGTTATGCTCCGAAGGGTTGGACCCTCAGTCTCACCCCATTTCCTACGGGCGTCACTGTGCCTGCGCACGGCGGGAAAAAGAAACGTGAAAGTTCGCCTCAAGGTATAGTCACTGTTGCTTGGTGCCAACCTGGATGACGTGTGCCATCACGAATCTTCCCCTTTTGCTGACGATTCGTCATGCTGAGTGTGAGGTACGTCTACGGTGGGACTCTTAATCAGCGGGCCGCAGGTTCGATCCGTGCACGGCCCACCATCTTTCAATAACTTGTAGATCATATCCCCTTCAATGGTAACGCCACGGCAACTCCTTGGTAACTCTTGCCGCTAAAAAAATATTCTTTTCTCTCTTCCTACTCCAAACCTGAAAATGCCCGACGTAACAGTATCCGGAATGGTCACAAGGCAATGACCGAATCCGCTTCAAAAATCCGCAACATATCCTCTTGTGAAGCAGTTGAATATGTTGACGTGACTTCCCTGGAAACCGCATCGTCCTCAAGTACATACATTCGGTCCCCAGGGACGTGCTGCTGAGCACGCCATCCTGAATCAGAATGACGACAACGGATCTTCTGAACAGAACGCGTTGATATTTCAGGGTTAATGGTGAGACCGTCGTGATCTTGGAGACATAAAGTCTCGGGAGCTGAGCCTATCGCCGAGGCGGCGAAGCACAGCGCCTTCCGGCCGATCCAATCGGACGGCACGACAGAGTGAGTGCGGTATGGCCCATCCTTGAGTGCGTTGTGATCGAAGTAGGCGGATCACGCCGTCTTTTTGTCTCTATTAGCGATATCGTGCTGCGCGCAATGGAGACCAGGGGTTCAGAGCTTCCCTTATGAGGAGGTGATGAAGACGATCGGGGCCTTTTGCGGGCATCGAGCGATCGCATGATCTTGTGGGAGAGGCTTATGACGATCCCGAGTCCCTGTCATGTCCTGGTCATTGAAGCAACTGCTCGAAGAGGCCATCGTGCCCTGTCCGCAAAAGACCAAGCGGAATCCTGAGGAAGTCAAGAGAACCGCTTTGCGGAGCCGAAAAAACAGCAAGGCCAAAAGCAATGGATGAATCCCGCCATGTTTTCCTTTATGGGTTCTGTTCTCAAAAGAGTCAACACGGCACGCTCAAGGAATGGCTGTAGAGCCACAATGATTGGCGCATTGGTCGCGCGATAGTGGACACCTCTAGGTCCATTCTTAAGGTCGATTGCGGCTTGGCCCAGCCGCCTGACTACGGAGTACCGCCAGATACGCGATCAAGTCCATAATTTCTTCGTCCCTCAAAAATCTCTTGGGAAACATCGCGGTGCTCGGATGTCCAAATTTGATGGAAAGAAAACGCTGGTCATCATCTTGTGATTTGAGACTTTCCGGATCTCGGAGGTTGGCCGGCGGCGGGGCTAACCGGGCAATCTCATGAGCTAGCTTGGGGGATAAGCGAGGACGCTTGTCCAGGTGGCCATCATATCCGTGACAGAAATGGCAACCACCGATTTTGTGGTAGATGCTGCGGCCCCGTTCGGCATCCTCCAAGGCTGTTGACTCATGGTGAAGATTGGAAGAATCTTCCGACCCGTCCAAGGCCCAGGAGAGCGAGGAGGAGGCCATCAGAACCGCGATGAGAGCAATCTCTATGGTGATCATGATTTTCATCAGGTGAATATTGAGTCGCTAGGGTCAAATATCCACTGACTCGCTCTCGGAGCGTCCCTGTCTCCGACTAGTTGAGTGGAGCATCCCGCATGCCAATGAGAAGTGGAAGCCATGGAGCTGAAGCGCTGATAAGACGAAGGGCAGCAAAAGAACTAACCGAGAGAGATGGTCCGTGATTGTAGGGTGCGGCGAGTTGTCCATTGTGTGCCTCACGCTATTTTTTTAGGGCGACTTGTCATGCAACATCGAGTCTCGATACCCGAATCGACTGTCCAAATATTTCGATCCATCAAGAGCCTGAATGATTCAATAGCGATCAGGATGAGGCGCCTCTCCATTACCGGGATCTTGCGCAACCGTACACGTCGAATCATGACATGGAGCATGAGCAGATTACACGCCAGCCTGTGATCGCCTTTACTCCTGGAATTGTGAGCCTCTTGCCCGATGGAGGAGTTGGCGTCACACCCTTCCAACCTCAGGTTACCCGTCTATCAGAAATCTCATGTGCCGCTCGACCCAGCAGACATTGATCAGGTGGGATGTGAGGAAACCGTCTCAGAAATCATGACGCGGAGCGTGCTGACGGCCGCCGAGGAGAGTCGCTCGTAGACTGTTCTTGATCGCGACTTGACGAGACCGCTCGTTGTCAATCGTCGTGCGGACCGTCTGGGTCCTGCTGAGATTTGGTCCTGAGCTGGCAATGAGACCAGACTTTCTCCCCGGACAAAGGACTGTCAGGCATTTATGATGGCTCCCCGGCTTTGTCCTCGGCATCCTGCGCGATGCAGACTGGAAAAAGCCGGAACGGTTCGCGGGGTGACGCAAACTGTTGGAGCGTGTTAATCGGCAGCCGATTCGATTGCGAAGAAATGGCCAAGCGCGCCGCCAGTAACAGTCGCATGGCATCCTCCAGTGATGCTCTGTTGAACAAGAATAATATAAAAAAGATCGCGGCTCGCAGCAGGATGGCCCCCAAGCAGAAATGCCACCGTCCTCCCCGTCACATCATCGCACAGTTGAGTGCCGGCCACACTAGCCACGAACAAAAGAAATGCCAGCGCGGCCGACTGCTGGCGTGAAGAACGTCCTCCATTTGATTCCGTGTTGATTCCGTGCTCACGTCTGGTTGGGGCGTTTGCGATGTAGCCTTCTGCCCCGCGAGGAGAATGCCTTCTGTAGCAGAATTCCTCTTCCTCAAGCTCCCCAGAAGAACATCTATTTTCAGGTGTGCTTAATAATGGCCTTCGTTGAGACTGGCATTGCTCAAGAATGAGTCCTAGACCTTACATCTTGATACTTTTCAGGACAATAATATTCAATTATCGACGGTTCAGCCTGATGTCGCAAGGGTGGCCGCGGCTTTGCTTGTCAAGAAAACGTATCCCGTGTGCTGAAAGGACGGCAAGTGGTCACCACCGCAGAAAAACGCGACTATTACGAAGTGTTGGGGGTGGACCGGTCCGCCACACGTGATCAGATCAAACAAGCCTACCGCCAACTCGCGCTCAAGTACCATCCCGACCGGAACAGGGCTTCTGACGCCACGGCGAAATTTAGGGAGATTGCCGAAGCCTACGCGGTGCTGTCCGATGACGCCAAGCGCCGCGAGTATGACGCGACTGGCCATGCCGGGGTGAGCGGGCGCTGGAACACCGAAGATCTCATGAGGGATTTCCAATTCGGCGATTTCTTTGGAGGGCGATTTGACGACCTGTCTGGTATCTTCGGCGACTTCTTTGGCCGACGCACTCGTCCAAGCCATGGCGTGGTCAGAGGCGTGGACCTTCGTTATGATCTTGATCTCACGCTTGAAGAAGCGGCCCGAGGAGGGGAGCGCGAGATTCAGATCACCCGGTCTGAGAAGTGCCATACGTGTGGGGGCAGCGGTGCGAACCCAGGTACGAAGCCGATCACCTGTCTCGACTGCGGAGGAACCGGGCAGAAACAGCAGGTGCAGACGGGCAAGGGCGTGCGGATGGTGACGCTGACGACATGCGCGCGTTGCCAGGGGCGCGGACAGTGGATCGAGTCCCCATGCGAGACGTGCCGTGGCAACGGATACGAGTTCAAGCCGTATACCCTCAAGGTGCAGATTCCACCCGGCGTGGATGATGGGATGGTTGTCCGCCTCTCCGGGCAGGGTGAGCCAAACGCCAACGGCGGCCCGCCGGGCGATCTGATGATCCGGCCCCATATTCGACCGCACGCGTCCTTTCAGCGCCAGGGTGATGATCTCTATACCGTGGTTCCGATCACGTTTCCCGATGCGGCACTCGGCATCAAAGTACCGCTGATTGCTCTCGGCGGAGAGGCCATCCGGCTGACGGTTCCCGCAGGTACGCAAAGGGGGACGACGCTTCGCATTCCAGGGAAAGGGATGCCCCGGATTGATGGAAAGGGAAAGGGCGACCTGATGGGCATTGTGGAGGTCCGAACGCCGACAGATTTGACCTCCAAGCAACGCAAACTCCTGGAGGAATTTGCCAAACTCGAGGCGCAGCGGAGTAAACCGATTCCCGGCTCTGAACGCAGTGGTTCTATGTGGAAATAGGATCTCAAGGGGAATATCTCCTCAATATCCCGTACTGGTCGTATGGAAGGCACCATCCGGAGTTGCTTCACGCGCATACCTGGACTTGGAATGATTTAGTTCCTGTAGCTGGCCGCTCGGTTGCAGAGGGTTGGGTGTACCGGGGTAGCCCGACAAATCACTCGGATCAGGGTACCGCCTATGCGGTCTGAAAGGAGCCTCCATGACTACCGGGAAGAAGGATCTCCCACGACACGGGAAGCCGGGGTTTGACGCGCTGCCCCTGGCTCGATTCATTGAAAAAGACGTGCAATGTGCTCGTCAAGGAACCAGTGCCTATGATCTTGCATCCATGATGATGGAAGGATCATTCGGCGCAATCCCAATCGTCGATGACAAGCACCGGCTGGTCGGAATCGTCAGCGAGTATGATCTGCTGGCCTCCCTCGAGAGGGGAGAGAAGTGGAGCGAACGGTCCGCACAGGACGTGATGAGCCCGAACCCCTATTCGGTCCTGCCCGATATGACGGTTGGGACGTTGATCCATGTTTTTCTCAAGAGCAATCTGATCCGCGTGCCGGTTGTCGATGCGCAGGGTGCATTGATCGGGATCATCGCGCGCCGTGACGTCCTTCGGGATTACCTCAATTACAACATCGAGACTCCCAAGTGGTAGGCGCGACCAGCCACGCGTGAAGGAGGAAACATGAGACAAACAGAATGGATCGCCAAGGGGCGGGACCCTCGCAGCCTGATGGTGCGTGACCTCATGGAGGACAATGTGGTGACATGCAACTGCCGTACGACAGCAGCCGAAATCGCGCGGCTCATGTGCGAACGCAATTTTGGGAGCCTTCCGGTGGTGGAGGAGGACGGCGCGCTCGTCGGGTTGGTGAGCGAGTACGATTTGCTCCAGCTCATGATTGAAGGAAGGGATCCTCGGAAGGTTATGGTGAGCGAGATTATGACGCCGCATGTCGTCACCATCACAGAAGATATGGCACTTGAGTCGCTGGGGAACCTGTTTCAGGACCGCCATGTGACCAGGGTGCCAGTGGTCAGAGGTCCGCGACTCGTCGGCATTGTTGCACGACGGGATCTCGTATTCGGGTACATGAAAGCGCTGGAATACTGGTCCTAGTGGAGGGGGATTGAGCGGCCCTCCCGTGAAGACGGCACGGCAGGGCCTTCGCGAAGTTGCCGGAGATATTCCGGGAGCCTGCCCACTCTCCCGCGGCTCGTTTCCGGATCGCCCCGAGTGGTGTGGGAGGGGAGAGACGCTTGCAGACATGAGAAACGATTGAATCAAGTTTGCGCCCTCCTGCGCGTCGTTAGCAGATCTGAAGCAATCCTGCTCGCGTCGTAGCGGCGATACACTTGCTTCCGCCCCGGCCAGGTCGCCTTTCTCTCCGACCGTTTGCGCCGTGGCCGTCCGGCATATTCCTGAAGCTTGTACGCGCAATCCAGATGGCACGCATCGGCTTGACCCACAGGAGGGCTCCTATCGACCTTCGCCGACGCAGATGGCATCGATCGCCGTCACGATGGTCTTCGTCTCGGCCAGCTTCCGGACGATGTCACCGACTGCCGTCGGTCGGTCCTCGCCCTGTACGACAAAGCAGCTCTTGAGCCCGAGGATCTTCGCTTTTCAAGCAAAGGAGGAACGATTATGGAGAGCCGGGACAACGGTTGTTCAGCACAGGCCATTGCACTTGCATTTTTAGGCGGTGCCGTTGCGGGGGTGGTCGCGGGTATCCTTCTCGCCCCGAAGTCGGGCGAAGAAACGCGCCAGGCATTGAAAGGGTACGCCAGAAGGGCCGAGGAAGAAGTTTTGGAGAAGGCTCACGAGGCACGAGCAGCCCTCGATGACACCATCGAGCGTGGCAAACGGTTTATGGCGGAAAAAAAGGCGGATGTCGAAGCAGTTGTCAAGGCTGACAGAGAGGCTATGAAAGACAAAATGGCAAAGTGCTGTAGCTGACGTTGTGCAGGAGGGATGTGGGGATGCTTCCGCTTGAAGATGTTCGCAAGAAGCTTTCAGGACAACGGCGCGACCTCTTCCGTCAGGCCGCCCAGGCCGAAGACGAGCTGCTCTGGCTTGAAGGTGACGTCGAAAGCGAGGCGGAGGAGCGAGGGCAGGAGGAGAGAATGATTCAGCTGCTCGATCGTCTGGATGAGAGAGCGAAGGCCGAGATTGAGGCGATCGACCGTGCTCTTGTCAAACTGGAGGCTGGTCAGTACGGACGATGTGAGACCTGTGGAAAGGACATCCCTCAGTCTAGGCTGGAGGCACTCCCGGCGGCGACCAGGTGTGTGCCTTGTGCACAAGCGACGGAGGTCCAAGCGGCGCTGAGGAAATAAGTGATGCCCGAAATTGATCTTGAGGTCCTGATGGAACTGCCGCAACTGGCCTTCAAGGTCATCGCTCGCGATCAAGGTGTGGCGATCGCGGAGCACTTTGCGTTCTGCCAAGTATCCTTCGTGAGTGAGCAACCACCGTTTCTCCCCGATCACACGCTCGATCAGCACCTCGTCCGAGATGACCTTCTCATAGGGCGTGTCGTACCCGAGGCTGCGCAGCCATCGTGGCGACCGAGCATCGCATCGGCCATAAAGCGGGGGGGGTGACTGGCCTGGTGAAGCATATCCATAAGGAGCAAAGCTCTCGCTAACTCGTCGTGTGGTCGCGATTTGGCCAGAACCCAACTCCGTTGATGACCAGTCGCTGACCGTCGGTCCTGACGTGACCGCCAATAAATAGGTCAGCCAGCCAGGCGCTCGTCAACACATGATCGGTAATAGTCGGAATGATGAACTGACTCTCGCCTGACGCCAAGGCAGCAAACGGAATGATCTGATCTGCAACAAACCGGTCCAGCGTCGCACCGGACTTGAGATCGTCGAGCAACTGATTGGCCACGTGCATGCCGATAGACTCCGCGCTTCTTCTCAACGCTCCTGCCTGATCTGCACCGAGGCGCCAGGTTCCTTTGCGATCGGCAAAAAGTGCCAGCGCGGCACCGCGCTGCAGAGACTCGGTATCATGGCGAACCTCGATCTCAGCCTGATAGTCGGCCTTGGCGAGTACATCTTGTGCGGCGTCCGCCATCCGCTGGCTGACCCGCCGTTCTTCGAGGTGAGAGGAGAGGGCGATGCCCCATACTCGTGTGACGGGGCCCGCTTCTTCATTGGCGATGGCTCGGAAAGGTTCAGTGAGAGGTTTCACGGCGAGATGGAGTATGCCGTCACCGCGGGGCACGTAGCCTGGCCGCCCAATCTCGACTTCCGTATGGAGTCCCATCTTGTGCAGCATCGGGAGCAGCACCTGCTGGAGATGAAAAACAGACGGGGCAAAATCCTGGAAGAGGCCTCCTCGCAATTCAACCGTAACCCGCGATCCCCCGAAGGCCAGGACCGGCAGGATGCCGAGACTCAGCATGGTCGTGGAGCCGGCAGAGCCGATGTCCCAACTATAGTGCCGTCCCGTCTTGAGCGGGCCGGGGCAGAACGTGAATTCCTGGGAGCCTTGCGCCAGTCCCTCGGCGCATCCAGTGACGAGTTCGGCGATGGCTTCAACGACGCGAATGTGCTGCGGACGCAACCCGGGCTTGTCCCGCTTCGCTCGGGCCTTGACCACGTGGATCGACTGACTGGTCAGGGCGGAGAAAGCGACCGCCTGTCGCACGATGGTACCACTGCCGGAATAGCGGGAACCGTCAATCGTCAGCATGAGGCGATCGCTCGGTGGAAGGGTACATCCATTCTCAAATGGAATTGATGGGCATAATGCTCGCACACGGCCGTGATCTCAAGGGAGCCTGTCATGACAACCTCACAGCCGTCGACGATCGTGCCGACGAAATATTGGCATCGACTCGAGGATGGACGCATCCAGTGCGACGTTTGTCCGCGCTACTGCACGCTGCAAGAAGGGCAACGCGGGTTCAGTTTTGTCTTCTCAGCCGGGATATCAGGTCACCGGAGAATCCCGCTCACGATGAGTTCGACCGCTTGCTCCGGGCTGAGCCCGCGCGCCATCAGCGTTTCCAGTTCTTTCTTGTCCACGCTCCCGATCGCCGCTTCGTGAGTGACTTTCGCCTCCGGGTGAAAGACTCTCACGATGGGAATCGCGCTGGCGTGAGCCTGGCCCTGCACGATTTCCATGCAATCCACGTGGCCGCGCGCACCTTTCGCATACGCTTCGGTGATCCCGGTGATCTCCGCGCGCGCCTCGTCCTCCAGTACGACACGCGTTTTGATGAGACCTCGTGATCGTTCCCCACGAAGAATCACCGCTTCCTTGAGCATGATTCGATCGGTCTTGTGTGCAAAGATCTTCGCGCTGAGTTCGGCAAGGCCTTCTTCCTCGACCTCAACGAGATAATCGATGTCGAGACTACCGACCGAGCCGGACAGCAAGGAGAAGTCTGAAAAATAATGCGCGCCTTTTCCGATCTTGATCGTCGCGTGGGGAAGAACCTGCATGCCACCGTGGGGACCGTGGTAGTGGCCCTCCGTATAGGTCAACGAGGCACCGGAGCCGATCTCCATGACAGCCTGCATCCGATGTTCTGCCGCTTTCGCGAAGGGAAAGAGACAGTGTGACAGCACGCGCGCATGGGCTCCTTCGAGTACTTGTACGTTGATCTTGATCTGCTGCACGCCGGTTGGATGGGCCAGACCGAAGCACATATGGATCGGTTCAGAGATCCGCGCACCGGCTTCAATCACCAATTTCCCGATGATGGCCTCAGATGTCTCTTCCATCTCGACGCGGAGCCCCGCAACGGTCCGCTGACTAAGGATGCGGTGCCCGTGCGCCACGACATGCGCGATGTGTGTATCGTCGAGGATCGCCGGTTCGGCTCCGACCATCGGCAAGGTCTTTTTGAGTTCATCAAGCTCGGACATAGTTACATACTTCTCCATCGCAACGGACGCAGGTCCGGCCACGGAAATGATCCACGGCTTCCCGAGGACCGCCTGAAAAAATGATGCGGCCGGCGCAGAGTTGCGAGGCTCGATCGGCGATGAGCGCGACCTCTTCCTGGTGCGTAATCAGCAGGACGGAACCGCCACCTTCTTTCAATGCGCGAATGATGTCAATAATATGATTGATCGAGAGCATGTCGATTCCTGCGGCCGGCTCGTCGAGGATGGCGAGATTCGGTTTCATCGATAAGACTGAGGCCAACTCGATCCGGTGTCGTTCCCCGCCGCTAAGCGCCTTATCTACTCGCCGGTTCAGATAACGGTCCGGATCGAGACCGACCTGTCTCAACATCGGTTCTGGATCACAATCTGACTTGCCCAAGCTCAGGTACTCGCGCACTGTGACACCTTCGAATCGAGCCGGCTCTTGCCACGCAAGGGTAATCCCCAGCTTGGCCCGTTCGTGCATTTTGAGGGGCAGGAGATCGGTGCCATTGAACAAAATACTCCCGGCACTCGGCGCATAGCCATCGCAGCCCATCAAGACATAGGCCAATGTGGTCTTGCCTGAACCGTTGGCTCCGAGAAGCGCATGGATTTGTCCAGCTTGGACTGCGAGGTTCAGGCTGTCGAGAATGGGATGTCGATCCACCTCGAAGATGAGATTCTGAATGTCTAGTAGAGGAGCAGGCATCGTCACACACCAATTCGTGTGAATCTTACTGCATCAGATGTGCCTGCGGGGAAGTGTTGGTCTTCCGGCCTCAATGTTGTCATCGCGGCGTCGAACGTAGCGTTTTGCGGCAGGATCGGAGAACGGCCTGGGGCGTTAGGCCTCATCCTGCCAGGCCGTTCCCTGCAATCGAGAGGAGGGTGATCTGCTGGCTCGAATCCGAGCACCGCCCACCGGCGCGAAGCAGGTTGCGCCTGGGTTGCGGAGTTGCGGACAGGTGGCCAATCTTGGCTTGGCTTGCCTTGTCTGCCCACTCGATGCAGAATTCTCACGATGTTCGACAGTTGCGGTGGACGTCTAAGTAATTCGAAACCCGTCACTCACCCCAAATTCTTTCCCAGCCGTTTCTTTTGAATCAAAGACTTGCGGTATCAGTGGCGAACGGCTTGTTTCCGAAGATTGGAGAACGAAGTCTGTAGCAGAAGGCTACAGGATCTCTCGATCACGTGGAAACGCTCTGGTCATTTCGGCTCATTAGCATTGGCATCGCTCTTGCGGATAGCGAATTGCGATGGACGAAGGTCAGTCATAAAGAGGACCGCATGCAACGAACCACCTGGCACAATCAACACTAGTTCCCAAACTGAATCAGGATGCCTTGGCCTGGTAGCAGGATGGTAGCACAATGTCTGGGTGCTCAAAGCGTTTGCTCCGAAGTGAAAGTTGACTCAAGTCGTGGGTCTAGTTATAGTCGCAAAGCAGCAGAGGTGAAGTAAAAAAAGGAGCTTGCCTATGAGAGCATTGAACGACATACGCGTGGCGCTTGGCCTTGCACTGAAGAATCTGCTCGCTGCGCTGAGCAGAACCCTAGCGTCCGGGGCACTGCTTGCGACAATCGCGGTGCTGACTTTCTGGGGCAGCTCCTCCGGTGAGAAGGGCTCGGACACTCCGATGGGCATCCCTCCAGAGACCGTGACTGACTATATACACGCGGTAATCGAAGCCGACCGGACTTTCTACACGGTCCACGTCGTTGAGCGACTGCAGAAAAAGGGGACTCTCGTCGCCTCAGAAAACTGGCGGGCCGCCAATACCTTACCTTTACCTGCACAGTTCTTTATGGAGTCGAGCGACCTCGCCGCGAAGACCGGTACGAAGGTCCGATACCGCCTGATGGGTCTCTGGCCAATTAACAAGCAAAATAGGCCAGCCACTGAATTCGAGGACAAAGGTCTTGAAGAGGTCCAGACGGACCCGGAACGTCCCTATACCGGCATCATCACAAGTGGCAAGGAACGGTTGTTCGTAGCAGTCTATGCAGACCGGGCCGTCACGCAGGCTTGTATCGGTTGCCACAACGCACATCCCAACAGCCCGAAACGGGATTTCAAGATGAATGACGTCATGGGTGGGATCGTGATCACTATTCCGCTGGGTCACCAATCTGGGTAAACGGAATGTAAATATCGGCGCGGGTCATAGGCTGGGGCAGACGCCAAGTTTTGATAGACCTCTTGCGATGTCTCACGTCTAAACAAACGTTCTCTTTGAGCCTTGTGCGGAGGGAATTGAAAGGTTTTGAAGCTCTAGCGCCTTGCCCGCCAGTAGAGATAATGAGCATTTTGACTGCCCTCAGCTGCCAAAGGGGGACTCAACTGCTGCCTTCGCGTAATTCAAGGAGGATACCATGATTGTCTGTTTGCCAAGAACTCTCATGGCTGTTCTTGTTCCGATTCTGTGTGTTGCAGTGGGACAAGCTGCTAGTGCGTATGAAGAGGTCCCTATCACGAATGGCGGGACCCTCACCGGTAGTGTGAAACTTATTGGAGACGTGCCGAAGCCGATGGGGTACAAACTGGTCACGTTTCCGGACGCGGTCTATTGTGGCAGGATTTCAAACGGAGCGGGATGGCGCCTGCTGCAGCCGTTCCATATTGAGGCCCAGGGAGCACTTCGGGATGTCGTGGTGATGCTGGAAGAAGTGGCAAGAGGAAAGCCGATCAGCTTTCAGACTCCCCGCATTGAAGCCATCGATTGCACCTTCAAGCCGTTTATCTCCGTGGTCTGGGACAAGCGGCCGATTGAAGTGGTGAATATGGACCCGGTCTTTCACGATATCCAAGCCTACGAGACCTCGCGGTTTGGCCCGCGGGTCTTGTTCAATAGTCCCCTGCTGATGTATCCCGATTACGTGAAAGAGAATGTGACGAAAACAGGAAAGCAGGAGCATCACCCTGGGGAAGCGATGGTGCAAAATATTGAGATGCACAAGGGGCGGCGAGTGTTTGTGATGCAATGTGGGTTCCACGCGTACATGGAGAGCTGGGGGCTTGTCGTGGACCATCCCTACTATGCGGTTACGGATCAGGAGGGACATTTCAAGATCGGTGACATACCCCCGGGCACATACAAAGTGGTAGTGTGGCATCCCATGATCCGCGGTGGAAGCGGCGAAGAGTATGCGGTGACAATCAAGTCGAAGGAAACCACCATGCTTATGGCTGATATTGATGCGCCGACTGGACGACTCTACGCCAATCAAATGGACGACAACCCACGCTTCGGCCTGGACATCATGGGTGATCCCCAGGTCATACCCTCTCTGGAGAAGCAGATGCGCTGAGTGTCATGGTCTTTCGTTTATGTATCGCCCCCGAGTCAAAGACTGAATTGGGAGTCCTTATCGATTGCACCCAACTTTACGATTCTCAAGTCTAATGTTATCGAATATTCCTATGCACTTGGATCAGACACGATGCAAAGGACAGATCACGCACTCCAGTACGGAATTGGCGCTCTAAGTGTGGAGGAGCTGGAGAAGCTCCGCCAGAACCAAAATCAATAGCAATTGGTGCCAACCTGGTGCCAAAACACCCCGACACACCATGATCTATGATGGTATGGTGGTGCATGCAGGTCGGCTTTCCTCTTGTGCTCGCCCTACTATTACCCGCCTGCGCTCCTTCTTCGGGCCATTGCAACGAGTGGAGAGAGCCATGATCATCATGCTGTTCCTTGTTATCCTATTTGCTGTCGTCCCTGTGGCTGATGCTCAGATCAGCGGAGGCACGCTCATCACTCCGGGGCAAGCCCCGGCCGTCGTCACTCCCACGCCGAATGGTGGAGCTATCGCAATCAGGCCGGGACAAGCGCCAGCCTTCCTCGCTCCGACAGCAGGCGGCGGGACGATTTGGAGGCCAGGGGAAGGGCCGAGCTTTTTCATTCCGGCACCGACTCCGTTTGGGTCCTCGATCGGCTCGCCAATGGCCCCTTACGGAATCACGCTTCCGGGCGCCACCTTGCGGATCGCCCCTTACGGAATCACCCTTCCGGGCCCTCCTAGCTCCGTTCGATAGTCGGTAAGAGCGCGCAGTAGCCGCACAGTGCCACAGGTCATGCAAGCGGAGATCGACTATCCCAGCATCCTTCCCCGCCTTTTTTCAACGCAGGAGATACCATGCGAACGCGAACGAGATGATCACCTCAATGATCTTGGGCGGAAGCTGTCGCCGAATCGGTAGCGGGGGCAATGGCCGAAGCAGTGTCATCTCAAAGGTAGAAGATGAAGCGTTCGTAGTTGCAACAGGTAGCAAATCGTTTAGGAGAGCAGAAGGGGTCTGAATGTTCAGCAATTGTGATTTCTGAAAATAGAGACTTCTCCTCGTATTCGAACAAGTAGAAAACGATTCGTCTACCGGCAGGAGAATTAGGGAACCGACTAGACTCCACTCTTCGATGGACGAACAGAAGAACGCAGATCACTCATTGACGGCTGTGGTCGTGGCGCTGATCGTGATTGTGTTCGTCTTGGATTTGATGACTCCCGTGGGAATAGCAATGTGGGCGCTGTATATACTTCCTCTTGGGCTCACACGCTGGTCATCCCTCGGATATTTGACCTTTGTTGTTGCGGGAGCGTGTACAGTACTCATCATTCTGGGCTATCTCTACTCTGCTCCTGGCACTTCACCTGATGTCGCTGTCTTCAATCGTATTTTGGGTGTATTAATGGTGTGGATAGCAGCTTTTTTTCTGAAGTTTGGGAGGGCCTAGAGAGCATCGAGGGTGTTCCACAATTAGTTCATTTAGTTCATTCTGACTCCAAGACTGTCCTTGACCAAAACAGTTTTACTCAAGGCCCTCGCTTTGCAGTGGACTCCAGCATCGTCGATCCGTACCACCAGCTCGAGGCGGTCTACTGCTATCGTCTCCCTGGAATCACTGGGTGAGCCTTTTGATCCGTGCCGTCAGACAGTGTCGTTCCGGGAGGAGAAAGTTCATGGTTTTCTCTCAATCACAATCGACTGGGTTCTTACTGCTCTTGGCGCTTCTGTCGCTGCGGCCATACCCGGCTGACGCGTGGGACTGGGTTCCTACCGAGGAGGAGATTCAGAAATACCGTAAGAGTTGGAACCCCATGGCAAACGGCCCCATCCTTCTTTCCGGCGTCGATATCCAGCCCAAAGGACAATTTCTGTTTCAACCCTTTGTCTTTGGCGAAATCGGCGATAAGAAGTTTGGTAACCAGTTCAGCACCACTTCGTCGGATTCACCGGTCGATTTGAAGGCGGTCGCGCCAACTGGCATCTTTGCTTACGGCATCACCAACCATGTTGAACTGAATGTTGCCCTTTCCGGCATCTACTGGGAAGCCAGCCAAGCGAATAGCTCCGGCGGACAGACAACCCAGTCTGAGACCGGCCTCGGTGACACGACCATTTATCTGAAGTACCGCCCGGTCGTGCAGGACCCGGACGGCTGGCGCCCCTCGCGATGACCATTTATTCGCAGATCGCGTTGCCCAGCAGCCAGTGGGCGGGCACACAGGGCATTCCGGGCGGCTTTTCTCCGCTTGGGCGTCTGCCCGCGACACGGTTCGGGGCGCTCTCGTTCACCGAAGGGGTGATGTTCCGGAAAAACCTTCGGCCCTTCCGGATCAGCGGCGGTGTGTTCTACACCTATACCGCACCCGGTAACACGGCCGGTATGAACACCTATCCTGGAGATATCATTAATGGGCGCTTGGTCATTGAGCACATTCTCAATGACAACCGAGGATTCGGATACAATGTGGAGCTTGTCACGCTGAACGGGCTCTCCTGGCGCCTGGATGGGAAGACTGTGAACGTTGTCCCAACAAGTTACGCCTTGGTTGGCGTCCAACCGACCCTCCAGTACAAGTTCTTCCACAGCTCAAGCGGAGCATTGGTTGGAGCGGTCGGCTGTCTCTTCACGATTGCTGGGCAGAATAATATCGATGCCATCTACCCGAACTTGTCCCTCTATTATTACTGGGCAAGAGGCAAGCCGCTGATGCGATGACTGGGCGCGCACATGCGACCAGTGAGACGATGAAATATCAGCGGGTTAAAGTGGGAGAACGGAAAACAACGAATCGTGATCACTCGCGATTTGCGAAAACTCGCGAGGTACATTGTGAAATCTCGTGAAAACGGCAGGAAGGAAACGGAGGTGTGAGTGGTCAACGACGAGAAAGGAAGGATGCCTTCTCAGGCATCAGCTTGCTGCCCGCCCCCTCCCGTTGGGATGGTGAAGAAAAAAGAAGAGCCACGGCCTATCTGGCTCTCGGCCCAGATTTTCCCGCCGTGCAATTCGACCAGACTTTTTGTAATTGCCAACCCTAATCCAGCCCCGCCTTGCTGAGACGGTACGGATCGGCCACGATAGAAACCATCGAACACCTTATCTAGTTCTTCAACCGGGATACCGCATCCAGTGTCATGAATCCCGAATTGGACAAACCCTTCGCCGGTGCTTGCGGTTATCTCTATTCGGATCTCACCGCCAGGTGATGTAAACTTCAGGGCATTCTGAACGAGATTTGTCAAGATTTGGATCAGCTTGTCCCTGTCGCCATCTATCATTCGCATGCCTAAGTGATTTGTGCGCAGCACGACACCCTTGCGGTCTGCCGTGGGCTGAAAAAAATCCATAATATCGGCCAGTAGCTGAGTAACGAGGACAGGGCTTCTATTCAATTCGACGCGGCCCGCCTCGATTCGCGACAGATCCAGGAGATCGTTGATGAGTCGTGCAAAGCGATCAACGTTGTATGCGACCCGCTCCAGATGATAGACCTGCTGCTGATTTAAAGCCCCGTAGAATCCATCGAGCACATTCTCTACATAGCCCTTGATTGAAGTGAGCGGCGTCCGCAATTCATGAGCCACTGTCGACACAAAGGAGGACTTCAGTTGACTGAGACTCTGTAGCTGTTCGTTGGCAATCTGGAGGTTGCTGACGAGGTCCGCATTCTCGGTTCCAAGATGCAAGGAATAGGCGATGGACCGATGCAGGCGCTTGGCAGTCCATAGTAGACCCAACAGATAGATTAAGACCATGACGCCCATAGTGGCATGCGCACTATCGTGCTGCATGAATAAGAGAATCATCACTGGCAGAAGTGTAGGCACAACAAAGGACAGAAAGGCTTCCATGCGGGAGGCCAAGACACCCACTGCTCCCGCTGCCATCCCCCCAAGCATGAAGACCAAGAAGACCTGATGAAAAATATCCTCGGGTGGATACAGCAGAAGCCCACCTAGGCCCCATCCCATCCCTGCCAAGACTACTCCCGCGATATAGACCAGGTTCCATTGACCGCTATTGTTGATACGATCTGGAGAATGCCAATAGCGGTATACCAAAGCGGCTCGTGCGGCGGTAACGACAAGCACATAAACTAACCAAGAAATAACGGTTGACGCTCTAATAACAGGACTTTGGACATAAGCGAGAATGGTGGCGTTGACAATTGTAGCGAGATAGGCCTCGAACGCCCCCTTGTAGAGGAGTTCTACTTGGCCAGAGAATATTCTGCTTGCCATGCGTTTTGGATCAGTCGCCATGGACAGGGAGAAGGCGTTCGAGGGGTATGGAAACCCTCATATAACATACGAGGGCTCGCGTGCATTCGGCTGTCAGTGAAACTGTTTTTTTGATGTAGGTGAATGCCAGACTTTTGCCCTAAATCCAGGCCGCGAGGATGGGCGAGAACGAGAACCCTATACTGGATTCGGGCTCAACTGATGGATTCGGCTTCTGATGGGTGTAATTTGCGTTGCGACGAGCGCAAGGTTGCCTTAGGACTTAAGCCCGGGCGTCGCTATGGCTAAGTAGCTCGGGTGTCTGAGCGCCATCACTTCCCTTTGTACCGACTATTCAGCGACCCGGATTGACGCCTTACCATCAACTGCTATCCTTTTCTGATCGAAGTCTCAGACAACTCGCCGTATTTTTTTAGAGGCGGGGATGTTGTACCCTCATTCGTAGACAATGCCTACCCTAGGAAAAAGATCTTTTATGTCGTCCTTGGTGTTGGAGCTTCAGCAGGATGTCATGACTACCGAATCAAGACTTACCGATGTGCTTCGCAAGGCGTTGGTTATTGCAACCAAACTCAATGCCGGGGAATGCCGTGAGTGGATTCAGAAGGAACTGCACGGGTATAAACCTGAAGAAGTGATACCGGAGTACCGACATGTCAAGGGAGAGATGAAGACCCGTGATCCTGTCAAGGGATGGATCCCATTGACATTTCCTGACACACAGACCGCTGAAACCGTGTCCTGGAAATATTTCACTCAACCTGTAGCACAGATCGAGCATTTGCTTGAGAAGTATCGCGCACAAGATCTCCTTTATATTCCGTATCCTTCCAACGGTGTAAAACAATTAGACGCCGCGTATGTTCCTAGTGGCATGACCCCCGCTCTCGTTGTTCATCAGTCGCGTGTATACGCGATTGTGGATTGTGTGCGAACCCTCGTTCTCGAATGGAGCTTGGAATTAGAAAGGGAAAACATTTTGGGCAACGGCGTCTGCTTTTCAAAGAAGGAGAAGCAGCGCGCCTCTTACGTTCGATTCGATCTTCACAATATTCAGCCCAGCAAGTAACCTCCGACGGACGCCCAGCGCTTACCCCGACTGTTCTCTGTTCGTCTCTCTCCATCATGATGTTCTGAGACAAAACAGATGCCACAATACCGAAAATCAGGAGTAGCGGTTGGGATAAGGTATCTGAATAGGCTATGCTGTCTCGACCGAGGTGAGCGATGAAGATGGTTGACACATTGCGAGCGTTTCTAAAAGCCCCGGTGCAATAGTATCTAAAGCGCGAACGCGGGGATCAGCGCCAACGATAGATACAGAAAGGAGTTATCCATGGATGGAAGAAATCTTGGTCTGACTTTCGCCTTGATCCTAGGAATTATCATGGGAATCCTGACGACCAAATTGATGTCAGCTGCGACGGCTGAAGAGAAAACGGCCGACCTCAAGCTTTTCCAGCCCATTGGAACGCACAGGGAGGGAAATAATTCCGTCTTTAACGTCTATTGTGATCGAGAGCGCAGGAACTTGATCTACTCTTACATTGTTGTGGCCGGCACTAGCCCCAGCAGCAATCTCGTTGTCTTGAAGGACTCATGTAAATAAGCCGAAGCGGGATCCTCGCGTGCAGGACGGTGGTTCAATCCGTTTCGTCAAAGACTGGTCTGGTATGGAAGCGTGTTACTCCCCCACGGATCGCCTAATCAGGTTCGGTCTCAGGCGCATCGCCGGCACAGAATTAGGAGGAAATGGACGTGGATAACAGACGCAAATCTCCGCGCCTTCCCGTACAAGCGCGTGTCGGGTTTGCCGGACAACGAGAAGGGACCTTACGGAATCTGTCCATGGGTGGCTGCCAAATGGAAAGTGACAATCCGGGACATCCAGGGGATTACCTCTTGTTACGCGTATTTCTCCCCGATGATCCCACGCCACTTCAGATCAATTCCGCAGCGGTCCGTTGGTCACATGGAAAAGACTTCGGTGTGGCCTTTCTCGCGGTTCAGACACAAGAACAGGAGCGGCTGCATCGATATCTTACTTATTTGCAAGGAGGGTAGGAACGGAGGGTGACCAATCATCCATGGCAACCCTGTTGGCCGAATACGGCCAACGGTTATATTCTGCGAGAAAGGCTACGCTGTCTCGACCGAGGTGAGCGATGAAAATGGACGACACATTGCGAGCGCTTCTAAAAGCCGCAGCGCAATTCGAAGCGAAGGCTGCGCATCACAAACGGATTGAGAGAGAACGCCAAGCTCTTAACGAAGCCATTACTCAGGCTCAGCTACTCCTATCGGTGGCCGACACAGCGAACACCTCGCCTTCAGACCAGGCCGACAGGCTGTCTTCGTCGAGGACGACCCCAAAGTTGCGCGGTCTCCGGGGCGGGAGAATCAAGACGCTGAAGCCCATTTCCCGGCGCGAAAGGGGAAGAAGGTGAACCGATACAGATGATCCCTCGGTGACCCCGCGATCCTTTCCTACCACAGACGTGGCCAGTAAAACGTCACCAACAACCCAATAAAAACGAAGGGCCACAGAAAGGCCACTGAGATCAGGAGACCGGTCACCCACAAGAGGCCTGTCCCGTGTGCTGTGGTCTGGAGACCGGATGCATGGTTGGGAGTTGTCCAACGCCGGGGCGTCGGGCTTCTGAGAAGGTAGACAGATCAAGAGCGTTTCCATGACGCACGGGACACGAAAGAACGCGAAGGAGACCGCCGCCGGTTCCGCCCCTAGCGCGTCAGCGCGTTAAGGATCAAGACCGATCATAATGACGGTCGCCACCTGGTAACCATCTCGAACAGTTCGCCGAGCCACAAACGGCTGGGACGAGATGCGCGCATTCGTCCCTCGTCTTGACACACCCGACGCGTGCGCTAGGCTTAACCGAGGCTAGGAATAATACATTGGAGAAACAAAGGAGAGGGGCTATGACTCGACTCGGGGTAATTCTGCAGTTTGCAGGCTGTTTGGTTGTGTTTCAGGTCGCTGCGATAGGAGCGGCCGCAATTCCGGACAATGGCCCTGGCTGTGGCCTGGGAAAACTCGCCTGGATGGATTACGGGAAGCCAAAACAAATTGCGCCCCAGGTCATGATGGCGACCACCAACGGCACCTTCGGCAGCCAAACCTTTGGGATCTCTTCCGGTACCTCCGGCTGCACGAACGATGGCGTGGTCATGAAGAACAAGCACATCAATCTGGCGAGCCACGCGTTCGAGAGTCTGGCACAAGAAATGGCTCAAGGGCGAGGCGAACATCTAGCGTCCCTGGCCACGTTGCTGGGGGTACCGGAGGACGCACAGCCGGACTTCTTTGCTCTGGTCCAGGAGAAGTACGCAACCTTAGTTGGGTCCGACGACACCACGCCGGTGACCATGCTACAGGCACTCCAGGCCGCCATGGCCGATCATCCCGTCCTCGCCAAGGTCTCTTTCGCCGGTGAGGTGCCTTTGAAAAAGATTCGATAACAGCGGGACGAAGGTCCGGATTGTGATCAGTGCGGAAGTCGCGTTCACACGTCTCGTTGCTGGACGGGATGCTTATCGAGCAACAGTAATAGATCCCAATACCTGTTTATCTAAGCCGGTCAAGAAGCGAGCCATGCCTTAATTCCTCCGCCTATCTGACGACCCCGCGATCCTTTCCTACCACAGACGTGGCCAGTAAAACGTCACCAAAAACCCAATAAAAACGAAGGGCCACAGAAAGGCCACTGAGATCAGGAGACCGGTCACCCACAAGAGGCCTGTCCCCGTGTGCTCCGCTCTGGGTACCGCATGTATGCTTGGCATCAGCCAAGTTGTCCAACGTCGGAGAGTGAGACTCATGGGCCACCTCCCTATTGCCGGTGGAACGTTGAGATGTGGAGAGCTACTTACGCCCGATCGAACACGCCGCACAATGCTCCGAAAGGAGAATCGCTTCATCAACAGTCGCATTGTGCGGTGCGGGGTTGAGGTAGTCCTTTCAGAGCGGCCGCGTGCCTTCTGAAGAATAGGCGGCTCCCGCGCCAGGCGGTATCCTGTCAAAGCCAGTCAATGACTGCTGCAGAGGAAGGCAATGCAGTGACTCACGGCATACTCAACGGAGGAGGAAGACCACATGCACTACGTCTACTATACGGTGGTCTACGTCATCGCCTTGTTCATGCGGGGCAGATCACAAACACTGCCTTCGCAATAGAACGCCTCGCCCATGGCTGTATTCGCCCGTTCTGCTCTGTGCTACGATGGGTCTGAAATGTGTCCCATCTGACCCACCAGGCACGGAGGCATGATCATGGCAACGAAGAAATGCGGTCACTCGGCATGTTCTTGTCAGGTTGCCGCGGATAAGGCGTATTGCAGCGACAGATGCGCATCGGCTAAAGCAGGCGCAGGAGCAAAGTGCCCATGTGGGCATCCCAGCTGCAAAGCACATTGACGGCGTCCCATGACAGGTGACGACATCCTAGCTAGCGTGGGTTCGCTTTCGGGAAGGTATCACCGGACCCGAGAAATTCCTGAGCCTTTGACATACGACTTTAGAAATCCTTCAAGGGTGTGTGCATTCTTCGCGGCCGCGCCTTGGTAGTGATTGTTGAAGTACACGTACTCCTGCTTGACCTTGTACGAGAGGGTGATGATCGACTCCGCCCATTCTTTCAACTCGTCATCAGTATAGGAATAATCATAGCGTTCGTCCCGTGTTGCCGCTTCTGCCCACTTCTCCCGGTTTTGACCGTGAAACCTGAAGTACGCGATGTCTGCCGTCGCCTCGACTCGACTGGGAGGGAATCCCCGGACCTGTGGCATGTCAACGATGCAGTACGCGGCATTCAATTCTCTCAAGAGGTCCATGGTCTTGTCTTTGATCCACCGCACGTGCCGAAACTCTACGACGGTTCGAACGTCGTTTAGTGATTCAACGACCCACCGAAGATAATCCTCGTTCTTCCCTGTATACTCAAAGTTGGCAGGGAACTGTAAGAGCACACCTGCAAGCTTCTTCTCCTGCTGGTACGCTTTCAACATCTCTTGGAACCGTGGCAACGTCTCAGCAGCATTCCGTGTGACATGCGTGAGATCACGGTGTGCTTTCACAAAGAAAGTGAACCCATCGCCGACTTTCCCCAGCATGCCGTACACAGCAGGCAAGGCAGGAAGTCGGTAGAAGGTGTGATTGATTTCCACGGTATTGAAATGCGTCGCATAGTATTCGAGCCTACGGTTGGGCCTCAGAGTTGAAGGATAAAACGCAGGGTGCCAATCGTCGTAGGAATACCCACTCGTGCCGATTCGAATAGAAGGCCATTCCTCTGCGACGTCAGCATTGGTGCTGCTGAACAGGTCGGGCTTCGGTTCCATGCCTTATTCTATCGACTCTGGCGCATCGAATGGTAGGACGGTTTGCGGGGAAGCAGGAACCGTTGTCTCATGGTGGTTCTCGTTGGGTGTAACACTGTACAGGACGCGCCTGAATTCCGTCTCATCGATCAACTCCAGCCGTGGTAAGTCGTCCAGCATCAGCCCGAAACTCCACACTCTTCCGCCCTTCCTCTTAGAACGATCGGGAGGGAACCATTCGATTGAGAACCGCCACGGGTCAGAAGGCAACCCCGGTGGTTGACGGTCATCAATCTTTCCCACCGTCCCCGCGGGCACGTCCAGAAAATTACTGAGCGCCCGAACAGGAACGACCCGGCTCCATCTGATCCTTCGTCATAGCATAGCTACCGCAAATGGCGCATAACCCCTACCACCACGCCCTCAATGCGGAAATCATCATGAGGCTTCACAACGATTGGTCGCATTGTCGCGTTCGCGGGGACCAGCTCAATACGCTCTCCTCTGCGATAGTATTTCTTGATCGTGGCTTCCTGATTCACGACGGCAATCACCGTTTGCCCATTTCGGGCTAAGACCTGTTTATGAACGACAACGAGATCACCCGGAAGGATGCCTTCGTCCCGCATGGAGTTGCCCCTGACTCTCAAGGCGAAATGTCCGCCGGGTCCTCGGCTCAACATCGATCGTGGTACTTCGACTACTTCGCTCTGGGGAAGTGGCTCAATCGGCATTCCCGCAGCGACGATCCCGGCCATTTGTATCAGAGATGAATTGCTGAGTTGGTTGATCGCCACTTCGACAAGTCCAGGGATACGCCGTGTCCCGCACTCATAACGAGTTACGGTCATGCGGGTGGTTCGTAGCTGCTCAGCGAGCTGCTGTTGTGTGAGACCGAGCGCTTCGCGAGCCTTTTTCAGATCAAGCGGTCGCATGTATCCGATGGTTACACACCAGCCGAAGGCCTGTCAACAATAAAAAATTGGGCGACTCGCAAGAATGCGCTATGCTGTTGTCCTAATTAAAGATCCTCTGAATGGCTTTGAAAGCTACGAATTCCTTATGGGCCAACATGACGTGCGTCTTCAGTACGAATCCACGTATAACCGCCTGACGAAGATCGCCGATGCGCTCATGCCAGATCATTTGCATATGCGATCGTCTATTTTGTTATGACGACTATTCCGTCATATGTCATGACATTTGACGAAACTTACGACGGTCTATGATAGTCCACCATGAATGATTCTCTGTGCTCCGCTCATGGCCCGCGGCATCGGCATGATCGAATAGCCCCAACATGGTGGGGCTAAACAGGAAGAAACGACGGCAAGCGAAAAACTAAGCCCATGCCCCGTCAATCCAAGATGCGGAAACGACTATCTCGCCCGCAGTAGCGCCGAGGTTTCGGCACCGCGCCGATGGCTCGGCGGGAAAGCCTTCGGCATCACTCCGTTCGATTGCATCTGAGAGCCACGACTTCTAGTCGCTTATCCCTTTTAGTCTGAGCAGTTACGCTGCCCATCGTCACTTCCGGCGGTCTGGAACGGTCCCTGCTTTCCAGCTTGAAACGGAACCATCGAGTTGTCGAATCACCTGCCTTATCGGCAAACGCTTGGGAGGGTGTCGCTCATGCATCGACGTGGCTGGATCGGATCCTCTCTGCTGGTCGTCATGGTTGTCGCGGTTGGTCTTGGCCTGGCTGCGTGGAAGTACGAGTCCATCCAGGAAAATTACGCGGCCTCCGCGAAACAGCCCGAGCCGATGGAGTCGGTGATGATCGCCGTCGCGAAGGAGGTCGAGCACCGCCAGACCACCACGTCGATCGGGACCGTCCTGGCGCTGCGTTCGATCACCCTGCGCAACGAGCTCCCCGGGACCGTCCGCCAGGTCAGGCTCACGCCCGGCCAAGTCGTCGAGGCAGGCACGGTACTCGTTGCGCTCGACGTATCCGTCGAGGAGGCCGAGCTGAAGGCGCAGGAGGCGCAGGCCGTCCTCGCGAAGACGGTGCTCGACCGCAGGCGGGCCTTGAGCCAGGATCTTGCCACGGCCGAGGAAGAGGTGGATCGTGCACGCGCAGACCGCGATGTCGCGCTGGCTCAGATCGCACGCACCAAAGCGATCATCGCCCGCAAGATGATCCGGTCGCCTTTCCGCGCACGCGTGGGTATCGCGGACGTGCACCCTGGCCAGTACCTCAACGAAGGCACTCAGCTTACGACGCTGCAAGGAGTCGACGACGCCGTGCACGTGGACTTTACGGTCGCCCAGCAGGTCGCCGCGGGTCTGCGGGAGGGCGAGAGCGTCGATGTGTTCGTCGCCGGCGAATCCTCCCCGATCGCCGCCACGATCGTCGCGCTCGACGCGCGCATCGACCCCGCAACCCGCAATGCCATGGTGCGCGCCAGGATCGAGGGGGCTGCCACCGCGCCGGCCCCGGGCGCCTCAGTGCGTATCAGGGTTCCAGTCGGACCGCCGCGCAAGGCCGTCGCCGTCCCCGTGAGTGCGCTGCGTAAGGGCCCAGGCGGCGACCAGGTCTTCGTGATCACGCCGGACAAGGACGGCCGGATTCGCGCGCACGTGCGGCAGGTCGAGAGCGGCGCGATGATCGGCGACGAGGTCGTGATCCACGCCGGGCTGTCCTCCGGAGAGCGGGTGGCCGCTTCGGGGTCCTTCAAGCTGCGCGAATCCGTGCTCGTCGCAACCGCCACTGAGCCCGAGGGTGAGCGAGGACAAAGTCAGACGATCGACAAACCCTGAGCGAACTGCGACGACGCAACAAGGACATCCCCATGCGCTCATTCACCGACGTGTTTATCAAGCACCCCGTGCTGGCGGTGGTCGTGAATCTCGTGATCGTGCTCGTTGGTTGGCGAGCGCTGACGACCCTCCCCGTTCAGCAATACCCGAAGATCGAGAGTTCGTCAGTGGTGATCACAACGGTCTACTACGGCGCCAGCGCCGAGACCGTTCGCGGTTTCCTGACCACCCCCATCGAACGCGTCGTGTCGGCAATCGGCGGCGTCGACTACGTCGAGTCGACCAGCCGCGCCGGCGTCAGCACCGTGACAGTGCACCTGAAGTTGAACCACAGCAGCACGGCGGCGCTCGCCGAGGTCACGGCGCGCCTACAACAGGTGCGGTCGGAGCTGCCGGCGGAAGCCGAGCCGCCCGCGATCGAGGTGCAACGCGCCGATCGGCCGTACGCCTCGTTCTACCTCAGCTTCACGTCCACAGAGCGGAGCGTGCCGGCCATTACCGATTGGCTGCTGCGCACGCTGCAGCCGCAACTGTCGACGCTGTCCGGCGTCCAACGCGTGACTATCGAGGGCGGTCGCCAGATCGCCATGCGCGTCTGGATCGACCCGGATCGCCTCGCCGTGTACAACCTCTCGCCCGGCGACGTGCAGGCGGCTCTGCGGCGCAACAACTACTTGGCCGCCGTCGGCCGGACGAAAGGCAACCTCGTGCAGGTCAACCTGCTTGCGAACACCGACCTGCGCTCGGCCGACGAGTTCGAGAAGCTGATCGTCGCCGATCGCGGAGGCGCCATCGTGCGTCTAAGCGATGTGGCGCGGGTCGAGCTTGGCGCGGAGGAAGCCGACATGGTCGCGAAGTACAACGACCTGGAGGGTGTGTACCTTGGAGTGTGGCCGCTTGTCGGCTCGAACGAGATCGAGGTCGCGCACCGGCTGCGCAGCGAGATGGAGCGCATCCGGCCGACGTTGCCGAAAGACATCGACATGCGGCTCGTCTGGGACGGGACGATGTTCATGGAGAACGCGCTGAAGGAAATCACCAAGACGCTCGCCGAGACGATCTTGATCGTCGCGATCGTAGTCTTCCTGTTCATGGGCTCGATGCGCACCGCGCTGGTGCCGCTCGTCGCCATGCCGGTGTCGCTGATCGGGGCGGCGATCTTCATGTTCGCGTTCGGCTTCAGCCTCAATCTATTAACGATCCTCGCGATCGTGCTGTCGGTGGGCTTGGTCGTCGACGACGCGATCGTCGTCGTTGAGAACGTCGAGCGGCACGTGCGCTTGGGCAAGTCACGGATCGAGGCGGCGCTGACCGGAGCGCGCGAGTTGATCGGTCCGATCATCGCCATGACGATCACGCTGGCCACGGTTTACGCGCCGATCGGTTTCCAGGGGGGTCTAACCGGTTCGCTGTTCCTGGAGTTCGCGATCACGCTCGCCGCCGCGGTCGTCCTGTCGGGTATCGTCGCGGTGACGCTCTCGCCGGTCATGAGTTCGCGCTTCGTGCACCCGCAGGGTAAGGAAGGCAGGCTGACCTCGCTGGTCAACCGCGCTTTCGAGCTCGTGCGCCGCGCGTACGCCAGGCTGCTCGACCGTGCGCTGGAGATGCGCTGGGCGATCGTGACGGCTTCGCTGCTCATCATGGTCGCGGCGTGGCCGCTGTACATGTTCTCGCGGCAGGAGCTGGCGCCTGTGGAGGATCAGAGCCACATCAGTCTCTTCCTCGAGGCATCGCCGGACTCTACATTAGCGGCAACCAACCGGGACTCGCTGAAGGTCGTCGGCGCGATCAGGTCATTCCCCGAGGCCAGGTTCATGTGGTCGCTGACCACGGCGTGGGGCGGCTTCGGCGGCATGGTCGCGAAGGACTGGCGCGAGCGCACTCGCTCCACTGAGGAGATTTACGGTGAGGTGTTCGGCGCGGTGTCGCAGGTGCCCGGCCTGCGCATCTTCCCCCGTCTCGACCCGCCACTACCGACCGCCGGTCAATATGACGTCGAGCTGGTGCTGCAGAGCGATGCGCCGGTCGGGCAGATGCTCGAGACGACGGCCGCGGTACTCGGCGCCGGATGGCAAAGCGGCAAGTTCTTGTATGTGGACACCGATCTGAAGATCGACCTGCCCGAAGCGCGCGTGGTGCTCGACCGCGAGCGTCTCGCCGACCTCGGCCTTGACTTGGCCGGCGTCGGCCGAGAGCTCGGGACGCTGCTCGGCGGCGCGTACGTGAATCGTTTCAACTTCTTCGACCGCAGCTACAAGGTCATCCCACAGATCGGCGACAAGGACCGCGCCACCATCGACCCCCTGCTCGACCTCAAGATCAAGACGCCAGGTGGGCAGCTCGTGCCGGTGTCGACGTTCACGCACATCGAGTCGAGCACCGCGCCCCGCACCTTGAACCGCTTCCAGCAGCGCAACTCGGCGCGGGTCTTCGGCGGGGTCAAGCCCGGCGTCACAAAGGAGGAGGGCTTGCGCGTGCTCGAGGCCGCCGCGGCCACGGCGGGCGGCCCGCGCGTCATCCTCGACTACGGAGGGGAGTCGCGGCAGATCCGGCACGAGGGATCGGCGCTGACCGTCACGCTCGGGTTCGCACTCGTGCTCATCTATTTGGTTCTTGCGGCGCAGTTCCAGAGCTTTCGCGACCCGCTGATTGTCCTGCTGGGCTCGGTTCCGCTTGCGATCTCCGGCGCGCTGGTGTTCAGCTTCCTGGATCTCACTACGATCAACATCTACTCCCAGGTCGGGCTGATCACATTGGTGGGATTGATCGCGAAGAACGGTATTCTGATCGTAGAGTTCGCGAACACGCTGCAGGCCCGCGGTCTCTCGAAGGCGGCCGCGCTGCGCGAGGCGTCGCTCACGCGGCTGCGACCGGTGCTGATGACCTCGGCGGCGACTGTCTTTGGGCACCTCCCACTGGTGCTGGTGTCCGGTCCAGGAGCCGCGGCCCGCAATAGTATCGGGACCGTGCTGGTCACCGGCATGACCATCGGGACTCTGTTCACCCTGTTCATCGTGCCGGTGTTCTACTCGCTCATCGCGGCCCAGCGCCAGCCAAGCCCGGCGCATGAGGAGATCGAACAAGAGAGGCTGCTGATCGCTCGACCGGCCGGAAGGCCACATGGCGCTCCGATCGAAGCCTCGTAAGAGGTGAGTGATGTCAAACAGCGGACCGGGATACAAGAGACATCCCGAGCATCGCGTCGAGGTCGAGCGGGCGAACGAGCGCGTCAAGGTGACGTTCAACGGGGATGTCATCGCCGACACCACCGATGCCATCCGCCTTCGCGAAGCCGACTACCCGCCGGTCTATTACCTGCCACGCCGAGACGTCAGAATGGATCGCCTCATCCGTACCGAACACCACACATACTGTCCTTTCAAAGGGGATGCGTCGTACTTCACGTTGTCGAGCGGGCGCACGGCAGAGAACGCGGTCTGGAGCTATGAAAAGCCTTACGACGAGGTGATCGCCATCAAAGATCACCTGGCTTTCTACCCCGATAGGGTCGATGCGATCTCAGCGGCGCCATCCAGACCCTCTACCAAATGAAGGCGGCTTCCCCTCCTCTGTGAGAGAGGAACCGAACGGAAGACAGTGCGGAAGGATCCGACAAGGAGGCTGAGTGGCTATCGTTCTGAATCATACCATCGTGCCGGCGCATGACAAGGAAACCTCGGCTCGGTTTTTCGCGGACATCTTTGGATTGACATACGAGGGGCCTGGTGGACACTTTGCTCCGGTGCGCGTCAACGAGACCCTGACCCTTGATTTCGACAATGCCGACAGTTTCGATATCCATCACTACGCCTTCCATGTGAGTGACCCGGAATTCGACGCGATTTTCAAACGCATACAAGAGGCGGGACTCACGTATGGTAGCGAGCCTTGGAATGTGGAGAACCGAAAGCTCAATGATTGGAACGGCGGCAGGGGCGTCTACTTCCGCGATCCCAACGGACACCTTCTCGAGCTGATGACGCGTGTCTAGTGGTTGGAAAGAGAAATAGGACAGGCAACCTTCTCACGATGTAAGAACGACGCTCCAGATAAGCGGTAAGGGATAGGAAAAATAGTCTGTCCCGGTTCATAACCCCTGTCGATTTCGGGACCCTCGTTCGACAAGTAGTAGAACCCGGGGCAGCCAGTCGGGCCGGAAGCCCGGCTCTGAAGCCGAAACCAATGGAGAGAGCGTCATGCGATTCATGATTATTGTCAAAGCCACCAAGGATTCGGAAGCCGGCGTGATGCCGAGCGAACAACTCATTGCGGATATGGCAACGTACCATGAGCAGTTGCAGAAGGCCGGTGTGCTGGTCGATGCCTCCGGGCTTCAAGCAACCTCGAAGGGCTGGCGCATCAAGTACTCCGGAAAGAAACACGCCATGATCGATGGGCCGTTCGCCGAGACGAAAGAGCTCATCGCGGGCTATACCCTCATCCAGGTGAAGTCGAGGCAAGAGGCGATTGAGTGGACGAAGCGCTTTCCCAACCCCGCGGTCGACGGCAAGGAAGCCGAGATCGAAGTGCGTCAGTTGTTCGAACTGGAGGACTTCGGTCCAAGTAAAGAGATCGAACGCTTCCGCGACATGGGGGTCAAGAAGCCGAACTAGGCGTGCTGCGCCCGGGTCACTGCTATCCCATAATCTTACATCGTAACGGAGGAACCCATGGTCAAGACACTCGCTCTCATTACCCTCGGTCTGGTCGCCGCGCTGCTCGCATACGCCGCCACCAAGCCTGACACCTTCCGTGTCCAGCGCTCGGCCAGCATCAAAGCACCGCCGGAGAAGATCTTTGCGATCCTGAGCGATTTCCATCAGTCGGAGTCCTGGTCGCCCTATGAGAAGAAAGACCCCGCGATGAAGAGAGCTATCAGCGGTGCACCAAACGGCAAGGGTGCCGTCTATCAATTCGATGGCAACAAGGAAGTAGGCAAGGGACGCTTGACGATTACGGACACCGCTCCTCCTTCCAAGATCACGATCGCGCTGGATATGATCGAACCATTCGATGCCCACAACATCGTCGAATACAAGTTGGACGCCAAAGGCGACTCGACCCAGGTCACATGGGCTATGCACGGACCTCAACCCTACATAGGGAAGTTGATGAGCCTCTTCATGGATTGCGACAAAATGATCGGCAAAGACTTCGAGACAGGCCTCGCCAACTTGAAAGCGATAACTGAAACGTAAGAAAGGAGAGTTCACATGCGATACGTCGATGGATATGTCCTGCCCGTACCCAAGAAGAACCTGAAGGCCTATCTCCGCATGGCGCAGAAGGGAGAGCAAAGTGTGGCGCGAAGCACGGCGCGCTCGACTACAAGGAATGCGTCGGCGACGACCTCAAGGCGAAGGTGGGGTGCCGTTCCCGCGAATGATGAAGTTGAAGCCCGGCGAGACGGTGGTGTTCTCCTACATCGTGTTCAAGTCGCGGGCGCATCGCGATCGCGTCAACGCGAAGGTGATGAAGGACCCGCGCATCGCAAGCATGGGTGGACCGAAGGACATGCCCTTCGACGTCAAGCGCATGGTCTACGGCGGATTCAAGGTCCTCGTCGAAGCCTGAACGTGCGGGGTACCCGGGCTCGGCTAGATGAATATTCTCACGATCAATCTCTTATGCAGCACTCTTGTGTTTTGGGTAGCCGCTAGGATCTACGTTCTGCCCAAACTCTCAGAGCTGAGACCTCAAACCGTGCTGCTGCCGATTCTTCTGCTGCATTCGTTCCGACACCTCGGGCTCATGTTTCTGGCGCCCGGCGCCACGTATGCCGGCATCCCTTCGCAATTTGCCTTTCCCGCCGCACTCGGAGATCTGCTCGCCGCAGCGCTCGCTCTCATTGCACTTCTGGCTGTGGCGAGAGGCATGAACCGGGCTAGGATTCTCGTATGGGTATTTAATGTTGAAGGAACGCTGGATCTCATTGCAGCGGTCACACTGGCCACGGTCTACGGAGCATCAGCGTTCATGGGGCCGGCGACACTGGATCCCTGCATTCTGGGTACCTGCCCTGTTGGTGACGCATTACATCACGTTTATCATTCTCGCTGACTCGACGGCACGTGCACGTCGCTGGGGCGGGGCGGGAGGGCTGGTAGGAGCAATCCATGAAAGAGAACATCGAGAAGGTCAAACTGCTGGCCCGGGATCTACGGGAGGACAAGGCATCCCCGCGCAGCCCGCGTGAAAAGCTCGGTGGTTATGCGTTGGCTGCGCGCGCACTGGATAAGTGCCGCGCGGCACTTGTCGACTGGCAGGGCGAATATTTTTCCAACTGCCCGCTCGACCAGCGGTGGTTAAAATTCGCCGAGCTTGACTACAACGCATTCCGGGCCTTCGTCGCCACTGGTGCGACAGACGATCAAGTCGCGGGATGGATCCAACAACACGCTAGGAAACGGACGCAGGCCGAAATCGCCGCATGGAACGATCGGGAGGGCTCGGTGCGACTTAGCTAATGAAAGGGGCCTTGAAATCAGCGTGCCGGAAGACAGAGAGAGAACCACACAACTCCCAGAGGAGGACACACCCATGCCCGTGAAACCCATTCCTGATGGCTATCATACCGTGACACCGGTCCTCACCGTTCACGGGGCGGCGAAACTGATCGAGTTTCTGCAACAGGCGTTCGATGCGAAGGAGACCTATCGTCTGGCGGGTCCGGACGGCAGCGTCATGCACGCCGAGGTGAAAATCGGTGATTCGATGGTGATGGTGGGCGAAGCCACCGATCAATGGAAGCCGATCCAGATCACAGTGGCACTCTACGTAGAGGACGCGGATGCCTGGTATAAGCGGGCGCTGCGGGCCGGAGCCGCATCCGTCAGAGAACCGAGCGATCAGTTCTATGGCGACCGCAGCGCCGGCGTGAAAGATTTTGCCGGTAACCAGTGGTGGATTCACACGCACATCGAAGATGTGACGCCCGAGGAGATTAAGAAGCGTGCCGAGGTATGGATGAAGCAGCAGAAGTGCGGTTGAATTCGCCTTTGTTCCTGTCTTATGTAATGAAGCAGACCTGTCCGAAACCATTCAACCTGAAGGAGGCAACCATGCGTCTCACACTCATTACATTCACGAGTCTGTGTCTTGTCATGTCTGCATCGCTGGTGATGGCCAAAGAAAAGAAACAAGCAAAACAGATGGACCCGCAGGCGATGATGGAGGTGTATAAGAACCTGGCGACGCCCGGCGAGCCGCACAAGCAGCTGGCAAGTCTGGCAGGCAGTTGGACAACCAAGACCAAGTCTTGGATGGAGCCCAATAAGCCTCCGATGGAATCGACCGGCGCCTGCGAAGAAAAGGTGCTGCTCGACGGGCGCTTTCTCCAACAGGAGTGTACGGGCGAGATGATGGGACAGCCATTCACCGGCATCGGCGTGACCGGCTACGACAACCACACGAAGAAGTATGTCTCGACCTGGATGGATTCCATGGGGACTGGTATCTTCGTCATGGAAGGAACCGGCAGCCCTGACGGAAAAACCGTCAAGCTGAAAGGCGGCCACCAAGATCCGATTGAAGGCCGCATGGAGCACCACGCGGTCTGGAAGGTTGTGGATGCGAACACTCAGGTTTTTGAGCTGTACGGCACCGGCAAGCACAGCAAAAACATGAAGATGATGGAGATTACCTACAAGCGAAAGGAGTGATAGGGTAAAGACCGCCTTCATGAAAGAAGGCATCCAGACGATGGACCACGCTATTCAGTGGAGATAGTATGAAGCTTCAACATGCACCCATCGCAAAGGCAGAAATGCTCATTCGCCGGCCTCCCGGCGAAGTGTTTGAGGCTTTTGTGGATCCCGCCGTCACTTCCAGGTTTTGGTTCACCAAAAGCAGCGGACGGTTAGAAACGGGTAAACAAATACGCTGGGATTGGGAAATGTACGATGTTTCTGTGCAAGTTCGCGTGAAGGCGATCGAAGAGAAAAAGCGAATACTCATTGAATGGTCGAATGATGATGCGCCCACAACGGTGGAGTGGATCTTCACTCCTCGAGCAGACAATACGACGTTCGTCAGTGTTACAAACACAGGCTTTAGCGGAGAGGGGGATGAGATCGTAAAACAAGCGATCGATTCAACGGAAGGATTCACGCTGGTGCTCTCCGGATTAAAGGCGCTCCTTGAGCACAACATCACCCTAAATCTCGTATCGGATCGTTTTCCTGACGCCCTGAAGAAGAGTTGAGAATCGACCTTTCTGATCGTCGCCACGGAACGGAGGCTGAGCCTTTTAAGGAACACAACGTTGCCGGCGGTGGACGACGTTGACTTCATCATCGTCAGGGCGGCCCGATGGGCGTGAACGACGAATCCATCCACCTCCGGCCGAATTGATGTGCTCGGTGAGCAGGCGCAAGCATCCGTGGATGACAGAAACGATGCCGGTCTCGCTGAGGTGGGAATGTTGATCGGAGTCCGTTTCGTCGAGGTGGTTTCCGGGGGAAAGGAGAAACCCGCTGGCAGCTCGATCGCGCAAGATCGCCGCCGTGCCATAGAAGCAGCCGTATGGATGGATGGGCACTCGCATGAACCAATTGCTCTCGAGCGCGCGCCGCAAGAAGTTGGATTCAACTCGTTTCCCTTCCTGCGGGTAGGCGCACATGTTCAGTTGGCGCCGCCTGGAGTCCAGTCTTGACTGAGCGCACCAGCAAATCATTTCGGCCTCTCGCCGTTCTTGGTCTCGCGATCCTGTCCGTTTTTGCTTCCCTCAAGGCACCATCCGTCCCTTTTGCATGGTTCTGCACGATTTGGTTTTTGGCCCTGCTCTATCTTGAGTTCACCGCGAGAGGTTCCGTATCGAAGGCGGTGTGGCTAAACCTGAGCGCCGCAGTGTTGGCCCTCGCATTGGGTGAACTCTATGTATGGAACAGCACGCCGCAAAAGACCAACTCGTATTGCTGCGAGGATCCCTATTGGATCTCCGACGACGACTTGGGGATGATCCCTCGGAAGAACTATACGGCGACCCATGTGAAGAGGATTAACTCGGTTCCCATCTACAAGACCACCTACACCTTTGATGTGAATGGGTTACGCATAGCTCCTCCATACGATGTCCGAAATGCCCTTGGATCGGTCCTATTCTTCGGTTGCTCCTACACAATCGGTGAAGGGGTTGCCGACAATGAGGCCATGCCCTATATGACTGGGCTGCTGACGCATGGGCGCTATGCCATTTACAATTTCGGCTTCCATGGCTATGGTCCTCAGCAGATGTTGGCGGCGCTGGAGGGAGGGCTGGTCCATGCTGTCGTGACGGTGCCACCCAAACACCTCATCTACCAGGCAATCCCCTATCACATCGAGCGAGTGGCGGGGCTCATGACGTGGTTCCCACACGCACCGCGATACCGGCGAACGGACAGTGGGGGCGTGATCGCCGAGGGTAACTTTGACACCGTAGCGGATGAGACCCGCTATTCGCAGATCGAACAGTTCTGGCGCTCGCTCGGGCCAGTCGGTCATACCCTGTCCAAGATCTTGAGAAAATCATCCATCTACAACAAACTGGTGAGTCCATTGCGAAGCCTGTCCAGCGAGGACGTCGAACTGTTTCTCGGCGTCGTGTCCCAAGCCAAGGACACTGCAGCACGGATGTATCCAGGGAGCGAGTTCCATGTCATTCTCTGGGACAATATGTTCCGCAAGCATGACCATGACTATCTCCAATTTCTTTCCCACGTACTGGAAGGCTTCCGGAACCAGCACGTGCGTGTTCATCTGGTCTCGGACATTATTCCGGATTATGAGGGTAGCTCTCCCAATGCGAAGTATGAGCTCCATCAGCACGACAGCCATCCGAACGCCTTCACGCATCGCCTGATTGCCGCTTATGTGGCAAAGAACATACTTCACGCGGACTGAACCGTTCCGGATGAAATGTAGAATGTCCCTCATACGCTTTCCCCATGCTGCCTCCGTCTTGAGTACTCGAGCGCGCCGAGTCCCGCTGGTGCACGGAGGGCCATCGCGAGCTTCCTGCTCGGGGCGCTCTTGACCATCCTGCATGCCCTACCGGCTCTGGCGGGGATGGAATTCGAGCCGTCGTCGGTCGGGAAAGGCGTCCTCTTGGTGGCCAGCCCCACGCTGGATGATCCGAACTTCCGCCAAGCCGTCGTGCTCGTTGTGGAGCACGGACCTGAGGGAACACTCGGGCTTATTCTGAATCACTCTACCAACGTCCTCCTGTCGGAGGCGTTGCCGGAGGTCACCGTGCTCAAGGGCACCAGCTACCGGCTGTTTGCGGGTGGGCCCGTAGAGCCGAACCGCCTTCTTTTGCTGTTCAAAGCCAAGGAGCCTCCCGCAGACGCGCGATTGGTCTTCGATGGGGTCTATGTGGGGGGCACGCCTACGCTCCTGGAACGCATCATTACGCAGGCCAAACCGACCGAAACCTTCAGGGCTTTTGCCGGATCTGCCGGGTGGGCTCCGGGGCAGCTCGGATATGAAATGCGCCAGGGGGCGTGGGCGGTGTTACCGCCAGATTCGATCGGCATCTTTGACAAGGACCCGGCCACACTCTGGCTGGACTGTCTCAGCCGCCTCCAGGCGCCCGGGGTAATCTCCAATTAGTAAGAGATGGGGCGGCCTGGTCAGTCCCTTTGCGCACGGAACCCCCACGATAAAGCTGTGGTGTCGTTCGACGTGCCAGTTGGGGACTAATCCAGGCCACCCCTGTTAGGGGCGAAACGAGCAAGCTTGGAGGGACCATTTATATTGCTCGGTCAATGTATATGGCCTGGGAGGACAGGAGTCCTGCGGGCCTTGGTGCGTGAGCGGGTGACTGCATGCCGAACAACGGAAATGGTTGTATTTCGACAATTCGGTGAGTTGACAGCCGCCGCAGCGAGTCGTAGCCTGAAACCGAAATTTTCATCGTAATCAGCAGATAAGAAGAATGTCCCCGCACCCCTTCCCTCAATCCGATCATGATCTCGGAAGAGGGGAGTATCGGCCAAGACAATTTCTCATTTACAAGTGTAGAATAATTACATGGAAAACCAAAACGAGTCCTTTGTCGAGTTAGAAAATATTCTTTCGGAAGAAAAGGACCAGGATTTGAAGATGTTGGCTCTCCCACAAAATCAATACTTACGGGACAGATTTCACTGTCGAAATACTGGCACTGAAAGTAAAAGACAATGAAATTGTTATCCCCCCTTTTCAGCGCAGATATGTCTGGACTACCAAAAAAGCCAGTAAATTAATCGAGTCTTTCTTGCTTGGGCTACCGGTTCCCCAAATATTTCTATATAGGCAGGAAAAAACTCAAGACTTGATGGTGGTTGATGGCCAACAAAGGTTGCGAACAATTTACTATTTCCTTCGAGGAACTTTTGAGGATGGCACTCCATTTCGGTTAACCAGTGTGAAGCAGGAATGGGAGGGGAAATCATATTCTGACCTGAGCGAACAGGACAAGAGGAAACTGAAAAACTCAATTCTGAGAGCTACGATATTCGAACAAACAGATCCGCAAGACCACTCGAGTGTTTTTGAAATTTTCGAGCGCCTCAATACGGGCGGCATGGCTTTGACCCTTCAAGAGATAAGAAATTGTGTAATTAGCGGTAGCCTTAATAAATTTCTTGAAGATCTAAATAACCATGTAAGCTGGAGGACCCTCTTAAATAAATCATCACCTGATTCACGAATGAAGGATATCGAGATGATGTTAAGGTTTTTTGCCCTAAAAGAAGGTTGGGTACACTACAAGAAGCCCATGAAAGACTTCATTAGTGAGTTTATGAGAGAAAACAAGAACCCCACCGAAGGAAGAAAGCCAAGCTTGAGACAATTTTCAAAAGCACCACGGACTTTATTCTTCAGCAACTCGGACCAAAAGCTTTTCGGTTAAAGTCTGGAATTAATGTAGCGCTTTTCGATGCAATAATGGTTGCCGTGGCGGATATTGGTTCCAATAAGATAAGTGATGCTAAGAAAAAGTATGAAAAGCTTGTTGCGCAAGAAGCTTTTAAAGAGGCCGTCTCAGACTCGACAACAGATATTGATCAGGTGCAGGGTAGAATCAAGATGGCCATCGCAACATTTTCAGAATGAAATCGCGAGATGCGGAAAGGGCACTTCTACAAATCGATGCCGCAGTAACCGAGATAAAGAGTTTTACTTCTGCTTCTCCCGCCGAGCGGGCATATCTAGCAAGATTTTTGGTTGTCTTTATTTCAGGTATCTACGAAGAAAGCATTGAAACAATAATCAACGAAATGGCGCAAAAATTAGGGAAGCCAGAGGTCAGCAATTTTATAGAACAATCGGTCCGTACTAGTTTCAGAAACCCTGATATTCAAAATGTCAAGGCTTTGCTCGGGAAGTTTGGTAATAGTTCGTGGAACAACGCGATCAACTCACTCCCTCAGGATGCCAAGTATGCTCTAGATAGCATCTGTTCCAACAAGAATGCATTAGCACATGGAAATCCCGTAACCCTCACACTAAATGATGTTATTGAGTATCATGCCAAGGCCAAAGCTGTTATAGAGAAAATAGACGACTTGCTTCTCTGAAAAATAATTGAGTTTTGACCCAATGTAGGTTGGGTATCTAGAACCATTTTGAGCCTGGGCGAAAGAAAACGGTGTCAGGACCTTCGATCTGATCAGACTCTCCAGCCCGCCAGCCGCCCACCGCGTCCGGCGTGATTCTTGGTAGACATAGCTGGCTCGTTCTTGACGCGCTCGTATTCTGAGAGTAGAAACGGAAGGCTATGAGCGAGGACAAGAAACTTCCCATCCGTTCCACACCGCATGACATTGTTCACGGGGTTACGATCGCCCATGCGCACGCTGAGTTGTACGGGTAAATCGGACCCGGTTTCTTTGGACACTGAATTAGCTCACAATACGGTGACCAAGGAGGTCGGACATGGAAACCACCTCGCAGAAGCCCACACCAGCAGACGACTGCGCAACGAACTCGGAGCCGAAGGATCTCCCGGAGCGCTGGAGTGCCCCGCGCAAGATGGAGCTGGTGCTCCGCGTGCTGCGCGGGGAATCCCTCGACAGCGTCTCACGGGACAGCCAGGTGCCGGCCCATGAACTGGAGAGTTGGAAACGCGCGTTTCTGGATGCCGGCATGCGCGGGCTCAAGCGGCACCTTGAGCCGGAAGACCGGGAGTTAATCCGCACGCGGGCCAAGATCGGGGAGTTGACGATGCGGCTTGAGCTCGCGGAAGACCTCATTGAAGGGGGCTCGTGGACGAGTGGAAGAAGCGCAAGCCATGAGAAGCGGTGTGAGCCCCGGCACGGGACGCCGCTACCCGCTGCGGCTCATCTGTGAGGTCTACCGGGTAGCGCGCTCCAGCGTGTACGCTGGGGGACGCCCTCAGCCATCGACGCGGCCCCTGCAGAAGCGCGGTCCGCAGACCCGGTGGAGTGATGCGGAGGTCATCGCCGGGATCCGGACGGTCTTGGCGAGCTGTCCGTTTCATGGCGAGGGATACCGCAAGGTCCGAGCACGCCTCGCGCACCGTGGGATCGCCGTGGGCGGCAAGCGCGTCTTGCGGGCTGATGCGCCAGCAGGGCTTGCTGGCGCCCCGGCGGTTGGGCCCACCCAATGGGAACCCCGCGCACGACGGCACGATCACCACGGACCGTCCCGACGTCCTGTGGGGCACGGATGCGACCCGCTTCTATACGGAGCGGGACGGCTGGTGCTGGTTCTTTGGGGCCGTCGATCACTATACGGATGAAATGGTCGGGTGGCATGTGGCCAAGATCGGCGATCGGTGGGCGGCGCTGGAGCCGATCCGCCAGGGAGTCCGCTATGCCTACGGGACGTTTGCCAAGGAGATGGCACGGGGCCTGCGGTTGCGCTGTGATTGGGGACCGCAGTATCTCGCGGCGGCGTGGATCAACGAGGTCAAATGGCTTGGCATCACGATCTCGCCAAGCTATGTCGGCGAGCCCGAATGCAACGGAGTGGCCGAACGGTTCATGCGCACGCTCAAGGAGCAGTGTCTGTATCTGCATCAGTTCCCGAGTCTCGAAGAGGCACGGGGCTTCATCGCGGAGTTCATCGAGCGGTACAACACTCAGTGGTTGATTGAACGATTGGGTCACCGCACGCCCGTGCAAGCTCGAGCCGACGCGCACCCGTTTAGGGCGGCATGATCGCAGGAGAGGCAGCATGGTTCACGATGTCGCAAAAATCGACGCTCATATTTGCCCTAGGAGCCACGATCGTCAAGCGACCCGACCAGAAGTCGGGCTGACTAGCACCAGAAAATGTCCAAGAAACCGGGTGCGGTACACGGGGAGCAACACCCAGAACAAATTAAGGCGATTCAAAAGTTCCTGAAGCAGATCCGCCGCGCCAAAGTCGAGCTGATTGATACGCTACGTCCGGAGTTGAAGCCGCTAAGAAAGAAAGGGAAGGCGTGAGCTGGGAAAAGTATCATGAATCCGCTTCGGCTCGTCCGCTCGCGGCGGTTGATGGCATGCGCGTGTGTCTTTCGGGCGAATAAGATGAGGCAAAGATGAGTCTAGGCGGAGACCTCGATGTACTCCACTTGGCTGCTGGGTGGAGGGATGGGCAGGCTGTCGGCTCGAAGACCTTCCAGATGGAATTGGATCGCTTCGCGGATCAAGGTTTCGGTTTCCTGAATCGTGGCGCCTGTGGCCACACATCCAGGCAAGTCCGGCACATAGGCGGCATAATTTGATGCGGCTTTTTCGATGACGATTGCGTAGCGCATGGCGTATTCCCTACTTCTTCCAACCGGCCTGCTTGAAGATGCTATTCAAGCTCCCCGGAGGCAAATCGTCGCTCGGTTTGCCTGCAACAGTGACTCGACCAGGCTTCGTCGGATGTTTAAACTGTCGATGACTTCCCTTCGTGGCGACCAGGTACCAGCTGTCCTCCCGTAACCGTTCCAGCACCTGGCTGAAGTCCACTGGTACGAAGCGACAGGAATCGGTCGGAAGGAATACAAGGTCAAAAGGTTTCTATGAGGCTCAGCCATGAGAAAGACTAAAGCCGCATCAGCTCGCTTGCTCATCTGTGTCGAGAACAAAGGGTATACCGTGTCCCTAGAAAAGAGAAAGATCTACGTTTCTCTCCATGATCCTCGCGCCGCCAGACATGGCCATGTTCGGGTGATCGATGAATCAGGCAATGACTATCTCTATCCGAAACGCTTCTTTCTCCCCATCACAGTGCCTCAGTCCGTCCGAAAGGCGATCCTCAAGGCTGCCTGATCATAAGCTTCGGTTTCACACCTCGTTCTGCACAATGACTGAGGACTGACGATCGTATGACCAACGCCACGAGCGAGACTGGCTACCAGGGACCAGCGGTCTTTTCGTATGGATTTCGACCGTTCTTTCTCGGTGCGGCGGTGTTTGCCGGCGTGGCGCTCCCTGCCTGGGTTCTCGCTCTTGCTGGAGTCGGCGACTTGGAATTTCTCTACCCGGCGCGGGATTGGCACGTGCATGAGATGGTCTTCGGATTTCTGCCCGCGGTGATCACTGGCTTCCTGCTCACGGCGATTCCCAACTGGACCGATCGTCCGCCGATCAGAGGACATGAGCTGATGCTGCTTTTTACCTTGTGGATGGCCGGACGCGTGCTCATCGCCATCCCGCGGCTCACGCCTCTCGTGTCTGCCATCGTGGATGCGTCTTTTCTTGTCGCGGTGGCGGGGGTCGTCTGGCGAGAAATTGCAGCAGGAAAGAGCTGGCTCCATGCGCCGATGGGAGGGCTGATCAGTCTGTATGCCGGCGCCAACATCCTGTTCCACGTGCTGACCCTGAGCGGCGCGGCCACGGATCTCCCCGAGCGAATGGCTCTCGCGCTGGTCATGGTGCTGCTGGCACTGATCGGTGGGCGGGTCACGCCCAGCTTTACCGGCGACCTTCTGATTGAGCAGGGCAGGACCGAACAGCCTGCCCCCTTTTCTCGTTACGATGCTCTGTCGGTCGTCCTGGTGGGATTCGCTGCTGTAGCCTGGATCGTTCAGCCGCAGGCTATAGTGACAGGTTGGATATTGATCGCGGGTGGGTTGGTCAATCTGGGCCGCCTGTTGCGTTGGCACGGGTGGATCACGTGGCGTGAGCCGTTGGTGTTGATTCTGCATCTGGGGTATGCCTGGCTGGTGTTGTCGCTGCTTTTATTGGGATGCTCGATTCTCGGGATTGGTCTGCCGAAGGAGGATGCGGTACATGCGCTCACAACCGGCGCAGTGGGCGTAATGACTCTGGCCGTGATGACCCGCGCCAGCTTGGGCCATACGGGGCGCCCCCGGCACGCAGGTCCTCTGACGGTCTTGATCTACATGCTGGTCACTCTCGGTGCGCTCCTGAGGGTTATCGGGCCGACGACTGGCCTCCCGACGAATCTCGTACTCGGGTTGGCTGTGGTTGGGTGGAGCGGCGCCTATCTGCTGTTCGCTGTGGTCTACGGACCGTTTCTCCTTCGCCCGAGTCTCGACGGGTGATGGACCAAAAACAAGGACATTCTATCTTTACCTCGTCCGCGCGGCGAGACGGCAAGCGCGCAGGCTCGAAACGTCAAGCTGGCCGGTGTCCGCTGCATTCATTTCTCCGCCTCCATTACCATCTGTACTATCGTGTGATTTCCGAGCCCATGACGGTCGAGATCCTTGCGCTCTGGCATACGAAGCGCGGCGCTTCTCCAGATCTTTGATAGGGAGAAGACAAACACTTTTTTGCTGAATGCCATCTGAGCTGTCCCGGGTGTCCGACCAATCGCCTGCTCTTGAATCGGCCCGCGTGCGCTGCGAACCGCCCCTGCGATGAGATTATGTCGATCGAGCTGCGCCGAACCTGAGTCTATGCGCTGTGAATAAGGTGTTAGGAACCATTTTCGCCTGCCCTACGAGGCCAAACTTGCACCGATCGAGCTAGCGAGAGCTGGCTACGGCGAGGCGGAACCCTAACGCATGGAGGAGAGCATCGAGGCTTCTCAGTTCAGGATTGCCCCGCTCGGAGAGCATCTTGTACAAGCTCTCGCGGTTGAGTTTCGTCTTGTCGGCGAGCTGCGCGAGCCCGCCCTGGGCCTCTGCGACATTCCGTAGTGCCAGAAGGAACAGCTCCGGGTCATCTTCTTCCAGCGCCGCATTAAGATAGTGTTCGGCCTCACCGGGATTGCGCAGGCTCTCGATCAGTCCCGCTTGATAGGCCTTGCTCTTTTTCATGTGCGCCTCCGATAGTCGTTCCAATATTGTTTTGCAAGATCGATATCCTTGGTCTGCGTGCTCTTGTCGCCGCCGCAAAGCAGCAGGACGATGGTCGAGCCAAGCTGGCCGAAATACACACGGTAGCCTGGGCCATAATCGATCCGCAGTTCCTGGACGCCGTCACCGACTCCGTGACAGTCCCCCATATTTCCAAGACTGACTCGATCGAGCCCCACCCGGATCTTTGCACGTGCCTTACCATCTTGTAACGTGTCAGCCAGTCGCTGAACGGGGATTGGCCGCTTGCCGTCACGTAGATGTGTAGTTCTTTCGGCGTCGCCTCCACACAGACAGTGTAGCTTATAAGCTACCAAGGTGGCAAGGTTAATTTGTTGAATGAAAAGGTATCAGAACCTTTTTGACCCTCCGCGCGCGGCGGGTGATTGTGATCAGCGAGTCCTGCGGCAGGTCAGCTGCACCAGGCCAGAGGGGAATGGTTCGGATTTCACGAGCTGAAACTGTGTCTTCGGCAGGCCGCGAGGGAGGAGCGGCACGCCGTCTCCGAGCACGATGGGTGGACAGACACAATCAGTTCATCGAGCAGATCGTGCTTAATCGCTTCTCCGACCAGCGGGCTTTCTCCCACCAGCCAGATCGTTTGTCCTTCCTTCTGTTTCAATCCCTTCAACAACTCCGCAATATCGCCGGACACGAAGGTGGCGTGTTCGTCCGTGCCGCGACGGGTGCGTGACCAGACGTAGTTGGGAATCCCCGGATACGGGTACTCGCCGAACGTGAGGCAGAGGTCGTACGTCTCCCGTCCCATGACGACGGTATCGACGTTGGCGTAGAACGAGGTGTAGCCGTAGTCCTGATCCGTGAAGAGCCAGTCGATCTCGCCCCCCGGTCCGGCGATGTAGCCATCCAGACTCGTGGCGATGAAGCAAACAAGTGGACGCATCAGGTGGTGATTGTATAGAGTGACGAGGTCAAAGTGAACGCCGGCGGACAGCGCACAATGCGGCTCGTCCGCTCGCGGCGGTTGATGGCATGCGCATGTGTCTTTCGGGCGAATAAGATGAGGCAAAGATGAGTCTAGGCGGAGACCTCGATGTACTCCACTTGGCTGCTGGGTGGAGGGATGGGCAGGCTGTCGGCTCGAAGACCTTCCAGATGGAATTGGATCGCTTCGCGGATCAAGGTTTCGGTTTCCTGAATCGTGGCGCCTGTGGCCACACATCCAGGCAAGTCCGGCACATAGGCGGCATAATTTGATGCGGCTTTTTCGATGACGATTGCGTAGCGCATGGCGTATTCCCTACTTCTTCCACCGGCCTGCTTGAAGATGCTATTCAAGCTCCCCGGAGGCAAATCGTCGCTCGGTTTGCCTGCAACAGTGACTCGACCAGGCTTCGTCGGATGTTTAAACTGTCGATGACTTCCCTTCGTGGCGACCAGGTACCAGCTGTCCTCCCGTAACCGTTCCAGCACCTGGCTGACCTTCACATTGCCAGCATACCCTACTGTGTATCAGAATCCAAGGCGCGTGTCAGATTCCATTGCCGGGGCCTCGGGCGCGCCAGCCGTCAGCAGCATTAGTGCTCGTCTCTTGCTTTGTGCCGATCGCAGACGGGCGAACTGGCCCTGAGGGACAAGCTATACGGACAAGAAGCGCTGATACTGATCGGAGAGAGAAGGCATCACGAGATTGTGCCAGGTTGAAGACAAGGAATTGACTCTGTACAGAGAACATGGAATAGAGTCGGAAAGACTCAGGAAGCCAGAGGTGAGACAAGGATGGCATTCCGCACAATGACTGAGGACTGACGATCGTATGACCAACGCCACGAGCGAGACTGGCTACCAGGGACCAGCGGTCTTTTCGTATGGATTTCGACCGTTCTTTCTCGGTGCGGCGGTGTTTGCCGGCGTGGCGCTCCCTGCCTGGGTTCTCGCTCTTGCTGGAGTCGGCGACTTGGAATTTCTCTACCCGGCGCGGGATTGGCACGTGCATGAGATGGTCTTCGGATTTCTGCCCGCGGTGATCACTGGCTTCCTGCTCACGGCGATTCCCAACTGGACCGATCGTCCGCCGATCAGAGGACATGAGCTGATGCTGCTTTTTACCTTGTGGATGGCCGGACGCGTGCTCATCGCCATCCCGCGGCTCACGCCTCTCGTGTCTGCCATCGTGGACGCGTCTTTTCTTGTCGCGGTGGCGGGGGTCGTCTGGCGAGAAATTGCAGCAGGAAAGAGCTGGCTCCATGCGCCGATGGGAGGGCTGATCAGTCTGCTGGTCACTCTCGGTGCGCTCCTGAGGGTTATCGGGCCGACGACTGGCCTCCCGACGAATCTCGTACTCGGGTTGGCTGTGGCTGGGTGGAGCGGCGCCTATCTGCTGTTCGCTGTGGTCTACGGACCGTTTCTCCTTCGCCCGAGTCTCGACGAGTGATGGACCAAAAACAAGGACATTCTACCTTTCTAATTGCCTCGTCCGCGCGCGGCGGTGGTGGCCTTCACCGGCTCACGATCCGGATTTCCCCTCGTTGACCTCGCGACATCTCCAGCAGTAGCCTATCCTTGGTCAGCGTGAATCGTTGTTCCTCCCATGCAATGTCGTTTTAGTCATGTTGATCGCCGGCAGAGAGGCTTTTGCTATGAAGGCGATACAGTTGCATCAGGTTGGTGGACCGGAATCGCTTCGCTACGAGGAGGCGCCGAAACCCCGTCCGACGGACCATCAGGTGCTCGTTCGGGTCTCTGCTACCGCGATCACGCCAACCGAGTTCGCGTGGCACCCCACATTCCATAGTCCTGACGGTGGCACGAGGCCGTTTCCCATTATTCTCGGCCACGAGTTCTCCGGCGTGGTCGACGCGATCGGAGCGGCTTGCACCGGGGTCCAGGTCGGGGATCCGGTCTATGGATTGAGCGATTGGTTCATCAACGGTGCTCAGGCGGACTACTGTCTAACCGTTCCCGCCAACATCGCGCCGAAGCCCACGACGATTGACCACGCTCATGCGGCAGTCGTCCCGATCTCGGCTCTGACCGCCTGGCAGGCCCTCACCGATCGTGCACAGCTTTCGAAAGGGCAGCGGGTCTTGATCCACGGTGCAGCCGGTGGTGTCGGCAGCTTCGCCGTGCAGTTGGCCCACTACAAGCGCGCTCATGTGATCGCCACGGCTTCAGCGACGAATGCCGACTTTGTCAAGACGCTCGGTGCGGACGAAGTCATTGACTATCGGACGACCGCCTTCGAGACGGTCATTCGGGACGTAGATGTGGTGCTTGATACTGTCGGAGGGGAGACGAGAGCCCGCTCATGGGGCGTTCTCAGCAAAGGCGGTCGGCTGGTGACCATTGCGGCTGATGCGGAACGATTCAGCGATCCCCGGGTGCGCGAGGCCTTTTTCATCGTTGAACCAAACCGGGCTCAGTTGATCGACATCGGCCGTCTTATCCATGAGGGTGTCCTGCGAGCTATCGTGGGAGCGGTCTTCTCTATGGAGAATTTCCGGCAGGCCTATGAACAGAAGGCTTTGCGCGGAAAGCATGTGCTGCGCATCGCCGAGCGATGATGGACACGACGATCTGAGCGAGAAAGGAATAGTCCCCTGATCACGATCGCATTCGCTGCCCGGAGGCTGGTGAGACAGTCACGGACACCGATCACACTGGCTGGAGCGATTCTCGTGCTGGGTCAGACGCCTGTGCTGGCAGAAGATTCCGTGTCGGTGCTCATGAAGCAGAGCCTGACCGATATGGCCGGAAAAGTGGCCACGGTTCTGACGGTGGACTATGCGCCGGGAGCGGCATCCGCCCCGCATGTCCATCCAGGTTCGGTGTTCGCCTACGTCTTGGAGGGGACTGTGGTCACTCAATTAGAGGGTGAGCCACCTATGACCTATACAAAAGGTCAGAGCTGGTATGAGCCTCCCAAGAAGCCTCATGTCGCGTCGAAGAACGCCAGTACAGCGGAACCGGCCAAGCTGCTGGTGTTCCTGCTCTCGCAAGAAGGTGAGATGATCAAGATGCCGATCAAGTCACTCGATCGCGGAAGGTAGCAGCCATGAAAACACCGTTCACCATCGGTACGGTCGGCCACTTCGGACTCGCAGTCCGGGATCCGCGGCGCAGCGCGGAATGGTTCATGCGGGTATTGGGGTTGCGCAAAGAGTTCGAATTTGAAGAAGGTGTCGCCGTCGGCAACGATAACGTGACGATCGTCTTGTTGAGGGGGAAGCCGTCACCGAAAACGATTGGGCACATGTCGTTTCATCTGCCGAACATGACCACGCTACGAAAGGCGCTTGCGCACCTGAAGAAGCACAAGGTCAAGGTGGAAGATCCGGGCGACGAAATCGGTCCGGAGGCGCCCGGCTCACCTCACATGGGCTTATGGTTCTACGATCCCGACGGCTATCGCTGGGAACTTTCTGTCCAAGGCGGGAAGTAGAGGCCAGGCCAAACGCTCAGGAGCATTCTGCGACCGTCGCAGGTTTTCCCGTGGCGGCCGATGCCGGCGCGCCCTGGGAAACCTAAGTGGGGCGGTCACAGACCGAAGCAAGCGTTACAAAAATTCGCTGCCTCAAAAGCGGATGCGCGGAGGAAGCAGGACTTCTACAATGCGTCTATGAATAAACTCCCTTCCACCCAGATCATGCACGGTGCGCTGTTGAATCGAGACACGACCTTCGAGGGCGTGTTCTACGTGGGGGTGAAAACGACGGGGATATTCTGCCGCCCGACGTGTCCGGCCAAGAAACCCAAACCTGAGAACGTCGAGTATTTCAGTTCCCCGCAAGAGGCTTTGTACGGCGGCTATCGCCCTTGCCTGCGCTGTTCTCCGCTCGACAAAGACAAGAAAGCGTCCGAACTCGTCGAACGTCTGCGCGATGCGGTCGAACGGTCGCCCACCAGGCGGGTGTCCGGTACGGAACTGCAAGCGGAGGGGATTGATACTTCGACCGCGCGGCGTCAGTTTCAACGCCACTAAGGAATGACGTTCCACGCTTACCAGCGCGCGCGCCGCGTTGGCTTGGCACTCGGCGAAGTGCGCCACGGCAGCGCGGTGATTGACGCCCAACTGAACAACGGATTCGAGTCGGCGAGCGGTTTCTGGGAGGCGTTCAAGACAGTGTTCGGCGTCCCCCCGAGCAGAGCCGAACAAGTCAACTGCCTATATGCGCGTTGGTTTGAGACGCCGCTCGGCGCGATGCTCGCTCTGGCGAATGAAGAAGGTTTGCACCTGCTTGAGTTCGTGGATCGTCGCGGCTTGGAGCGCGAAATCGCCGGCCTCGCAAAGCGTACAAAATTCGCCGTCGTTCCCGGCAACAATCCGCATCTCGTGAAGATTGGCGAAGAACTGAAGGGTTATTTCGAGGGGACGATGACGAACTTCAGCGTGCCGCTGGTGACGCGAGGCTCGGCGTTCGAACGCGACGTGTGGGCACTACTCAGAAGGATTCCGCCCGGCGGAACGCGGTCGTATGCGCAGGTCGCGCAGGCACTCGGCCGCCCGACGGCGACACGCGCCGTCGGGCGGGCAAACGGAAGAAACTGTCTCGCCCTCGTCATCCCCTGTCATCGCGTAATCCGCGCCGACGGTAATCTGTGCGGCTACGGCGGCGGTGTTTGGCGTAAGCAGTGGCTGCTCGAACACGAGCGGCAAGTCGTCAGGCGGGTGGAAGGCGAGGATTAGGAAGCGGCAAGGAAATGAGTCAAGGGTTGCACCGCATCGCATGAATGCCATCACAGTCGAAATGTGCGGAAAGTCTACTCCGGACGCACGTCGGAACCAGTGCAGGCAGTCGATGGAGTTTCGTTCAGGTTTCAAGAGGGCAGATCTTCGGCCTGCTTGGTCCGAACGGAGCCGGGAAGACCACGCTCGTCAAGATCCTCACCACCATCACGGCACCGACTTCCGGCCATGCGCATATCTGTGGGTTCGATGTGGTCGGCCAGGGTTTGGAGGTGCGACGGCAGATCGCCGTGGTCTTGCAACAGCCCGCGGTCGAGACTCTCCTTTCCGTCGAAGACAATCTGCGCATCTACGCGTACCTCCACGGCATGGACGCAACCGAAGTCCGGAAGCGAATGGATGCGATCCTGGACGAATTCGACCTGCGAGAGAAGGCACGTGAGACGGTGCAGGACCTGAGCCTAGGCACCAAGAGACGGGTACAGGTGGCCAAAGTCTTCATGGTGGATTCACCGGTGATCTTCCTGGATGAAAGCACAACAGGCATGGATCCACTGATGCGAAGGCGGGTGCTGGACCGCATCCGCCTGGAGGCCCGAAACGGGCGCACCGTGCTGCTTACGACCCAGGTACTGAGCGAAGCAGAGGAACTGTGCGATCGAATCATGATCATTCATCACGGCAAAACGCTCGCCGCCGGCAACCTGCAGGAGCTGCGGCGTCTGTCCACGCGGATGTTTCGGGTCAGTCTCACGTTCGAGCGCGACCACGATGTGCGGGACCAGCTTGACTCCCTCCGTCCCGTTGATCTCCGCGTAGAAGGCGAACGGGCGGAGTTGCTCTTCAAGGGCGAAGAAGCCTTGCTCTTAGGCAGGTTGGCCGAGCTGTCACGCGTCGTCCCGATTCGGCATTTTGAAGTGCGCGGGGCGGGGTTGGAGGACATTTTCGTGGAACTGGTGGGTGAGAAAAACCCTCGCTGGGAACCAGAGGCGGGATCATGAGCGGGGTCGCGGCCGTCTTCTACCGGGACTACCGGCAGCGGATCACCAATATCGGGTTCGTGTTCTGGGACCTCTTTGTTCCAATCGCCTATCTCATGCTCTTCGGTCTCGGGTTCGAGCGTACCATCGGCCAGTTCTCCATAGAAGGCCTGCGCATGAGTTACGCCGAGTTTTTTCTGGCGGGGGTGCTGGCCATGACGACCTATGGGATCGCCATGAATACGTCGTGGGGCATCTTCATGGACAAGGATTCCGGCATCTTTTACGAACTGCTCACCTATCCCATCACCCGTCGCCAATTCCTGGTGGGCAAGATCTGTTTCAACGTCCTGCTCAGTGCCCTTGGGTCGTTGCTTGCCATCGTCTTGGCCGCGTGGATTATGAACGTCACGGTTCGGTGGATGTGGCTTCCCGTGACACTCCTCGTGGTGATATGCACCACCGCTGGATGGTTTTTCCTTTTCAGCATCCTGGCCATCCGGCTGGCTCGGATGGATTCGTTCAATACACTGACCAGTGCCGCCTACATCATCCTTATGTTCCTGAGCAGCATGTTCTATCCCATCGATCAACTGCCGGCATGGTTCCGGACCCTGGCCTGGCTGAACCCTATGACCTGGCAGGTGGACGTGCTACGGTTCAGTCTCCTTGGCGTCGGCTCGGCCGCCACTGCCCTGTTGGAATTTGCCGGGTTCATGGCGTTCACGGTGGTCTGTCTGTCGTTGGCGGTGAGGACCATCGACAACGCCGGCTAGCCGAGAAGCACGTCGCGTATTGGTGACGATGGGTTCGGCCGAGCGGCACCTGCTGATTTCGTCGAAGATAGCGCGGAGGAACATGATGGATGAAGACCTGAATCAGATGACACGAGAGGAACTGATCCTCGAAGTCAGGAAGCTACGGCAGGGCATTCGTGAGCATCGTGACAGCAGCCGACACGAATTGTGTTGGCACCATCCTTCGCTGTGGGGATTGTTACCGGAAAAGACTGATCCGATCCCTGTGGTACCGGAATGGCCCGAGTTCATCAGAGGCTGCGTGAGATACCGGCAGTCGCTGGACGAGCAGGCGCCAACCGCCCCGCGAACGAATGAGCCATATGAAAAGTGAACCAAAACTTCGATACACTCTTAGCACTCACCCCTTCCGATGACCTACGCTGTTTCCGAAAGGGAGATTCCCAAAAAGTTCAGCATCCGAAGTCATCAAGGAGTTCACCCATGAAGAAACTGATGTTGGCGATCTTGATGGTCGGTTGTATGTCGAGCCACGTGGCCGCCCAGTCGCCCGACATGGAATTCACGCCGGGCCCACGGATGATCCATGCCATTGAGCAGATCGCCGGCTCCTATGTGCATCTCAGCCAGAGTCTTGGACTGACGACGCAGCAGAAGGAGGCCATGGCGGCGCTCGTTCAGCGGATCAAGACCGAGATGTGGATGAAGGAGGCGGTGCTGGTCGGGATGTTCCAGGAACTGGAGGAGAAGCGCCGCCACGGCCTGCTGCAGGACAACGAATACCGGATCGCCAATACGCTGACCGGAGGAATAGAGACTGATGAGCTCAATCTCTTCATTGACACACTTGCTCAACTGCGTGGGGTGCTCACTGCCGATCAGCAGGCCAAGCTTCGCGAGTCTTCCCATCCGACCATGGCGTTTCGGTTATCGCAAGGGTTCAATACGAAAATCGGCTTGATGTCCTTGGAGGGCATTGGACGGGTCTACAACGGCTACCGCGACGACCTGCGCCTGACCGATGCGCAGGCGCAAGCCATGCAGTCGCTGCTGGAAGGCGCGCGGCGCGACGTGCTTCGGTTGGGCACAGAAATCGATCTCAGCCGCGTGGAGGCCGATGAGCTGGTGATGCGGCCGGACGTGGACCCCGAGGTCATCCGCGCCAAGATGCAGAAGACCGGTGAAACGGAAGGTGTGCTCTTCAACAAGCTCTTTGCGGTCTCGGACCAGATCGACGCGCAATTGACGGAGGAGCAGCGAAAGAAGCTCGCCGAGCTGAAACAGAACCGCCAGCGCCATGCGGCGGACAAGGAGCGGGCCGGCCATGCGAGCGGCGGGCATGGAGAGCGTCCCCAGCCTCCCCTGCCTTCGATTATTTCCTCGATCAAACCGGGCGGCTCGGGCTAACGGCAGAACAGGTCGCCGGCCTCGTGGCCGCGAAGAACGAGACGAGAAAAACGGTGTTGATCGAGCAGGCGAAACTGAAGGGGGCCGAACTGCAGCTCCTGAACCTTCTTCGCCATCAGAATGGGGAGACGCCGGTGTCCGAGGACAAGATCACGACCGCCGTTCAACCCATGGAACAGGTCCGGAGCCGGATCACCCAGGTGAAGGCGCTCGGATATCTCAAAGCGCGACAACTCCTCACCCGAGAGCAGCAACAACGCGTACATCCCCCGCAGACCCTTGAGGACGGTCGGTAGCCAGCATTGTTCATGACGGTTGGAGCATGAGAAAGAAACGATCCGGATCATCAGCGCGAGACAAGCGAGTCGGCGGGAGCAAGGGAAGGCATATCAAACGCTCATTCACGAGTTACTGAAGAAAGCAGCGTTTCGAGCAGCCTGCGCCAGCGGCGCGTATGAGGGACTCCAAGACCAAATCGTCCATCTGGATTACGACCAGTCTATCCCTCACCCCATGCCTATAGACAGGAGCTGCAATTCGTGTTGACTGTGATTGTTTGGCGACAAAAAGGTAATATTCGGCCATAATTTTCGTGAAACCCTCATGAGGAATTGTAGAAGGGAGACAAACGATGAAAGGAACGTGGGTTACACTGTGGCTGTGTCTGTCCATAGCTGCGGCAGGATGCGGGGGCGAAAAAGCCGAGATTAAGGAGGACCGAATAACCGTCGGGAAAGTTCAGGGTGAAATCAAGGTCGGCATGCCGGCGTCCCAAGTCGCCGAAATCCTCGGCTCGCCGAACATCGTGACGACAGACGAGAAACGCCGTGAAGTCTGGATTTACGACAAAGTCTCAACCGACCGCGTCGATACCAGCAGCTCCGCCTTTGGCACTTTGATCATCTTGGGCGCCAACTCGCGCGACAGTTCCAGCTCGCAGCGACAGCGCACACTCACCATCATCATCAAGTACGACGAAGAGAAGAAGATCCGAGACTTTGCCTACAACTATACGCAGTTCTGAAGAGCTCTCCCCTCTCCGGTGCAGTTGGACACTGATTGGTCTCTGCGTGGTATGGCTGGCGCTGCTGGCCGGGTGCATCCCTGAAACGCAGCCGGCGGATTTGTTTCAGTTGACGGCGGAAGCGCCAAGGCATCGGGCGATGGAGAACCGTTTCTTCGAAACGGCCAACGAAAAGGAGTTGCTATCGGCGTCGGCTGCGGTTCTTCAAGATCTGGGATTTCAGGTTGAGGAGAGCGTGCACCAGGTCGGGTTTCTACGGGCGACGAAAGAACGTAGCGCGCGGGAGTACGGGCAGGACATCAAGAGGGGCCTGCTCTTGATACTTTCACTCGGGAAGCTACTCACTCCTGTCGATCTGCACCAAAAAATCGCGGCGGCTTTGATCACGAGGCCCCTCAGCCCTGAGATCACTCGGCAGGAGGTCCGCATCATCTTCTACCGCGTCGTGTGGAAAGGAGACGGCCAGACCAATCAACAGTACCTCCCGCCGGGAGAGCAATATATGGAAATGATTCGCGATCCCGAGATCTACCAGCAGTTTTTTGCCAAACTCTCAAAAGCGGTATTCTTGGAAGCACATGAGATTTGATTAACGAATGCGAGGGTTCATGATTGACAAGAGATCGGTGTGGGGGGCCGTGCTGATGATGGTCGGAGGCCTCCTGCTGTGCGGGTGTACCATGCCTCAGCCCAAGGAGGACCTCCTGGCGTTGAACGAAGCGCAACTGAAGATTCGCAGCGTACAGACGCGCACGTTCGACGTCAGAGACCGAAACTTTGCCATGCGCGGAGTCATCGCGTCGCTGCAAGACCTCGGGTTCATCATCGAACGGGCTAATGAACCGCTCGGCCTCGTGACGGCTGCGCGATTTGCCGAGCCGAACTACTACGATGTCATCAGTGTTACCGCCACCGTACGTCAGGACACGGGGGATCGGATGACCGTCCGCGTAAACGCCATTTACAACAACAAGCCGATCGAAGATCCCAAAGTCTATCAGAATTTCTTTGCGGCGCTCGAACGCTCACTGTTCTTGACAAAGGAGTAAATCATCCACCACCATGAGCGCTCTGACCCGCACGCTGCGACGTGTCGCAACTTCCTTCTATATAGGGGTCACATTCATCTATGCGCTCCTGCTCCAAGGCTGTTCCCCCTACGAGTGGCGGCACGAGAACCAATGGAACGCTCGTGAGCAGATCTGGTTGTCGGAAGCAAGCCAGGTCAAAGTGCGGGCGGCCCAAACGCGGATTTTTGACACCGCCGACCGCAGGCGAATGCTCGAAGTCATCGTATCCACCATGCAGGACCTGGATTTTAAGGTCGAAGTGCTGGATGAAGATCTAGGGATCGTCTCTGGCAAGAAATTCGTGGATTTGGAACAGCCGCAGGGCGTAGATCCGTCTTATCTCTTGTACCGTCCGGATACGCTGCTCTTCCTCACACGCAACTACCGAACGTGGGGGCCATTCTGGCACCGCAGTGATCTCGTGCGGTTCACTGTGACGGTCCGCGCACGCGGAGAGTCCCAACTTATCGTCCGTGCCAGCGCGCAATTCTATCTTCGGGCAATCGAAGAGCCCGGCCCCTACCAGCACTTCTTCCGCACCCTCGAACAAGCCCTCTTTGTCCAAGCTAATGCGGTGCGCTAACACGCCTGATCAGGGAAATAGGGGGTTCAGGTTTTCTGATCAGTTCTTCCATTCCAGTGGCACACGTTCCTCATTTGCACGCGGCCAGGATCGCTCTCGTTGACACTGTAGAACTCCAGCAGTAGCCTAGCCTTCGTCGGGCGATCTGAATTGATGTTCCTCTGATGCGACGTCGTTTCGATCACGTTGATCTCCGGGTGCGTAGCCTCGCCGAGGCGCGACCGTTTTATGAGATGCTCTTGCCCGCGCTCGGGTTCACGCGAGATGCCAAGGTTGAGGGGTGGTTACAGTATGAGGTTGCCGGCATCGATGGTGCGACCGAGTTTGTCGGAGTGACGGAGTCGCCGCAGCATGTCGCCAACGAGTGCCGGATTGCGTTTCGAGCCGACAGCCTCCGCGAGGTCGATCGATTGGCCGCGATCGCCGTCGTGGCCGGTGCGCGGAATGTCGAAGGACCGGCGTACGAAGACGCGGACTACTATGCCGTCTTCTTCGAAGATCCCAGCGGCAATCGTCTGGAAATCTGTTGCCGCGAGCCCGACTAGTCCCCGGACTCGTTCGCCTCGTCCCCCAGGCGCGTTCGATTGATTAGCGCATTGTAATCTTGAGAGGAGGTTCGACCGATGTCTGAACATAAGATCACGCTCGAATGGAAGAGAGAATCAGAAAGCTTTTCGTACGAGTCCTACAATCGAGATCACATGGTGACCTTTGAAGGTGGTGTGCGAGTGCCTGCATCAGCGGCACCTGCCTATCGTGGGAATCCTGCTCATGTGAACCCTGAGGAAGGTCTCGTCGCGGCTTTATCGAGCTGTCACATGCTGACCTTCTTGGCGGTGGCGGCCAAGAAGCAATTTGTCGTGGATCACTACAGTGATCATGCCGTTGGATTTCTGGAGAAGAATCAGAAGGGCAAGCTCGCCATCACGCGCGTCGTGTTGCATCCTCGGGTTGCATTCGGTGGGACGACACGTCCGACTCCTGAGCAGATTGCCGCACTCCATGAGCGGGCCCACAGCGAATGCTTTATTGCCAACTCAGTGACCACAGAGGTCACGGTCGAAGCCGGGTAACACGGACTGGTTGGCCCTGGGATCTTCGCCTATCATGATTTCATAGAATGTCTTTCGTGATTCGAAGGCGCGTGCAAATCCCGCTGGGCTGCGACAGAGGACTGGCAGGTCCAGACTTTACTCCAGTATCAATGCGTGGGTTTTACGAAGGATCGAGTTCCCGCCAGTGGACAATGACATGATGAATGAGGAAGTTGTCTCCGCCTTTTCTTTGAAACCGAATGGTGTTCTTGCCTCTCTTGAAGAAGCTGGACGGAATGACATCTGTATGAGTTTGATGGCCGGCGTGTGTACCTTGCCCGGTTCTGATCACGTCGACTCCGGGAAGTGGCTTTCCGTTGATTAATATTTCATGGGCGAGGTCGTCGACATGGGAGACATGATATTCGACAAAGCCAGCGTCAAATGGCTGCTGGTTAATTTCAAATATCTTCTCCGACGACAACGTACCCATGAAGGTAAAGTCGGTATCGATATCGCCTTCCTTGTCACCGAGATGTTCGGTGAATTGAAAAACTTTGAAATCCGCTCTTGCGCTCATAATCCCTTTCTCCTCACCGGGGCCACCCAAGAAGCCTCATATCTAAGGACGGACATCACGTCGGCGATCTCCGGCAGCTCGGTGCGAGCAGCCGATAGCCATGAGGCTGGTGCCCGGCGGCGCTGAGGCCAGGCGGGGTGAGGGTCTGATCACCATTGGTGACCATTGCCCCTACCCCGAATGTTTTCACCCGCTCCCCGAGGAAACCAGGGCTGTAAGTGGCGTCGTGCTCCGCATTCATCTCACAGTCCAAAGCTCTCTTACCAGCTGCCTTCAGTGTGGACAATGTTCCCGTCCACAATCGCCGTGAAGGCGACTTTGATCCGGTATCGGTAGGCCGCCGGCCAGCTATCGGAGTAATAGAACAGGCTCACATGCGGAAAAAGAGTATTGGAACCGTTCTGTGCGATGGGGACATCGATCCACACTCCCTGGATCCATTGGTACTGGATGTTAACCATCTTGACGTATCCACCAGCATTACAGACGCCCAGTGCGCGTCGAGAGGAAACCCCCGTCACGCCATAGTGCGAATGATCCAGATTGTGACCATGGCCATGCTCGCTGAGCTGCAGTCCGAAGACATCGGCTTCCATCGATCGGAAGTCGAAATGGTAGTCGCCGGCAAGACCAAGGCAGTAGTCGACTTCCAATCCATGCTTGGGAGACAGATCCGCCACAATGTGCGCCGGCACGTAGGCTTTTGCGTGGTCTAGGGAGGACACGAGCTTCAGCGTACGCGGCGTCGGCGAGAGGGTCTGACGAAGCTTTGCAGCTTGGCGGTGGTCTTTGACAAGTCTGTCCGGTGCGCTGGTCCCTGGGGCCGCGGCCATAAATATTTCCAGGGGTGAAGGGCCGTATTCACGAAGCATTGTGGGTAGAATAGCTTGGGCTTGGGGCGCGGTCACTTCTATCACCCCAACCCCACCCTCGTCCGTGTCGCTGCCGATGCTGCGGCCTTCATCCACAAATCTGAGAACGGTACCGGAGGCCAACTGCACCTCTGTGATGATCACGCTGCCATTGCAGTCGTGTGCACCAGAACTCTCGAATGCCTGGAATGTGTCCGACTGATTGGCGTCAACGATGAATGATGTTTCCGTGAGTTTCATAGTCGTACCCCTTTCCATTGGTGAGTGCTGGGTTCCTCAGGTTCTCAGTCATGGCCGGCTCGCGGCTCGTACAGCGAAGGCCTTGTTGCCTCGCTGCTGTGCTACCTGTCATTCAGAAAGTGCAACTCGAATGCCGCGTAAACGGTGAGCATATTTATGGTAATGGCAGTATTAGTTATCATCTTGATTTGTTGTGTAATGAGGAGTGTACGGGAACAGATTAAGAAAAAAGACGACGGAAATGAGGGCATTTTCCTCTTATCGAAAGGGATACATCGCGTATCCTCTTTGATAACGTTGACCCAAATGAAAGCAATTGTGGATAGGTCTGAACTTGCCGGTTGAGAAGGCGCATCCGGTAATAAACAATGGCGAAGGGCGGGAGGGAGGAAGACCATGTCAAAGACACTGACAGGCAAGGTCGCGTTGGTCACCGGCGGATCGCGCAGCATCGGCGCGGCTATCGCCAAGCGGCTGGCGGCCGACGGCGCGGCGGTGGCGCTGACCTACAGCGCGTCGCCCGACAAGGCCGACGAAGTCGTCCGCGCCATTGAGGTAGCGGGAGGCAAGCACTAGGGATCTACGCTCTATGCGCGACCAAGGCCGCCGTCGCAGGGCTGACCAAAGGCCTGGCGCGCGATCTGGGCCCGCGCGGCATCACGATCAACAACGTGCAACCGGGTCCCACGGATACCGACATGAACCCTGCTTCGGGCGCATTCGCGAAGCAGGCCAGGGAATACATCGCCCTACAGCGCTACGCACATGCGGATGAGATCGCCGACTTCGTGGCCTACCTGGCCAGTCCGGGCGCGAGCTTCATCACCGGCGCAAGCTTAGCCATCGATGGCGGCTACGCGGCCTGACAGCTTCGGCGCTCGAAGCGCGTCGCGTGATCGAAGAGGCCGGGCATGACGACAGCGCGGACCAGAAAACGGGGACATTCTACTTTTTCGTTCGACTCGTCCGCGCGCGGCAGGTTCTGGAAATTACTTCCGGTAGCGAGGGCGGTCTTTCACTTCCGGAAGATGAAACGGTGTCAGAACTCGTTTCGCTCTGAAGCCGCCTCACCTCCGTTCGCCCCAACCCCGCCAGCTGCCCACTCCCTTTTCTTCCTTCTCTCAAAGCGATACGAGAAGGTATAGAATCACAACAGGAGACCGGTCGGTCTCTCTTTGGGGATGGGTCTCTTCGTCGAAGGAGGAGAACATGGAGAAGGTCGCTAGAGAGCAACATCAGGTAACTGGTGATGATGTCGGCTCTTGGATCAGACACACAGGATTGTCCGTCTTGGTGATCGGGTGGTTGGCCGTTCTCGTGCCACTGGCGAGCGCAAGCCATCAAGGACATGAAAGTCATGCGGGTGAAGAGGCCCATGAGACAACCGGACCAGGATATCCGATCCCGGGCGCATCCTTTCAAGTATTCCTGGATACAGGAAAAGAAACGGCGGAAGGCGGGGGACTGGACCAGACCCAGACCGAGGCGGCCGTCCAGACCGTCATTGATGCCTTCACCTTCATGCTGGAACATCGGACCGACTATCCACGATTCGAAGAAGCCGTGAAGAAAGGTGTGCTCGACAAGATCATCATTGAACCCACAGTCGTCAATCGGGACGGGAAGGAATTCCCGTTTTTGGTCGCCAGAACGAAAGACCAAGGCCGGGTCAAACTACTGATCAGTGCCTCTTCTCTGAAGGAGAAAGGGTATCTGCGCCATCCCGAACAACTTGTCCCGGTTCTGGCCAGAGAGTTCCAATGGGTCGTCAGTAAAGCAGATACTACCCAAAAATCCAAAACCGTCGTGGTCGAACGAGATCTCAAGCAGGCCCCGATACGCACAGACACAGGAATTCGGGGGATGTCGGGGGACGAACGTGTCCAAAACCTTCAACAATTGTTCGACACCTATCTGAGAACCGTGGATGACCAGAAGAGCCTGGAGGGTCAATCGTTTTACGAAGTTGGAACCACCACACGGGTTCCGTCGACTCAACCGGATTCCACGATCAAGCTTTATGATATTCGGGTCCGTGAAGCCCTGCAGAGGATCGTGCGGGAGCCTTATTTTTGGGAACACACCCCGAAAGCGGTCAGAAGCCTGCTCAATGGAAAAATCTGGAGCGTGTCGTTTGTCAAAATCGATCAGCGGGATTGGGCCACCCGAACACGAGTGCTCCCTGAAGACAAATCTGTGTTGGTGGGGGAACGCAGTGAAACAATTCAACCGGCCACGATTTTGGTGAATACGTATCGGACGGCCGCTCCGGACGACCCGTTTTATGCGGAAACGAAGGGACTGCCCATGGGCGCACTCTCGGCTGACCAGCTTGCTCGCGTCATCGCCTGGGAAATTGAAAACAACATCATCGAAAAGTCCATGAGAGGCCACGTGGCCCAGGATGCGATCACGGCACCCAAGTGAGTGCGGGAGGAATATCTATTCTTGAACGAGAAAACAGGAACATTCTACTTTTCTAATCGACTCGTCTAATGCGCTGCTTGCCACATTGGCTTTTCTGGACCATCTCAACGCCAGGGGTTGTCGACAGTGAGCGAGGATGCAACCAAACAGGCGCGTGACTTGATGGACGCCGTTTACCGTTCCGAATCCCGCCAAGTATTGGCCACTCTAATCCGCCTGCTCGGCGACTTCGAGGCCGCCGAGGAGGCTCTGCACGATGCCTTCGCCGCGGCGGTGGAGCAATGGGCGCGCGATGGCGTGCCGGCCAATCCGCGGGCGTGGCTTGTGTCGACCGGCCGCTTCAAAGCCATCGACGGTATGCGTCGGCGCGCTCGGTACGACGCGTCACTGACGGAACTCGCCAAACAACTGGAATGCAGCACCACGATTGACGCCGAGGAGTGGAGCGAGGAGAGCGTTGAGGATGACCGGCTGCGGCTGATCTTTACCTGCTGCCACCCGGCCCTGTCCCCGGAGGCCCAAGTGGCGATGACGCTGCGCGAAGTCTGCGGCCTGACGACCGATGAGATCGCGCGCGCCTTCCTCGCCACTCCACCCACAATCGCCCAGCGGATCGTGCGGGCCAAGGCGAAGATCCGCGACGCGCGCATTCCGTATGAGGTGCCGTCGGAGAGCGATCTGCCGGACCGCCTGGATGCGGTCCTCCGGGTCATCTACCTCGTGTTCAACGAGGGGTACTCCGCCACATCGGGCGGCTCTGTCACGCGGCACGATCTCTCTGCTGAGACGATCCGCCTTGGACGGTTGCTGATCGAGTTACTCCCGGAGCCTGAAGCGCTGGGACTTCTGGCGCTGATGTTGCTGCACGACTCGCGGCGCGCTGCCCGCACCTCGCCGACGGGCGATCTTATACTTCTGGAGGACCAAGATCGGTCATTGTGGAACAGGGATCAGATCACGGAGGGGGTATCGCTGGTGGAACGGGCGCTTTCGTCACAGCGAATCGGTCCCTACACACTACAAGCGGCGATCGCAGCGGTGCATGCTCAGGCCCCCAGCGCCGCCGCAACGGACTGGGCCCAGATCGTCGGACTCTACGACGTGCTGATGCGGTCCGATCCATCGCCCGTGGTCGAGTTGAACCGTGCCGTCGCGGTGGCGATGCGCGACGGCCCATTAGCAGGACTGACCTTCATCGACGCCATCCTCGCCCGGGGCGATCTGGCGAATTATCACCTGGCGCACGCGGCGCGGGCAGAACTCTGCCGGCGACTGGGGAGAACGGTGGAAGCCCGAGCCTCCTACGAGCGCGCCCTGAGCCTGACTCAGCAGGAACCGGAGCGGCGGTTTCTCAAGCGACGACTGGCCACGCTACAAGAGTGACACATGCATTGAGGCATATGATTCCAATTCTCTCCATGGTCATGTCTTTGGGATTGACTGCTCTTACATGGATGAGAAACGCAAGGTGAGGTTTTCTGAGCCTCTGGGCATTGTTGAATGAAAACGAAGGAGGGCAATAGGTGATTGCTGGACTTGACCACAGCAGACGATTCTTGTTCGGCGTGCCGCTTTGGAGTCTGGGCGTTCCGTTGGCGGCCTGCAGCATGCTCGCTACGGCATGGGGACGTCCGCTGAGCTGGATTCTTCTCTCGTTGGTCGCTGCCGCGCTGATAGCGTCGGTCTTCGCAGCTGTCTACCACGCTGAAGTGATCGCGCATCGCGTTGGCGAACCTTTTGGCACGCTGATCCTCGCAATGTCCGTTACCGTTATCGAGGTCGCACTGATCGTGTCGATGATGGTGTCCGCCGGGACGGCGGCGAACGCGTTAGCTCGCGATACGGTGTTTGCGACCGTGATGATCGTGTGCAATGGCGTCGTGGGGCTGTGCCTGTTGATGGGGACCCTACGCCACCACGTGCTCGTTTTTCGGGTCGATGGGACCAGCCCTGCCCTATCGGTGCTTGCCGCCCTCACCATTCTAACGCTGGTACTGCCAACTCTCACCACGACGACTCCCGGACCGACATTCTCACCGGCACAACTTGTTTTCGCGGGCGTGATGTCGTTCGTGTTGTACGGCGTATTCGTTTTCGTGCAGACCATGCGCCATCGGGACTACTTTCTCCCAGTCGGGATCGAGAACGAGGAGCAGCACGCACCGCCCCCATCGACGTCTGTTGCGCTCACAAGCCTTGTCTTGCTATTGGTTTGTCTCGTCTCCGTCGTTGGCCTCGCCAAGACGCTTGCCCCGAGCATTAAAGCCGGCGTCGAGGCAGCATCAGCGCCGGCGGCTGTCGTCGGTATCGCCATCGCCCTCCTTGTCCTTCTGCCTGAAACGTGGGCCGCTGTGCGCGCTGCCACGCGCAATCGCATGCAGACGAGCCTCAACCTCGCACTCGGCTCTGCGCTCGCCACTATCGGCCTCACCATACCGGTCGTGGCTGCCGTTTCGATACTACTCGAACTGCCGCTGGTGCTCGGCCTACCGCCAAAAGAGACGGTGCTATTGGCGCTGACGCTGCTCATAAGCGTGATGACCTTGACCAGTGGTCGCTCGACAGTTCTGCAGGGAGCGGTGCACCTTGTCTTATTCGCCGCATTTCTCTTCCTAGCCGTTGTGCCCTGATCGGTGCGGGCAGACCTCTGCCGGTGACTGGGTTGAACGGTGGAAGCAAGGCCATACAACGATGCCATTCATAGTCGACACAAAGGCGGAATAAATCGTTGCGTTCGGCAAAGCCGGGCTCACCCTGTGAATGAGGTAGTGAGGTCCCTCACCTCATTCAAGCCAACGATCTCTCCCTCGTAAGCCCGACATCGTTTCCGGCAAGCTTCTTGCGGTATTGCGCTGGAGGAAGACCGAACTCGCGCTTGAACGCACGGTTGAACGCGGCCTCGGATTCGTAACCGACGTCCACTGCGATCTGCAGGACCGTGTGTCGTGTTGTCTGGAGCCTTCTCGCCGCAAGCTGCAGGCGCCAGCGCGCCAGGTAGGTCAGCGGGGGCTCACCAAGAAAGTGTGCGAACCGCTCCGCCAGAACGGAGCGTGAAGCCCCCACTTCCTCAGCAAGTCCGGCGAGGGTCCAAGGGTGGCAAGGCAGCCGATGCAACAAGGCAAGCGCACCACCGACGATCGGATCTCGCGCTCCCGCAAGCCAGCCGGTCTGCTCCGGCGGCAATTGCTCCATGTATCGTCGCAACGTCTCGATGAAGAGCGCTTCGGCCATTTTCGAAAGGAGAACCTTTCGTCCGGGACGCCCCGACCCTGCTTCAGCGACCAGATGCCGAATCGAACCGCCCAGCCACTCGCCGGCGGAATCCCCCAGGATGTTGATTTTGATCATGGGCGGGAGCCCGGCGAGGAACAGGCGGTCTGCATGACGCTCGCACCCGAAATAGCCGCAGATAAAGCGTGTCGGGTCACCTCCACCGCCCAGCCGCATGGTGCTGAGATCACCCGCAAGGAAACTGCTAAGGGAGGCACCGCTGTCGATCAGCGTCGACGGCTCACCATTGGTGACCGTATGGGCATCGCCGTGCGGAATGATCACGATATCCCCAGCTGCGATGGGAACGTCTGCCGCGCCCTCGAGCCTGACCAGAGCCGTTCCCTCCGCGACCAAATGGTACCCTACAAGCCGCTCGGTTCCGGGAGACAGCACGTGCGCAACTTGTTTCATGGCAGGCACCGCGAAGCCCCAGGGTGCGGTGCAGATCGCATCGAAGAAGATGGCGCCGGTCATGCGCACGGAGTTCAACGCTTCTGACAGTGCATCCATCGCTCGCTCTCACACTGAGCTAGATACAGGGTACGAAAAGCCTCTGCAAAGAAACACGGATTTCCGGCAAAGAGTGCGAGTCCATTCGAGTCTAGACTATGGGTCATTGTACGAGCAAGGATATCTCCCAGCCACCAAAGGAGGAAGCTATGACCACTACTACGTCGGAAAGAAACGAAACGCGCATCGCCTGGGACAACATCGCGCCAGGGTATGACAAGACCAACACTCCCACGCAGATGTGGTTGGGGAACGAAGGGCTCCGCCGTGCCGAGCTCAGTTCCGGCATGCGGTTCCTGGACGTGGCGGCGGGCAGCGGCGCCCTCAGTATCCCGGCGGCGCGCCTCGGCGCGCAGGTATTGGCGACGGACCAGTCTCCCGTCATGCTCGAGTTGCTTAGGGCGCGAGCGCGTCGGGAGGGGCTCAACATCGAGACCCGCGTCATGGACGGCCATGCGCTCGAACTGGATGACAACAGCTTCGACATGGCCGGATCGCAGTTCGGCGTCATGTTGTTTCCTGACATGTCAAAGGGCATCAGTGAGACGGTGCGCGTCGTCAAGCCAGGTGGCCGTGTGCTGATGAATGTCTACGGCGACCCGCACAAGATCGAGTTCTTCGGCTTCTTCGTGGGTGCCATCCAGTCGGTCCGCCCCGACTTCAATGGCCCCCCGATGGATCCTCCTCCGCTTCCTTTCCAGTTGCAGGATCCAGAGAGGCTGCGCAAGGAGTTCGTTATCGCCGGACTGAAGGACATCAAGGTCGAGACCATTACCGAGACCACGCGGTTCCAGACCGGGAAGGAACTGTGGGACTGGCTGGTGTGGAGCAACCCCCTCGTCGAGGAGGTGCTCGGCGAGCCTGAACCTGACGCACGACGAGAGAGGTGTGATCCAGCAGGAGCTGGAAAAGATGGTCCGCGAGCGCGCTGGCGGCAGCGGCGCTGCCAAGCTAACGAACCCGATCAACATCGGCGTCGGGACGAAATGAAGGCGCGGCGAATGACCAAATTTAGGAAGGAGAAAGTTACATATGATTGTAGTGCATTGTGGAATCGCAGCGTACGCCAGATTCCAACGATCCGCTTCACGGCAGTGCGCGTGAGGATCCCATGCGATTGTTCTACACGCTCGCCTACGCGGTCGGCTTCAGGCCTTGGGAACTTATGGCGACGCTACTGATTCGCGATCAAATCGCCGTGCTCTTTGACCGTGAAGAGGTCGAGCGCGGGCTCCCTTTGGGCCGGCGCTCGACCTCGGTTGTGGCACCGGGATCTGGTCAGTCGAGCTGGCCGCGCGACACTGGCAGGTCACTGGTATCGAGATTGTCTCGAAGGCGCGCTCAAGGAGAAAGTGGAGGCGGATGCGCTCATTGAAGTGACTGCAGATGGATACTGGGAATACTGGATACTCTGGTCACAGGTTTGCACCCAGGTCCATGGCACGGCGGTGCAGTCCAAGCCGTAGGCACCGACGACCCCGGTGGATGAGCAACACCTTGCTGCCCTGCGCGCCGCCCCACGCCGCGAGGTAAAGTTATCCACCTACATCATGCCGCGACCTTGCGAGGCCGTACACCCTCAGCCCTTCAGGTTGAGTGCGCTCGAGATCTCGGCGAGCGTCGCCTTCTCGGCCTCGCTGACTCGGACGCCGCCGAAGCCGAGAAATCCGCCCTCCTTTGCAGCCTCAGCGACGGCTTGGCTGGTGCTGCGCAACCAGGCCTTGAAAGCCGTCGCGTCACCGGGCGCCTTCGCGTCGATCAATGACGACGCTTCACGGACCGCGTCGATCGCCTTGCTCTTGATTTCGCTTGGTTTGCTCCCCATGAGCTTGGCCTGCAGCCCCTCGCGCGCAATGGTCCGCCCCTCGGAGGTCTCGAAGTCGGCGACCACGGCCTTGATCAATTCGTTCGATCCGGCGTCGCTCTTGGCCTCGAAAAGCGTGCGGCCGGTAGCCATGCTCTCCTTCAGCGTTCCCCACAATCCACTAGGCTCGGCCGCAGAAACGGCAATGCCTGCCATCATCACGCTCTGCAGGACCTTCGTCCATTCGTCAGGGTCAAAGCTCGCTTTGTTGGACATGATTGGACCTCCTTTGGGATGACTGAACCTATTGAACGTCATTCGACCGCACGACGCGGCGACTTTTGGTGTGGTCGTCTGTTGAGAAGCAGCGCGGGTGAAGTCCCTCTCGGCGGCGCGATGTCGAGATGGTAATGGGATCGGCGCCGTGCAGTCAACTTGCGCGGCTGCCTTCGTGATTCCATTGGCGCCTTAAGAGTAAAACCCGTGGGGCCAGGAACCGATGCTGCGTAGCTTGCTCGGATTTGTGCAGAGCGATGCGGCATTTCATGCACGGATAATATTGCCGCGTGCGCCCGTCCCCAGCAGCGCGTGTTATAGGCGCATTTCCCCCACGCTACGACTTCGTGGCCGTGACGACATGTGCCGGTAACTCAAAAGCGACCCGCCCCTCCGCAGTAACGTAGGAGCTAAGAGCAGGCTCCGCTTCTTGCAGGATGCGTTCGATTTGTTCCTCGGTCAGGATCACTCCCACCAACGGCAACCATCCTCTCAGGTCGGCTTCGACCATGACGCGAACGCTCGGAAATCGCGCCGTGCCGTGATGAGTTGTCATTTCGACTGAGGCCGCGCCGGCCTCCCTAAACAACGAGGCAAGATTCTGCCGAGCTCCGAGAACGAATGGCGCACGGAGAGCATCGGCAGCTCGCGTTCCCGCGAGCCGTTCAAGGAGCGCCACCTCGGCCGCGTACGCGGGTATGTTGTCAAGAGAGTCCCAAACAACAACGACCAAACGACCTCCCGGGGCCAATACGCGCAGCATCTCGCGGAGTGCTCGGCCCCGATCCGCGAAAAACATGAGGCCGAACTGGCTCACGACCCTGTCGAAGGACCGATCCTCGAAGGGTATCGACTCGGCCGCACCCCGACGCCAGTCGACTGCGGGCGCAAGCTCTTTGGCCACCGCCAACATTCCGGGACTAAGGTCCAGCCCGGCGACATATGCGCTTGGACCTGTTCGCGAGCTCACTGTGCGGGCGAGGATTCCAGTCCCGCACGCTACGTCGAGCACTCTTTGACCAGGCTGGATCTGCGCGATATCCGCCACCATCGAGACCCACTGCCCGAAGAGGGCCGGGACAAACAGCGCCTCGTATGCCCTCGCAGCATCGACTTGACCTTGCAAAGTGGGCTCCCTCATACACCGCTCCTCTACACCAGATACCGTGAAGATGGTAAGCGAATCCTCCCTGTTAGTTAGGCATCAGGTCCCGGTCGGGCCGCTCGTAAACTGGCGTGACCTCGCTGCGGTCTCAGGTTGGATTGGATGTCCTTCGCCATCGACTAACGCTACGCTATGCGGCGGTGCGCTTGCGGGCCGTGCGTCTTGAACGCGAGGTTAGACTTGACCTTCGCTCCTGGAGACGGCCAGTCACGAATTTGTGCAGTACACTCGCCATAAGGGTCTGATACGGTATGCCTTCCTCTGCCGCTCGTGCCTGGATATCCGCCAGGTCCAGCGTAGATAGGCGGATATTCACCCGTCGGTTCTTGATAAGAGTAGCGCGCGCATATTCCCGGTATCGACGCAACGAGGCCTCTGATGTCACGACTGATCTGAGCCTGCCCCTTTCGTACGCAGAGAGAATCCGCTTCTCGTACTGATCAAGTCCCTTCATTTTTCACCTCTTTTTCCGTAGTCCCGCATGGCTTTTCGGCTTGGGATGATGGTCTTGAGAAGTACGTGGTCGGGTTCCTCGACGTGAGGAACGAGATAGATATACTCCATCACCGCCACAACGAGCACCTTCTGGTTCGGATATCGCCTCGGATTCGGGTGCGTTAGGACATCAAGGAGCCCGCCGGATTCAAGCGCCAGAATAACGTCTTCAAACGAAATACCCCGCGTCCGCTTCAGTTGCTCGTTCTTCTTCTCGCTCCATCGGTACGTGCTCACGCCAAGATGATAACCCAGCGTGTGCCTTTTGTCATCATGACAGGTGGTCGAGGTCTAACGGATCGCGCTCGAGCTGAGTTCGCGGACTCGGACCCGCGCAGAGAATAGGTCATCCCTCCTTCAACAGACGTTGACATAGAGAGAATGCGTTCAGCCGTCGACAGCCAGCTATCAAGCATACCCCGAAACCTGATTGAAGCCTGCCTACTCAGAGCAAAGCGGCTTTAGGCTGGATCACAAGGGGAATGGCTCAAAGTCGTCGATCAAGCGATGATGGCCGACCTTGCAAAGATCAACGTGGAACTATGGATAGAATGAGGAAGCGCTGAGGTCATCAGTCATTGGGCATACGATCTACGACGCCGCCCCACTCCTTGATGGCCGGTTTAACATGGTGGTCGAGGTGGGTCAGAGCCACGTAGAGTCGTCCTTCATACTCGTCTCGTTTCTCATCCCCAGACGAAAGAGATTTCAAGATCGCGACAAGTCCCCTAATCTCCTCGATCGTCTCAAGAATTTCATCAAAGTGATTATCCAGTAGAGAATTCGATGGCATGAGGAAGGAACGCGCTTCAGCAACAGTTGACTGCCCTCGTTTCTTAATCATGGCGTTTCCCTTTCTTCAGCCGTCGCTCCAAATTCTTAACAGTGTACTCCCAAGCTTTGATCTCGACTTCCCAATGCCGGATGAGGCTGATCAGGAATAGTACGTTGATGTTCGAGCGCAATCTTGATTTGATGATCAGTAATCCGCTGTCTCAACCCCGAAGCTCCTACCAGCGCGCCCTGACCATCACGCAGCAGGAGCCGGAACGGCGGTCTCTGGAGCGTCGGTTGAGCGAACATTTCATTGTGACTCCTGAACACCGGTTTACTTGAATATGTAATCATATTCGTGAGGAATGCTCTTGGGCGGATCGAAGAGGCCGGCCATGAGCTCATTATAGCCCGCGCCCATGACTTTTCTCTGCGCTTCCTTTAAGCCCATCTCCCTATAGAATCCCCGCATCTCTTTCACGTTGGATCGAACCGAAGGATTTGGATGACTTATCGGCCCAATTGGATGACCTATCGGCCCAGGATGACCTCCCTGTCCAGGCCCGGAAAACTTACCTTTCTGCGCCCCTCGTGATGACGGTGCCCCCGCGGCTTCCACAACCCTCGGCATGGGAATTTCCACCACCAAGCTAACGAGCATTGTGGCGAGAATGCCCACAAGGGTGGGCGAGCGACCAGCATGACGACCCTCTTCGAAAAAACTTATCATCACCGCCTCCTTGCTACCCTGCTCTTTGTCGACTTCGCTGGGGCACCATTGGGAAACATGCATGAGTAATGATGGTTTTGAGCTTTTCCGGAAAAATCAAAATCATAGTTGGCTCTGTCACGCCGTTTGAGAAACCAATTGGCCAGGCCATTGTAGTAGAAGTCTTGTTGCGTTCTTGGCGGGGGATACCGGCGGTTGTCCAGGACTTGCTCTGCTAGCGCACGGGCACTCTCCCTTCTTCCTAGATACCAGAGCACGGCCGCCTTACTGGCAACGTGTCTCCGGTTAGTTGGATATCGAGCTGCGAGAATATCCAGTACCTGCAGAGACCGTTCAAGGTTTTTAACAGAATGTGCGACTAAGGCCACTTCCTCAAGATAGGCAGCGTCATGGTTGAGCCGGTCCCAGAACCCATCCAACATTGTTAAGGCCTCACCAGCCTTGCCCTGCCTTACAAGGCTCTCCGCCCAATGCACGACTGCACCAACCATGGCCTCCGGCCTGTCGGTGATCTCATGAAATAGCCGCTCGGCTTCTTCGTGGCGTCCCTTAGTAATCAGAAGAAGTGCGAGCAAGGCCTTCAATTTGTGGTGCGGGTATTTTTCATCAGGCGATAACGACTCAATTCGAGCACGCATTATTTCATAGTCTCGAGTTTCCCCGCAAAATAAAGCATTCATAACTTCCCCATACAAGGCAGCCAGGTCGTGCGGATCTCGCCGGAACGCCTCCTGGTAGGCCTGCATTGCCTCCCGATATCGACCTTGCCGACTCCTGATGTGACCTAAGGCTCCGAAGACGTTTTCGTCCAGCAGTGGGCTATGGAGCAGAGGCACCAGAGTCGCTTCCGCTTCGTCGAGCCGCCCACAAGAGATCTGGCAAACAGCCTTCGCAATATAGGGAAAGTAGAAATGGGTGTCGGGGAACTCAAATTTGCACGTCTGGATGATATGCTCCACATATTCCGAGGCTTTGTCAAAGCTCCTGCCCTTCATCGCCTTCACAAACTCGTTTTGGGCACTCATGAGCTGGCGAAAAACGCTGTTCTCTCGTCCCTCTCTTCCCTTTCTGTTCGGTATCTTATCCTTTAACTCCTGGTGGAGCCTCAACATGAATGGAAAGTTTTCCACCTCGTTCAGCGGAGGGTGGTACGGCGTATTGATTTGTTGACAGATCTCCTGCAATGGCCCTTCGACCTGTAGCGGCTCTTCCAGGTGAACGAGGCAGTATCGCAAACCCAACCTCTGTAACCGGTTATATTCCGCTGGCCATTTCTTTTGTGCCACAACAGCATCGACTAACGGCACAATGACGAGAGGCGCATGTTGGAGCCGATCCAATGCATGCTTTATTTCATCTCGACAGTGACGAGATGAGCAACTTTGAGAAGACACGACGGGCAGAAACAGATCCGCTTGAGCGATCTTTTCGACCAGCGCGTGCGCGATGGCCTTTCCCGCGGGAATTTCCTGTCCCTCCGCGGAATAGTCCCACGGATTCAATCCTTGGTCGGACAACCTCGCAAGCAAGCGCCGAATAAAGGGATGATTCTTACTCGAGAAACTCACGAAGGTCCTAATCCGGAGTCATTTGCTTCTCTCTAATGAACCCGCGGCCTTTCTCAAAATATCTCCCAGTGGTATGACAGTTGGTGTTACAAGTGTTTTGGTCGTCTTTTGGTTTGGCAGCGAACGTACAAAGGTCGCATAGGTTTCGGGCGAAACGTTCTTGACGTAACGAAAGAACGCTCGATAGCGCATCGTGCTGACCAGAGCTCGATAAACTGCAGGGTTGATACCATCTGCATCGCGCATACCCTTCGAAACTTCGGCCGTCCATTCATTCAGAAACTCGGGCAGGGTGTGGGGTCCAGGAGCGACAGCTTGATCCCACAACCGTTCATAGATTTCCGAAACCCGCTTGCGCTTGTTGGTCGGGGTATACTTGCCGGAGAAATGCCCATCAATATCCCTCTTAAGCTGCTCATCGAGTTGGGCTACAGCCTTTTCTGACAGGTCCTTGGCTAGACGTGACAGTGTTGCCTCATTGTCGGAAGGCAAACGCCAGAACCACCAACGCGGGTATCCTGTCAGTTCTAGATATCCGCTCTTATTGCTAAAGGAAACGGTCTGAAACTCATCTGAGATAAGAAAAGACCGATACGGCCCGTGTTGATCTTCGAGCTTCTTTACCTGTTGTTTGAGCCGCATGTAGTTGGTCTGATTTGCCGCTTGATCCGGGACAGCCTCTCCTTCCCCTAACAGATACTTCCCGCTCTCCTTGGGCAAATCGAAACAGATGGCGCGAGCAATTCTATCTCTTTTTTCAGGATCGTTACTAAAAAGCATCAGCATATCCGCCTGAATAAGACGCAGACCGAGGAGCGTATCGGCAAGATTGGGATGCAAGTTTACGATGAGGTCGCCCCTTTCACGGGCTTCCTTCGTCTTCTTGTCATCCTCGAGTTTTCCAAATAGTGTGACCAGTCCGTTGGCATCATCCATTACCAGGTTGGCAATTGGAATGAGTTGCCAATCATAAAGTCGGGCAGTAGCTGTCGCCTCTGTTCCCTGTGCGGTACGAAGGTGGACAGCTAGTCGCTCCCCGTTCGGAGCTGTTGGCCGGTATTCGAGCTTCGCCACAGCGATGCCATCCTCGGGCTGAGCAATGGCACCGAAGCTAACGCCCGCATTTTCCCATAGGTATCTCAAGGATCCAGGCTCAGACGAAACCGAACGCAAGGGAAGTGGTCGGGGTGGGATATCTGGAAACGTAATGTCTCCGAGCGTCGTTGCCGCCCAAGTGGAGGACAAGTCGGCGGTCAAAACGGTCAAGCAGGCTGACAAAGCCAAGACCATGAGCACAGACCTGGGTGCATGATCATGCATGTTAGGCGCAATTCATCTTGCTGCTCCATTCTGCGGCAGCGGTGGGAGTACTGCTTCACACATCGTACCTGTCCATGCTGGGCAGACCATGCCGAGTGATTGGGTAATCGTGTAGCGGCGTCTGGATCAAGCAGGCGTAGAATACTGCGAGCTGAGCCAATGCTGCCCAACGCCATGCCGCCAACCGTCACTGACGGCGGTCGGCTGGGGCGACCATGATCCTACCAGCCTAGACACGGCAGCTCGCCTATCCAAGCGAAACCCTATTCTGCGCGGAATATCACTCGCTAACGAAATATTGTCAAGGATTTTATTCCCTCAGCCCGCTGTGCCAGGGAGAACCCTGGTCGATTTTGGACTTGCTCGACGACTATCTTGAGCAAACAGCCTTTCAAGTCCGAATCGGAGGCCGGGCCCCACTTGAGCGGGCACGACCAAAGGCGCATACTGAGGACCCTATGAATAGACATTCTGTGCCTCTCTCTGAGACTCTAGCAGAGCAGTATCAAGCTCTGCTGGAGGTCTCGGAATCCATCGCAACCAGCCGCGACCTTTCATCGCTGTTTCGGGATCTCGCACAGTGCCTTCCTGCCGTCGCTGCGTTCGACTTTATCGGCTTGATCCTTCATGATCCCGCAAGGAATATGATGAAGGTCCACGTATTGGAAACAGTAGCGGCGCACCGCCTCGCGATCCGGCTCGATGGGCTCGAACTCCCGATCGAGGAGTCCTCTAGTGGCTGGGTATGGGCCCACCAACAACCGTTGATTATTCCGTCTCTAGCCGAGGAAACTCGGTTCACGATGGGGATGGCGGCACTCAGAGACATCGGTGTCCAGTCCGCCTGTCTATTTTTGCTGGTCGATCTCACAGGGGTGACCTTCATCGACCCTGAAAGGCAAGGCGCTCTTAGCTCAGATGTGGCAACAAGGTGCGAAGTTTCATGCAGCAGGATGCCTCAACACCTGTATCGTGGAGGAGATCACCAAGAACGGAAGGAGTGAAAAAGCTCCCTGCCCCGGTTAGACGAGCAAGCTAACTCGCCGGGAACAGCGTTTTGTTAGGCACGGAAGGGTCCTCGAGGAGATTCCTCCGCGACTCGTTCCTAGGCCCCAAGCTAGCTTACTTAGAACCAACCTTCGAGTCGCCATCCACGAGAGACAAAGAGCGGAACGAATGGAAGAGGGATGAACAGTCTGTCTTCCGGATTGGGAATGCGAAAGTAGCTCTGCGGTCGACGAACCACGTCGTCATTGCGGTTCAAATCAATAACGGCCCGATTGGGCGGCTCGCGCCGACCCAAATAGCGCACCTCGAAAGCCTCAAAGCGGAGCGGATTTGCTGGGCTGAAGACGCCAAGTCCGTTCGTGCGGGCTTGGCGGACGAAGTTGCGAGCCCGGCTCAGAGCCGGAGTCGCCTCGGCAACTTGATTCGCAGTTCCGGGAGCCATGACCGCATCGAGAAGAGACGAGGCACGGAATGGATCGATGTTCGGCCAGATGAAATACGGCAGAGCCGCGCCTTTTTCGAGCATCCGCTCATTGTAGGAAAGGGGCCCGTGTATTGGCGTCAGGTTGGTTTCTGTTAATGAAAGCAAGGAAGCGCCCGAACCCATCGAATACCTCGAACGAGAAGGCAAGGAAGTACCCGAACGTATTCAGGTTCTGTCCGAGGGCGGTCATGTCGGACTGAACCAGCGCGATCAGCGCTTGCTCGGCATTGTCGGCGAAGAGCCGATGGTTCACGCCCGCCCCAGGTCCGATGCGGCTGCGCAAGTGGCCGACGAGATGCTCGTCGAGATCAAATGGGCCAAAGTGCGGGAGAAACGGATCGGTGAGATAGGTTTCCCATTCCGCTGAATCGAGACGGCGAGTCGCTGACGAGCCAGGCAGTTGGAAAGATTTTTCGGGACTGTCGATGCCGAGAAAACGGACAGATCCACTACCCTCGACATGAACACCGATCGTATCGCCGTCGGAGATGGAAGCATTAAGCGATTGTGCCTGACCGTTCGCATCACGGCGAATAGATGTAACAGCGCGCGTCTGGCCGTGAAAGGTAAAAAATGCATCGGCCATTGTCAGGCTCCGGCCCGATTAGACGAGCTGACGCTTGAGCGCATCGAAGTCGAACCAAACATTCTCCTTTGCAATAAGTCCGTTGCGCACCTTAAAGACGTGCAGGAGTCGGACACGAACCTTTCCGCTCCTGCCGTCCAGTTTGAACGGACGTCCATCGACCACATGGCCGATCCAAATGGTCTCGTCAATGACAAAATCGTCCGCGTAGAGACGCATCACGGGCTCAACGCGCTCTCCCTTGAGGTCCGGGAATAGGCGTTCGTAGAAGCGGCGCAGCGCAGCCTTCCCCCGCAGAGGGCCATCCGGTCCACCGATGACTTCATGCTCGGCAGTGTCCGTAAACGTCCGAAGCACGCCGTCGATGTCGTCGGTTATCTCGTAGATGAAGTGGTCGTTGACGACTTTATCCAACTGCTCATGCGTCGGGATTCCCACGTTTGATGACCTCCAATCCTGTGGATTGATTCCAGGGGGAACCTCCTACCGCAGCGCGGGCGGACTATCACTCAGTTACGAAAACTTGTCAAGTAGACATTTCGCGGGACTCCTGCCGCCTGATAGTTCGGAGGTCGAACTTCGTCGCAGCAACTGCTCGTCTTAGGAGTGCGAGATCGCTTCGTTGTAGTCGAAGCGGGCGGTGGGAATGCTCAGCGGCCCGAGCAAGGGTCCGGCGCATCCGACCGTCGCCAATGCCACCAAACCCAGGCAGACACCGGCGCCTGAGGACTCATGCGTGCCCTCCTTCGCGATGACAGGATCGTAGGAAAACAAGTGAAGCGGTTACTTCATGTGACGGGCTTCAAAGCGGGCCACCAGGTTGCCGGCGCGTCAAACAGCTCGAGGTGTTGTCCTACGATCTTCCACTTGTTCACTTGCTTCAGCGCCTCCAGGAATGCCTTCTCGGTGTCCATGCCTTCCGGACAGGCCATCATGGTGCCGGCCATCTGGCCGAAGGTCAGCTTGTCGCCATTCAGCTCGTAGCTGCCCATCAGCCGGTTGCAGCCACCCGATCCGCTACGCGCCGAGACTCCGGGTTGAGGATGAAATGCGGTTCCCGTTGCTGCGAAGCCACAATTACCGGCGGCGTCGCCCAGGCGGGTCAGCTTCCAGTAGGTGTTTTCCAGCGGCTCGGTGGAGAACCGCGACCCGCAGGTTTCCCCGGGCCAGACGCCGATGAACCGCTCGACCACCAGCGTGGGTTGCTGCCCTTCGCCCTCCATCTTGGGCCGCATCGCCACGCGACCTTCCAGGTTGACCAGCAATTCCTCGCCGGGCTGGCGCCGCGCCTTGGAATAGGCGGATTCCAGCGCGGCGTTGTCCTGCTCCTGTGCCACCGGCCAGTTCTTGCGGGTCAGGCACTCGGTGAACCGGCCGGCATCAGCGAAGTACTTGTACATCCCGCGCATGAGCAGCCGCGGTTCCAGCGGCCTGCTGGTCCTCGGTCCTTTTCAAATCGTAGTTGAGGGACGAGACGATCTCGCGGCCCTCCAAGTCCAGCTTGCGCAGCGTGTTGGCATCCTTGATGGCAAACCTTAGCGGCGCCTCCCGGCCGCCGAAGAGCACCAACGTGCGCCGATCGCTCGCAACCGTCCAGCTGCCGATGTCATCGAAGCTGGCGTCATCGCCCTTGCCAAGGTAAGTCATTCGCAGGAAGAAAGCCTGGTCCTGGAAACAGCTCCAACTGATGGCGAATGCCGGGGCAATCGGCGCAGGGCAGATCGCCGGCAAAGCGTCGCCGGCAGTGTCCCCAAGGGCCCAGCACCTCCACCAACCGGCTCCGAAGAAGCCCGCCCGGCGCAACAGCAGCGCCACCTCGTTGCCCTGCCCCCCGGTGAGCACTGGGTAACTCTGGTCGGTGGTGAAGAACAGCTTCCCGCCAACGAGGATGCGTGCCCGCACCGCGTAGCGGTGGCGCGGATTGATGCGTGACGGGTCGTAGGTGATCTCGAACCGAATCGGCGGATTGCCGGGCCGTTCGATGCGAGCCTGGCCAATCACCTCGGCCGGGGCATCGGCTTTCGAGACATCTTCCAGCGTGGCTTCAAACACCGCGTCGGGCGGGAGTGCCATGCGCTCCCGGTACGTGGCGGTTCCTTTCACTTGCCCCGCCGCCTGTCCCGCCCATGCGGCCATGCAACAGAGCAGCAATGCCAATGCCCGAAACCGCCCTGCAAATTTCACCATGACCGCCTCTTTTCGTTCGAATGACTGATTGACGGTTGAAGATTTGCGATTTCGATTTGCGAGGGATCAGCATTGACAATGCCATTCTGTATCAACATTTCTTTCGTTTTGGATCAACTCCGTAAGGACTACCGAACACAGTCGACTAGAGTCCTATTTTACGGTCTTCTCCGTTTGCATCGCCGCCACGAGATCTTTGGCCCCTGACCCCCACCGAGAGACGGTCTGGATAGCCTGCGTGAAGGGGACGTCCAAGGGATGCACGCGGTCCCGGCTCAGGACATACACGGCGCCAGCCAGGGGCGTGGGGATCGAGGGGACGAAGACGGTGAAGCGCCCGTCCTCTAACTCCTCAATGATGAAGGCCGGCACGAGGGCATCCTCAATCTCGGCCAGCGCCGGCTGCCACACGTTCTCGTCACTCTCGCCGGCCAGGCGTTGGGTCAAACTCCGAAAGAGTGCGTAGCCGGGGATTCTTTCGAACAGAGATTTCTCAATGCGCTCCCGAATCGCTCGCCCCGTTGGGGCGCGGACGGCGACACCGACGAGGAAACAGACACTCAACACCAGGAGCAGAGAGAGGATATTCTCAGCGGGGAGCGAGTCCGGGAGCAACATCGCAAATGGCCGCACCAGGCCCGCTACCGACTGCATGGCTTTGAGCAGCAGCAAAACGGCGAGGTAAATCGGAACGACGACGAGCAAGCCGCCAACCAACGTGTTCACAAAAAATTCCCGGACACTGTTTCATAAGCGGGACCTTTCTCGATTTAGAAGAAGATCATACCCCCCATTCTCACCGTGTGGATTTCACAGGTGAAGTTTGGGAGGTAGCCGAGGTTCGCCTTGAACTTGAATGAAGTCCTATTCTGCGCGGACTATCACTCGCTTACGAAAACTTGTCAAGCATTACACTCAGAAATCCTGCTGCCCTGCCGACCTAACGCTTTTCGCTCGATGCCAGTCTTCCCATGACGCGAGACCCTGTCGATTTTGGCCCTCCTCGACGACTATCCTATGTCAACAGCGTTTTAGGTTCGGATCGTTTCACATCCCAGATCGGAGGTTTCGAGCCATGAAATTTATGCTCATGTGTTGCACCGAGGAGAAGAAGTTTGCCGACATGTCCAAAAGCGAATGCGAGGCGCTCATGGGCGAAACCTCGACCTACTGCGAGGCGCTCCACAAGAGTGGCCACCTCATTGCGGCGGAGCCCCTCGAACCGGTTGAGATGGCCGCGACCGTGCGGGTCCGGAACGGGAAGGTGTCCGTTACCGATGGTCCTTTCGCCGAGACGAAGGAGCAGATTGGCGGATTCTTTCTCATCAACGCGAGAGACCTCAATGAGGCCATTCAGGTGGCTTCGAAGTTTCCATCGGTGCGCATTGGAAGCATGGAGGTACGACCGGTCATGGAGCTACACCGGCAGTAGCCGGCCGGCCGCTCCATCGTAAGGAGCCACTCTGTGTCTGACCCCATCAAAGGAGACTCTAACGTGGGTAAATTAAGAGAATAAACATGAACAAAAGAACCAAAACGGCAGGTGCATCGGGACGAGAAATGAATGAACACAGCTATCGAATCGAACCCATTGGAGTCATACACTCCGAGCTGGCCCGTCTCGAGTCGGCGCCCCTCCAGGGAGATGAAGGTGCTCCCGAAGCTTGGCTGGAACTCATGCCACCGGTGGCGCAAGGCCTTGTCGGCATCACGGCTGGCGACCAACTTATTGTTTTAACCTGGCTTCACCGCGCGCGACGCGACGTGCTTCAGGTGCACCCTCGCGGGAAGCTCGAGACACCGTTGACGGGCGTATTTGCGACGCGGTCGTCGGATCGTCCCAACCCAGTGGGACTTCATACGGTTTCGGTCTTGGAAGTCGCCGGGCATCGGTTGAGGGTTACGCCAATGGAGGCAGTCGACGGGACACCGGTCGTCGATATCAAGCCCGTGCTCACGCGGTCAGATGATCGCAGGAGGAAACGGTGAAATTCATTTGCCTTGGGATACCTGGACGAGATAACTGAGCGCCAAGGTTGCATGGACGTCGAGAGACATGCACTATGATAAAAATCTCCGCCGGAGTGTCGATTCGGCACTGTTCGACTGACTGATGGAGGCGTCCACATGAAATACATGTTGCTGATTTACCTTGACGAGCAAGCGTTGAGCGAGAGCGAGCGGCAGGAGTGTTACGCGGAGTCCACGCAGCTCGCGCACGACATTCACTCGAGTGGGCACTATCTGGCCGCCAACCCGCTGCACCCCACATCAATGGCAACCAGCGTCCGGGTGCGCAACGGCAAACGGCTCGTGACCGACGGCCCATTCGCGGAAACGCGCGAACAACTGGGCGGCTACTTTCTCATCGAGGCCAAAAACCTCGACGAGGCGATCGCCGTCGCAGCGCGGATACCGATGGCGCGCAAGGGAACCGTCGAGGTCAGACCGGTGATTGAGATGCCGGGCCTGCCGTCTTAACAGCATAAAAACGGGCGTAAGCTTCCGAGACACTGGGCGCTCACCTTCTCGGCACCTCGGGAGGGCCGGTGTCGATTATCGGGAAGGTGAACGACTATGAGATATCAGGAGGGAGCTTGATGAAATACATGTTGCTGGTTCACCACGACGAAGAGGCCTTCGACAAGATGAGCGAGACCACACGCAAGCAGATGCTCGAGGAATCGGTGCAGCTCACGCACCAGCTCAACGCCAGCGGGAAATATCTGAGTGCATCGCCGCTGCATCCGACGTCGACGGCGGCCATCGTTCGGGTGCGCGAGGGCAAACCGCTCGTGACCGACGGTCCGTTCGTGGAAACGCGCGAGCAACTCGCCGGCTACTTCCTTATTGATGCCAAGGACCGCGACGAGGCGATCGGCATCGCCACTCGGATTCCAGGAGCGCGCATCGGAACCGTCGAGGTCCGCCCGGTGAGGGAAGTTGCGGGACTCCCCACGGTTTAGCAGGTTCTAAAGCGTGTTGACGCGACTTCGTAGAAGGAAGAAACCAATGCAAAAAATCACCCCGTTCTTGTGGTTCGACGATCAAGCCGAAGAAGCGATGAAATTTTATGTGTCGATTTTTAAGAATTCAAAGGCCGGACGCATTACCCGCTATGGAGAACAAGGAGCGGGGGTTTCCGGCAGACCGAAGGGAACGGTCATGACCGCGACGTTTGAGATCGAAGGGCAAGAATTTGTCGCACTAAACGGCGGGCCGCTTTTCAAATTTACTGAGGCGATCTCATTTGTCGTGAATTGCGAGACGCAGAAAGAAATAGATGAGATGTGGGAAAAGCTCTCCGAAGGCGGAGAGAAGGGACGGTGCGGCTGGCTGAAAGACAAATTGTTCCTCCTGTGTTGAGTGAGATGTTGCAAGACAAAAATGCCGAGAAATCGGAAAGAGTCATGAAGGCCATGCTTCAAATGGATAAGCTCGACATTAAAACTTTGAAGCAAGCATATGCGCAACAATAACTCTCGAACCGTAGTTCTGCATGGCCTGTGCAGTAACTGACGCTGGAGGTTGGTATGCAACACGCAATTGTCTCACAAGATGAATGGTTGAAGGCACGCAAGGAACTTCTGGCGAAAGAAAAAGAGTTCACCAAGCTGAGGGACAAATTGACGGCTCACATTCGCGCCCTGCCGTGGCGAAAAATAGAAAAAGAGTACTCCTTCACTAGCTTCAAGGGCAAAGAAAGTTTCGTGGACCTTTTTGAGGGGAGATCGCAGCTCGCGATCTACCATTTCATGTTCGGTCCGGACTGGGACCAAGGATGCAAGAGTTGTTCATATTGGGCTGACGGCTTTCAAGGCATCCCCGTTCATTTGGCACACCGCGATGTGTCTTTTGTCGTGGTCTCGCGGGCTGCGCTCTCCAGAATCGAACAATTTAAGAAGCGCATGGGCTGGAGCTTCAAATGGGTATCTTCATTAGAGTCGGACTTCAACTTCGATTTTGGGGTCTCGTTCAAGGATGAAGACGAACGTGCAGGACGGGCCTTCTATAATTACACGGCTGGGTCTTACATGAGTGACGAAATGCCTGGGGCGAGCTTTTTCTACCGGCGAAACAAGGAAGTATTCCACACGTATTCGGCCTATGCCCGCGGGATTGATATGTTGAACGGAGCCTACAACTGGTTGGACCTCGTCCCCAAAGGGAGAGATGAGAATTCCGATTCCACGATGGACTGGGTTCGTCATCATGATCGGTATGTGTAGGTTCATAGAATCCAAGGAACTCTGTGGCTAATGTCGCGACGAATTTTCGTGCCGAGAGCGGTGCGAGGTACAGGAAGGAGTGGGATATGAGTAAGGTACGGCTACTGGTTGGGACGCGGAAGGGCGCGTTCGTTCTGATGTCGGATGGTGCGCGTAAACAGTGGGACGTCAGTGGCCCTCACTTTGCGGGCTGGGAAATGTACCATCTCAAGGGATCGCCTGCCGATCCGAATCGGCTGTATGCATCGCAGACCAGCAGCTGGTTCGGACAGATCATCCAACGCTCCGATGACGGCGGCAAGACCTGGTATCAACCGGGGACACCGCCCGGGGAGCCGACCACGACTCCCGACGGCATGCCCAAGGGTGAGAGCAACAAGTTCGTCTACGATACGTCACAGGAAACCGGGAAACCGCTCACGACGCACCAGCATTATGACGGCACGCAGCGCCCTTGGGAATTCAAACGGGTGTGGCATCTGGAACCGTCGCTGACCGATCCGGACACTGTCTATGCCGGCGTGGAAGATGCCGCCCTGTTCCGCTCGAGCGACGGCGGGCAGACGTGGCAGGAACTGGCCGGGCTACGCGACGCAAAAGGGAGCCTCTGGCAGCCGGGCGCGGGCGGCATGTGCTTGCACACGATCATCCTGGACCGGAGCCATCCCGATCGAATCTTCATCGCCATCTCGGCTGCGGGTGTGTTTCGGACTGATGATGCCGGCAAGACCTGGCGGCCGATGAGCAAAGGCCTGAAGTCCCAGTATGAGCTACCGGACCCGGATGCCGAGGTGGGCCACTGCGTCCACCGTATCGCGATGCACTCTTCCAGTCCGAACGTGCTGTTCATGCAGAAACACTGGGACGTCCTGCGGAGCGACGACGCGGGGGAGTCGTGGCAGGAGGTCAGTGGAAACCTGCCGACTGACTTCGGATTCCCGATCGCGGTGCATGCACACGAGCCGGAGACGATTTACGTCGTTCCCATCAAGAGCGACTCGGAGCACTTCCCGCCCGAGGGAAAGCTCCGGGTCTATCGGAGCCGGACGGGCGGGAACGAGTGGGAGGCGCTCACGAAAGGTCTGCCGCAACAGGACTGCTACGTCAATGTGTTGCGGGATGCGATGGACATCGACTCACTCGATCCCTGCGGCCTGTACTTCGGGACGACCGGCGGGCAGGTGTACGCATCCTCCGATTCGGGTGATAGCTGGGCGGCTATCGTCCGAGATCTGCCGCCTGTGTTGTCTGTTGAGGCGCAAATACTACCATGATCCGAGTCGTACTCCCGGCACATCTGCGGACGCTGGCACGCGTCACCGGCGAGGTGAAGCTGGAGGTCAAGGGTCCGGTGACGCAGCGCTCGGTGCTCGACGCGCTCGAGGCGCGCTATCCGATGCTGCGGGGGACGATCCGCGACCACGCGACGCAAAAGCGTCGACCGTTCGTGAGGGTCTTCGCCTGCGAGCAGGATCTGTCCCACGAATCGCCGGACGCTACTCTGCCCGACGAGATCACGACGGGGGCCGAACCGCTTCTGATCGTGGGAGCCATGGCGGGAGGCTAGTAGCGGGCAGAAGGAAGCGACGCGGACAACACGATCAACCAAACCAAGAGAGAACGTATGAGCACAGAAAAGAAAAGAAGATCTAACGAGGCAAAGGGAAGCCGTGCCGCGTCGAGTATCGTCTGGTTCGAAATTCCAGCAGATAATCCCGAGCGTGCTAAGAAGTTCTACGGCTCGTTGTTCGGTTGGAAAATCGAGAGGTTTCCCGGGATGACGGATTACTGGCACATCGACACGGGCGGCGGCGATGATACGCCCGATGGCGGACTGATGAAACGCGTGCACCCGGAACAACCCATCACCAACTATGTCGCCGTGTCCTCGGTGGACAAAGCCGCGGCGAATGTTGAGAAACTCGGGGGCAAAATATGCAAGGCCAAGACGGCGGTACCGCAGATGGGCTACTTCGCCATATGCCAGGACACGGAGAACAACATGTTCGCCCTCTGGGAAAGGAACGAAAGCGCAAAGTAAGTGCCTTGATGGGAGTCGACAACAGGGATTGGAGATTCACGAATATAAAGACAGACATGGCTTCGACGCCAAACTAGAAAGAGGACACAACGATGCGATTCATGATTTTGGTCAAAGCCACCAAGGACTCAGAGGCCGGCATGCTTCCAGACGAAAAGCTCCTGACCGAGATGGGGAAGTACAACGAGGAGCTGACGAATGCCGGCATACTGCTCGCAGGCGAGGGGCTCCAGCCTAGCTCGAAGGGCGCGCGGGTAAGATTTTCGGGAAACAAACGTACCGTGATCGACGGCCCTTTCGCCGAGACGAAGGAGCTGATCGCCGGCTTCTGGTTATGGCAGGTAAAGTCGAAGGAAGAGGCGATCGAATGGGTCAAGCGCTGCCCGAATCCCTTCCCGGATACGGACTCCGAAATCGAGATTCGCCAAGTGTTCGAGGCGGAAGACTTCGGGGCCGAGTTCACGCCTGAACTCAGGGAACAAGAGGAGCGTCTACGCGCGCGATCCGAGCAGCTGAAGAAGGCCGCAACGCGGTAGTCGCGGCGTGTCCTGGTCACGCCTATCAGTGAACGATCGAATGGATGACTGGCAAGGGTGGCGGAAAGTGACCGCCATCTTACAATTTCACCACTGCACCCGGAGCGATCCATGCTGAAGATCATTGCTATCGTCGTTGTCGTTCTGCTCGTTGCCCTTCTCATCTATGCCATGACTAGGCCTGACACATTCCGTGTCCAGCGTACGACACGTATCAACGCTCCGCCAGAAAACATCTTTCCGCTCATCAACGATTACCGCAGTTGGGGCTCCTGGTCGCCCTACGAGAAACTGGATCCAGCGATGAAGAGAACCTACAGCGGCGCAGCCAACGGTAAAGGCGCCGTGTATGAGTGGGAAGGTAACAATAAAGCGGGTAAGGGACGCATGGAGATTACGAACTCTTCTTCACCTACTCAAGTCGTGATCAACCTGGATTTCGTTACGCCGTTTGAAGCCCACAACATCGTTGAGTTCACACTGGACACCAAAGGCAATGCTACCGACGTCACGTGGGCTATGCACGGTCGCAGTCCATACATTGCGAAGGTGATGGGCATCTTTTTCAATATGGACAGGATGGTCGGCAAGGATTTCGAGACCGGCCTTGCCAACCTGAAGGCTGTGGTTGAAAAATGAGAAAGGATGGTTCACATGCGATACATCGATGGATTTGTCCTCTCGTTGCTACTAGTCAATTCGGCGGGTACTTGAGACCGACCAGGCACCATACCGAGGACGAGCCCGGCTGTCCCTTGGTTCCTGGTGACTCTTCCGATTGGCTACGATCCCAGGGTCGATGACTTCTCCACATAGAAGGCAGTGCCAGCCGGACAAGGGTTCAAAGCTTATGGAGGCTGTCCTATCCTCCAACCTGATCACCACCATTAACCCGTGGCAACGTGGGCAGGGCATCTCGTCGTCTCCAGAGCTTCGGTGTTACCCACATCCTATGGTCGCAATTGGTGTGGGCACGTACACGTGCCCACGGTCACCTGTATTCATCCTTCAGCGGTCTTTCTTTGGTGGCCATCACTTGTCCACAGGAAGAACCTCTTGCGGCCGTCTTTGCACATGGTTCGTTCTCGTTCCTCGGAGAACTGGAGCTATTCTAGCTAGCAGTTTTCCCTTGGTTGGTAGCGTAAGAATATAGATTCCCTCGCCCTTCGACTGCACCCGTAGGCGCCCCGTTCGGCTCAAGCGATCGACTTCGAGAAAGACCTGGTTCCACGTGAGATCAGGGCAGCTACACTCCAAGTCATCGAGTAGACAACCAGGAGAGCGTCGCACAGCCTTGAGGATCCGGTCAGCAACGGTTCCTTGCTCTGACATGGCGTTCCTCCGCTCTTTTCAAGCCAGCCAATGGCCCCCAACCTTTTCACTGTCACGCGGTCGCATCCCTCTTTTTTGCTCCACTTTCTGCTTCGGTCAGGATAGGCGGTTTCACGGCCTTCAGAGATACAACCGACGCCAGCAGAACTCCGAGTTGCTTAATGAATCCACTGCCAGTAGAAACAGATTCATTCGACACTTTTAGACCAGCACCGGCGACAGTCGTCGAACCGCCACTAGCAGAATCCTCAATATGGATATTTATGCTTACTCCCGGGTCCAAAGGCTGGTTCGCTAAGCGCTCCTTAAACTCGACCACGCGGTCACAAACGAAGTGTTCCTCGTCGTCGTAATCTTGCTTGAGGTACGGCATGGGTCACCTCCTCGATGGGCACGCTCCGACACCAGAGAACGATGACACCTTACGGTTAAAGATCCCGGTCTGGTGTGGAACCGAATGACTACGGCTTCAGAGACTCAGGCGTAGGAAGCGGCGGAGACTGGGGAATTATTCGCGCCAGGAAGGATCGGAAGGCGCAAGCAATAGGACAGTCGGCGTAGCTTAGAACGTCGTGCGGTCATGCTACTCGGGAATTGCGGACCCGTCAAGCTCTATCAATCAGGAGTAGGAAAAGTTCTATTCACTCAGGCCGTTCGAGTCGATTTGTCCGGACTCTCCATTCTATCAGCTAATGGTTGGGCGCTGATACGAGGTGGTGGTGCAAATGTGGTTGATTTCGAGTCGCCTATGTCTCAAGGAACTCAACGCCTTCTTGGGCCTTGCAATGAGATCGTGCTCCTTGGCCAAGTTGTCGTCCGGCTAACATCAATCCTTGCCGCCGCATCTCCTCCATTGGCACCGTCGGCTTCTCTTTCAGCTGGAGATCGAGGCGACCCCAGTCCTTATATGGTTTTGTCCTCCGCCTCCGTTTATCGCCCACGTCCTTCTGTAATTGTTTTCTCTCCTGATTAGACATCTGTCCTCCTAGGCTACTTGTTCGCCATCACTTCTCGACCCAACGCCAGGGACTCAGCCAGGTGTAAGAAACACGTTTCGTGAGAACAGGCCTCAGGCAGACCAAGAAGGCATGGACGTGTTGACTCCTCCGACAGAAGGATCACCGTGTGCTAGAGAATCGATCGCGCAGGATCAAACCGGAAGGGGACGGAAGCGCGAGAGATAGGATAGCCAACGCGGCAGCGTTATACTAATCCCTTTACGTGACTGCGTCAACCCTCAATTGGGAGGTGTCAAATGAATTAATCAATTCTGTCTGTATTGCGGACGTCACCCGCAGTGTTTTATGTCTCCTGTCAAGACCTCGATCATCCTCGTTTGCTTTTCCGCACGCGTCGTGTTAGTGTGCACTACCTCGTCGCGTTGGGCCTGAGCGGTGAGGCTCAATCACCAGGCCTTGTCGATGTTGTTTTAGCCCGGGAATTTGATCGGAAGCCAGACCTGAGCGCCGCAGGAATTGCGTCTTCGGCTCGTTCCTTCCTTTGTTCTTTCTCGAGTCTCAGACAATATCATTCCCAAAAGGAGGAACCCCATGGGTTCAAAGATATATGTGGGTGGGTTGCCCTATTCGGCGACGGAGTCGCAGTTGAATGACCTATTCGCAGCGCACGGTACGGTCGAGTCGGCGAAGGTGATTACCGACAAGTTCACGGGCCAGTCCCGAGGCTTCGGCTTCGTGGAGATGTCCACAGCTGAGGAAAGCAAGCGAGCGATTGAGGCGCTCAACGCGACCCAACTTGATGGCCGAACACTTACGGTCAACGAGGCGAAGCCTCAGGAGCCTCGCTCCAGTGGCGGTCGCAGTGGCGACCGTGGAGGCCGCGGCGCACGTTGGTAAGTTCACTGCCATCGGGATAACGTCGTCCCACTAACACAAGTACAGGGACGCCGGAAACCGCGTCCCTGTTTATTCTTCCTTTGATTGGCGGAAGCCAGGGAGGTTCCAATCTCCAGACCAAGCAAAGCGACCCTCGCAAAACGCGATCGCGAACGAGCCAAGCAAGCCAAACAGAAGGACAAAGAAGCACGCCGGACGCAGCGAAACGAGAAGAAGGTTGCTCCTCGCCGGGACGGAGGAGAGGACCCTGACATTGCCGGGATGGTCCCAGGGCCGCAGGCCCCGCTCTATTGATACGCTTCTGCTCCCATTGCCGGTTCTTTCGCGATAGTGCGTTAAGATTGTCCAAACCTTGATTCCCTCCCTCACCTCCATCCAGGAGTCCCTGCTCATGTCACCATCTTTTTCCACTACTTCCAACCTTTCCTCATGCCCATTTTGATGTGGGTTCTGTTTTCTGATTTCCGCCGATAAATCCCGTCGTTACCCGACTAGGGAGTCGGCGTCGCCGGCATCCTCCTTTGGTCGTAAATCGGAAGCAGAATTGTGCGTCACCCGGCGACAGTTTACCCTCTCCCCAGCGTCGCATAGGATCCGGTCGGCAAACCTACCAAAGGGAGAGTCCCATGCCATGTCAAAGACATCAAGGACATCATGATGGAGTAGGAAAGCGGATTCTGACTCCAGTCATTCTGCTTAAGAGCTTGCTGTTCGGTGTTCTCTCGCTGAGCTTGGTCGGCTGTGCGACCTCACCTTACCGGTGGCCACAGTTGACCAAGGCGAATTTACCAGCCAAGGTGAGCCAGATCATCACGGAGCATGGAAACCTGTTGGACCGGCGCCACCGAGCCGGCTATGGGGAGTGGGTTGTGAGGGCAACAAGTGAGCCGCCTGTGGCCACCTATGCTTGCCTTCCTGGTGATACGTGCCACATTGAGGTGAACAAGTTGCTCTGCACAAATGCCAAAGTGATAAAAACCGAGTGCGCCGTGCGTTTGGATGTGGACAAGAAAGTCTGCCGACTAATGCTCCCCGAGAGAAATCAAAATCTTTCGATTCGATGTCCGCTCGATGTGGTTCTGGTTCGCGAGAAACCCGCTTTGGGGAGCGGAGCAAAGACCTCTCCCTCAAAGCCTACAGCGATTGCTCGGTTCTGATAGAAAGAAACATCTGTGCCTTTGTGGGCGGCTACTCGGCCGCCATTCCCACTAGTTCGCGGTCCAGCGACTTTGGTAGTTGAAAAATACTCGACATGCCTTGGTACCATGTTCCCCGTTCTTATATTAGTTCATTCGTATGCTCGATGGCATTTGCGGGCATCGGGGTGTTGTCAGGAGTGCATCATCGGCCAACCGAGACAGGCGTCCTCCAGTCAAATGCCGCTTGCCGAAATGCATTAATTTCTTTATAGTTCTGCCCCCAGCATGGACCTGCGCCGCCACCAGCGTGTCTCGGTGCGCTTCTCTACTCTCCTCTCGTCACTCAGCCTTGGTGACAATGTTGGTACGATCCTAGATCTGTCACCCCATGGCTGCAAGATACAGAGCGACATGCGCGTTGTCCCCCGAATGAATCTGGTGGTGCACCTTGATGTCCCCGGGCAAGAGTCAATGATTGCGGTCAAACAGGCAGGGGTTCGCTGGGTACAGAGAGGTCTGTTCGGTGTCGAATTTATTGATCTGAACCCGAGCACGTCACAGCAGCTTGCCGACGTGATCAAGACACTAGGACCGCGCTCGTGACTCGGCTATCTCCGAGCCAGCCGAGCCACCTGATCCAACTCTGAGCCATTTCGGGGGTAGAAGGGGGGATTGGGGGATTCTTGCAGCGGTTACTTCAGGGAGTTCATCCAGGTCGTCGTCTGGGCTCCATCTGGGATGGTGGGAAGTTTCTTGCATGGATTGCCGTGGACGCTTGAGGTCACATTTGGAGCCAAGACCGAACAGGTATCGAACGGAGTCCCGAACTCCGCGACCCCTTGAAGTACGGTCAAAGCCGATTGACCGTCCTCGGTGACCTTCAGATCAAACTCACTCTGCTCCACGGATACATTGGCGACCGGTGTCTCCACTTGCAATGGGCTCGATCCATTCATCGTCTGGACCCAGACTTCGCCCCGCATCAAGCGGATGATTGGAGTGGTCCCTTTGTTCTTCTCCCAGCGCACTAGGATCTTAAAGGCTGTCTGTTCGTTGAGCGCCACCTGAATGCCTTCAGCGATCTCAATCAAGGCGCGGCACGCGATTTCTGTTTTGAGCACATCGCCTTCGTAGAGCGGCAACGCTCCCTTACCCTGCAAGTGCTCCTGCACACCATCGGCTCTCACGATCACCAACATGCCGGTCGCGTTCTGCGCGGTTCCGACCTGGCGTGCCTGCGCACCAGCCAACTCCACCCTGCAGATCAACAGGACGGCGAGTGCGACGAAACCCGCCGCTCTGACGCCGTTCATGCTATGCCTCCTCTCTGCCTTCTGCTTGAGCGCTCCCTCAAAACCATGGACCTATCGCCCGCCGATCACGCGGATCGGTTTGGTGCCGACCGAGACGGTTGTGATGATCTGACTGGTGCCGGTATCGATGACCCTCAACACGTTGGACGGTTGCTGTCCGACATACAGACGCGTGCCCTCCGGATTCGCCCAGATTCCGTTCGGTCCTTTTCCCACCTCGATCTGCTCGAGGACACGCAGATTCTTGGAGTCGGTGTTGACCACCACGACCCTTCCAAGACCGCTCACGGTGACGTAGGCGTTGGGGCCCTGCATGCCTTTATAGCCGAAGGCAATCTGTTGAGGCTGAGACCCGACTTCCAACGTTATTACCTTTTCGTGCGTGAATGGATCAATAACAAAAATGTCGTCTCCTCCCGCATTGGTTCCCCAGATTCGACCGTCGGGGCTCAACACCAGAAAGTGCGGATCAGCTCCGACCGGTATCGTCTTCACGATCTGGTGGGATGTCGTATCGATCACCTGCACATTCCTCCCTTGGGTGCTCACAAACGCATATCGCCCGTCCTGCGAAAAGGCGATGCCGGTCGGGCCCTTACCGATCGGGATCGTCCCGAGCACGCGATAGGTGTCGGTATCCATGATGGAAATCGTGTCTTCGCCGATATTCGCGATCCAGGCCTGCCGGTTGTCGTTGGACAGGGTCACGACATGGCATCGATTTCCGATATAGATCGACGCGATCGTCTCTAATATATCCGTATCGATAACCGACAGCTTCCCGGAAGCAAGATTGGTGGCGAAGAGGCGCCTGCCATCCCGCGTGAGCGCGAGATCATGGGTGGAATGATTTTTCGTATCCACCGTCCCGATCAAGCGAAAGGTTTTGGCATCGAGGACGGTGACGGTGTTGGAGCTTTCGTTGGCCACATAGATCCGAGGCTTCCCCGTCTCGGGTTCAGTTTTCTTGAACAGGTTCTGCGTCCCGGCGCAACCGACATAGGTCAGCGATACGCCTACCAGAAGAATCACGCCGAGGAGATGGCATCGAATTTCCACGTCTTCCTCCTGATATCAGTATCGGCTCATGGTTTGGGGTGGGTTCAGTGTATCACGAACACAAGGTCCTCAAATACGTATCTCTGCCATGCGATTGTCATCCGGAGACCTGCTTTGATTCCGGAAAGCCCGAGCAGCAGACACCCACGTGGCGGTCACGAACGCGGTCGCTCGATCCTTTCTAAATACCGCCTATGCTATTGTATACTTTTAGACTTTGATTAGTTTAGAGTGTCTTATATCCATCCAATATGAGAATAAACTCGTAAATAATTCCGAACAGGATTCATGCCAGCACGCATAGTTCATTGTAGAGTCTTTGATGCACTCTCTGAAAGTGAGCCTTACCACCTATATCAGTGTCGCAACGCTGCTCTGCAGCATCCCCGTCCGGGTAGGGGCGTCTGATCGGCCGGAATCCCTCACAATGGAAGTTACCGGCAAAGATGGCGCCCCTATGGCTCTCGTTCCGGCTGGAGAGTTTCTCATGGGTAGCAATCAGGGCGCGTCCGACGAACGGCCGGTGCACCGCGTCTATCTGGACGCCTATTATGTCGATAAGTTTGAGGTCACGACGTCCCAATTTTCCAAATTTCTGGAAGACACCGGGCGCAAACAGCCGGATAAATGGGGTGAGATCAATCCGACGTTCGACTGGGTTCGCCCCGTGGTCGGCGTGGACTGGAATGATGCCGACGCCTACTGCCAGTGGTCTGGGAAACGCCTTCCGACGGAAGCGGAATGGGAAAAAGCCGCGCGAGGAACGGACGGGCGTAAATATCCATGGGGCAGCGAAGAACCGTCGGAAATACTGGCCAACTTCGATTGGGATAGCCGTCGGACCTGGCGAGGTTACGGTACCCTCGCCCCGGTGGGGAGTTTCGAGGACGGGAAGAGCCCCTATTGGCTCTATGATGTCTCCGGGAATGTCTGGGAGTGGGTAGCTGATTGGTACAACCCAAACTCCTACCTCAACAATCACGATCGGAACCCAAAAGGATCCAAGAGCGGTCTTCTTAAGGTGACTCGGGGGGGATCCTGGGGAGATAAGGCCTACAGCCTCCGAACCTCGAACCGGCGTGGGATTCCACCGTCCGACCGTTACCGTGATCTCGGCTTCCGCTGCGCTCAGGATGTCCCGAAGTAACCGCTGTCAACCTTCTGTATGAACCCGCAGCACGGTCTCATCGCATCTCCGCCCGATCAAAAGCCAGGTCCACTTCGTGTGCTGTTTATTTGCACCGGGAATGCGTGCCGAAGCCCGATGGCCGAGGGTCTGGCCCGCCACTACGGGATGGGACGAATCGAAGCGGTCAGTGCCGGCGTGATCCCGGCCCCCTTAAACCCGAGAGCCGTTCGGGTGATGGCGGAACTTAATATCGACATCGCCCATCATGCCCGCAGGAGTTTGGAGGACGTGCCAATTGAGGATATGGATTTGGTGGTCACGCTTTGCGACTACGCCCGATCCCTTTCTCCATGCGGGCCGGCCAGCCAACACCGCCTCCACTGGAGTATCGACGACCCGTCCAAATCATGGGGCCCAGACTGGTTGGTCCTGCGGACTTACCGGACTGTCCGCGATGAACTCGACCAACGAATCCGTAGTCTCCTTCCGGCACTTCTCAAGTAGATGACATTCCCGACTTCACTGAGATTTTTGTGTTGAGTCATGAAGAGCGGTTTGGTATAAGCCCTGCCTTATAACCCTGTACCTCCTTTTTCTCCGAGAATGCGGCTCCACCCACGAGGCTTATGAGGACATTTCGGATCGTATTCATCGTGGGGCTGGTCGTTCTCAGCGCCGTCGCCACCCATCCGGTCGATGCGCAGCTCGTTCCTTTAAATCCTTACCTAACCCAACAAGCCCGGTACACGAATGTCGGCTACGAAATCTATCCCAACCCGTTCAGCATGTACGTTCCGTTGATCGAGGTCGGGAACCTCAGGGCCGGACCCGTGATCGTGCATCCCCATTTTGGGATGGCCTTAACCTTTACGGATAACGTCTTCAGAACCAAGAGCCCATTTGGACCGAGGGTATCGGATTGGTACTTTTCGCTCGCGCCAGGCATTCAGCTCCAGCTCCCGTTCATGGGGCGCCACAGGTTAGTGTTTGACTACCGGACGAACATCGAACGCTACACCTCCGAATCCTCCCAGAATGTCGAAGACCAGACCATCGCCACAAACCTTGTCTTTAATCTAAGAGGGGGCCTTACGCTGAGCCTGCTGCAGGAGATCAAGGACGGTCACGACTATCTAGGATCTGCCACAGCGACAGCCACGGCGACAGGAGCTCAGGAGCCCAACAAATTCTATAACACCATTTTTGGCGTGGAGGCGCTCTATGCCAAACAGGCCTTTGTTCGGGCGCGAATCAAATCGATCCGCTGGCAATTCATCGGTGCAAACGCCGGCCCAACGGGCGGGCCCAGCATGGGCGACATTAATACTCGGAACAGACAAGAGACATACTATGCCGTGGCCTTGGGAGGTCGGGTAGCTCCGAAGACCTATCTGTTCATGGAACAGTGGATCGGCACGTACGAGTATGAGATCAACACGCCGCTCGATAGCACCGCCTTTACGACAGTGGGCGGCGCCCGATGGGAAGCGACGGGAAAGACCACTGGAGAACTCACGCTGGGCTGGCAGCAAAAAACGTTCAACAATCCCCCCGGACCGACACGCGGCACAGGCGTCTTTAGTGGGTTATATTTCAATGGGAATGTCTACTGGACTCCTCAGGAACAGACCGAAGTCATCTTCAATGTCTTTCGCCGGACGAACGAGACAGTCTTGGGAGGAACCCGGTTCTTCGTCAGCACCGGCGCAGGGGTGGACGTCAGGCACTACCTGACAAAAAAGTGGCGGGCACTGTTCCAATTCCTGTATGATCATGACTGGTTTTCTGATCCGATATTCGCCGATGGCAAGGCGCTGCTACGTAAGGACGACTACCTCACGATAGGGCCTGGCGTATGGTATCAGATCCAACCATGGCTTGGCGCTCGGGCCAGCTATTTCTATACGCAACGCCTCTCGAATTTCGACAGCGTACAGTACAACGCAAGCGTCTTGATGTTGTCGGTCCAAGCGCAGTTCTAATCCTCTTTGCCTTCTTTCTTAATCTCTGCTTCCCTCATCCATCAGTGGCAGCTTCAAAGTCCAATCCTAGACCGCCGGATGTCCCTAACCTTGGGATGGGAAGTACGCCGAACCCAGGCTACCGCCTGGGGGCCAACGATGTCATCAAGGTCCAAGTGTTCGGAGAAGAAGCGCTCTCAACAGAGACAAAAGTCAGCGGAGATGGAAAGATTGCCCTGCCCTTGCTTGGCGTCCTTGAAATTCAAGGCCTCACGGCCAAAGAAACCGAGCAACTGATCGCCGATCGGCTGGCCGATGGATATCTCAAGCATCCACGTGTCAGCATCTATATCACCCGGTACCGGAATTTTTTCGTATCGGGCGAGGTGAAGACCCCAGGCGGCTATCCCTATGAAGAGGGACTCACGGTTCTCAAGGCAGTCACACTGGCTGGGGGCTTTACCGACAAGGCCGCGCCGGGCCGGATTAAGATCAAGCGCCTGAAAGAGAAGGAAGAGCTGACAATCTCGGCGAGCCTGAAAGATCCGGTGTATCCCGACGACGTGATCGTCGTCCCGGAAAGCTTTTTCTGACCCATGGATCAGACAACTCCTCTGACGTCCGGCCTGGCATCGCCCGTTGAGGCGCATCTCCGCGACTATCTGCGCGTGATCTTCAAACGCAAATGGGCCGTCTTGGGTCTATTTGTGTCTGTCGTGCTGGCTGCGATCCTGTATCTCCTGATACAACCGGCAGTGTACGAATCGACCGTCAGCTTGCTGGTTGAACCGTCAGGTCCCAATGTCATGTCGAAGGTGGTTGAGGAGGTCTACGTCCCTACCAATGTCAGCATTGACTATTATAAGACTCAGTATGAACTGCTAAAAAGTCATCAGATTCTTCAGGTAGCAGCGGGAAGGCTTGACCTCAAGGCCCATCCAGAATATTCACCGAAGCCGTTGGGTTTCCTTGAATCACGACTCCAAGGGCTCAAGACGACCATCGCGCTGCTCACCACGATGGTGACCGGCTCAGCCGATCCATCAGCTCCTTTACCGGAAGCCGAGGCTACGCGCCGGCTGGTCAATGATTTTCGAGACCACGTCACCATCAAACCTGTGCCGAATAGTCGAATCGTTCGCGTCACGGTCGAGTCCGTGGACCCGCAGCTTGCAGCAGACTCGGCCAATACCATCGCCTCCGTGTACATTACGCGGTCGCTGGAGATGAAGGTCGGCGCATCTGAGGAAGCTTCCAGGTGGATTGCCGCGCGGGTGGGCGACCTTCGGCGGAAGGTCGAGCAGTCGGAGAGGACTCTGCATGAGTTCGCCAGCCGCTATGGTCTTGTCAGCGTTGACGATAGAAAACGACTGGTGACACAGAAGCTAGGAGATCTCAACACACAATTGGTGCACGCGGAAACCAAGCGGGTCGAAGCCGAGGCGCGATTCAAGCAACTGGCTTCCGTCCTGGGAGATCCCCGAGCCGTGGAATCCTCAGCCGAAGTGCTCGGTTCACTCCTGATCCAGAATCTCCGGGCTCAAGAGGTTCAGGTGGCGCAAAAGGTCGCCGAATTGAGCGATAAGTACGGCCCCAAGCATCCGGCCATGGTGCAAGCAGCATCGGAGTTACGGGAACTGCAGGCCGGCATTCAGGCTGAGATCAAGAAGATCTATGCATCCAGCAAGGCGGAGTACGATGTCGCCCTGGCGCGTGAGCGGGTGATTCGAAATGCGCTGAATCAGCAAAAGGTCGACGTCATGGCGGCCGGACAACACGAGGTCCAGTTCGGCATCCTGGAGCGGGAAGTCCAGAGTAACCGGCAGCTCTATGAAATGTTTCTCAAACGAATGAAGGAGACCGATATCGCCACAGAAATACGCACCAGCAATATTTATGTGGCGGACCCGGCGATAGTCTCCCTCGAGCCGGTCAAGCCGCGAAAGATCCAAACCGTGTTCCTAGCCACTCTGCTCGGCCTCTTAGCCGGGGTCGGCTTGGCCTTCTTCCTGGAATACATGGACAGCACGATCAAAACGCCTGAAGATATCGGCCACTACCTACCTGGGCTGGCCTTCTTGGGCTTTCTCCCTGTCTTCAGCGAATCCGGAAAGAACTCGCAAGGGGTTGATCTCGCCACACATGAGACACCGCAATCAATCCTCGCTGAACACCTCCGCACGATTCGGACCAGCCTGATTCTATCGGCCGCCGACAAGCCGCCGACTTCGTTTCTCGTCACCAGCGCCACAGAAGCAGAGGGCAAGTCCGCATTTTCAATCAACCTTGCGATCTCGTTCGCGCAATTGGGCCGCCCCACGGTCTTGCTCGAAGGCGACTTCCGAAAGCCCCGTCTACAGAAAGTGTTCGGCCTGAACCTCACACGAGGCCTTAGCCACTATCTGGTGGGGGAAGTAGGACTCCATGAAGTGATGCAGCCGACCCAGGTTCCTAACCTCAAGGTCGTTCCATGCGGAGCGATTCCTCCGAACCCGGCAGAGTTGCTCCAATCGCAGCGGATGCTGGACCTCTTGGAGAGTTTCAAAAAGGAAGAGATCTATACCGTCGTGGATTCTTCTCCTGTTTTAGCTGTGACCGACCCAGTGATCGTTGGTCACAGCGTGGATGGGGTGATTCTCGTCATTCGAGCGGCGCATACCACCCGTCATGCGGCCGGCATGGCGGCCCGCGTGCTGCGAGACGGAAAGACCAAAGTACTAGGTGTGGTTCTCCAGCGCCTCAAGGCTCGTGAGCTGTCGGCCTACTACGTGGGATACTACAAGAGATACTACGGCCGGGCACCGGACAAGTCATTGGTGAAGCGTACGTAGTGCTTCACAGGGACGTATGGCTTCGCATAGAACTGAGACGCTTGTCTGGTTCGGGCTCCTCGCGCTCCTGGTCTTAGCCCCCCTTCCATCCGCGTCAGTCTCACCACTCGCACAGGCCTGTCTGGCATTTGGCCTCCTTGCGTTGTTCGCGATCTCACATGCACTTCCACATGTGTGGCACACACAATGGCCTCCGGCGGTTGAACGGCGGTTTCGCATCTTGATGCTGTGTTGGATGCTCGTGATGGTCTTTGCATTCTTGCAGGTCGTCCCATTGTCGCCGAGGCTGATCTCGGCCCTCTCGCCATCCTTGTCCGATCTGTACTCGTGGACTCTCCCGACATCAATCAAGAACAACGTATGGAGGCCCCTATCCACGACACCGGCAGCGACAGTTCAAATCGGCCTGCTTATCGGAGCTTATGGTACGGCGTTCGCTCTAGTCGCACGACTCTGCAGGACCCGTAGCAGGATGCTGATGCTGGCAACGACCATCATTCTGATCGGCGCGGGCGAAGCGATTATGGGATTAGCGCACCTGGGGGGGAAACTGGACATACCGGCGTCAGGAACCTTCGTCAATCGTAATCATTTTGCCGCGCTCCTGATTATGGCAATTGGCTTGAGTATGGGACTCATCCTCTTTCGTTGGCAGGAGGACTCGACAGCCAAGGCGGCGAATGAGCTGTCCGAATCAGGCATGAGGTTCGATCGGTGGGCGCGCATCAGCCCCCTCTTTGTCGTGTCATTAACCATTTTCGTGGCCATCATTTTTTCCTTCTCACGGACTGGCCTCATCACGTCTTTCGCCATGGTGGTTCTGTTTGGAATCTTTGGATCGTTGGGCAGTTTGCGACGGTTCGTTGGTTTCCTGTCGCTCGGCTTTGGGACACTGGCCGTCTTGCTCATCACCGGCACTTGGCGTGCACTGAGAATCGTGGCGAATCGTTTCGAGGTCATCGAGGAATCGTATCGGCTTGCGGCGTGGGAAGGGACCTACGACCTGTTTCAATCATCTCCCTTTGTTGGGATCGGCCTCGGCGGCCTCGTTGATAATATCTCTCGGTTCTTGCCGATCCCCATTAAAGAAGTTTTCGACCACACCCATAATGAGCCGCTGGAGATACTCGCTGAAGGTGGGGTCATCTACGCCGGGCTGTTTGCCATAGGGTTGCTCATCTACCTCAAGACCGTGATTCCCGCTTGGTTCAAGCGCCGTGACCCATTGGCTCGAGGCCTGGGGTGGGGTTGTCTTGTGGGAGCTTCGGCTGTCTTCCTTTTCAGCTTTGTCGAATTTCCCCTGCGTATGCCGGCCAACGCTTTGGTCCTCTCAGCGATTCTGTCTCTGGGATGGGTCATTGTCCACCATCGAAGTCAGAGTTCTTCGGTAAGGGGGCAACAGCGCACGTCACCCAGGTCATCATTGCTGCAACGCCTCATGTTGTCCACAGCGATCGTAGGGATGGGGATCAGCGCGTTGACGGCGTCCGCCGATTTCTTGGACCGAGCCGGAGATGCGTTGGTGAAACAAGCTGAAACGATGAGAGGCGACCACCAGCAAGCCTTACTGAAGAAGGCCGCAGAGTCCTATCGAATGGCGCAGCAGATCGAGCCCTGGCAACCAGCGCATGCGTTCAAATTGGGTCAGGTCTTTGAGCGAACCGCATCAATGCTTCCGACGATCAGTGAAGGGACAAAGACAGCCTGGACGTCCGCGACCGAATGGTATGAACGAGCCCTCCGGTTGCATCCGGCCAATGCCAGGATCCAAGCGGCATTGGCATGGGCGGCACTGCAAAGCGGAGAGTTGCACCTATCGGGCCGTGCGGCTCAGGCCGCCCTCAAGCTTGCCCCCGCGGAGCCGAACGTGCGGTTTGCCGTGGCGAAGTGGTATCTCGTGCAGTGGGAGAATCTCAGCGTCAACGAGCAGGAATCAGCGATGACCCTTATTCGACAGGGAGCGTCTGACCTGCCTTTAGAATACATGAAGGCGATCTGGCGATTCGTCCCGGACCTGAGGACCGTCAAAAGTCTGCTACCAGACGACTTAAAGGTCAGACGTCTACTATTAGGTGAGTTGACGGAGCGGCAGCTATTTTCCGACCGATGGGCGGAGCAAGACGCCCATCCGGACCTCCGCATCCTTACTCCGGCTCAAGAGGTTCTCGTCATCGGCTACGGCCAATCAAGGGGCCGTCGCCAGCTGCCCGTTGAAGCCGTAGCCGGAGGGACATGGGCCGGAATGATTGAAGGATGGCTCTCCTCCGGACTGACAGCAACCACGCGTATTGAGTTACCGCTCGGAGAAGTCGTGCTTTTTGTTCCGATACGCGGAGAGGCGGCCGGAGGCGTCTGGCCAACTCTGAGCATGACATTGGGTGAGAATCCCGTCCCGCTGCCCAGTCTTTCCGAGACGGGCTGGCGTACGGCTTACATCCATCTGTACACCAAAGGGGGAACCTTTCCATTACAAGCCGTTCTAACCAACGGCGCCGTCATCCGGGAAAACGGACAATTTGTCGAGCGCCGTGCGACTCTCGGTCCCATACGCCTATTGGCTCCCAAGGATGGCACTGGCCTCGGTTCCGCCATTCTGCGTCATGCCAATTAGGGCCTGGAAATATCCGATCTTGTCGAAGCCGGAGAAACACATAGATGTCAGAGACAGCAAACGCTTGCCGGCTTTGTCATAGTGGTCGCTACGTGATACTCGGCAAAGAAGCTCAGCATGGAATGCCGTTCACCATTGTCCGATGTGTTGACTGTTCACTCGTCTACGTTCGAGAGAAGTACGCTCAAGTGTCACCAAGGTACGTCAGAATGGAAGACCAAGACCTCAACACTGAACACATATGGCGTCAGACCAAGCATAAAGAACTGGCCTTCTGGCAATGCTTGAACAAGGCTCGAGCCTTCCATGCCCCTCATCATCAAAGTCGATCTCGGCGTACCTTGTTGGATGTGGGCTGTGGAGTTGGTGGATGGCTTGATTTTGCCAAGAAAGAATACGAGTGTTATGGCTTTGACGCTTCTCTTGCTCAGAGCAGCTACGCCAGCCAACGATTTCCCAACGTCCTCTGCGCAACAAGCTTGCGCGAGTATCGTGCGAACTTCAATGGCGATTTGCCGGGTTTTGATTTGATTACCCTCTGGGATGTACTCGAGCATATCAGAGACCCTGTGGAATTCCTGAGCGAACTTGCCAATGGTTTGTCACCAGCAGGTCTTTTGTTTGCGGCGGTTCCGGCGGAACGACCTATGGTCATCAAGAACCGATTATTATCCTTCGGTTGGCCCAAATCGAGGTTCTCCTGGAGCCCACACGAGCATGTGGCATATTATTCTCCTTTGACACTTCGGTTAGTCTGTGAAAAATGCAATCTACGGGTACTCAAAATTGGGGCCGTTGCGCTGTATCCAAGACCTCTATCGCTCTTTGAGATTATTCGAAGAGTTGGTTTTTGGATTACGAATGCTATGCCGCAAGTTGCCCCGCAGATCTATGTGTTTTCCAGAAGCGTGTCCAATCCTTAAAGTGGAGCAGCCCAGAACCCTGGATGCTCTGGTGACAATCATAATCACCACGGGGTGATAAGAGCGGAAAAGTGCAACTCCCGCACGAGACGGAAAATCAACGTGGGCGGCTACCCCTGAAGATGAAGCTCGGGGTTCTACCGGAAACAATGGAGACTCAAATTTCTGTAATACCTGTGAAACAGCCTGAACTGTCGTTGCAATCAACAAGAAGCGCTGACGGCGGTGATGGACATGCGAATGTTCAATGCGTGACGGTAATTGATCGGGCTGCTGTCTTTGCGGTTCTCACAAATACGGCATCACTGGTCCTTGGACCAGTGACCGCTCTGTTAGTTGCAACGCATTTTGCACCTGAGCTCCAGGGGTTCTATTACACTTTTGGAAGCTTAACAGCTCTTCAGTTCCTGATAGAACTCGGCCTTGGGCAGGCCATTATTCAGTTCGCCAGTCACGAATGGGCAAACCTTAGGATCGACGGCAACGGCCGTATCACCGGAGACCCCGACTCACTCTCAAGATTAGTCAGTCTGAGCAGGCTGTCATTTACGTGGTACGGGCTTTCAGCCATCCTCGTTCTTCTTGTTCTTGGACCTACCGGTTACTATTTCTTTTCACAGTCACCGATGCAGGGCATTGACTGGACGTGGCCTTGGTTTGCCCTATGCCTGGGCATTGGCCTGAATGTTCTCTTGGGTTCAACATTTTACGTATTTCAAGGGTGTGATCAGGCCTCACAATTCTGGTTCTATCGGTTTGTCCACCAGATACTAAACGGTTTGTCGCTGTGGGCTGCTATTCTGCTTGGGGCTAAATTGTGGACGCTCCCCATAGCCGTGGCCATCGGTCTCATTTGGAGCATAATATTTCTGCGGACCCAGTCTTCTGCGTTTCTTTCCTTACTTCTTGCCACTCCTCTCGGCTCTCGCCTGAGTTGGCTTCGGGACGTGTGGCCGGTGCAGTGGAGAATCGCGGTCAGTTGGCTCAGCGGATACTTCACCATATCCCTTTTTGCGCCCATTCTGTTTCAGCTCTCTGGACCGGTTGCCGCTGGACAGATGGGATTGACGGCAACATTGTGCAGCGTTCTTCTTGCAATGTCATCCAATTGGGTTGTGACAAAAGCCCCGCGGTTCGGTATGCTGGTTGCCCAGCAAAAATATAGAGAACTGGACCAGCTTTTCTTAAGGTCATTTATTGTATCTCTCGTCGTGGTTTGTTGTGGGGCCGCCGCAATCTTTGGGTTGATTTACGAACTGCACGCTTTTCGCCACCCGCTGGCGTCCCGCATTCTTCAACCACTACCCGCTGGGTTGTTTCTTCTGGCAACCGTGATGACTTCGGCTACGACTTGTCTGTGGACTTATCTGAGAGCACACAAACGAGAAACATTGGCGACTATCTTTCTTTGCACTGCTATCTTCACACTGCTGCTCGCTGTCCTTCTCGGAACCCACTTTGGAGCGGTCGGAATTACAGCCGCCTATCTGGCGGTCGTCGTATCAGTTCAGTTTCCGTTTTCACTGCACATCTTCTGGCGTTGCCGCGCCGAGTGGCGCAAAGAGCCAATGATACGATCATGATTGATATGCGCCAAGAATATTTTTGCGTCCGTTGAATTCAAGTGCAATCCACAAGGAGAGAAGGGAACCCTCTGAAAGGTCCTACAATAAACGTGATAGAGAAACTCATAGATGGCATTCGTCTGCGGGTTTCCAAGCTAGCCTCGGATCGCGTTATCCCTGGATTCGATGAATTTGTGTCAGGGAATCCCGCTCGTAGAGCTCTCTTATCATATCTCGTTCTTCCTCTCCTCTTGCCACCGATCCTCAGAGATCGAACCAAGTTCAGCAATCGCGGGATTGCTGAACAGATTCCACGGGCTTTGAATGAGTTAGGCTACGTCGTAGACATTGCTAACTTCGATAATCGATCATGGGTTCCCTCACAACCATATGATTTGTTCATCGGACATGGCGGAATAAATTTTGAACGGCTTTCTCGGTGTTTGCCAGACAGTACGCCTCGAATCTACTTTTCCACAGGCATCTACTGGCGTGAGGGCAATGCCCGATTGGCCAGAAGGATTCATGAACTTGCATTACGAAGAGGGTTCCTGCTTCCGCTCCACCGTTCTGTGTTGTTCGATGAAGAGTACGCGAACCAGATTGCAGATGGAATTATCTGCTTGGGAAATGAGTTCGCGGTCGAAACGTATTCGAGATTCCGACACGTCATAGGAATGAACAATGCGATCTTCCCCATTAAACGGGACGCTTGGCGGAACAAGGACTACGGGGAGGGCCTGAGGCATTTTCTATTTTTCAGTGGTCGCGGCAGTGTCCTCAAAGGGCTTGATTTGCTGTTGGAGGCTTTTGCAAGAACCCGACTGCACTTGCATATTTGCCAGCATTTGGAGTCGGATTTTGCGGAAGTCTATCGTCATGAATTAACTGGATGCCCCAATATTCATGTTCACGGTTTTCTCAAGATGCGCTCTCGACGATTTAGTGCTGTGGCGGCCCGCTGCAATTGGGTCATTTCGACGACATGCACTGAAGGCCAACCAGGAGCTGTCCTAGAATGCATGGGACATGGTCTCATACCGATTCTGCCAAACACTGCCAATATCAACATGGAAGACTGGGGAATTGTATTCCCAGATTGCGAGGTTGAAACTATTCGCTCAACTGTTCTTAAGGCAAGCACGATGCAGGTCGACGAGTGCCGGCAGAGATCAGCGCGTGTTCAGGAATCCACTCGCCGTACATATTCGGTGGACAATTTCCGTGACAATTTCAAAAAGGCCGTCATTGACATTCTCACTATGAACGATGTGAAAGGCCATCATGATCATGGAAGTGTACGTGTGACGAGTTAGCAACTGAATACGTGGAGATTTCACATCTTCAAGGTGTCGTCGTGAGAATGCTTTCTCCCGAGCAGATGAATACAGACTTTCGTGGACAGGCTGCTGCCCCACTTAAAGCCACTCATCGCAGATTGCCCCCGATACTTGTCGAAGGAGGGTTGGCAGGTATCCCCCTCGCCACATCGTTGGCGATGATTGCACTGGAGTCATTTAACGCCGAAGCTGTGCCCGCGCTCGTCTTTCTTCTGTTCTTTTCTTCAATCAGCGCACTCATTACCCGCATGAGAAGGGGGATTACGCTCGGCAAGTTGGCGAGCCTTACTTTTATTGCGGGATTTGTTTTCTGGTACTCCTATCCTGCCTTCATCAGTCATTTTCTTCCCGACTATGCATTAGACCAGAACATATATGTGTTTATTGATCCGGAAACCACAATATGGTCTGTAGCCTATCTTTCGCTCTTCCTATTGTGCGGGCTTATTTCATCGTTATTCTTCTCATCGTCTCACGCGTCTCCCATTCCTAATGGGACTACATATCCGAGGGCGAACGGGAGCCGTATCATTGGTCTATCGTTGGTCGGGTGTTTCTTGGGAATATCAAGCTACCTTGCGCTCGGCGGCAGTATCTCCACGATCATATCGGGGATTATCGAGAGTCGCGCTATTGAAAAGCCATGGCTACAGGCAGAGAACCTCGGCAATGCGATTAGTGCTTTTACCTATGTGACATCCAGCGCGATGGTGAGCGGAGCGTGTCTCCTATGGGCTGCAACTCTCGATAAAGGCGTCTCTAAATTAGCCAGACTAGTTGTTTGGGTGGTCGCTTTCGTCATTACCATCACAATCTATTTTGATCACGGAACGCGATCGATCTTTGCACTGGTGCTTCTTCCTTATTTGATCATGTTGATTTCGGTCTTGTGGCAACGCTCAAGATTGTGTTCCGTTGTTGTATGTCTCATTGTATTGACTGTCGTCATCGTTGCCCTTCAATTCCAGATGCTCTATCGCGCAGATTATACACGCTCAGAGATTTACAGCCTTCTGTTCCAAGAATGGTTCACCCTGGGGGGAACCATTGACTACTTCAAGGAAACACTCTTCGCAGTGAGACTCGTTCCGGAAGATCATGACTTTTTCAAAGAGAGCGTCTTCGTACAGTTCCTTGTATCTCCGATTCCCAGGTTCATTTGGCCGGAGAAACCGGCAACGGAATTGGTCTGGTTTTACACCATGTCTCGCTGGAATGTGGACATTTACATGCAAGGCGGAACAGCGCTTCCAGGCATTGTAGGTCAATACTACATGAGCTGGGGATGGATTGGCCCTATGATGATCGGAGGACTTTTAGGATGGCTGACAGCCCGCCTCGACAGTTTCCTGTCGAAGGTCGAGGCCAACAGTGACCCCTATACCAGCGCACTTGGAATCATGTTAGTTGTCTGGATATTTATTTCTTACCGACTTTTGAGCCCCGGATTTTTTTATCCTGTCATGGCTAGTGCATTGATCGTCTTGTTGAGTCGAGAAATTGGAGGTCGTCGAGAGACACGAGATGTGATAGGGAAGCCGAGTGCCTACGAGTCGATTGCCGGTCGGCCACAGGGTAGGTCAGCATGAAGATCGGTATCAATCTGCTTGCATTGCTACCTAATATGTCCGGCGGCATTGAATTCTATGTCCGGAATTTGTTCGCCTCTCTGTCCAAGCTAGACAGCGAAAATCATTACTATCTGTTCACCAACTCCGACAATGACCGAACGTTTGAAATCGATCAAGCGAACTTTCAACGAGTCAGGGTGGATATTCGCGCTCGTCCGCAAATAAGGAGAATAGCATGGGAGCAGATCTACTTACCCATTGTTGCCAACAGGCTATCTCTTGACGTCATGCATTCGCCCTCGTACACCTGGCCCATATTGTCCGGTGTACCAGGGGTTGTCACTATCTGCGATATGCTTTACAAGGTCTTTCCGGAATCCATTGGCGAGCCCAAGCTGACGTTCTGGCGGCTATTAGTGCCGTGGTCCGCTCACCGTTGCAAAAAGGTGCTTACTATATCTGAATACTCAAAGGGCGATATTGTTAAGTACCTCCGCATTCCGCCCCACAAAGTAACAGTCACTCCGCTCGCTTTAGACAGACAATTATCGGAGACTTCCAGGCAGCTGACAGAACAACAGATTGCAAGAGTGTGTGCGAAACATCGGATTCGACGGCCCTACTTCCTCAGCGTAGGCAGTATGGGGAGACACAAGAACGCCGTTTCATTGGTCAGGGGACTGGAGGTATTACACAGACGCCCCCTCACAAGAGGTCTAACCCTTGCGCTTACCGGGAGTGACTATGGAGCCAAAAAAGAAATTGAATCGATAGCAGCGTCTTTGCGGCTTACCGAATTCGTGTGCCTCCCTGGCTACGTGGCTCGCGAAGACTTGCCGGCTCTTTACGCAGGTGCACTTGCTTATGCATCACCGTCCAACTTTGAAGGATTCGGGCTAACCCTGCTGGAAGCCATGTCGTACATGACTCCTGTGGTCGCCTCTGACCGAGCCTCATTGCCAGAGGTGGCGGGTGATGCGGCCATATTCGTCGACCCTGATAATGCTAACCAGTTTGCCGATGCAATTTACCTCCTTGCATCTGATTCGGAATATAGAAGCAAAATGATTGAGCGCGGGTCTATTCGCGTGAAAGATTTTTCCTGGGAACAGACTGCAAGGTTGACACTAGGAGCATATCAAGAAGCAGCCATTCGCTCCGAATCAACCATTTCCTAATTGCTCAAAGTCTTGATAACGAGCGATGATTTGCCTTTCATGAGGGTCGGTGGGTTCTATGATCGTTACTGGGAACAAGCAGGTTTTCCGGTAGGTCACGGATTTGCTATTGGTCAGCGCAAAGCCAAACTCAAGAAGGCACTCGCTGAATTAGCAGAAGGCGCTCCTGTATTGGATGCAGGCTGCGGCAATGGTGAGTTTAGCCATTTCCTTACGAATGTCGGATACAAAGTTATCGGCATAGATATCTCGTCAATCGCTGCAGCCAAGGCCAAGACCATCTTTCCCCCTGGCCGATTTGTTGTTGCGTCGATAGAGGCAGGGCTTCCCTTTAAAGAAGGAGGTTTTTCGGCTGTGTGGTGTACCGAGGTCTTGGAGCATGTTTTGGACGTGCATGCCGGATTGGCAGAACTGAATCGCGTTGTGGTTCAAGGTGGACTGCTTGTGCTCACCGTGCCCTATCATGGTCTGGCCAAAAATCTACTGATTGCTTTAGTCGCCTTCGAAAGACACTATAACCCATATATTTCTCACATACGCTTTTACACCCGAAAATCACTTTGTGATTGCCTAGAGCGTGCAGGATTTACGGCGATCTCATGGGGAGGAGTGGGCAGATGTTGGCCTCTCTGGATGTCCCATTTTGTTATTGCACGCAAGACGGGGGTGCCCGGGCATACACCACAAATCATTGGGTAAGACCTCAGCATGACTTTGCAAACAATCCCCGTGTCCGTTATCGTCCTAACCTACAATGAAGAAGTAAACATTGAACCCTGCCTGCGAAGCGTCACCGCTTTGGCAAGCGAAGTATTTGTTGTAGATTCCGGTAGCACCGATCGTACGTTGAAAATCTCGGCCAACTATACCGACAAGATTGTGCAGCACCCGTTTGACAATTACGCTCGCCAGCGGAATTGGGCACAGGCTAATCTACCGCTGGCCCATGATTGGGTATTTCATATCGACGCCGACGAGCGCGTATCAGCCGAACTGGACGCTCAGCTGAGGGAGTTTTTTAACAAGACTTCGTCGGACCAGCCGGTAGATGGGCTGCTCGTCCGACGCCTGATTGAATTCTCAGGAAGACACATCAAGCATGGCGGTATTTATCCGACCTATCATTGTCGAATTTTCCGAAAAGACCGCGGCCGATGCGAGGATAGAGAATACGATCAACACTTTATTGTCGACGGTCCAACTCTTCGACTTGAGGCGGACCTTGTTGAAATCACCGCGCTGTCGCTCTATTCGTGGACTGCTCGGCATAATCGCTGGGCGCAGATGGAGGCGAGTCGGCTGCTGAAAGGCATTGATGGTGGAGAGGTTGAGCTATTAAGGCCCAGATTTGCCGGATCACCAATTGAGCGTCGTCGATGGTTCCGAGCACGCATATACGAAAAGGCCCCTCTTTTTTTCCGGGCATTGGCCTACTTTTTGGAGCGATACGTTGTGCGAGGCGGCTTCCTTGACGGTACGCCGGGCCTGATTTATCACGTTTTGCACGGATTCTGGTTTAGATTTTACGTGGACGCTTGTTATTATGAGTTGCAACAAAGACAGCGGCACAATATCGGGCACACATCAACCGACATGAAAGCTAGCCGACCGATCCCTTTCGAAAGGCGGGGATGAGTGAGAGCCATTCATCTCTTGATATCTTCCCCCTCCTTTCTTGAGTTTTTCTGCAAAAAGTCGTTGAATGTTGAGCCATCCTAAGCGATCGAAGGTTGCCCAAGCATGCGTCTTCTCTTCATCAATCGGTTTTTCTATCCCGACCAGTCGGCGACGGCGAGGTTGTTGACCGACCTTGCAGAAGAGTTGGCGTCGCAAGGAATTGGCGTCACGGTCGTGACCGGGCGAGCGGGCTACTTGGATGGCAAACGGATCGGACCCCCTCATGGTTGTTACAAAGGCGTGACGGTCGAGCGCGTCTGGTCTACCCGATTTGGACGTCGTGCCGCGTTGGGTCGGCTTGCGGATTATGTGTCGTTCTATATCTCCGCTGGGTGGGCCACGGCTCGCTCTCGGAACATCGATTGTCTGATCGTGTGGTCGGATCCGCCCCTGCTGTCCTTTTTAGCAGCGTTCCTCCGGCCACTGAAAGGATGGAAGACGATCTGCTGGTTGCAGGACGTGTTTCCCGAGAATGCCGTGCGGGCTCGGATTCTCAAAGACGGATGGTTGGCGCGAACGCTGACTCGAATCGCCTATCGGTCACTTCAGGCTTCTCACCGTATCATTGTCGTGGGCCGCTGCATGGAACAACATCTTCAGCGCGCCGGCATCCCGCAAGAGCAGGTCGTCCGGCTTCCCAATTGGGCAGATGGTGAGTCTCTGGGGCCCGTCCCTGCTCATGATAATTGGTTCCGCAAAGAGCACCATCTGAATGAGCATCTGGTCGTCATGTATTCGGGAAATCTGGGTGTCGTCCATGACGCCGACTCGCTGCTGCGCGTGATTCGCTCCCTGCATGGCATGTCGGGGGTCTGTTTCGTGTTCATGGGATATGGAAAAGGGAAGGTTCATTTAGAGGAGTGCGGGCGTCGGGAAGGTCTCACCAATCTGAGGTTCATCGATTATCAATCCCAACAGCATTTGCGATTCAGCTTATCGGCCGGCGATATCCATCTGGTGAGCCTCCGGACCGACATGGAAGGGCTGAGCGTCCCAAGTAAAGTGTACAGCATCATGGCCGTGGGGCGTCCCGTGATCTTTATCGGACCGGAGGGAAGCGAAGCGGGTGCTGTGGTTCGAGACGCCGGCTGCGGTCTAGTGCTCGCCCCTGACGAGAGTGAATCCGCTGCGTCCGCGATTCGCGATCTTGCGCGCGACCCAGAGCAACGCGAGCGTCTTGGGGTTGCAGGCCGGCGGTACTTTGAAGCCGTGTTGGACAAGCAACGAGCGATCGAACGATTCCAAACGGTCTTACAGTCTGTGATGGATCAAGACTGATCATCAGATCGTTTTGAAACGTGCGCCCCACTCTCGGCCCATTTCGGCTTTCCAACTATGGGACGACGTGCTATGGGACGACGTGGGGCGGATTGATGCTGGGCGTGCAGCCAAGCGGTAGAAAGCCGCTCCCACTGACTATCGTACACGGCGTATTGGTGCTCCCCATAGTGGCAGAGATTCCTCCACCACCGTAATAGACCCACTGCCCGCCGGGAATTCTCTCTAGAACCGGACCCTCCACAATCGGGGCAACCGACGGCGAGGGAGCTTGAGCTTGCGCGAGTTTGACCTGTGGCAGGACGCTGGGGTCCGTCTTGACCTCTGACTCCTGAACCAACTGTTGAATCTGCGGGTCCTGCACAACCGGTGCCGGCGTGCTGATGGGGATATCCGCTGGCGCCAGCACGTAGAAACCGCCTGCCGCCGTAACTTTCTGGCCGGCTGGGTTGGTGACCGTTACAGTTCCCGCGTTGACCGCAACGCCTGTGGCCGGTCGGCCCTTTTGCAAAAAGGTCCACACCACGTATTCCGTTCCGCGCGCCGCGGCGATTGCTGTTGGGGTGTGTATCTCAAAGCGCGAGCCTCCGGCATCATAAATGTCCGCAACCACCGCTTTGATTCGGCCTCGCGCCATCCTCAAGATCGAGATCCACTTGGAAACCTTCGGATCATAGATGTGTTCGGTAATCGTGATCTCCGTGTTCTCGGTGATGCTCAGCATAGTGCTATCGTCAAACAGGATCTTCGTGGAGGCGTTGAGCCCGGTCTTGATCGTGTCTTCCGGGTAGATATCCTGGCGGAGCGCGGCTGGCCGGGGCAGCGCCGCCTTGGACGTAATGGACACGTTCCCTTTTGTGGCAATGATGAAGCCGATTTGATTATTACTCTGCGTCTGAGCCCACGTCCCACACGGCGAGAGACCGACAGCCGCCGCACAGAGAAGCACAAGCGTCAGCAGTCCTTTCCGTGCGAAGCCCATTCTCCTGAGCGGCATGGCTCGGCCTCCTTGTCGATTTGCGCGGTTGACGCGGCAGCGGTCAGCCTGTATCGCTTCAGTGCCTATAGTTAGCGAATTTTCACAGAAAGGCAAGTGTTTTTGTATTCACGCAAACACTGATCGAACTTGAAGCGTTGTGCAAGGCCTCCGCCCGGACCACGCTTGAGACGAGGCCAAGCAGCAGGTCGATCGCGGTCGGTAAATACCTGGGAAACCAGCCAGTCCGCTGCTTTGCGGGAAAACAAGCGGAAGCCCGATGTCGGGCACCATGACCGCGCAGGAGAAGATCGCCCGTCTCCAGAAACGTGCGGGCGAGTTGAGACCCAAAACGGCGCGCACAGAGGACTGACGAAGCGGCTCTCCGAGCGCGATCAGAGGTCGTCCCCCTTACGGTCGGCGAGACGCATGGCGTCTAGGCCTCCGGCATCTACACTCGACTAAAATGAGCGGGCAGGAGCCGGAGGATCAGCGCCTGACGAAGGAGTTGCGCCACATTGCGAACTTTGAGACGGCGCATCAGATTAAACCGATGCACCTCAGTCGTCCGCACGCTAATCTCCAGATGGTCCGCGATTTCCCGATTCGTCAGTCCCTCCGAAACGAGACGCAGAATTTCCAACTGTCGCGGGGTGAGCAGATGTCCGCCCCCCCCTCTCCCCTGCTTCCTATCTGCACGAGATCCGCGCCGTTGAATAGTGTGTCGGTTCAAGGTATCTCCCCCCTTTTGTAGTTAGAGTTGAGCCAAATCTTCTATCAGGAAGGTCCCTGACGAAGCACGATTGAACGACAGATGACTATATAGTAGAACTCTTAGCGAGACACAATGAGACAAAGTCTTACGTTTATACACGTATGCTGTATTAGTACCATGGTCTGTGGGCGCGATCCATGAGAGAGAATTCGACGGGTAGCTCCCCTTGACCTCTCTCATCCCTCCCCAGGAAAAAGGCAATTTCCTTCCTTCGGAGGATCACCGTAGGCCTTCACTTATGATATAGATGGACAATCCCTTGCGATGCTCGCAGGACTGCGGATCAAGACTCAGTCGCGCAGGAACATGAAGAGCTTCTACGCCCGGAGTTGATTTCATGCGGACCGCTTGGCGATTTCTCTATGTCTTCGGCTATGTGCTGGCGGTGTTTCTCTTCAGAAGCGTGTGGCGCCGGCTGAAAGGCTCCATGGGCATGGGAAAGGACCCGCATTTCTCGCACGCCCGGCGGGTGCGGAAATCGACGTCATCCGGAAGAGTCGCACGGCAACGTGGGGGACGGAACGGTGAGCGCACCGGGCCGCAGCCGGGTAAAGGAAAGCCAGGGGCTGGGCTCCCCGCCTGAGGCTCGTGCTTGCCGACGCGCTTCACTTCCTGACGGCTGAGCGGCGAAACTGGAATCTGCCCCACCTTGAATTGATCCCGGCCCGCGCTTGTACTAGGTTTGTCACTCCCTCGGCATGGCTGGAGGGGTCGGTCTGCTTGATGGGGCATCTGGGATCTGAATCCTGATGTATTTCACATATCCTTCGGAGGTCACTTGTGCTTCGATTTTGTCCCCGACCTTGATCCGGTCTTCCATCTTCGTGTCCTTGTTCACATGGAGGCGCATCTCATGGCCACTGATATCCTTGACCACATAGAATTCACCCTCCATGTCGAGAACATCACCCTTCACAATCTGAGCCGGAGTCGCTGACTCGCCGCTTGCTTGGCACATGGCAGAGCCTGCCATGCCCATGACCATCAAGCCGGAGAGAGACAAGATCATGCCCATCAATCTGAGATCGCGGACGCTCATGGACCATCCTTTGGTTGAAGCTTGGTGCGCGCCGCCAGCCCAGCTACTTCTGTAGCCCGGCAGGTTCAGCATGTGCCTTAGATTTTACTTACTCGGCCTTCGCTGGCCATTCAAGTGTGGCTCGATCGCCATGGCACAAATTCCTTGAGATCCCGATTTCCAGAAGGCCAAGCAAAGACCTCCCCTTGGCTTACTGTTAAGCAAGGCACAGGCCTTTGGTCGTATCTCCAATATCGGCAAGTTATGAGATATTTCAAGCGGATCGAAGCGTGATCGACGAAGGAACAGCCGCGTCGGCTTCAGGACCGGGAGCATCTTGTCTGTCCATAAAGAGCCGGGCCACCCGAACCGAGCGAATATGTAGGGGAAACATGATGAACGGAATTTCCGTCCCAGGACAGGCCGTCCATAAATCGTCTGAACTGGGGAGAGTGTCGGAAAAAGCGTATTCGCTCAGAGCCGAGGCACCAAATCAATCCATCGATGCTTCTGTTCCATCCGCTTCCGCAGGATAGAAAGAAAAGCCGTTGCCCAAATAGCGCCTAATGCCAAGACATGGTTGCTGACCGTCATCTCGACCATAAGCTCCGATGAAAAGTAGAGCAACCTGATCACGATCAACGACGTGCAGACGATTGCGGTAAGGACCACCAGTGAGTAATGGGTGGGGGGAGACCACATTGCAACCAACACCACGGGCGCCACATATAACATGCCGACCGCCATTCCCACGGGCGCGTACAGATCGACGACAAATATCCCTGCGGTCAATAGGCAAGCCACGAATACAGGCAAAGGTCTTGTCCTCAACGTGACGAGTTGCATCGAGTCGCCCGCCGTAACCAGGTTGAACTCATAGAGGATCATTTAGAGCATTCCTTCACGAGGGTCAAGAGTAAGTTTTCACCATTGGAAATCCTTTGGCAGGTTCGCGTTTTCAGGCAGGTCTAGACTCCTAAGAACAGAATAGCTTTTTGGAAGGCGGACGCCTTGTCTAGTTGTAGACAGGTCATGCGCTGACGGAATTCTCTGGTGATGCAGGACATTCCGTCCCCTCGCCTTTATTGATAAACAGTGCCCCCTCTGCCTTACTCTGAAACCCGACCTCCGATCTGCTAGACGGCTGCCGTGGAATGCGATCCAGAATGGCTGCAAAGCCTGCTGTTTCTATTGAGAAAATTGGCCAGATATGGCGGAACCCAGTGGAAATCCGTGATACACTTTTGTCATGGCTATTGGCCGCGCAGGGAATGCAACTGAACCCCCTGTTATCCTCAAGGGGATGGCAAACTGCCGTCTCTATGGCGCTCAGAGGAAGCCAGTCGCTCCATCACTCGGTGACAGGCCATGGTCACGAATTTCCATTCGCCTCGTCAGCGCAGTTACCGCCGCAATCGTCTCGATCACTCTCTGGTACCTCCCGCTCTCCAACTCAGAGGGATCTCTCAGAGGGAAACGAGAACAGCTGATCTCTATCTTGGGGGTCACGTTAGAGGAAATGAAACCGGTCGGAACGGTGGCCTATCTGCTGGTTTCATTTGAAGAACGGAATGATCGTACTGGCCTGGCGATTCAGTTCAGAGCAACCCCCGGAAGGTTTTCGCGGATGGCTCAGAACGCGGTGAAGCAAGCCATCTTTCGCTCGGCGCGAGCGGCCGGGCTCGAAACTGATTCCTGGACGATCATCCTTTCTGTGCCACACCCGGGAGTGACCATTTATGGTGAAAGCCTGTCCGCGATGGTAGGACTAACCGTAATCGCACTCGCCAAGGGCGATACCATTCCATCGGACCGTGTGTTGACGGGCACTGTGAGCCCAGATGGCCGCATTGCACCCGTGGGAGGCGTCTCGCTCAAAGTGGCGGCGACTAATGAGACGCATCTTCGTCGTGTCTTGATTCCCGACGAGGTGGACACCTCCGACAGCGATTGGCGAACGCCGTTCCTCATGCACGTGTCACCGGTCGGTTCCGTCAGCGAAGCGTACCAAGCTCTCACCGATCACCCGCTGCACCCGTAGCCGGACGCTGAACAGGTCCCCAACTGTTCTCGGCCGTTCGGTCGTCTCAACTCCCCTGTATGCTGGTGTCCTGAAGAACGGTCCCTTCGCGCACGGCGGCGCGCACAAACACGGCGTGACCTATTTGAGCATCTAGCCGACGCTGCGTTGCTTGACATCCATTTAATCCGACCCAAATAATGCGGCTTCTGTGCTTCGCATGCTCAGCGGAGAATGTCACCGTGTCGGATGAATCGAACCAGGACCGACAAGACGCCACGAGCAGTCCAGCCGGTGGGAAGCCGTCGATCACATCGGAGCCTCCGCACAATCCGGCCGGCGGCCGCACCCTCATCGTGGATCAGGGAGGGTCAACTCCTTACCTGAGACCCAGCGCCGCACTCAAGGATGCCGGTCCTGACGATCAGATCTTCATTCGGCCCGGCGTCTACGAAGATAAGATTTTTATCCTGGAACGCCCAATCTTGTTGATCGGCGCCGGGCGGGATCAGGTCCAGATTTTCAGTCGACGCGGCGGCCCCTTGTACCTGCAACGAGTTCCGGGCGGTCGTATTTCCGGAATCACCTTCCGTTATGTGGGGAGCGATCAGAATTCGGCGATGAACATCTTGGACTCGACCTGCACGATTACCGGCTGTCGCGCCACCGAGGGCGTCTTGTCTGGGATAGTCATTTATGGCCCAACCGCGCGACCTGCGCTGATCGATAATGAAGTCTGCCATAACCGAGAGTCAGGCATCTTCGCATTTGCAGGCGCATGTCCCTACCTTGCACAGAACGACTGCTACGCGAATCATCATTTTGGCATCGCGGCGCGCGACCCCGACACCCGCCCCGATCTGGTTCGGAATCTTTCCCGCGATAATCTGCTGAGCGGTATCCTGCTCTTTCACCACGCCGAAGCCATGCTGCTCAACAATACGTGTCGCAACAACCAGCATTGGGGGTTGGTGATGACTCCGGAGTGTCAAACCTCCCCACCTCTCGACCAATTGACGAGCGCCAATAGCCTGGAGTCAAACCCGCGCGGGCCGATGGTGGTGACGGCGGAGCCTTTGAGCGAGATCGGCCGGTAGTAAGCTGAAAAAGGACGGGCCGCGTCCCAATGGGAAGGAAACCTGGCTATGCAGGCTCGCGCGCTGGGAAAAGGCGCGTCTCGGCGCCCGGGAACCGGAAGGGTGAAATAGTGTGTGAGAAGACGATCATGGACGAGCTTGTTTCTTGGCCAGTGCCAGAATGATTTTCCATTCTTCAGGACGAACGGGTTGCACGGACAACCGGGAGCCTTTGCGGAGAAGCTCCATCTTCTTCAACCCCGGATCCTGTCTGAGTCGATCCAGCGAGATCGGTTGCTGGAAAGATCTGCACCAGCCGGATGTCAACCATGTCCCAGATGGGATTTGTTGGGGTGCTCTTCGGATCGTAGTGAATATCACCCGGATCAAACGCGGTATGGTCGGGGTAGGCTTGACGGACTACCTCGGCCACGCCAACGACCGCCGGCGGATCGGCATTGCTGTGGTAAAACAGAACCTGATCGCCTCGCTTCATCAGTCGCATATAATTGCGCGCCTGATAATTGCGCACTCCGTCCCAACCGGTGGTACCCTTAGGAGCCTTTTCCAGGTCCTGAATTGAGAACGCGCCGGGTTCGGACTTCATCAGCCAATACTGGTGTGGCCTAGACAGGTGGACCTCCTCTCCTGTGTCGCTTTGGACTCTTGCGACTACTCCTTCCCTTTCGCACGAAAATCTCGCGCGATCAGCCTAAACATGCTACCTTTTCTGTGCAATCGGAGCAACGACGAAGAGGCGCTGATATGGAGTTCTCTGCGTTCTGGTTCGCTCTGTACAAGCTGGCCAAGTTTGCCGTCTATCCCTACACCTGGATGGTCCTACTGCTCGGACTGCTGTGTGTCCTTGTACTGGGCCGGGTTTCAACATGGCGGCTTCTCTGGATCCGCGTGCTGACAGTCATGACGCTGCTGCTGGTGTGGGGCATAGGCAGTCCTTTGGTCGCGGGATTTTTGACGGCCTCCCTGGAAGAGCAATACCCTCCCTTCAATCCTGCGACCACCCAACGATTTGATACGATCGTCGTGCTCGGGGGAGGTGTCCTTCCGCAAGGTACCCTCCGTCCAACAGATACACTTTCGTCCTCTAGCGCTGAGCGGACGATGTGCGGCGCGGATCTCTTTCAACGTGGTCTGGCGACGCATCTGCTCTTTTCCGGAGGAGACCCCACTGTCGTCGGGAAAGGGCCTGAAGAAGCGCGCGTGATGAAGCAGCTCGCCATGCGGCTAGGCATTCCTGAAGACGCCATTCTGATCGAAACCAGATCGCGGACGACCTATGAGAGCGCTGTCGAGCTCAGTCGGGTCGGCGGCCGAAACTCCGTTCTCCTGGTCACGTCAGCCTACCATATCCCCCGCGCCCTGGCCTTGTTTCGAAAGCAAGGCATCAACACAACACCCGCTCCCTGCGGGTACTCTGCGAGACACCGGACGGATCATGTCGACGTCACGCTATTTGACTTTCTTCCCTCGGCGTATGCGTTGGAGATGAGCACCTATGCGATTTCCGAACTCGTGGGCGCAGCGGTGTATCGCGCCGCCGGCAAACTGTGATAGGCTGCTGAAAAAACCCTCCAGCGGCGTTCTCAGTCGGGATTCTCCCATCAATCTACTCAAACTATGCGCCTCAGGTCTCACTCCTCGCGGCCTTGCTGGATGGCTTGTTGATCAGCCGGTCAGGTCAAAGCTACGACGAGGCCAAGAACCTTAACGTCTACCACTTCCGGCCGCGATGATGCGATAGACGGCCCCATCGTGATCGACCACGTACAGTTCCCCGGCCTGATCTTGCCCGAACGAAGAAATGCTGTAGCCGGTCACCAGCAGAACCTGTGGAGTCCCCACCGAGCCCCCCTGATCTCCGGAAAGCCCTAAGATTTCTCCGCTGCAATAGTCGCCGTGTACATACACCCCCCGAAGGGCCGGAATACGAGTGCCTCGATAGATGTAGCCGCCGGTGACCGAGCAACGAGGCGACCGGTTTCGATACTCCGCGACCGGCGCCACCAACCCTTCTCTCGTGCAACCGCTCTTCGGCAAAAAACAATGGTTGCCTTCCATGATCCGCCAGCCGTAATTGCCGCCCCGCTGGATGAGATCGATCTCTTCCCATTCATTCTGACCGACGTCAGCCACCCACAGATCGCCCGTCTCCCGGTCGAACGAAAAGCGCCACGGATTGCGGAGGCCGTACGCGAAAATCTCCGGACGGCCGCCGCCGACCGCGAAGGGATTGTCCGGCGGGCTTGTGTAGGGACGCCGCCATCGACATCGATCCGTAGAATCTTCCCAAGCAGCTCCTCGCGGTCCTGCGCACGGTTCTCGGGATCGCCGCCAGAACCTCCATCTCCCATCCCGATGTAGAGTAACCCATCCGGGCCGAAATCCACCATGCCCCCTTTGTGGTTCGGGTAGGGTTGAGGAATAACCAGGAGCACCCTTTCGGTCGTTTGCGACACACTGGGATCGCCCGAGACCCGATATTCTGCGATCACCGTCGCGGCATCAGGGACGCGGGTATAGTTCACGACGTATCGTCCGTTGTTTCGGTAGTCCGGATGAAAGGCCAGACCGAGCAGCCCCTGCTCGACGCCGGATGAGCGCACGCGTTGTGAAATATCGAGGAACGGTCGCTCGATCAGCGCCCCATTCCGGATGATCCGGATGCGCCCCGGCTGCTCTACGACCAACAGGCACCCGCTATCGTCACCAGGCATGAGTGACATACAACGGATGAACAAGCCCTCCTGCGACGACGGTTTCAAGTGCGATCGCCGGAACCGAGGGTTGACCCACTCGAGTGCCGCCGTCACCGGGCGTAGCGCTAGAAGCGACCATGATGTACCACCCGAACACGACAAGAAGGAGTCTTTTCATCACACTCCTCACACTCATTATCTTTACTATCTCCCGACAGAAGCCGCATCGAAGGGGTGAACGCGGAGGCTTTCGCAATAGTGGGAAAGGGTTCCAGATTTTTGCCCTTCATCTCGAGGGGGAACTTCGCGCAATGTTTTCACCCACCCACCCCAGGCGATATTCTCACCCCCCAACCCCAAGCGCGCCAAGACGCGCTCGCTCCCAAAGGACGCGCCCCTCCCCGGATGAACACATTCTACCCGGGAAAAGAAGGCGTCTCGGCGCTTCCGGGATGGGCCGGGTGAGAATACCCGCGGTGCGCGAGCACGAAGGACAATCCGACCCTCTTCTTTCCTCACCTCTTCTCCTCGATATACTGGATCAGCGCTTGATAGGTCAGTTCTCGCGTTCGGGCTTTTGAGATGACCGGATCACCGACATTGGATTCCAGCCAGACGCGGTCCTTGATGTACGACTGAGCGTCATTGCAGATCGTCCACATCTGATGAAGAAAACCATCAGGCAACCCGACCTGAACTCCTTCCGATTCAATGCGGTCATCCAAAATGGCCAGGAGGTCCGAGACCGCCTGGTCAGGCCGATACGGGCTCGGGGTAAACCCAAAGGATCGTTGTGTGCTTGCGTCTTGGGCGGCTTGTTCAACAAGATCGCGCATATACTCTTTCAGAAGCCCGATCACGTGGCCGGAAAGTTTCATCCTAGCCCCAATGGAATGGTGAGCAGCAAATGGCCCAGCGCTACTCACTATCGTCTAATCGCTGTTCGCTTTTTGCCGCATTATCCGCCATTGTCCGAATTCGTCGCAAGGCGACGCCTTTCGACCTTCTTGGACTCGCCCGCTTGACCCCTCTCTTGAGCCTCCTCTAAGATAAACGTCCGGTCAGGCGTTCGGTAGGCAGCGGCAGCGGATCCTGGTTCAGGATGGCATCACCGACAGTCGAGCAGTTCAACATCTCGCTGAAGACACCCGTGGGTCAGTTATCGACGGTGATCGAGGTTCCTACCGGGTTTGTTCCGATCACATCCATTGTTCCCCTTCTTCATCGACTCAGCGACGCCGCGCAGTCCCTCGAGGAAAAAGAGGCGCGGGGCGCAGGCCAACCGATTTCTTGCGCAAAGGGGTGTGCCGCCTGTTGCCGAATGCTGGTGCCGGTCTCGGTGCCGGAGGCCTTCGCCCTGAGAAACCTGATCCTCTCCCTGCCCCAAGAACGCCGGCAAGCGCTGACGGCACGCATCGCGGCCTCGCACATGCGGCTGGAACAGGCCGGCCTCCTTGAGCGTCTCATGGATCTGGCCGAGAGCGACCGCCAGCTTACAGATGAGGACATGGAGCCGATGAATCAGGATTATTACGCCCTTCGGCTGCCGTGTCCCTTCTTGGAGAATGAGATGTGCTCGATTTACGACCACCGACCTTCAGCCTGTCGGGAGCTGTTGGTCACGACACCGGCGGAGCTCTGTCAGGACCTCGCGAAGAACCCCGTCCACCCATTGCCTGTGTCGGTTCGCATGAGCACCACCTTCGCCTTGCTGTGGTCTGACCTGGTCGGCGGCGCGGGAAAGTTGATTCCGCTGCCGATCGCCCTGGATTGGGCGGACCGACACATGGCCGAGAACCAGCGGCGGTGGACCGGTCCCGAACTCTTGGAGAAGGCGCTGGACAAGATCTGGCGTTTTCTCAGCCAGGAATTTGCCAATCGACGCAAGAAAGCCACTAGCGAATAGCTCTGACCTACCAGCGGCCTGCAGCCCGCTATGAGCGGATCGAAGAAAGGAAAACGATGAGCAATCCGGTGCTTGCCTGTCTCGATCTTGAAGGAGTCCTCGTACCCGAGATTTGGATCAACGTGGCGGAGAAGACCGGTATCGAGGAATTGCGGTTGACCACCCGCGATATGCCTGATTACGACGCGCTGATGAAGCGTCGACTGGGGATTCTTGATCGGCGGGGACTTCGCCTCTCCGACATCCAGTCCGTCATTGCCGCTATGGGACCGCTGGAGGGAGCGGGGGCCTTTCTCGGCTGGTTGCGCGAGCGGTGTCAAGTCATCATCCTGTCAGACACCTTCTATGAGTTTGCGCAACCGCTCATGCGACAACTCGGCTATCCGGCTCTCTTTTGCAATCGATTAGAAATTGATGCACAAGATCGGATCGTGAATTATCACCTGCGGGTTCCGGATCAAAAGCGGCAGTCGGTGAGGGCGCTGAAAAGCATTCGGTTTCATGTGATCGCGGCCGGGGATGCTTACAACGACACTCCGATGCTGACCGAAGCCGACGCCGGAATCTTCTTTCGGCCCCCGGCGGCGATCGCCAAAGAATTTCCCCAGTTTCCGGTCACCCAAACCTACACGGAATTAAGGCAGCAATTCATTCGTGCCGGCGGTCTCAGAGAATGAGAGATAACTAGCGAGTACCTCTCTCCGACGCGATGGCTAGGCTAACCTTGTTGGACGCGTCTTTTCTGATAGAGCGATTCCATCGTCTCTAGAGGGGAGGCTGGGCTGGCCCAATTGCGGCCATCGAGCGAGCATGTTCTTATCGTGCGCGCTCTGGGAGCACTGGGCCAGCCCAGCCTCCCCGCTTTCCTGACCCTAGCCACTCCCCCCTTCATTCACCACCGCAAGCACCTGCCGCCCGTATCGACCGAGCTTCGCCGCACCGATTCCCGGAACGTCTCCCAAGGCGCTGAGCGAGGTCGGCCGAACGCGAGCAATGTGTCGTAACGTTTTGTCGTGAAACACTAAGAAAGCGGCGATGCCTTCCTCAACCGCGATTGCCGCTCTGAGCTTTCGAAGACGCTCGAAGAGCTGATGGTCCACCGATACGGAATGCTGCGCGAGCGCGGGAAAGATGCCCTTCTCTGTGCGCGCCGAGGGCTCACGTTTTCCCACCGACTCGTCATCCTTACACTGCTGATCCCAAATCAAAGGCTCGGTGTTTTCCAACACCGCCGCGCCCTTGGACGTCACTTCCACCACGGGGAACTCCAGCCCTTCGATTCTCAGGTGACCGGACTGAATCAAACGCCGGATCAACCGGCCGATGCCAGGTCGACGTAAAGGCCTGAGCCGGCCGAACGACTCGGTTGTATGCAAGCGCGAGGCGACGATGGCTTTGCCCGTACTTCCATAGAGAAGATCCGTCAGACGCGTGGCCCCGAACCGTCCGTGAAATCGGGCCGCCGTCCGCAAGACGACACGGGCCTGTTCAAGCGTCTCACCGTCGACTTCACGGCTCGGTGGTGTCGTCAGGCATCGATCGCATTGTCTGCAGGGCCCGAACGCCTTCTCGTCCATGTCCCCGAAGTAATCGAGAAGCTTGAGTTGACGGCAGATCGTGGCATAGGCATACGCGACCATCTGGCGAAGGAGATCGCGGCAGGCATCTTGCCGTTGCCGATCGGCCTGCTCGTTCCCGCCTTCTCTTTCCCCTAGCTTGTGGATAAAGAACTCCTGGGTCGCGACGTCGCCGTGCTGAAACAGGAGCACGCAGCGGGCGGGGTCCCCGTCGCGTCCGGCCCGGCCGGCTTCCTGATAGTACGCCTCCACACTGCCCGGCACGTCATAATGAGCGACCAGGCGCACATCCGGCTTATCGATCCCCATGCCGAACGCGTTCGTGGCGACCAGAACCGGGATACGGCCGGTGGCAAACTTTTCGTGGATGGTCGCGCGCAGCTCATCGGCCAGACCGGCGTGGTAGTAGCCGACACCCGACTTCAGGCGTGATAAAGTTCCCGCCAACTCCTCCACGTGTCGCCGTGTGGCGCAATAGATCAGCACGCTCCCGGACGTATGCTCGTTCAAGAGACGCTCCAATACATCGAGCTTGTCGCTCTTCGAGGCGCAGGGCTGGACGGAAAATCTGAGATTCGGCCGCCGGAACCCGGTCACGACGCGCAACGGGGCGCGTAACTCGAGTTTGTCACAGATATCGTCCTGCACCTTCACGGTTGCTGTAGCGGTGAGGGCCAGACAGGGAGGCGCATCCAGTTGCCTACGAAGGTCACCGAGTCGCAAATAGTCCGGGCGAAAATCGTGTCCCCAATGCGAGATGCAGTGCGCCTCGTCCACGACCAGCAGGGAAGGCCCGGCCGATCGTAGGCTACGGACGAACCAGCCGTGCTGGATTCGCTCTGGTGCGAGGTACAACAGGCGCAAGCGACCCAATCGCATGTCCTGAATGACACGGTCCCGTTCGGGTTCGGTCAGGCCCGAGTGGAAGGCCGAGGCGGCGATGCCCTTGGCGCGAAGCGCATCCACCTGGTCTTTCATGAGCGCGATCAGCGGTGAGATCACGACGGTGAGACCTGGCGTCAGGGTGGCAGGAAACTGAAAGCAGAGGGACTTGCCTTGTCCCGTCGGCATGACCGCGAGGACGTCGCGGCTTGCCAGGACCGCCTCGATGACCTCGCGCTGGCCATGGCGGAAGTCGTCGAATCCGAAACGATGCCGGAGCTGCTCGGTCAGGTCATTGGGGAGAACGTCTCGTGGTTCAACCTGATCGAACATGGCCGCGCGGAAGTATATAGAAGCGGACAGCTTGTAGCAAGGAGCGAATAGTCAAACAGAACCAACTAGAAGAATCCCGCTCGTGGGGTTCCGTCAAGCAGGTCGCTATGCGCTCTTATAAACAACATCCCCGCTGGGACCTGAGTCTCAGCGGGGATGTCCTTCCGGATCAAGTAACTATTTTCTATGGCGCGACGTAGGCTCCATACTTAGGAACCTTCCTGCACGCTTCCTCGTCCCTGCTGTCCTTGCTGTCCTTGCTGTCCTTGCTGTCCTTGCAAAGATGGAAGAGCGCTCCTTGCGCGGACAGGCGGGCTTCCTTATGCTCATAGGCTTTGCCATACGCAATCGATTCTTCGAGAAGCCTGGTCGCACGGTGGTTTCCCCCGCCGACCTTACCATGGGCATCCTGTAAGAGGGCCGTAGCCTTGTTGATTTGGCCGAGGTCGGACCCCCACCGCTTGTTCAGATCCACGGTCGTCCGGCCGCCCAGAGCCGGCGGGTCCGTCAGTTCGAGAATGGCCAGATTCGTCAGAGCGATCGGACTTAGTTCCTTTTGACGCCTGCTCTCCAATTCCTTTTGCGCTCCAATTCCTTTTGATGCCTGCTCTCCATTACAGCGGCAGCGGCCTCGGCCTTTCCCTCCATAAGCTGCCGCTGACACACCGGTGAGAACTTGCCTATTTTGTCATCAAAACACTTTCGGATACGCCCGCCGCCAGGCTGAATCTCCCCGCAGAGTGTCTCAAGCTCGACGATGCATTGAGGATCTATGCCCTGGGATTCGATCTTCTCCTCGGCAGTAGGCGTGCCGGTCGACGGCCCCAGCTCAGCCGACCATACGTTCCAGATGGAAGGAGAAGCGAACCATGCGACCATCGCGACGAAAGCAAGGAGAAACAGGGTTAGGATTCCGGTTCGGCTTGCATGTTTCATAGTACCCTCCTCCTTTCTTAGAAGTTCATCCAGAGCGAGACGTACGCCCAGCTCTGATCCGAGGACGTCCCCAGATTCTGCTTGATGTAATCGCCGACAAACATGTGGCCATAGGTCGCCTGCAAGGCCACCTTGCCGTCCGCGAACATCCGCGTCCAGGTGAAGTCCACCTCATTGCCGATGTCTCTGCTCGTGTTGTTGTTCTTCGAGAAGACATAGACGCCCTGCGCGCCACGGTACCAGTTGTCCCTCGCACTCGCCAGTTGGAAATTGCTGTACCAGATTTCGAAATGGTCGCGCTCGGATGGCCGCATCTGAAGGTTGGCCTGCGGGCTCATCATGTTCTTCCACGCCATGATATCCATATAGCCCATATGGATATGATTTGTCGGGAAGAAGTTTTCAAAGGTGTTGCCGGCGCCTGCGCAGGAATAACCGGGCTGCGCCACACCGCCTGTCGAACAGTTCGCATTCCCGGAGCCGGACGCGTAGTCGAATCCGAACGCCAAGCGCGGCTTCCACTTGGACTGATAGTGCGTGTAGCCCAACCAGTTTCGTGTGGCCCAGGCATTGATCACCACATTTCGCTGATTGTCCTGTCCCAAGACCATCGGCCATCCGGCCGAGTTGCCAGGCGGTCTCGTTGATCAAGTCAAAGTTGCTCTTCCGAAACTCAATCCGATTCGCAATCATGTACCGGATTTGGTTGGAATGCTTGGCCGTTCCCATTCCTTGAGCCGCGTTGGCTGTCTCGTTGAGTTGGTTGATGTACATCACCGCGTACGGTTCGATCAAGAACCCGGGAATCGACTTGATCTGGTTGTACCAGATGAACATGTCCACATCGCGGCCACCATCGGGGGTTCCGGCAAATTGACCGGGAGCACCGCCGGGGCCACCGGCGACATCCGCCCCCAAGCTCCCCACCGGGGCGGCCTGGGTGATGTCGGTTTCAGAGTTACGGAACCACCCCAACCAGGTTTCGAAATGCTTGTTCCCACTGTAGTTGAACATGATCCCGTCGTGGGAGTAGCCGGTGTTCGCCCAGTCGAAGTGGCCGAAGATCGAGTGGTTCCCGAAGATGATATATTGCCGGCCGGCCTTCATGCTGAAGCCCTGCACCCCGCCCAGGTTGCGAATCAACATGTAGGCGGCGCGGACCCCTAATCGACAATTCGATGAGCTCCCAGCGGCTCCTTGCGCGCTATCGAGTCCGCAATTATGATTCAGCGGATCACCGCCATTCCCCGCGTTGTTCGGATTGCCGTTGCCGCCCCACGTCGCCGCGTCGATGATCTCGATGTAGAAGTTCACGTCGGGCGAGAGGTCGTAGCCGATACCCAGGCGGGCCCACTGCTGGACGTAAAAGTCATTGGCGCCTCGGCCAAGAAACGCGTTAGAAGCCGTACCACCGGCGAAGCTATTACAGGCGCCGCCCACCGGCGCCGAGCCGCCGAAGCAGACGCCGTTCCGCCATTCCGGTCTGACGCGCAGGTCCGCGCGCAACCAGAAGTTCTTAATGTCGAAATTCCGGCCGATCACCGGATCGTAGCTTTCGTACGCTTCCTTTTGAGGTATGTTGCGCGGAATGGCGGGAAGATTCGTGATGCGCTCGCCGGGGGGCAGCTCATACGCGGCGAAGACGGGAGATGTGAGAACCTGTAAGCCGGCGACCAGTGCGGCGGCCACGAAGGCGATTGACTGCCTCAACCACCCTTTCCATATACATAGGCTTCCCATAGCGTTCCTCCTGTTGATTGGACAGTATGTTGCGGGCAACTCGACGCGCATAGCTCAACGCTACTCGCGATCAATGCCGACTTCACATCCAACCTCATCCACTATGTCGAGCGTATAATGGTCGTCTGAAACCCGGAGACGTTGTGCCGAACGCCTCCGTTATCAGTGCTAATGAGTGTCTTCGTCACCCCCTTCCTAGATTAAATGAGGTAAATAATGATCATTTCTGATGGTCCGGACGCGGCAGAGACTTACCGTCACACCCTTGTCGGTCTGAGATCACCGTTCCGGACAGATGTGCCTCTCTCTAAGTGGCATCTCACTATACTCACTCTCTCGATCTGTCAACGCGTCTCACCTTATCAGCCAGACCCATCCGACCCTTAACCGGGAGCGGAACTCTTTGAGGAATCAGTTTGGCCAGGCTTGCTGGTAATCGCGTCGATCTCCTCTTCCGCTTCTTTCATAGAGGCCTGAAAGTCCTGTTCGACCATTTTGACTTCTTGTTGAATGAGATTCACTTCTGGTTCGACGGACTTCCGAAGGTCATCGGCCGTCTCTTTGAAACCCTTGACTGCTTTCCCGACCTGGCGCCCAATTTCCGGAAGCTGCTTAGGCCCAAACAGTAAAAAGGCGATGACCAGGATGATGAGTATCTCTCCCGCGCCCAGGCCGAACACGTGCAAGCCTCGCAATTTACAGTCTCACCCTTGTTTCGGCAGGTCCGGTTGTGGTTGAGTCGCATGCGGAGCTTGGACCGACGCGCCGGGCTGAGACTGTCCAGACTGAGGAATTTGGGACGGCGGTTGATCTTGCTCTGCAGTCACATCGACTGCATCGGGTTCATTCACGGACTTCTTGAACCCCTTGATGGCCTTCCCCAACCCTTCTCCAAGCTGTGGGATTTTTCCTGCTCCAAAAATAATGAGAACGATGATCAGGATGAGCAGCAATTCCATCCAGCCGAACGACCCGAACATACAACCTCAACTTCTGCCACACTAGAGCCCCTACATGGCGACAGACCATAATCTAAGTAGGGCTAAGTGGCCATATTCCCATGCGATTTGGGGGCAAATTAATCGCAATTCTCCAAAGAGTCAAGAAATTTCTTTTAAAATCTGACCAGTTCTGTTGATTGTGTTCAAGGGCCAAAGAAATGGTGGTAATAATCCACTCCTTGAGGCGGCGCCATGAGCGCAGCCTGGATCGTCTCTCGATCGTACTCGAGAGCTTCCAGGTCGCGCAACGCCGCGAATACCTCTTCTTCGGTCAGGTAGGCAATGGTGTCCGGCACGCCGTTCTCTTTTAGAGAACGAAGAAGGCTTTGCAGCGAATTCAATTCTTCCGGAGGCGTGTCTTTGGATACAGCAAAGTCGATCTTTCGCCGGTAAGCGCCCTCGTACGTTTCATTCAGTGCGCGAACTGTTTGGAGGAGTAATCGATCCTGCTGCCACGGCTTCAGAGACGCCGCGCTATGGTGGGAAGCCAGGAGATCCATGAGACTGAGCACATTGGTGCCCAGACTCCGTCCCACGAATTCCCGCTGAGGCTCGATCACGCCCGTCGTGATCCCGTGGTGCCGAGCGACGGCCTCCACGAGCGCGAAATTCACCATAAAGCTGTATTGGCCGCCGAATTGGCCATAACACGGTTTCTCCGGATCGCTGAGGACCTTGAGGTCGGCGGTCCCCGCGTCGAAGCTGCTGAACCCGATGGCATCCGGCGCCAGCAGCCGTTTGGCTTCTTTCACGGTCGCGCATGCTCCCAGATTGACGGGGATAAGAACCTGCTCGTCGATCTTCTTGAGAAAGTCGGTGATCGTCTTGCGATACGGCACATCCTTCCAGTCGACCTTCCGATATTCCTTTTCCCATATGATGTCTTCGAGGAAGGGCGGAAACCCGCTCAGCTCGCTGATAACCTTCTTGTCGAATGTCTGCACAAACGTGGACCAGTCGGAGATCTCCGCCTGCCTGGCTTCTGCCAGGTTCGGGCGAAGAAATTCCTCTTCGGTCTCTCCATCTTTCCTCAGCATGAGCTTCGTCGGGAGGTCATTCCACAGTTCGTTACACAGGATGCGGTCCACGGTGCCATCCTTGATATCGTCCATGTCTTGGGCCCGGGCGCACCGAGCATCCACATGGTCCTTGTGATCGGCTAGATCGGGGTGAGCACAGGCCGACCGCACCGTCGCCTCGTGAGTATCCACCAGGACGTAGCGCACCCGCGGATACACAAGGCCCTCCTTGTCGAGACGCTTCAGATGGGTCAGAAAGCAGGCGGCTAAATTCCCGTTTCCACACCCCCACTCATGAATCACAAGGCGAGTGGCTAGTGGCGAGAAGTTAGAGGGTGCAGCAGACTGCTGCTGATGAACTCTTGCCCCTTGACCCTTGCTCCTTGCCTGATCGCGTCTCCTAACGCGCTCATAATAGTCGGTGGCCAGGGCGTGCGCCAATCGATAATCCGCGGCCGCAAACGTTTGATAAAACTCTCGGAGGCGCCCCCCTCGGAGACCATAGAAGATCTCGTTGATGTGCGCCTGCCACTCATCAACCGGCCGGAAGTCACCGATGAGCTGCGGCAGGGCATCAGGATTATTGAAAATACTGGCAGGCATGGGTGCGGCGGGATTCTAACAAATGAACTGGTCCAGCCACAAGGGGAGGCACGCTCCCACAGTATTCCTCATGGTTGACAGGTATGAGATGCACTGTGTATCAGTACGGTATGCGCGGTTGTGTCTTTCGGCATAGAGTGCTGGCCTTGGGGTTGGCGGGACTTCTGCCGGTCGTCCAGGCATTCGCCGACGACGACCCTCCCCTCACGCGCAACGTTCCGATCCAAGAATTCCAGAACAGAGTCGATGATGTCAAACCGTACAATTTCGATGCACCCCCTGAAGGGATCTTTCGTTCAATCCACTTGGCCGAAGGATTTGAGGAGGAACTTGGATTTCGTCGAACTCATGAAATCGTACCGGTCTCCATCACTGAGATATTCCGTCCGGAGTCTCCCGCGGTTTATATCGTGTTCGCCTTCTACCAGCACCTCGACTCCTTTCAGGTGTACGCCCTCTGCTACCCGGAGCAGGTGCCCGGGCTGCCTCCTAAGACGCTGGTAACCCAGGACGTCATGTACGTCGCGCTCGAGGATGATAGCGGTTATCTCAAACTGGAGGCGCCGCAGGGCGGCTGGAGGCCGGGACGCTATAAAGCCGAGATCCATGTAGGGTGGAAGATCAACGAGATCAGCTTAACGGGCACCATGCGATTTACCATTCAGAACGGCCAGTCTCCTTCCCAATCATCCGCATCCCCGCCAGCGGCGCCACTACCCTCACCGGCTGGCAATTGATAAAACACTGCGTAGCTGCACATACAGGTAACGTGATCCACGGCGACGAAGTTCGCCTAAACCGCCGCTGATCATAGCCGTCGGCTGATGACTCCGTCCGCCTAGGAGGGAGAATCCCCGAGAAGGGGTCAAGCGAATGGACTGGAAACAGGACCTGAAGCAGGTCGTCTAGCTGCTCTCAATTCATCCTTGGCGGTTCGTTGGTGAGATACGCGAAGGGGGATCACCGGATGGCGGAATGCGCCATTTTGGATTGGTGGAAGGACGAGTCGCGTACACAGGCGCGCTTTGTAAGTAGTTTGTCAGCGCTTCACCGGCAATTCGGTGGCCTTCCTCATTCCAATGTCCTTTGTCGCCTGCCAGCACGTCCTTACCCTGCGCTTCCGCCCCTTGGACCGCTCCTCCCACATCTAGAAAAATAATGCCATGATGTGAGGAGATCGTTTGCAATGCCTCGTTGTACGGCGGTCTGTTCTTACAACTAAACGCCACGAATGGGACGTTGCCGGCACGAGCACGCACCCGTCCCATCAAGTCATCCGTGATCTGGATCGAGCGAAGAAAGCCCGGATGGTTGAACCCCAGTCTTTCGATCTCTGTTTCGACGGATTCTGGAGAGAATCTGGCGCGTAATCGATCCAACCGTCCGAGAATAAAGTACAAAAAACGGGAATAGCGGTTCGCAAATTCTCTGGTTCGTTCCCAGGAATTCTTCGGTAGAACCATTACAATTGTTCTGTCCACCCAGTAGGGTCTTCGCATCCCATTATTGTTGAACCGGCTCGCGGTTTCGAGCCCAGGGTCATTGTTGATGAAATCATTAGTACAGTATTGCCAGACGATCAAATCCGGCTTAATACGGTCGACGTATCGATCGAGGACGAGATACTCCTGCAAAGTTCCATACCCTCCCCCTCCGTAGGCAAACACTTCGACGTCCAACGCAGCCTTCAGGAGGGCGTAATACGGCTTGCCATCTGAGACGTGAACTGCCTGGGTGAAGGAGTCTCCGATCACCAAAATCTTGGGCTTGAAAGAGTGGATATCCCCGAACATTCGAAACCCGTGCTCCTCCTGTGACCAGCGAAGGACATATTCTCTCCCTCCGGCGGTTTTCTCAGTTTCTTCGCTTCGATAGCCTTCGGTCGCACGCCAGCCCAGTTCGTCATCGATCGTGAGGGGGCTAAGGTTGCCCGTCCGTTTTCCCGTGCCCTCAAAGAGCGGCACGCCCGCCCTCACCAGCTGATAGACACGCAGGCACACCTCCCCTGCGCAAAAAAGCACGACGGGAACAAGCACAAACATCAGACTGACGACAATAGGTCTTGCGCGCCTGATCATAGAAAACCGACAGCTCCTCTTGTTGGTGCGGCCTGGCCAAAGGAACATCGCTGAATGAGACAAACTGCCAAGCTTCACCAGCAACCAGCGCTGCGCAACTCGAACTACATAGGGTTTATTGATTAGAGCATGATTACTTATGAAATTCAAGGTGGGGGCCTTGAAAACGTGCCACCCTAATCGGTTTCGTATAGAAGGCGCTGTGCGAAAAGATGGCACGAGGCGTAACAACTTGATGCGCAGCCGTACCACCCCTTCTTCGCTCTTGCTGTGGATCCGATTTAGGGTCCAGAGTGAGGTCGAGATACCCGTTGTCGCGCAGACACTCGCATGGTACAGTGACGAATTAGGAGAGAGAAGGTAACCGCGAGAATACTAGCCGGCAGGGGATATGGAAGAATTGAATGAAAAATTGATCGCCCGCAAGCAAGCATGGGCGCGGGCCAAGCGCGGGATGTCGGTCGAAGAAGGAGTGATCCAGGACCATCGCCCCAGAGTGGACAGGCTTCCCCCGGGTCAACACCTAACCAAAGGGTGGCCGATCTTGGACCTCGGCATTCATCCGAGCCTTCCGCTGGAACAGTGGAGCGTTTCGGTCAGCGGGTTGGTTGAAAATCCGTTTACCTGGAGCTGGAGCGATTTTCTGGCGCAACCGCAGGTCAAGAAGATGTCCGACTTTCACTGCGTGACGACCTGGAGCACGTTCGACAATACGTGGGAAGGAGTCGCCTTCCGGCATCTCATGAGCATGGCGCGGCCACGATCGGAAGCCCGTTTTGTCTATTTCACGTCGTATGACAACTACTCCACGAACCTCCCGCTTGAGGCCTGTGATGATGACGATGTGCTGCTCACCCACATGTGGAACGGCGGACCGCTTTCTCCCGAACACGGCGGCCCGGTTCGCGTGATTGTGCCCAAGCGCTACGCCTGGAAGGGCGCCAAATGGGTGAAGGAAATTGTCTTTCTAGAAAGCGACCGGTTGGGCTATTGGGAAGTGCGGGGCTACTCGAACAGCGCCAAGCCGTGGGAAGAGGATCGGTACGCCTGATGGCAATCAACCATCACTGTCAGCCGGAGTTCCGAAAAGTTGAAAGCTGAGTGCTAACTATGGCCTTGGTTCCAGTTCAATCAGTCCCTTGCGGATCGCCAGAATGGCCGCTTGCGTGCGGTCGTAGACGTGCAGCTTGTGAAAAATATTCCGGACGTGGTTCTTGACGGTCTTCTCGCTTAAATTCAGCGCGTTCGCAATCTCCTTGTTGGTCTTCCCGTCCGCCACCAACCGCAAGACGGTAATCTCCCGCTCGGTCAGATCATGTTCCACCCAGGACGGTTTCTTTCCTTTCTTCTGCGCAAGCAGGGAAAATTCGGCCAGGATCTTGCTGGCCACGGAGGGATGAATCAGCGATTCCCCACGGTAAATCGACTGGATCGCCTTGACGATCTGAGAGGAATCCGTATCCTTGAGCAAATAGCCGGTCGCGCCGGCTCGGACGAGATCGAAGATGTACTGCTGCTCCTCGTACATGGTCAAGGCCACGATCCCGATGTGCGGAAGTTCCCGTTTGATCACGCGCGTCGCTTCTACCCCGCTCATTTTCGGCATGCTGACGTCCATCAAGATAACGTCCGGCAGCAGAGACCGCGCCTTTTCCACCGCTTCCTGGCCGTCCTGAGCTTCTCCGATCACCTCGATGTTTTCCTTCGTCTTCAGAATGGCGGACAACCCTTCACGCACCACGCGATGATCGTCGGCGATCAAGACTCTAATTCGTTCCATCGCGAGCGGCCTCCTTCCTCAGCGGAACCTGAATCAGAATCCGCGTCCCTTGCCCCTTTTTCGATTCGATGATGGCTTGACCGCGGACCAGGCGTGCTCGTTCCACCATACCACGAAGCCCGAAGTGATCCCACTTTTCCGGATTCCGTGAGACCGCTTCGACGTCGAAGCCGACTCCATTGTCGGTGATTGTGGCAGCCAGCGTCTCTTTGTCGATCGAGACCTCGATGGCAACGCGTTCCGCATTCGCATGCTTCTCGACGTTGCTGAGCGCCTCCTGCATGATCCGAAAGAGAAAAATCTTGGTTCTCGGGGGCATTGTCCTCTCGTCACCTGACACGGAAAATTCCGTGCTGATGTGGTATTGCGTCTCGTACGACTTCAGGTAATGTGTCAGCGCCGGGATGAGATCCAACTTGTCATAGTCGAGCGGTCGGAGATTACAAATCACCTGGCGCGCCTCCTGGATGGCCAGCTTAAGCTGATCCCTCGTCTCACTGAGCGTGGTCTGAGCAGCCTGCGGATCCTTGCGCACCAGTTCCCGGCAAAGATCGAGTTTGAAATTCAGCCCGGCCAGATTTTGCACCAGCCCGTCATGAATTTCGCAGGCGATGCGCGTGCGCTCCTCGGTCACGGCCGCGCCAGACTCCTTCACGTAGAGACGATACAGAGATTGATATTTCTTCAGCGTCTTTTCGATCTCGGCTGTGGCCCGGATGCGCGCTTCGATCAACTGCCACATGAACTTTGCGCTGGCCCCTCCAATGACCGTAACCCCCATCCGATAGAAATCCTGGACCATGTCCTCCACGATCGGATTGCCGGTCACATCGATGATCAAATCCACAGACTCCATGGCCAGAAGGTCCTCGTAGTTGGGCGTGATCGGAATGTTCAGCCGCCGCGCCAACTTGATTCCCACCGCCCGCTGGTTCACCTCGGCGACCCCCACAATTTGCACGAGCGGATCTTTGGCGAAGATCTCCAACAGCGCGGTTCCCCCTCGGCCGACGCCGATGATGGCCACCCGCGTGGTGGACGAGGAACTTGGCTTCTTAGGGACGGCTTTCCCCGGCTTCGCAGAAACAGCCCGGATCGGCGACCTCCGTTGAGCTGCTCCCCGCGACTTGGGCACGCGGTCTTGTGATGACGCTTTATTCAATTTGAGTCAGTGACGTCGTGTTGGGAATGAACCGAGGGGGGCGACTACTTCTCCCGTCGTTCTCGGGCCAGGGCCTTCAGCTCATCCATGAACTGGTCGATGTCCTTGAACTCCCGATAGACCGACGCGAATCGAACGTACGCGACCTGATCGAGCTGATGCAATTCCTTCATGACTTCTTCCCCCACCGTGCGGCTTAGAATCTCGGTTTCGCCCATCTCCTGAATATGCTTTTCTATCCGATCCGTGACCGCTTCGATCGTGGCGGTGCTGACCGGTCGCTTTTCGCACGCTTTTTTCAAACCGGACAGGATCTTCTGGCGATCGAACGGCTCGCGTCGACCGTCTTTCTTGACGACCATCGGCAGGCTTTCTTCGACCCGCTCATAGGTCGTATAGCGGCGTTTGCACGCGAGACACTCGCGCCGGCGGCGAATGACCTGCCCCTCCTTGGCCATCCGGGAATCGACGACCTTATCTTCGACATCATCGCAGAAGGGACATTTCACCAGAAGCCTCAGGCGGGAGACGCGTCGTAGGAATAAAAAAGCGGGAACCGCTTACACAAGGCCTTGGCCTGCCGACGAACCTCTGCTTGCACACGCCGGTCACTTGTCCGCTGGAGAACCCGATCGATGAGTCCGACGATCTCAGCCATTTCTCGCTCACGCATGCCTCGGGTGGACACAAGCGGCGTCCCCAGGCGGATCCCGCTCGCCACAGCCGGGGGTTTCTCATCGAAAGGAACGGCGTTCTTATTGACGGTGATGCCAGCCGCGTCCAATGCCGCCTCCGCCTCTTTGCCGGTGAGCCCCTTCGAACTGAGATTGACCAACATGAGGTGGGTATCCGTTCCTCCGGACACGATCCGATAACCGCGCTCCATGAGGCCGGAGGCCAACGCGCGCGCGTTGGCGACTATCTGCCGTTGGTATGATTTGAATGCCGGTGACAGCGCCTCATTGAGCGCCACCGCCTTGGCGGCGATCACGTGCATCAGCGGCCCCCCTTGGATTCCGGGGAACATGGCCTTGTCAACAGCCTTGGCGTGTTCGGCCTTGCACATGATGATGCCTCCGCGCGGGCCTCGTAACGTCTTATGGGTCGTGGTGGTCACGAAATCCGCATATGCCACCGGACTCGGATGGAGTCCGGCCGCGATCAGACCGGCGATATGCGCAATGTCCACCAGCAGATAGGCGCCGACCGACTTGGCGATGGTCTGGAACCGGGGAAAATCCAACGTCCGCGCGTACGCGCTGGCGCCCACCACAATCATGCGTGGGTGGCATTCCTCCGCGACGCGCTGGACCGCATCGTAATCGAGGACCTCGGTCTCTCGGTTCACGCCATAAAAATAGGAACGGAACAGAGTTCCCGAGAAATTCACCCGGCTGCCGTGGGTCAAGTGACCGCCTTGCGATAGATCCATTCCCAGAATCACGTCACCGGCCTTCAGCACGGACAGATAGGCCGCCATGTTCGCCTGCGAGCCCGAGTGCGGCTGCACATTGACGTGCTCGGCGCCGAAGATCTGCTTAGCCCTCTGAGTGGCAAGCTCTTCCACCGTATCGACGAACTGGCAGCCGCCGTAGTACCGACGCCCCGGGTAGCCTTCGGCATACTTATTGGTCATAAGGCAGCCCTGGGCGGCCAGCACGGCCGAGCTGGCAAAATTCTCCGAGGCGATCAACAAGAGTTTCTCGCGCTGGCGCTTTTCCTCCGCGCGAATCGCCGCGTACACGGCCGGGTCCGTTTCTTTCAGCGCTTTCAGAGATCCGACGGCGTCGCTCATGTACGATGCTCTCCCCTCGCTCAGGAACACTCGACCAGCCGGCTACTCAGCCGGCGGTGACTCGGCTTCCTTCCTTCTTGACCACCGTGACGGACACGCTGGCCGTCACCTCATGATGGAGTTTGATCGGAACCGCAAACGTGCCGAGTTCTTTGATAGGTTGTCCGAAGCTGTATTTTCCGCCGATCCACAGTAAAGCCTTTCTCGGCCAACCCCTCGGCGATATCCTTCGCGGTCACCGACCCGAACAGCTTGTCATCCTTACCGACCTGGGCGGTCATGGTGAGGGGTACGGCCGAGACCTTTCTTGGCGAACGCCTCGATCTCCATTTTCTCCTTCTTGGCCTTTTCGGCCATGACACGCTTGGCATGTTCCAGCGCCTTGACGTTCCGAGGATTGGCCTCGAGCGCCTTCTTCCGGGGGAACAGATAGTTCCGCGCATAACCGTCGGAGACATCCAGGAGGTCTCCCAGATGGCCGACTCCTTCGACATTCTCTTGCAAAATCACTTTCATGAATCTGCTCCTTATCAAAGCCGAATACTTCGCAGGAATCTACTCCGGTGGTCGACCCCTCGCCCACGTCGTTGCAACAGTAGGATTTATCCGGGTCTGATGAAGCAAAAAGCATACTGGCCGGTCGTGGAAAAGTCAATTGAACGAAGCGGGAACTTCGCTCACAGTCCATGCTGGACAGCTCTTGGTTCTCGCGTTTAAGATACCTCTGCATGCGAAACCTCATCGCGCCTTCGACGCCGCCTCGCTGCCAGAGAGACTGCCTTTTGAACGTGTTCGTCCTGAACACCGCATGACCCGTCAGCCATGAAACTCGGCGACCTGCTCGAACACTTTTCCCAGGCCCTGGATCAGGAAAGGGATCGAGCTTCCACCACCGGGCTCGATGCTCCGGTTCACGTGTCGGGAGGCCGACGCCAGTCCTCAGCGGGCGAGCTCTTCCTGTACTCATTCGAGCTGCCGGCCGACGCCCAACCGACCACCCTGTCGCTGGAAGATGTGCCCGTGACCGTCATTCCGCCCGGCAATGCCGAACCAACGGAAGGCTTCATCATCGCGCATTCGGACCGGATAATTCTCGTGCAGACGTTCGATGCGATCGGCCTGGTGGTCGAATCGGCCACGATCGTCCCGGATACGACGGCATTCTTCGATGCGGTCTCGCGGCGATTGGCTGACCTATCGATAAGACCGGAGGCCTATGCATTGGGACCGGCTGAGCGCCTCCTGCTCTGGCTTGATCCGGAGAAGGGCGTCGACGAGGCCGCACGTGCGACCGTCTCTCCCTCGGTCTTCAGCACCGTGTGGAGCGACGACCTCGCGGATCGCCGGGCCAAGCTCGCCGCGCAGGCAGTCGGCCTCGTTCGCGCCAATAAGCGGCTGCTGCTGATCAGCCCCAGTCACCGCGCCGCCGATGAAAGCCTGGGGATCCTCGCCCGCGCGTTGCGGGTTGGCGGGCTTACATTCAAGAGTTTGATCAGCCGGTATGAAATAGCGCTCCAGCCGGAAGCTGCCGGCATGGCCTTACTGGATCTCGGCTTCGAGGCTCAGATGCATCAGTTTTATGCGAGATCCAGAGGCGATAAGGCGACCCTACGTAAGAAGTATGAGCGGTTTCGGGAACTGACTCCCCTCCTCGCCTACAAAGCGGAGAAGCAACGCGATCTCGATGAAGTCAAGTTGCTGGAGTGGCGGCTGATCACCCAATGCACCGACCTGCAAGACAAGATTAAGGAGATCGATGCGACGCTGGCGGAATACGAGGCGATCCCGATTTGGAAGCGCTTGGCCATGCAGACCGTCGGCAAGAACGTCGGGACACTTGCGGACTATCGGACCATTCATGAGCTGAACATTCAGAGGCTGAAAGGGGAATTGGAGGTCGCTAAGCAACGCGTCGATGAGCTGAGCCCCGAAGCCGCCATTCCGAAAGACCTCCGACCCGAATATCAGGAATTGAAGGAAGAAATCACTCGCTTGGGCGGGACGAAGAAAATCAGAGAATTGCTCGCGGCGGAGGAGGGTACCAACCGGCAGGCGTTCATTCAAAATAAGCGAGTCGTCGTGACCACAGCCGCGCGTGTCGCATCGGACCCCTTATTCAAGCGCGTGCGGTTCGATGTGCTGGTCGCGGACGAGGCGCCTTTCATCCCCGCCCCATTCCTGATGGCTGCGGCCGGACTGGTACGGGAGAAAATCATCCTCAGCGGCGATACACGCGACATTCCGAATCCAGATGATTGGGCATCACCATGGGGACGGTTGAAGAAGAGTCTTCAGCCAACAGCAGTGAGCTCTCCGCGCAAACCTAACAACTGACTGACGCAGGCTGAGGCGGTCGGGGATCATGATGATCACGGTTCCATAGGAGTACCTAATGGAGCCGGGAAATGCCGGAAACATTTCTCTGATAACGACTCATTATCGAACGGCTTCATAATAATGTCTCGCGCGCCCTGTCGAAGGACTTCTTCCAAGTGCGGTGTAACGGGCACGGAGGCCATGATGATCACAGGGATATGAACGAAGCGTTTTTGCAGCTTCTGAAGCATCGCTCTACCGTCGAGACGGGGCATCACCAAATTCAGCAGGATGCCGGCCGGCTGACATCTGGTCGACGCGTGTTCCTCTAGGAGAGCCAGCCCATGATGACCGCTACTTGCGGTGGCCACGTCGAACCCCATGGCCGTCAGCCGATCGTGCAATATCCACCGAGTATCGAAATCATCGTCGATGACGAGGATGAGACGCGGCATGAACCTCCTAGAAGAGACATTGGGACATCCTCGTCCAGCTCCCGTGCAAGCATGCGGCTCTAAGGATCGCTAAGCTGGTGCACGGGTTTTATCGGATATCCACCAGTATGGCAAGCTGGTAAAATAGGAGGGGTGCTCTTTGGGCTCAAGGGTAGTTCGAGATGGGCTCCGGTTCTATCTCATTAGTTTCGAGTGCCAAGCGAGACGTTCGATCTGGCTCCAAGGCGGCTCGAAGAGGACTTATCCCTTCTTCTCACCACGCGGTATCCCTCCTAGAGCTGAAGGCTGCTGCATCTCGTTGTCGTACACCGAAGCAGTTTGGTGAGCTCCTCAACCAGCTGCAGACATGGATTCCTTACCGCGGCCTCGTCTGCGGATGGGGGTACCCAGCGAACACGACCATCGCCTTCATCTTTCATCTCGGTCCTAACAGAGAATTTTTGCGCTGGTATCTCACAAAAGGCATGCTGAGGAAGGGCCCGGTCTTTCAGGAATGGTTACGGACGAAAAAAACTCATATCTGGTTCGATGCCGCTAGGCGACTAAAGGACCAATTTGATCCTGAACTTCTGGAGCGAATCACGAAGCTCAATCTGCAATATTCGCTCGGTGGTGGCTTGGTCAGCCAAGACCTCTGGGTCTATTTTGCTCTCAACATGGGCTCCGAGGAGAGCTGCCGCACCCATTTGAACCGATTTCAGTTGCTCGTGCCGATCCTATGCCGGGCGCTCCAGCGTGCTTGCCCGCGCCCACTCCTCACGAACCGCGAAACCCTCATCGTGCAACGTCGCGCAATGGGAGAACTCGTTAAGCAAATTGCGGTGGCGGAGGGGATCAGCGCCCGCACGGTCCGGGAGCACCTGCAGAGCATCAAAAAGAAGCTCTACACCCATGATCTCGTGAATGCCGTCGTGATCGCGGTGCGAAGCGGGATGCTTGATGAGACATGGAAGGAGTGGCGCTGGCGGAGTAAGGGCGCATCACGGTGACTCCGGGGAACCAACGCACGAGCGATGCCCTTCGATTCCGCTTGTTACGCAGGCTAACCACGCTGGCGGGTCGTCAGTAAAGGCTCTAGACTACTTAAGAAAGAGGTGTCGCATGAAGACGATGCTCGCAGCTGTTGCGGTGATGCTCGCGGGGTGCGCCACATACGCGTGGCAACAATACTACGCTGACAAGGTGGCGTGGGATACGGGGTGGTATGCAATCAATGACGGTCCGCTCTGTGGCCACAGGTACGACCCACGGCTGTCGTGGGAGGAGAATTCGCGCCAGTGGGACGAATGCACCGCTGCATTGAAGAACTACGAGGCCGAGCACCCACGACCTGTAATACCGTATACACATCCTAGTCGTAATGTGGTTATGTAAACCTCCCTGGTGTTTGATTCCGAACAACGCGCCTTCTCTGCGATAGTCAACGGGATCATGCAGTCAAGCCAGCCCTGTTGACGACCTGCCAACTGGCCAACACCAGCGGAATTGACACAGATCTTCCGTGACTTGTATAAAGTTGGGTATTTCCGACAAGATGTTCATTCGAAATGGTCAGTCGTTCAGAAGCATACGGACCGACTTTGACAACGCGAGGAGTCGAACGGGGCTGAAAGACTTCCGGTTCCGTGATATGCGGCACGTGCGATGTGAACCTCAAATGGGTTGACCGCGATGACGATTGTGGATCACAAGCCTGAGAAGACGTTCAAACGGTATGCTTCTCGTTTGGACAGTATTAACACTTGCCCACTGAGAGGCTGATCAGACATATCCTCTAAAGTACATGCCGTGCCGAAGTGGCGGAACTGGCAGACGCACTAGATTCAGGGTCTAGCGCCCTCACGGGTGTCCGGGTTCAAATCCCGGCTTCGGCACCAACTCTCTTCTTCCGCAAGACTTCTGCTCACTTAGCTAGCAGCTTCTGAGGCGGGTGCTATTAGGGTGTTAAGCGCGAGGTCGAGCTTGCTCATGGCGGCGTCCAGCCGTTCAGCCTTGATCCCACGGTACCGGAGAAACATTTCGACCGACGAGTGGCCCACGATCTTCATGATCGTTTCCGTATCCACGCCGGCGTCCGCCAGATTCGTCACCGCACAGTGACGCAGATCATGGAGGACGAGGTTCTCGATCTTCTGGTCCTGGCAGAGCCGCTGCACCACCCGATAGCTATGGGTAATCTTCTTGCCCTCCTTCGTAAACACGAGGCCCTGAATCCGGGCCACGCCGTCCTGATGGCGAAGCTCCTGCAAGGCTCGCCGAAGCGTCGGCGTCATCGGCACGTCACGGTCTTTCCCCGTCTTGGTCAACGAGCCGGGCAGAAAGATGCGGCTCTTCTCCGAGTCCACCCGATCCCACGTCAATGTCAGAATTTCCTCTAATCGCATCTCGTGGAGTTGCTCACCTTCGTCCTGCCGCGTTCCGCCGATCGCGCGCAGATCGACCGCCATATCGAGACACATCGCGCGGCGCTCGTCGCGGCCGGCGTGACCGCCGGGGTCACACGCGACGAATGGTTCGATGGATTTCGCTGCGAACTAAAGATCGAGGCGATCAATCGGGTCGCGCTTCAGCTGCTCTTCGCAGCCGCCTTTCCGCTCGCCTACCTGGAGCGGATCAACGTCACGATCGAGCGTCTGCTCGATCTCTATGAATGAGCCGGCTTTGTCCACGACGAAGGTTATTCGCTCCGGCGCCCAGTGAATCGTGGCGGTTGCTTTTCGTGCATCCCCGCACGCCATCGGCGTAGTCTGGCGGCCATCGGCTTGTTCTTCCAGATGCTGGAGATGCTTGCCGCTAGTACTAGCGAGTCCAGCCGCCGAAACTTGGTGCCGCGTTCAAATCGGTTCCCACGTGGCAAGCTGCCGTACCGAGGGGATGGGGACCAATTTTGAGGGTGCAGCCGGGATGCAAGGGTGCAGACAGGTGGTCGGTTCCTGGACCACTCCTGTCCGCGCCCTCTCTAGTGTTTACACGCCTTTCAATGGGTTCAAAGTTAAGGAGATTAGTGCTCATAACCCAAAGGTCGAAGGTTCAAATCCTTCCTCCACAACCACATTTTGTATTGGTGGAAATGACAGAGAGGACCAAGACTTTCATGCTTTCATGAGGCACACAGCCGGTGGGAACGCGCGAGAGACCTGGGGGGAAGATCTCTCGCGATCATCCTCTGCGCGGCTACTTTACTTCTTGGCGCGAGGCTGGGGCGGAATTAGCGGAGCTCATAAGGGGTCGCAGCTTAATGTGATAATTCGTGTTCGCCACGTACCACCAGTCTCCCGTGATGGCATCGACAAGCAGGGGGATTGGTCCTAAGAGCAGTCCAGGGAAGAGATCTTGGACAAGGTGTGATGTTCTGAATCCGCGCTGAATAGCGACCGTTTGCGGTTGGTAGCCTTCTTTTGCGACTTGGATTGATTGAGGGATACTGTATCCTCCAGGCACCGTAGCACTCATAGGAGTGGACCCAGTAATGCTACCTAGGGTTACGTTAGCGTCATCCGGCTGTGTCGTCACGCTAACTTGCTGATCAATGTTCGCCATCGTCGCGCATCCGCCCGAGAAAAGGGTTGAGAGACCAATGAGGAGAAAGAAGACGAGGGTAGATCGCATGGTCCTTAGGCTCCTTTGTGAAGTATGATCTTTCCCCGATTTAGTGGACAGCCCGTATGACTTGCCCTGCCTGCCGTTCAAACTCCGCCGGGCTGAGATAGCCCAAGGTGGAATGCCGCCGCCGCCGATTATAGAACCCTTCCAGATACTCGAAAATCTCGGTCTTGGCCTCCTGCCGTGTCTGAAACCGTCGGTGATGGACCAGTTCGGTCTTCAGCGTGGCAAAGAAGCTTTCCACCACCGCATTGTCCCAACAATTGCCGGGGCGACTCATCGAGCCGTGAATCCCCAGGGCAGTCAGCCGTTGCTGGTAGGTGACGGCGGCATACTGACAGCCTCGGTCCGAATGATGGAGCAACCCTGACACGGCCGGACGCTGGTGCAGGGCCATCTCCAATGCCTGCATGGTCAGGGCCGTGGTCATCTGCGTCCCCATGGCCCATCCCACAATGCGCCGAGAATAAAGATCCAACAACACGGCGAGATACAGCCAGCCCTCGCGGGTCGCAATGTACGTGATGTCGCCCACCCATTTGTGATTCGGGCGGGTGGCCGTGAAGTTCCGCTGCAAGTCGTTGGCGGCCATCATCTCTGGAGGACACGGCCGTGGCCGCCGATAGTGGCGACGGCAGATACTCCGCAGACCGTGCAGCCGCATCAGCCGGGCCACGCGATGACGGCCGACGCGAATCCCTCGGGCCTGGAGTTCCCGATGCAGACGCGGACTCCCATACCGTCCTCGAAATTCCTGATAACATGCCCGCAGGTGTGCCCCCAGCCAGTGATTCGCTCGATCGCGCGCCCTCTCGGGGTGCCGACGCCAAGCATAGAACCCACTACGAGCGACGGCCATGACCCGACACAACATCTCGACGGGATACTGCGCCTTCTCCGCCTGAATGAAGCCATACCTCATGCCGACTCCTTGGCGAAGAAGGCTGCCGCCTTTTTTCAGGATGTCCCGCTCCATGCGAAGCCGTTCAACTTCACGGCGTAACTGTTTGAGTTCCTCCGCCGCCTGAAATCCATTCGTCCCCGGCAGCGTGCTATTGGCCTCACGCTGCCATCGGCTCAACGTGGTTTGATTGATCCCCAGTTCCTTTGCCACCTGATTGGCACTCTGGCCACTGCGGCGCACCAGCGCGATGGCCTCCTGCTTGAACTCCGAACTAAATATTCGTCGGTCTCTCTTCATCGGATACACCTCCTTCTTGGCATTATGCCTAAGAGGTGTCCACAAAATCAGGGGAGGTT
>CAVPGK010000012.1:0-211038 GCA_963703955.1 Nitrospirota bacterium | reverse complement strand
CTGCTGAACCTCCCCTGATTTTGTGGACACCTCTTAGGCATAATGCCAAGAAGGAGGTGTATCCGATGAAGAGAGACCGAGGAATATTTAGTTCGGAGTTCAAGCAGGAGGCCATCGCGCTGGTGCGCCGCAGTGGCCAGAGTGCCAATCAGGTGGCCAAGGAACTGGGGATCAATCAAACCACGTTGAGCCGATGGCAGCGTGAGGCCAATACCACGCTGCCGGGGACGAATGGATTTCAGGCGGCGGAGGAACTCAAACAGTTACGCCGTGAAGTTGAACGGCTTCGCATGGAGCGGGACATCCTAAAAAAGGCGGCAGCCTTCTTCGCCAAGGAGTCGGCATGAGGTATGGCTTCATTCAGGCGGAGAAGGCGCAGTATCCCGTCGAGATGTTGTGTCGGGTCATGGCCGTCGCTCGTAGTGGGTTCTATGCTTGGCGTCGGCACCCCGAGAGGGCGCGCGATCGAGCGAATCACTGGCTGGGGGCACACCTGCGGGCATGTTATCAGGAATTTCGAGGACGGTATGGGAGTCCGCGTCTGCATCGGGAACTCCAGGCCCGAGGGATTCGCGTCGGCCGTCATCGCGTGGCCCGGCTGATGCGGCTGCACGGTCTGCGGAGTATCTGCCGTCGCCACTATCGGCGGCCACGGCCGTGCCCTCCAGAGATGATGGCCGCCAACGACTTGCAGCGGAACTTCACGGCCACCCGCCCGAATCACAAATGGGTGGGCGACATCACGTACATTGCGACCCGCGAGGGCTGGCTGTATCTCGCCGTGTTGTTGGATCTTTATTCTCGGCGCATTGTGGGATGGGCCATGGGGACGCAGATGACCACGGCCCTGACCATGCAGGCATTGGAGATGGCCCTGCACCAGCGTCCGGCCGTGTCAGGGTTGCTCCATCATTCGGACCGAGGCTGTCAGTATGCCGCCGTCACCTACCAGCAACGGCTGACTGCCCTGGGGATTCACGGCTCGATGAGTCGCCCCGGCAATTGTTGGGACAATGCGGTGGTGGAAAGCTTCTTTGCCACGCTGAAGACCGAACTGGTCCATCACCGACGGTTTCAGACACGGCAGGAGGCCAAGACCGAGATTTTCGAGTATCTGGAAGGGTTCTATAATCGGCGGCGGCGGCATTCCACCTTGGGCTATCTCAGCCCGGCGGAGTTTGAACGGCAGGCAGGGCAAGTCATACGGGCTGTCCACTAAATCGGGGAAAGATCATGCCGAGCTCGGCCATCCATGCGTTTGCGCAGGCTCTGTTGCTCTGCAGGCATTAGCACAGCATTCACCCGGTCATCGGCATATAGTTTTCGTTTGATGCGCTGAAGGTTGATGCGCACCATGCGATCCGAAATCCCCTCCGTCTTCGCAATCTGTTTGTTTAGGTTTGTTTAGTTCACCCGCGGCGCGGCGCTCCAGGATAGCGGTTTCGCTCCTGCGTCAGGAGGGGGGAGGGCAGGCGCGTTTGAGAGCCTGGCACAGCCCCGGCACGAGTAACTGGAATCGTTCAGGTGCGTGCGGCAACTCGGCTCGTCGGCCATGTTGACAACGAAATGGATAAAGCAGTCCTGGCTCATCGAGCCGCCTCCGAGCCGATATCGCAGGTGACAACGTTCGATTCGCTTCAGAAGTTCGGGATCAAATTGTGTGTACGATTGCTTAGCGACGTCCATCCAGACCAGAGTTTTTGGGTGCGAAGCCATTCTTGAAAGAATGGGCCCTTCCACAGCATGCCTTTCGTGAGATACCAGCGCACAAGATCAATGGGGTAAGCGTTGAAACGCCTTTCTCAACATGAGTGATGAGAAGAAGAAAACCTATAACGGGGGAGGACACCTCCTTTTTTGACAGATTGTCACCTAGGGGAATTTCCACTAAAAGGCTACACGGCGGTGGTAACTTCAGGCGCAAACCAGGACCATAGCACAGCGATCACTAGAGACTCATGGTTGTTGCCATAGTGAGCGCAGCATCATTCGCCGTGTACGGAGGATGGGGAATGGCGTATCTCAACCGTGATTATCCGATGGTTCCTTTACAGCAGGCTAAGGGCACTCCCTCGTGTGCGCACCTGGCCCTGAAGCCACAAGAAGATTTTCTTGGGTATTTTACCGGCGCGTATCTCTGCATGAAATGCCGAACACTTGTCACGCTTCCGAACAACTCACCCGTAGACCAGTCTACCAAGGACAGCACCATCCCTGCGGACCGGCGTGATGACTTGGTGCAATGTGGCACGAGCCTCCCTGCGGCCCTTGCGACGGTGTGCAGGGCTGCCGGCACGGCAGTCAGGGCGTGGTTTGGCCTGAAGTAGTCCCACCGACTGTAAGCCACCCTCACCCTGGCCCTTTTTGCTCAGTCTTGTTGTCTCCTCTTGGTTCCGATTCCTGATCCAGAGTAGAATCAGACAGCAGTGAACCACTGAAGGAGGCGGTGATGCGTCGTGGGCGTGCCATAAGCCAAGCAGGGACAGGTCTCTTGCTGGCGATGCTACTGATGGGCGCCGGTGAGCCACCCACCGGGTCCGATGGGGCGGCTGGAAAAGATAGGGTCCCGGGTGGGAAAGATGGGGCGCCGATGGTGGTCATTCCTGAAGGCCCTTTTACCATGGGGAGCAATGATGGGGGCGGAAATGAACGACCCGAACACACGGTTGTTCTGTCGCGTTATGCCATTGATCAGTTCGAAGTGACACTCAGCCTCTATGAAAAATTTCTTCAGGCCACGAAACACAAGGCTCCGCCCTTGTGGGATGAAGATTCCGTGGCGTCAGCCGGGAATCGGCCGACCGTCGGGGTGACGTGGGAAGATGCCCAAGCCTACTGCAAGTGGGCGGACAAACGCCTTCCGACCGAGGCCGAGTGGGAAAAAGCCGCCCGCGGGACCGATGGGCGAAGGTTTCCCTGGGGGGATATGCAGCCGTTCGTGGATATTGCCAATTATAATCGCGGACAGTGGGTGAGCTATGGGATCACCCTGGCCCCGGTCGATATGGTTGGTGGGATGAGCGTCCGGCATGGAACGAAGGAAGGCGGCAAGAGCCCGTATGGTGCCTTTCACATGGCCGGGAACGCGGCAGAGTGGGTGGCGGACTGGTATGACCGAGAATACTATCAGAAAAGTCCTGAAAAAAATCCACCTGGCCCTGAGTCCGGGGAAAAACGCGTGATTCGAGGAGGATCCTGGAATGATGTTCCGGCAGGCGTTCGCTCAACGGCCCGAGTGGCGGCAGAACCGACGTTCCGCGACCTGACGTTGGGATTTCGATGTGCCCTCGATAGCCCAAAGTGATGGGCCCGCATCATCGGACGATTAAGACGGACGAGGTCTCATGACCCCCACCAGCCTTCGAATCGGTGACCCGGCGCCGGATTTCTCCTTGCTAGGCACCGACAGCCAGACCCATTCCTTAGATAGCTTTGCCGATCGATCGATTCTTGTGATCGTGTTCTCCTGCAATCATTGTCCCTATGTCCAGGCGTACGAAGATCGGCTTGTAGCGATTCAGCGTGACTATGCTGATCGCGGTGTGCAGCTCATCGCGATTAATTCGAACGACGACACAAACTATCCCGAGGACAGCTACGACAACATGGTGAGGCGCGCAAAGGCTAAGGAGTTCCCTTTTCCGTATCTACGGGATGCATCGCAGGATGTGGCGCGACGGTATGGTGCGACGCATACTCCGCAACTGTTCGCTTTTGGGCGGGACCGACGGCTTCGTTACACCGGCAAGATTGACGACAATTGGCAAAGGCCACAGGCCGTGAGGCGGCACTATTTGCGTGACACATTGGATGCGCTTCTGAAGGATGTGGACCCGCAAGAAGCGGTAACCCAGGCCATTGGGTGCACCATCAAATGGGGACACACGTGATTTCGCGAGTTCTTCTCTCAACCCTAACCCACTGATCGAGGTCACAACCAGCGCAAGTGTTCTCGGCTCACACGACGGCCGTGGATTGTGTCGCACCAGGGATGAGCGGTGGCAGCAAAAGAGCTGGAGGAAAATCGGCAGGGTGATTCGGCCAAAGAGAGGAGGTCCTCCTCACGACTTGGGGAACGGGCCTGGACGTATGTGATTATTGGCGTCGTTCTTCTTGCAGCGGGCCTTTCTTATACTTTGCGACAACCCTCTCGATCACTGACTGCTTCATCCCAAGCAACTCAATTATCTCAAGCCCTGGCCCCGCTGGCGACCGGTGAGGAACCGATTGGGGATCTCTTCAGTCAAGCGGGCTGCGGGGTCTGCCATACGATTCCCGGGATACCGGGTGCACAAGGTCGGGTAGGGCCGGAGCTCTTGCTTGGCAGCACCGGGCCTGCTCGTCTGGCCGATCCGGGTTATCGAGGACAGGCGAGGACGGTCCGGGAATACGTCGTTGAATCGATTCTAAGCCCTGGCGTATATGTGGTGTCCGGCTATCCGGACGGGGTCATGCCACAATGGTATGGTCAGAAACTCAGTGCCGGCGCAGTGGACAAGATGGTGGACTACCTGGAGCGCCTCACCGAAAACACCGCCGTGCCCAAGTCGTCGGTTTCGGAATGAGGGTGGAAATCAGCAGGACGGACGTCAGAATTTGCGGAGGGAATTCGCAGGGGAATCTGCGCCTTTGATGTGGAAGGGCTTTGTCTTATCCCCTCCGGTCTTGTCCGAAGGCTTGTCGGTAGCTTCGTCAAGTTTTCCCCCGGCCAGTTTGATCTTCAGCCGAAGGTTATTGGCGCTGTCGGCATTGATCAGCGCTTGCTCGATGCTTATTTTCTTGGCCTGATAGAGCTGGAATAAAACGTGATCGAAGGTCTGAGAGCCTTCCTGAATGCCCTGTTCCATCGCCTCCTTGAGCAGATCGACCTGACCTTTCTGAATCAGATCTTTGGCGCGCGGTGTGTCCATGAGAATCTCCAGAGCGGCCGCCCGCTTGCCGTCCAAAGAGGGGATCAAACGTTGAGAAACGATGGCGCGAAGATTCAAGGAAAGTTGCAGGTAAATCTGTTGGTGGCGCTCGGCGGGAAAGAAGTTCATGATTCGCTCAATGGCCTGGTTCGCGTTATTGGCATGGAGGGTAGACAAACACAGGTGGCCGGTTTCAGCGAAGGTCAACGCCGCTTCCATCGTTTCGGTGTCGCGGATTTCTCCGATCATGATCACATCCGGCGCTTGGCGAAGGGTATTCTTGAGGGCGGCCTGATAGGAATGGGTATCAAACCCGACTTCCCTCTGGGTAATGATGGATTTCTTGTGTCGATGAACAAATTCGATGGGGTCTTCCACGGAGATAATGTGCCCGGGTGCGGTGTCGTTCCTGTAGTCGATCATCGCCGCTAGGGACGTGGATTTCCCTGATCCGGTGGCTCCCACAAAGAGGACGAGGCCACGCTTGGTCATCGCGATGTCTTTGACGATGGCCGGAAGCCCAAGTTTGTCGATCGGGACGATGGCAACTTTGATCTGCCGGATGACGATGCCGATATTGCCTCGCTGCCGGAAGATATTGACGCGAAACCGCCCGAGATCCGAGAAGTACAGCGCAAGGTTCATTTCCATGCTCTGCTCGAACTCTTTGCGTTGCTTTTCACGCATGATCTCTTGAGCCATGGCCTCGAGATGATCATTGGTCATAACAGAGTCCCCGATGGGCTGGGTGATACCTTGGATGCGGTATGACGGGGGAATATCCGCCGTCAGGTACACGTCTGAAGCGTCCCGCTCCACCATCACCTTGAGAAGACTCCGAATTTCCATTTGGTCCTCTACGCCCCGCTTATCCCTGGTGTCGTGCTTTGGCTTCGTGCCGATATTACGCGGCGCCGACCGCAGGTTGGGTTCCGCCTACGGCGCCGAAGAGATTCGGCGTCATACTGCGAGACTGCGCTTCGGCCTTCGTAACGAGTCCTCTCGTTGCCAGATCCACAAGTGCCATATCCATCGTCTGCATACCGTCTTTCTTACTGGCCTGCATAATGCCAGGTATTTGGTGGAGCTTCGCCTCGCGAATGAGGTTTCGCACCGCCGTCGTTGCGGTCATAATCTCCAGTGCTGCCACCCGTCCGCCTGTCTTACGTTTGAGGAGGGTTTGGGTGATCACGCCCTCCAATGACTCTGCGAACTGGGCTCGAATCTGCGCCTGCTGGTTGGGAGGAAAGACGTCTATGACGCGGTCGACTGTCTTATAGGCGCTGGAGGTGTGGAGCGTGCCAAAGACCAGGTGACCGGTTTCGGCGGCCGTCAGCGCAAGCTGAATGGTGTCCAAATCGCGCATCTCGCCGACCAAAATGATATCCGGATCTTCGCGCAAGGCCGACTTCAGCGCATTCGCAAAGGAATGTGTGTGTGATGCCAGCTCGCGCTGATTGATCAGACACTTTTTCGACTTGTGTACAAATTCAATCGGGTCCTCGATCGTGAGAACATGTCCCTCGAACGTTTCATTCAGATAATCGATCATCGCGGCCAGGGTGGTCGATTTGCCTGACCCTGTCGGGCCGGTCACGAGAATGAGCCCTTTTTCTTTATCACAGAGTTGTTTGATCACCGGCGGCATGCCGAGTTGTTCGAGAGGGAGAATCTTTGTGGGAATAGTCCGGAAGACCGCCCCTTCCCCCCGGCGCTGCATAAAAATATTCACCCGGAACCTGGCGATCTCTCCCATTTCGAAGGAAAAGTCGCACTCGTGGTGTTCCTCGAAGACGCGGCGCTGCGCGTCACTCATCATGTCGTACACCATGGCATGAACTTCCTGCTTGGTTAGGATGGGATGATCCAGCTTTTTGATTTCCCCGTGAAGACGCAGCATCGGCGGTTCGCCTGCGCTCAAATGACAGTCGGAAGCGCCTTCTTTAACGCAAAACGACAAGAGTTGCGTGATGTCCATCATCCCTCCTATGAAAACCCGGTGTCTGAACGGATGGCAGATCGACCAGCAGGAGGCGCACGACATGAGTGCCTCGAGGCTAAGTATAACTGAAGATTCGGTTCTGTCTATCTTATGAGGCCCGACTCTCGTCCCGCTCGGTGGAATGCGGCGAGGACGATATCAAGCTGTTCGCGGGTGTGTTCAGAGGTGACGGTCGTACGGATCCGACTCGTTTCCCGGGGAACCGTGGGAGGGCGAATGGCCGGCGCGTAGACGCCGAGTTGCAGGAGACGGTCGGCCATCGTCAGGGTCTTCTGAGCATCTCCGATCAACACCGGGACAATTGGACTGAGGCTATCGGTCGTTCGGAATCCCAGGATCTTCAGCCCATCGAAAAAATAGTTGCGATTGTCCCAAAGCCTCGCACGTCGCTCCGGTTCAGCCTGACATAGGTGCAAGGCGGCAAGGGACGCCGCGGCGGTGGCGGGAGGCGGGGCCGTCGTGTAGATGAAGGAGCGGGCGGTGTTTACCAGAAAGCGTATCAAGCTGGCAGGGCCAGCGACATAGGCGCCGCTGGTGCCTAGCGCCTTGCTGAGTGTGCCCATATGAAACGGAAGGCGAGACTCGACCTCAAAATGTTCGAGAGTGCCTCTTCCTTCGCGACCCATGACGCCGGTTCCATGCGCGTCATCCACAAGCAGCCGCGCGCCATACCGTTCTGCCAGTGTGACGAGTTCCGGCAGTGGTGCCGCGTCGCCGTCCATGCTGAAGATTCCGTCGGTTACGATCAAGGTGTTGCGGTTGCGTGTGCGTTTTGCGAGCTGCGATTCCAGATGGCTAACATCTCGGTGGCGAAACACGCGAAAATTGGCTTTACTCAAGCGACATCCATCGATGAGACTCGCATGGCACAGTCGGTCGGCAAGAATCAGCCCGTCTGTCCCGATGAAAGCTGAAATGAGTCCAATATTGGCCAGGTAGCCCGAGCCGAACACGAGCGCGGATTCAGTGCGTTTGAACCGTGCAAGAGCTGTTTCCAATTCCTCGTGAGGTGGTTGGGTTCCAGATACCAGTCTCGACGCACCGGTACCAACTCCATACTGTTCCGTCGCCTGAATCGCCGCTTTCTTAAGCGCTGGGTGGGTGGCAAGTCCCAGATAATTGTTCGAAGCCATGAGGATAGTTGCCCGACCCTCAATGGTGACGACAGGGCCAGTTCCAGACTGAATGAGCCTTAGTTGCCGGAGCATATGTTGTTCGGCAAGCTGGCTAAGTCGTTTTTCGAACGCCATGTTCTAAAGATCAGGGATGAAGGTGTGTCGAGGGATGCTGACAGTCTGCAACGTCCCGTACGCTATACCGGGCTGTTGAAGGCTGTCAACGACCGTTCTGATTGCGCGCTCTGCTCGGGCTTCGATTGACAAGGGTAAGACGACCTTGTATAAGGGCGCTTGGCAAAAAAAGGGGATTCTTGTCGTGTCTAGCTGGTGACCATGTCTTATCGCATAAAGATCGATTCGAAACAGATGTTGGCCGATGAAGCTCATCTTCTCAGCGGGATGGAACGGTTGGCCATGGGTCTTCATCAGTATCAGCGATCGATACTTATCGGGTTCCTTGTGCTGCTGATAGCCGTGGCTGTGATCGGAGTTGTTGTGTGGCTAGATCATCGCAAGACCGAGCAGGCAGTCGCGCTCGAGGAACGGGCAACGCGCCTATATCTCGATCGACCGGTGGATCAGCCGACCAAGGCCGATGAGAATCTTAAGCAGGCTGTTGCGCTCTATCATGAGTCACTCGATACGTATCCTCACAGCCCGATCGCACCGTTGACGCTATACCGTCTGGGCAACGCGTTAGTTCAAGCTAATGACCTCGATGGTGCCATTAGCGCCTATCAAAAGTTTATCGGGATGTATGAAGGAAATCGGACCTTGTTGTCGCTGGTCTACCAGCGACTCGGATACGCCTATCTGCTGAAAGGCAATGCGGAGCATGCCGGGAAAGCTTTATCAGCTGTGTTGGGAATGCCGGAGGCTTTGAACAAGGATCAAGTGCTTTTTGAACTGGGAAAACTTGAAGAAAGTCAGTCTCGGCCGGAGGGTGCGCTGGCACGCTACCAAGAGCTGATGAAAGCGTACCCGAATTCTCCATTTACGAGTGAGGCGGCCGTGCGGACCAAAGCGCTTGAGGTGAAGAAGGGTCCCGATGGGCCTGCGGTGGGACCTCCCGAAGGTGTTCCCACGCAAGGTGCGACAGAAAAGGTGAACTGAGAAGGAGGCCACGGTCAGCGTGGCGGGCCGACAGTAAGCAGATCACCCGGTCTAATGCCACGGGTCACGAAGCTGTTTCGGGCTTTGAGTTGACGCACCGTTACATTCAGACGTTTGGCAATCGTCCAGAGGCTGTCCCCTACCCGTACTTTGTACTGTCCGCCCGATTCGGCTCGGTTCTTGATCATCTTGAGAAACGCAGTAGAGGGCTTCCAGGTCGGAACCTTGTCCAACTGTTGTAGGATGCCCGCTTTCATACCCACCGGAACTTTCAAATGATACTCATGGACATCCGGAGGTGTGACATCCAGACGCAGCTCAGGATTTAAGCGACGCAATTCCGTGAGAGAGATTCCCGACGCCGCGGAGAGCGCCTGCAATTGTACCGGTCGGTCGATGACCACCTCGTCGAACTGATGCACATCCGGCTGGTCCTGTGCGAAGCCGTATTGGTCTGGGTTCTTTGCAATGATCGTGGCTGCCATAAACCGTGGGATGTATTCTTTGGTTTCGCGCCGTATGTGTTTCGTTCGAGAAATTTCCCAGAAATCCTCCGCGCTCGCTTTTTGAAGAGCGCGCATGACTTTTCCCTCACCGGCATTGTAGGCCGCCATGGCTAGGGGCCAGGTGCCGAAAAGATCGTAGAGGTCTCGGAGATACCGTGCTGCCGCTACCGTGGATTTGATGGGGTCCCGCCGCTCATCCACGTAACGATCCACGCGCAGGCCGTAAAGCCGTGCCGTCCCTTTCATAAACTGCCAGGGACCAGTCGCCTGTGCACGGGAATAAGCATGGGGATTAAAACCGCTCTCAACCAAAGAGAGGAATACAAGGTCGTTTGGTAGATTGAATTCGGAGAAAATGTCCTCAACAAGTGGTCTGTAATGGGCTAGTCTAATAAGCCACTGCTCGAAACGATCTCGGATTGCGACGTGAAAAAATCTGATGTGACCTTCCACTTTGTCATTATGGATAATCGGCAAATTATCGAAGGATTCCATGACCCCAGGAGTTTCCGGCACCTCAGCGACCGACCGACCGGCTTCTTTAAACACATCACCATACCGCCAGGGAATGCGAGCCCCTGTCTGCAAGAGAATGAGACTGTCTTGAGGGACTTCCAGAATTGCTGAGCTTGCCGTGAGAAGCTCATCGTCATTCTCATTGTCTTGGCTTGCGTCCTCAGCCTCGGTTGGATCCGATATGGCGAGGAATTCACTCGCCTCAATCGACACGACTCCAAAAGCCAGACGTTCTGCAATAGCACTCTCGCCTCCACCCCAGTTCCCTGTGACTAGGATAAGGCCGCTCAGAACGATTCCAAGTATCCGAAAGACATGAAATGATCTCCGGGGAAGTTGTTTCATCGTGCGTGTAAGAGTTTTGCTATGAAACGAGGGAGGCCGCTTTCACCAGGGTAGCGGGCTGCACGGATGTTGTCAATATTATCATCCGTTAGCTGAGTCTTCTATGCACTCGTCCCGTTTTCGTTCGGCGAAACGTTTATCGCCCGATGTTCAACCAAACCTCGCATGGTTGCAGTCGGCGAGGTTACGCAACCATATGATTCTAGGGTGGCTTTTCCTTGACAGCCTAGGGTCCGTGGTGGTAGCGTTGACATCTTTCGCTAGACAAATTCATAGAAAGAAGGGGAAGAGACGAATGTTGAAGAGGTACCTCTTAGCTCCAGGGCCAACTCCCGTGCCGCCAGAAGTCTTGCTAGCGATGGCCAGGCCGATTATCCATCATCGGGCGCCGGAGTTTGCCCAATTGTTCGGGGAAGTGCGTGAAGATCTGAAGTGGTTATTTCAGACCAGAAACGATGTGCTCATGCTGGCTTCTTCCGGGACCGGCGGCATGGAAGGGTCGGTCGCGAACTTCTTGTCGCCCGGAGATAAAGCTCTGGTTGTTAATGGCGGCAAGTTTGGTGAGCGCTGGGGCAAACTCTGTAAGACCTTCGGCGTGCAGGTCACAGAAATCAAGGTGGAGTGGGGGCACGCTGTGGATCCTCAGGCCGTGGCCGATGCCCTTAAGAAAGATCCTTCCATTAAAGCTGTCTATGTTCAGGCCAGCGAGACATCAACTGGTGTCGCTCACGATACCAAAGCGTTGGCACAAGTGGTCAAAGCGCATGAGGCGACTATTCTCGTGGTTGATGCAATCACTGCGCTAGGTGTGTTCGATATTCAGACGGATGCGTGGGGCATCGACGTCGTTGTGACCGGTTCGCAGAAGGCCATGATGTTGCCGCCGGGTTTGGCGTTTGTGAGTGTGAGCGAGAAAGCCTGGCAAATGGCGGACAAAGCTAAAAATTCAGCCTTCTACTTCAACTTCAAAAGGGAACGCGAGGCTCAGATTAAGAATCAGACCGCGTACACACCGGCCGTGTCGATGATTCTTGGGCTTCAGGAAGTCTTACGCATGCTGAAAGCTGAGGGATTGGAAGCGGTCTTTGCGCGACAAGGTCGCCTTGCCCATGCGATGCGCGAAGGGGTGAAGGCGGCCGGGCTTTCGCTTTTTCCAAGAGAATCTCCCAGCGATGCGTTGACCGCAGTCTCCGCTCCAGCGACCATAGATGGGCAGGCCATCTACAAGAATTTAAGGGTGCAGTACGGCATCACGGCCGCCGGTGGGCAGGACCATCTGAAAGGCAAGATTTTCAGGGTCTCCCACATGGGCTACATGGATACGTTTGATGTCATTATGACGTTGGCTGCCATTGAGATGGTGCTTAAAGGGTTGGGGCATCCGGTCAAACTCGGCAGCGGTGTCGCCAAGGCTCAAGAATTGTTGATGGCCTAGTGATCGAGGCTTGATTCCGGCAGTAAAGAACGAAGCGTGATGAAAATCCTGGTCAGCGATAGTTTGTCCAAGCAAGGCGTCGATATCCTCCAGAAAGCTGGTTTCACAGTTGATGTGAAGACGAAGCTGCCCAAAGAGGACCTACTCAAGGAAATTGGACAGTATGATGGTCTGGTTGTGCGGTCGGGTACGAAGGTGACCGCTGACGTGATTACTGCTGCAGAGAAGTTAAAAGTTGTCGGGCGAGCGGGATCGGGCTTGGACAATATCGATACACAGGCTGCAACGCGCCGCGGAATCGTGGTGATGAATACTCCCGGCGGCAATACCGTGACCACCGCCGAACACACCATGGCGATGATTTTTGCGATGACCCGCCGCATTCCTCAAGCGACCGCTTCGATGAAAGCCGGTAAATGGGAAAAAGACCGATTCATGGGAGTGGAGTTGTACAATAAGACCCTGGGTGTGGTCGGAATCGGACAAATCGGTGGCTATCTCACGAAGCTGGCACAAGGGCTGTCTATGAATGTCATTGCCTATGACCCCTATTTGGCGGAGGAGCGGGCCCGCAAGATGGGCGTTGAAGTCGTTGAGCTCGCCGAACTGTTTCGGCGCGCGGATATCATCTCCCTGCACACGCCCCTGACCTCTGAGACCAAGTCGTTGATTAACGCCGCTAGCATGGCTCAGATGAAAGCGGGCGTCATGATTGTGAACTGCGCGCGTGGTGGAATCGTCAATGAGGCGGATTTGGTTGAAGCGCTCAAGACCAAGAAGGTGGCCGCTGCAGCCTTTGATGTATTTGAAGAGGAACCGATCAAGCCAGGGCACCCCTTGCTGACCCTGGAAAATTTCATCTCTACGCCCCATATCGGCGCATCGACGAATGAAGCCCAGGAGAACGTGGCCGTCGGGATCGCCGAGCAAATCGTGGATTACTTCACGAAAGGGATCGCGCGTGGGGCGGTTAATATCCCTTCCGTTTCCCCCGAACTCCTTCCTCGATTGCAGCCCTATCTTACATTGGCCGAGAAGATTGGCCTTTTCCAAGCCCAACTCTACGAAGGTGGTTTGGAGCGGGTCACGGTCGAATACAACGGGGAAGTGGCTTCTCTGTCAGTCGCACCGTTGACCATTGCGGCGCTAAAGGGGTTGCTCACCCCAATCTTGGAAGATGCCGTCAATTTCGTGAACGCTCCCGTGATCGCAAGAGAGCGGGGGATCGAGGTCAAAGAGGTCAAAAGCGGTGACGCTGGCGATTTCACCAGCGTGATTCGAGTTCGAATTGAGGCGGGCAAAAAGGCTCATCGGGTGGCCGGAACGCTGTATAACCGGAAAGACCCGCGCATCATCGAAATCGATAACTTCCAGGTTGAGGTGTCGCCCGAAGGCCATATGCTGCTGATCCTCAACGTCGATCGGCCCGGGGTCATCGGGGCGGTGGGCCAAGTATTGGGTGAGCACAACATCAACATTGCACGGATGCAATGTTCCCGGGAAGAGCGTGGCGGAAATGCACTCCTCATCATCGGATTGGATGCTCCGCTCCCGGATGATGTACTCCAGACCATCAAGGGCGGAACCAATATTCTCTCCGTAAAGCTGACGGATCTGTCCAAAGGACGGTGATCGGTCCTTCCTCGCTTATGTCCCGCCCCTCACGAGTTAGTCGATCACGGAAGCTGTTCCAGGCTCACACGGAGCCTAGGCAGAAACACGAGCGCTCCCTGATTCCTGTCGGGATGGCTGCGATCCTTCCGCAGACGGCTCAGAGGGTCCGTCATCTTGAAGATGTGTTGCTGACGACTCTCAGCCGCTGGGGATACCAGGAAATTATTCCTCCCACCTTCGAATATCTCGATGTTCTGTCCGCGGGGTTGGAACCAGATCTTATCGAGAAGTGTTACAAATTTTCGGACCGCACAACCGGACGGATCCTTCTCCTGAGGCCGGACGTGACGGCGCAAATTGCCCGCATCGTGGCGATGGGGATGGTCGAATCGAGTCTTCCGTTGAGGTTGTGCTATCGAACAACTGTGTTCCGGTACGAGCCTGAACATGCGGGTCGGGAGCGAGAGATTTTTCAGGTGGGAGCCGAGTTGATTGGGGCCGACGATGTAGCGACGGACGGCGAGATCATTGCATTGATAATTGAGTCGTTGAAGCGCCTGGGTCTTCCCGGCTTCAAGATTTCATTGGGACATGTGGGTTTTTTCAAGGCTCTCCTCAGAAGAACAGGGATGTCTTCGGAAGGTCGAAAGCGGGCGGAGAGGGCTGCTTCGAAAAAGGATATTCCAAAGCTCGAAGAGATTCTGAGGAAAGAGCGGGTCTCGGCAGGACAAGCACGCACAATTCTGGAGGCGCCTGGCCTGTATGGGCAGTCCGGAGTGCTAGAACGGGGATGGACCCTCGCCGGCCGCGACGTGGAATTGCGTCGGATTCTCAAGCGATTGAGTGAGGTGTATCGTCTCTTAGAGTCGTCGGGTCTGAAGAACCACCTCTTACTGGATTTAGGGGAGTTTAGGGGATTTGACTACTATGATGGAGTGGTCTTCGATGTCTTTGCGGATGGCCTGGGATGTGAATTGGGAGGAGGAGGACGTTATAACCATCTAATCGGGCGCTTTGGTCGGGACCTCCCCTCGACGGGGTTTGCGTTCGATGTTGATCGACTCTTTCGGGCAATGGAGCATGTGGGAGATGGACCGGCCTTGTCTCGAGCGGATATCCTTCTTTCAGCCTTGCCGCGCGACAATGCCCGAGCGTTTGAAGTCGCCCGTGTGTTACGCGAGTCTGGAGCACGGGTCGTCCAACGGACGTTGTCTGGCTCCGGAGAAGATGCGCTTCGCTCCGCGGTGAATGATGGACGGCTTTTAGCGGTCACCGCCATTGCGATCGTTGGACATAGGAGCCTGGCATCGGATGAGGTCCTGCTTCTCCGGGATTCTTCGGGGCGTCTGCTCGATGGAAGTCCGCGTGTGGTCGAGCGAAAGAGAGTCAAGATCAAGGATCTCATCACACTGGCGAAATTGGTGCCGGCTCCATGCAAGAACGGATAACTCCTCCCGATCAGTCGACGCCCAGACTGCCGCCTCAAAATCTGGAAGCCGAACAATCGGTTCTTGGGGCGATCCTTCTCGATAATGCTTCCATGGCCAAGGCCATGGAAGTTCTCACCGAGGACGATTTCTATAGGACCGCTCACCGCAAGATCTACATGGCCATGCTGGAGCTGTCGGAACATGGAGAAGTGGTTGACCAGATTACGCTATCAGAGCATCTCAGAATGAAAGGCGAGCTTGAAACTGTTGGAGGCTCCGCCTATTTGGCAGAGCTAGTCCAAGCAGTGCCAACCGCTGCAAACGCTAAGTATCATTGTCGAATCGTCCGAGACAAAGCGCTCCTCAGAGGTCTCATCAGCACATCAACAGAGGTGATTTCGCGAGGTTATGAGGGGACAGCTCCGATTGATGACCTACTGGATTTCGCTGAACGATCGGTCTTCAGTCTCGCGCAAGGAAAATTGGGACGATCATTCATTCGGCTCAAGGAAATCATCAAGGACAGTTTGGATTTTGTCGATGTGCTTTCAAAGCGAGACCACAAGACAGTCACCGGAGTTCCCACAGGATTCATCGAATTGGATGAACTCACGGCTGGGCTACAGCCATCGGATCTTGTCGTCATTGCCGCGCGTCCCAGTATGGGAAAGACCAGTCTGGCCCTTGGCATTGCTCAACATGCAGCCATCAAACACGGCCATGTCGTCGGAATCTTCAGCCTAGAGATGGCCAAAGCACAACTAGTCCTGCGGATGCTGAGTTCCGAGGCGCGTGTAGACTCTCATGCCCTGCGCATTGGCAGATTACAGAAGGAAGATTGGTGGAGGCTTGCGGATGCTGCTGGAAAACTAGAGCAGGCCCCGATTTTTATCGATGACTCTGGGACTCTCACGGTCCAACAGATGCGGGGCAAAGCCCGGCGATTAAAGGCGGAGCAAAAGAGGCTCGATCTGCTGATCGTGGACTATCTCCAGCTTATGCAGGGTCGCAGCGACGCGGAATCGCGTCAACAAGAGATTTCTGATATCTCACGATCGCTGAAAGCGTTAGCGAAGGAGTTAGATGTTCCTGTGGTCGCCTTGTCTCAATTGAGTCGGGCGGTTGAAAGCCGCAAACCGCCGATCCCCATGCTTGCCGACCTTCGGGAAAGTGGAGCGATCGAGCAGGATGCCGACGTGGTGATCTTCATTTATCGTGACGAGCTCTACGACGCGGATTCGGAAAAGAAGGGCATCGCCGATATCCTCGTCAAGAAGCATCGTAACGGTCCGACTGGAGATCGGCAGTTGGTGTTCCTCGATAAGTTCGCGAAGTTTGCAGACCTTGAAGAGGATCACACTGTTTGACACCCCTTTCCGAAGCCCGTATAATCTGATCACAATCGTGCTACCCTCTGAAGTTCTCACCCACCAACACTCACGAGGACGATCGTGAAGAGACGCATCCGCGGATGGGACTCCGCGCAATCCAAATGGGTGAGAGTCCTCATCGCTATAGGCTCAAGTGTGTCGATGACGGTGTCCTGCTCGACGGTTCCTCCCGCGGGTGCTGGCCCCCCTCAATCCTCAGGGTACACGGAAGCGCCGCAAGCTCGTGCCACCACTCCTGCTGATGCGCGTGCGTACTATCATTTCTTGAACGGCTACCGGGCGGAATTGAGCCAGGACCAAGAAAAGGCGATCCTAGAATATCAGCTGGCGCTCCGCGGCGACCCGACATCAATCTTCCTCAAGTCGCGCATTGCTGCGCTGCTGTTCTCAGCGGGGCAGTTGGCTGCTGCGGTCGAGTTTGCTGACCGGATTCCCATTACCGATGTCTCCGATGCTGCGACGTTGGTTCAGTTGGCCGGAATCTACGCCGGGTCGGGACAGACGGAGAAAGCGCTTGATTTGTACGATCAAGCGATTCTGAAGTATCCAGACGAAAGCGATTCCTATTTTTCCAAGGGAGTCCTCTTGGTCAATCTCAAGCGCCTTGAGGAAGCGGAGCGAGCGTTCGAGCAGGGGATAGAAAAAGCCAAAGACTCTCCAGTTGGTTACTACTACTTAGGAAGGATTGAGGTCGAAGCCAAGCAATTCGACCGCGCTATCCTCCATTTTGAACAGGCGATTTCCACCAACGCCACCTTTGAGCCTGCGTACATGGCCTTGGCTTCTATTTATGAGTCTCAACAGGATAGAGCCAAAGCCATTGCGGTCTACAGAAAGTACTTGCAGGTCGTGAACCCTCATAGCAAGGAAGGCCGACAGCATCTGGTGCGGCTTTACCTTTATGACAAGTCCTACAAAGAGGCGCTTTCGGAGCTGGAAAAGGTCCTCATGGACAATCCAGACGACTTGGACGCGCAGCTCCGATCCGGTCTCATCTATGGAGAATTGAAAGATTATCCGAAGGCGATCGAACGATTGAACAAGATTCTGATGGAGCGCCCTACGGAGTTGCGCATACGTGATTATCTTGGTCTCATGTATGAAGAGGTCAAGGAGTACGATAAAGCCATTCAAGCGTATGAGACGAACCTGAAGATCCAACCGACTTATGTGGATGGCCACTTGCACATGGGCTTCTTATTCTACCGGTTGAAGCGTTCAGGGGATGCTATTCTGCATCTGAATGAAACCGTTAAACTAAATCCTAAACAGGGGGATGCCCACCTATTATTGGGCCTCACCTATCTTCAGAATGAACAGTACGCCTTGGCGTCTCAGGCCTTCGAAAACGGAATTGTCCATAATCCCGAAAACCCTGATCTCCACTTCAATTTGGGGACTGTCTACGATAAGCTGAACCGTTTTGATGATGTTGTCCGAGCAATGGAATCCACACTTCGGCTCGACCCAAAACATGCGGATGCATTGAACTACCTAGGGTACAGCTACGCTGAACGTGGCATCAAGATTCCGGAAGCCATCTCACTCATTAGACGAGCTATCTCTCTGAAACCGAATAACGGCTACTACGTCGACAGCCTTGGGTGGGCTTTGTTTAAGATGGGGCTATTAGATGAAGCGAGGGCTGAAACTATCAAGGCGACTGCCCTGGTAAAGGATGATCCGGTTATTTATGAGCACCTTGGCGAAATCTATCTGAAGCAGAACCTTATACAGGAAGCCAGAGAAGCGTGGCTTCGTTCGCTTGAGCTGGATCCCTCCAATTTGAAGCTGATCGAGCGGTACCGTGAGAGAGGGTTTGGCGATCCTACCTTAGAGGAACGAGTTCAACAGGCCAAGCGACGTGTGTCGCAAAGCTCTTCCAGAACCCAGGCTAATCCGTAACTCGCCGTCAGAATTGCGTCCATGAGCCGCTATTGGACAGCGCGCCAATAATTCGAGTTGCGCGTTATGCCAAGAGATGGTCGGTGTCGAATTCAACCCTCCTTTTTGTGACATAGGATTCTAACTTGGGAACACGAGGACCTATATTGGGACATGCCAAATCTTGGCATTTATCAACGTAAACTGGAAGGAACTCGACTATTCCAAGTCACGCCCATCCCTCATCGTTTTTCATAAGCAGTTATTTTCATTAACAGAACTATACGTTAACAATCCGGCACGGAATCTGCTGACCTTACCACCAGCACTCGATGAATACAGCTTGTAGATGGTCAGGGGGGAGGGCAGTGTCGGTAGTAAACTCAAGCAAAGGAGGAGGTAACATGTTGAGATCATTGCGTAGTGACAAGGGCTTTACACTCATTGAGTTGATGATTGTGGTGGCCATTATCGGCATTTTGGCGGCCATCGCGATCCCCAACTTTCTGCGGTATCAGGCCACGTCCCGACAGGCCGAAGCAAGGACCAATCTCGGCGGAATCTATGTGGCAGAGACCGCTTCGTTCAGTAACACGGGAACTTACGACGTATTGGCGAATGTCGGGTTCGTGTTGTCTGGAGGAAGCAACCGTTACACCTATCGGTCTGGAGCCGGAGACCAAATTAATGGGACGCTTGGTGCGACAGCCGAGAATGGCGCCTGCCTAGCTTCGGCGATGGGGCCGGCCATTCCTCCAGGCGGGAACGCGACAGCCTTTACGGCAAGCGCTGTGGCCAATCTCGACAGCGATGCGACCTTCGATCATTGGACTGTCAATGACATCAAAGCAGGTCTTCAGGCTCAAGGGAATGGTTGCAATGACGTAACCGGCTAGACCCGGTGCTGTCAAAAAGAGGGGAGTAGGGATTTGATCCCTGCTCCCCTCTTGGGCTGTCAACCACGCGGCTAAGTTCTGATGCTTGACTCCGGTTAAGCCTATCCCACTGGTCATCTCGCTACTCCAGATTGTGTTTGCGATCAGATGATGTGATCAATCGAATCTTATTACGGCATGCTGTAGTTCCCACAGACCGATCCGCTCTTGGTGTGTCTTCTTCCCTTTTTTGTCAAGCAAAGCCTCACCTTGTAGGCATACTTTCACTGATTACCCTACTCGTGTTCTCACCACTCCTCGAAGGCGGAACAACTCATCTCGCAGTCATGATTACCCGCCTCTTGACCCTTTTCCTTTTCGTTGTCTCTCTGTGGATACAGACTCAAACAGGATTAGCAAGAGGGTTTCGGACTGATATTGGCCTAACCATATTGGCCTACCTAGGACTTGTTTTGATGTCCACACTATGCTCTCCATATCTTCATCAGAGCCTTCAGTGGTTAATCGTTCTCTTCAGCTATGCATTATTGCTCTACGTGCTTGTCTCTCTTTCATTAGCGTGGGATGATATCGCCACGTTGATGACGGTTCTCATTGGAATGGGACTCTTAGAAGCATGTCTGGCAATTGTTCAAGGAACATGGCTCAAGACTTTGCGACCCAGCGGGACATTTTTTAATCCCAATTTCCTAGCCGGGTATCTCGTGGCTGCATGGAGTATCCTGCTAGGCTATCTTTCCTATGGGATAAGGAAGAACTCTTGGAAAAAAAGGCAGAAAACTTCGCGCTCCTTCGTTGGCTTCGTAGCACTTATCCTCATGATGGCATTCTTCATGGTAGCCATTCTCTGGACAGGATCACGAGGCGCGATCCTGGCTCTTTTTGCTGCGACAGCCTTAATCGTCCTCGTGCGGCATGGATTTGGTGGAGTTGTTGTTTGTGTCTTGCTGATTGCACTCGTCCTTCTGGCACCGAGTCCCTTTCGGGAACGGCTCCAGGCTGAGCACGAACAAAACCGTGCGAGCTATTCTCGTTGGCAGATCTGGCAAAGCTCAGTTCACGAAATAATCCATCATCCATTCGGAATCGGAATAGGGTTATCTCAATATGTCTATCCGCGCCATGCTTTACCAATTGAGGGCCAGATCACCCGTTACGGAAAAGTTGCCCAGACGGCGCATAACGAATATCTCCAAATGGGTCTAGAGCTCGGCGTTGCCAGCCTCGCAATATTCTGTTTGGGGGTGATCTTGGTCGCTAGGGATGCGATGTGGATATTGAGGCAGCGGTTACGGAGGTGGCAGCGCGGTCTCATGGTAGGCGTCAGCGGTGCCATCGCCGCAGTACTGATTCATGCCGGTGTGGATTCGAATCTGCATGAACCAGCCCTGGCGATCGTATTGATATTCAGTGTGGGTATTGTCTTGTCGACGCGTCAGTTGGTTGAAGGTGTTGTGAAACCGGGACTTAGGATTCCAGTGAAACTCCGACGCATCGTCTTGATGATTGGCATTGGTGTCGTTGGAATTGCGGGAATAACCGTCGTCAAGTTGGGAGTCGCCTGGGCGGCATATGAAGCTGGCTCTCATGCTCTGGAAAGCCAAAATGTTCCAGCAGCCATCAAAAGCTATCAGACGGCAGTCGCATTGGACTCGGCAAAGGCGTTGTACCACAGCTCTCTCGCAGCAGCGCATTTCCAAGTCTTTCAGCAGACCCATACTCTCCAGAGTTGGCGGGCCTCGGTGGATGAAGTCCAGTTGGCTATTCAGCTCAATCCTTTGGATGGACGTCTGTTTGCCCTCTTAGGGTATGTCTATGTGAATTTCTCTTCGTCACTGTCGCCGCTATATTCGACAGCAAGTGCCATATCCGAGCAACGACTATCTTGGCTACGTGCTGCAAGCAAGGCTTATCAACGAGCGGTTGAATTGGAGCCATTTACGCCGTTTTACCTTCTCGAATTGGGCAAGATTTATCAGGAACTTGGGGAGCGCGAGACAGCCGAAGCCTATGTGAAGCGCGGGATCGAACTAGAACCGAATTACTTGCCAGGTCGAGAATGGCTTGCCACAATCTACTTGAAGACGGGAAGGCTGGCTCAGGCCAACGACGAATATCGAGAAATTCTCGAACGGCAGCGTCGATATGACGGCTGGAGCAAAGATGCCGTGGAGTCGCGATTCCTCACGGCCGATGTCTCATCGCTGGCAGTCGCGCTGGAACGGGAAAGGCGCAAGCAATGAACTTGCATGCCTTGACTGGTTTCACGAGGTTCGTGTCAATTGGAAGCATGATCGTCGCTTTGGTCGGATCTATCATTGGGATGCTGACAGTCATCGAACGTGAGCGCACGGCTTCATCAAGAGCGATCGAACTTTCGTATCTCCCAAGAGGGGAGTACCTCAAGGTAGCGGTGTTAGGTTACCGACAGATGGCAGCAGACCTTATCTGGTTGAAAGTGGTTCAGCACTTTGGAATTCGGGAACAGACGAGCGAGGGATACCTGTGGGCCTATAGGGCTGCCGATGTCCTCACCGATTTGGATCCGAAGTTTCTCTATGCATACCAGGCGACAGGGACTGTATTGGCTGTCTCCGCCAAACAGACCCGCGAAAGCATCGCGCTCCTAGAAAAAGGCATGCAGCATAATCCTGATGCTTGGATCATTCCTTTTCTACTGGGGTATGACCACTACTTTGAACTTCATGATCCGAAGACAGCCGGGAAGTACTTTCAGATGGCGTCGATGTTGCCTGGCTCACCCAAGTATCTTCCACATCTCGCTGCAAAGATGACTCTTGAGGCCGGTGATCCTGAAGCGTCATTGGAGTTCCTTCAACGAGTCTACCAGCAAGTGTGGGATGAGCGTGTCCGTGAGGGGCTTGCACGGCGGATGAAAGAGATCGTTGCAGAGCGGGATATCCGATTTTTGGAAGAAGGGGTTCGCCGCTATCACGCGATCTTTGGAAAACTTCCGGGCAGACTGGAAGATCTCGTTAAAGGAGGGATAATTATTCAGATTCCTAACGAGCCGCTTGGCGGAGTGTACAGGCTAAATGTTTCTGATGGCACGGTGATGAGCACCGGATTGCGTGAACGCGTGCGCCTCTATAAACACTAGACCCACGAGAATGCACGGTTCGATCATTCCTGCGGTATCGTATCAGGGGGATTTGTGGACGCGATTTCCATTGAAGGGTTGACGAAAACGTTCAAATCAGGCTGGCCGGGCAGGCCTTCGGTGCAGGCGCTGTCCGGATTGTCCCTATCGGTCCGTCGTGGAGAGATTTATGGATTTCTTGGGCCGAATGGGGCCGGTAAGACCACCACTTTGAAAATTCTGCTTGGCCTTATGCGAGCTACAAGCGGAAAAGCTGAGTTGCTGGGTGTACCATCCGGCAATGTTGATGTGCATCGACAGATTGGTTTTCTCCCGGAGTCCCCTTATTTTTACGATTATTTGACCGCCGAAGAATTTCTCGAGTTTTATGGACATCTTGCCGGATTGAGCCGTGGGGACGTGAACCAACGGGTCACCTCTCTCCTTGAAATGGTGGGATTGATCGATGCAAGGACGCGTCAGCTGAGAAAATTTTCCAAGGGCATGTTACAGCGGATAGGTTTAGCGCAAGCGCTCATTCATGATCCTGAGGTGGTTATTCTTGATGAGCCCATGTCCGGGTTGGATCCGATTGGGCGGAAGCAAGTCCGCGATCTGATTCTGAGTCTGCGAGATAAGGGGAAAACCGTTTTTTTCAGCACACATATTATTCCGGATGTCGAAATGATCTGCGATCGAGTGGGGATCGTCGTTAAGGGGAGGCTACTCGCGACCGGCCGTGTGGATGAGCTTGTCAATAATGGGCATACACAATCTGTCGATGTTGTGTGCGAAGGTGTCCAAGGTAATCAGATCTCGGTCATCAAGAAGGCTGCATCCCGAGTCTTGCAACAGGGCCAACGTTGTCTGGTGGTCCTGCAAGACTCAACACGTCTTGAAGAGATCCTAGGCGCCATCCGGGCCAATGGTGGGCATTTAGTATCGGTTGTTCCGCAAAAAGGGTCGCTTGAAGATCTGTTCCTTCAACAGACAGACAGACAGGGATAGTGTGAACAGTATCGTCGTCATCGCATTCAATACGTTCCGGGAGAACCTGCGGGATAAGATTCTCTACAACCTCTTGTTCTTCGCGTTACTGCTGATCGGCGCGTCAGTGGTGCTGGGGGGTCTCACGATCGCCGAGCAAAAGAAAATCGTCACAGATATGGGTTTGGCGGCGACCAATCTGATTGGAGTGATCATTGCCATCTTCGTCGGGATTGGACTTGTGAGTAAGGAGATTGAAAGGCGTACGATCTACACGATTATGGCTCGCCCTATCAGTAGAACCCAATTTGTGCTGGGCAAGTACCTGGGACTCGTCCTGACCCTCTTAATCAATATCTTGATCATGCTCACGGTATTCCTCGTGACCCTTTGGATGAGTGGCGCTCCTATTCATATAGCACTATTTCAGGCTGTCGGACTGATCTTTGTGGAGTTGCTCCTGGTTACCGCGCTCGCGTTGCTCTTCTCAACTTTCAGTTCATCGACCCTGAGCGCCATCATGACACTTGGGTTGTACCTCATCGGACACCTCACTACAGACCTCAAGGGTATTGCGGAAAAGAGCCATAGCGAGACAATGAAGGCAATCGTCTCGAGTTTATACTACATCTGCCCGAACCTCGAAGTCCTTAATATGAAAGGGCAGGCAGCCTCCGGGACGACCATCACATTGTCGTATCAGGCAGCCGCGACCGCTTACGGACTCTTGTATGCGGCTCTATTACTGACAACCGCATGTATCATTTTCCACCGTCGGGATTTCTAGGCGAGAGGAGCCAGCATGTCGTTACTAGAAAAGATAAAGAATCATTCAGCCGTGGTCGGAGTAGTGGGTTTAGGGTACGTCGGGCTGCCTCTTGCGGTGTTGCAAGCGAAGACGGGTTTTCGTGTCCATGGCATCGACGAAGTGGCAGAGAAAGTGGAGAAGGTGAACCGAGGAGAGAACTATATTCTGGATGTTGACGACACGGAGCTCCGTCAAACTGTAGAAACTGAACGACTGTCGGCGACCACGGACTTCAGTGCAATCCGCAAATGCGATGTGGTCCTGATCTGCGTGCCCACTCCGTTGACCCGTAACAAGGAACCGGATATCAGTGCGATTGTCAAAGTCACGCGCGAATTAGCCAAGTATTCTCGTCCGGGTATGTTGATCGTTTTGGAGAGCACGACCTATCCGGGTACGACTGAAGATGTAATGCTGCCGATCTTGACTGAAGGAGGATTGAAGATCGGCGAGAATCTCTACGTCGCATTTTCCCCGGAACGTGTTGATCCAGGCAATCGTTCGTTCAAGACTCACAATACCTACAAACTCGTCGGGGGAGTCACGCCTGGTTGCCTCACCCATGCGCGGACGTTCTATGAGCAATCGATCGTGAAAATTTTTCCACTGTCATCGCCTCGAGTTGCGGAAATGACGAAGGTGTTCGAGAACGTCTTTCGTTCCGTCAACATTGCGCTTGTCAATGAACTGGCCATCCTCTGTGACCGAATGAACCTCAATGCGTATGAGGTCATCGACGCCGCGGCGACGAAAAATTTCGGCTTCATGCCGTTCTATCCAGGCCCAGGGGTGGGGGGGCATTGTATCCCTCTCGATCCGTACTATTTGGCCTGGAAATCGAAGGAATATGATCTCCACACCCGTTTTATTGAACTTGCAGGAGAAATCAACGAGGGGATGCCCTATTACGTCGTGGCGAAACTGCAGAGGTTGTTGAATCGGCGAGGTCGCTGTCTCAATGGCTCCGCTATCCTGGTGTTAGGAGTGACCTATAAGGCTGATGTCGGCGATCCACGTGAGACTCCGGCAATCAAAGTCATGGAGCTTCTTCTGAGAGAGGGCGCCGTTATCACCTATTCCGATCCCTTTGCTCCATCAGTTGAGCTCGAAGGGCACGGCTATCAATCCGTCAACCTGACACCGGCGCTCTTGGGAAAAAGCGATTGCGCACTGATTCTGACCGCTCATTCGTCCTTCGATTATGAGTTGATCGTCAAACACGCCCCGTTGGTTTTTGACACCAGAAACGGGACTCGAAATGCTAAATCTCGCAAAGAGAATGTCGTGTTGCTGTAGACAACTCAACCTGGAGCAGAATGACCACATGCATTTGCTCTGAAAGCCGGATAGCGCGATTGAAGCACACCGTCTTTATCGCTTCATACCAGGGATAGTGGTCTGGTGGACAAGACGCACAGAGGAAAAGTCTGCATGCTGCTCACCAATCCGGTGACCAGCGACCCTCGTGTCAGAAGAGAGGCTGCGTCCCTGGTGTACGCTGGGTATGACGTCACCATCATTGGAGCGAAAGACGAGAACTCTTCTTTCACGGAAGAATTGGATGGGTGTCACATCATACGTGTGTTGACTCTTAGACATTTGTATGAGGCTCTCATCTCGTCTCGGAGTAAGAAGTGTCGAGCGTCCAAAGAGCACGGGGCCGTAAGCTTTCTGACCAGACTTCGAGGCGACGCGCTGAACATTGTCAGCGTCGTATGGCTCAATATGGCGTTGGCCAGAAGGGCCGTGAAGCAGGGAGCTGATGTGTACCATGCTCATGATTTGGATACCTTATTGGCCGGCTTCTTGGCGAAATGGTGGACCGGGAAGAAGCTCGTTTACGATTTCCATGAACTTTTCACCGAACAATTCAGACACGGAATCAAGACGACACTGTGGATCCTCTTCTATTCTCTTTTGGAGAGATTGCTGGTGAGGTATGCGGACCTTCGGGTGACGGTCTGTCGATCCTTAGGGGAATGGGTCACGCAACGTTATGGGGTCAATGGAATCATGACCGTTCGCAACGTGCCTCCGTTGCAGTTGTGGGTGCCGAACCACGCAGGTGGAAATCATGAGCGGGTCATTCTCTACCACGGGGGTTATTACCGTGATCGAGGCCTCGAACAACTGATTGAAAGTGCGAAATACGTAGTGACCGGGACGCTCATGCTCAGAGGATACGGAAACCTTGAGGATCACCTTCGCACTTTGGTCAGAGAGTTCGGAGTGGAAGACAAGGTGGTCTTTGCGCCCCCGGTCCCCATGGCGGACCTGGTGAGAACTGCCTCTGAAGCCGATATCGGCGTGATTCCCTACATTCCATTCTGCCTCAATAATCGCTTTTGCCTACCGAATAAGCTCTTCGAGTACATGATGGCCGGCCTGGCCGTTGTGGGCAGCGATCTTCCTGAACTGAGAAACATTATTCTGGGCCATCAGATCGGCGGAGTCTTCACCCCAGAAAATCCTCGAGATATCGCGCGCGCTATGAACGAGCTCCTTCTGGACATGCCCCGGCTGGAGATGATGAAGCGCAACGCCCTTCGAGCTGCCCGGGAGCGGTACAACTGGGAGGTAGAGGGGAAGACTCTGCTTATGGCCTATGAGACCGTGACTCATTCATGAGAGAACACACGGTCATCGAAGATACCTCACAACCCCGAATTGAATGATGAACGACGCCCGTTGCTCCCCACGGATTGCTATGGTTCTCCTCAATAACAGTGGTTCGGGGGGGGCGGAACGTCGGTATGCGCAGGTCTATGAACACCTCAGGCGAAGGAAAATGGACGTCTCTCTTGTAATGAATGAATCGCTTCTTGCGGAACTTCTCCGGGCTGGTGTACTGAACGAAGAGGCTCCTAGTGTGGTCCTGAAGGAATGGTTCGGATCATCTACACGATGTCTGATCAGGATGATGCCCAGCTCAGACGCAGCCATGGGGGCATTCGACGGGGTCATCCAAAGAATTCTTGATGGGGTTGCATTCGGACTTCGCAAGCTGGACTATGCCGTCGGTTGCATAACCGTATCCTGGTGGATTCTACGCCACCGCCCCCTGGTGTTGCACCTGATCCTAGGTGGGGCCTACGTGGTGCTACCTCTCCAATGGCTACGTTGCGCTCCTGCGGCAGCGGTATCGGTCGTATGTCCGAGTCTGTCCGCAATGGTGAGATCCGGTTTGGGCTATCGCCTCTATCGTATGGCTTTGCACCGGGCTGATGTCGTAGACGCGTTAACTGACACAATCCGCCGATCGCTCGAAGAAGAAGGGGTCTCTCCTGACAATATCCGAGTCGCACCAGGCAGTTTCGTCAACACCGATCGGTTTGCCCCTTCACCAGTGAAGCACCCGTGGGTGGTGTTTGCAGGACGGCTAGTGCCGGAGAAGAATCCGGATCAATTCGTCGCGGTCTGCGCGCTTGTCCATAAACATTGCCCGAATGCCAGATTCTTTATCCTTGGGGACGGCCCGTTACGTAAGCACGTGCGGGCGCTGGTCAGGCAGCACGGCTTGGAAGCCTCTCTGGAGATGACATGGTGTGATCACATGGAGTCTGTCCTGACTCACACGCTCGTCTTTGTGTCCATGCAGACGATGGATAATTACCCATCGCAGGCCTTGTTGGAAGCGATGTCCTGCGGAGCTGCGGTGGTTGCCACGGACGTAGGGCAGACTCGGGAGTTGGTTGATGAGACTGTAGGCATGCTCGTGGACGCCAAGCCGGAAGCCATTGCCGAAGCCGTGGTCCATCTTCTCGAACGTCCGGAGCAGGCTGCTGTGAAGGGAAAATCCGGTAGACAGCGGATCATGGAGCAACATTCAACCGATGCGTATGTGGATTACCTCGAGCGCCTGTATCAGGATCTCTCTTTTGCGAGCAGGGAGAAGGCGTGATGTGCGGCATCTTTGGCATCGCCGATTTCCACAGCCACACGTCTAGTCACACCCGGGAAGGATCTCTGGGAGACTTGCTGGATGGGATGGGTGAAGCGTTGATCCATCGAGGACCGGATGATCACGGACGTGTTGGATACAAACAAGACGGTGTCTCGGTCGGCCTGGGCATGCGACGGTTGAGCATTATCGATGTGGTGGGGGGACATCAACCCATTGAGAATGAAGATGGCTCATGTGTTGTCGTTTGCAACGGTGAAATTTACAACCATCGGGAACTTCGCCAGGCGCTTGTCTCGAAAGGACATCGGTTTCGGACGAGGTCGGATAGCGAAGTGATCCTCCACTTATACGAGGAACATGGTTGGGAGTGTGTATCTTACTTGCGCGGGATGTTCGCTTTCGCGGTCTGGGATGTGCGAGGACAGCAACTCCTCCTGGCTCGTGACCGAGTGGGGATCAAACCCGTCTTTTACCACCATGATGGCGACGGGCAGCTCTCGTTTGCGTCGGAGCTGCGCGGACTTCTGCCCGCGCTCGAACAGGTACCTGAGCTCAGGCGCAAGGCCTTAATACAGTTATTGCTCCTCCAATATGTGCCGGCTCCTGAGACGGCATTCGCAGGCGTCCACAAGCTTCCACCCGGCACGGTGTTATTCGCAAGTAAGCGAGGGATTGAAACCCGTCGGTACTGGACACACCCGACCGGGATCGTTCATGACTTTCATCGATCGGATGAAGAACTGTCCCAGCTCGTATTGGCGCAATTGAGCGAGGCGGTTCGCTGCCATCTGATGAGCGATGTCCCCGTGGGCGCGTTTCTTAGTGGAGGCCTGGATTCGACCGCGCTCGTGTCGCTGATGTGTCGCGAGGAAGCCGGCTTTAGGACTCACACATTTTCGGTCGGGTTCGATGGTTCGCCTCGGTCCAGCGAACTGGACTATGCACGGATGGCTGCGACCCTATGCGGGACCCTCCATCATGAGCGGGTGGTGACTCCTCAGGACGTCGTGAATAGCTTGCCCAAAATCGTCGGTTATCTGGATGAACCACTGACCGATCCAGCCATCGTCCCAACCTATCTGTTATCGAACGTGGCTGCACAATACGTCAAAGTGGTTCTGACGGGTGAAGGAGCTGATGAACTCTTCGGTGGGTATCAGCGATACAGCCTCGATCGCCTTGTGTCCTGGTATCACTGGCTTCCCCTCCGGTTGAGGGCTGCCTTGCCAAAATGGTTGAGGCGCAACTCCGTCAATAGACGAGTCGTCCAAGCGCTCCAGGCGCTTTCTCATGCGTCGCCATCAAGGCGACATGCGGATTGGGCCGGGACATTTACCCACGATGAGCTGGCGGAAATCGTTTCCAGTCCGAGTGAGGTCGCCGGTGAGCAGCAGGAGATCGACTTACTCTTCCACGTCTATTTTGACGGAAACAATGCGGAGAATGTTCTGAGAGGGATGCTCCGAGCGGACTTTGCGACCTGGCTGCCGGATGATCTCCTGACGAAAGTTGATCGCATGTCGATGGCGGCCTCACTCGAGGCCAGGGTGCCGTACTTGGACCATCCGCTGGTTGAGCTCGTGGCAAAGATTCCGTCGGCCACCCAACTCAAGAACGGCCGCAAGACCATCTTGAAGCGTGCAGTTGCCGGTCTCGTGCCCGCGGCCATCCTGTCACGGAAGAAAATGGGGTTCGAGATGCCGCTTGGGTCATGGATCAGAGGCCCTCTTCGGGAGTTCGCGCAGGACATTCTGTTCACAGAGGGGCCTCCTGGTTTGTTTGATCAGGGCGGTATCGAGAGGTTGGTCGCGCAACATTTTCGCGGGGAGCAGGACCGAAGTCGACAGATCTGGAGCGTCCTGCTCATCAAGCTGTGGTACCAGCTCGTGGTGGTCAATCGTACGCGAGTTGCATGCTAGATGATTCAGTAAAGAGGACGTCAGGTTCATGGTGATCGGAGTGTAATCTGAGCACGATGCTTCTCCTTATCTTAGCCTTTGCCCTTGCCTTTCTTCTCGCCTTGTACGGCGTGCCCGTGGCGCGCCGGGCAGCGCTCAAATACCATATCGTCGATGTTCCGGATGGCCGGCTCAAACACCAACGGGAGCCGGTCCCTTACCTCGGCGGTATGGCCATCTACTTCGCGTTCCTGATCAGTCTCGCGTTTACGTTTGAGTTTCGGCAAGATGTGCTGGGAATGGTCCTAGCGGGCACGCTGGTGGTCATGCTCGGGCTGATCGATGACTTTGGGGTGCTGACGCCAGGAAAGAAACTGGCTGGTCAACTCCTCGCCGTCTTCGTATTGATCAAAAGTGGGATCAGGATCGAAATCGCAGCCCTGCCGGATTGGCTGGATCTGGCCCTCACCGTGTTTTGGATGATCGGGATCATCAACGCTTTTAATCTCCTCGACATCATGGATGGGCTTGCCGCTGGGGTCGGCTTAATCAGCGCGGTGTTTCTGATGATCGTCGCTCTCCTCAATGGCGATGCGACCATCGCGTTCATGCTGGCCGCGCTAGCCGGAGGGTTGTTGGGGTTCCTACGGTACAATTTTCACCCCGCGATCATCTATATGGGCGATTCGGGCGCGTTGTTTTTAGGTCTGATGCTGGGTGCGCTGGCCATGACGGGAGAATATACCGAGGGGCATCATATTTCCTTGCTCAGCCCTATCCTGATCCTGGGCATTCCCATTTTTGACACCCTGTTTGTCATGTACATTCGATATCTCCGCGGTCTCCCCATTTTTATAGGGAGTCCGGACCATATGGCTATCCGGCTGCGGCACTGGGGGTTGACCGTTCCGCAGGTGGTTATGCTGAGTTACATGGCGACGATTGTCCTTGGCACGCTGGGGATTCTGGTCATTCTGGTGCGAGAAGAAACCGCCATCATGCTTGTGGGTGCAACCATGGTCGCGCTGGGTGTGGCGACGTTGATATTGAAACGGGTGGACATGACGGCTCCCGCGATGGCTCATGCGGGTCAACCGGCGGTGCCAATCGCAAATCCGCAAGGTCGGGGAGACACGAGGCGATGATCGTGATCGTGGGCGCCGGCCTGGCGGGTCTGAGCACCGCCTTCCATTTGAATGGCCTGCCATACAAGATCTTTGAAAAGGAAAAAGAGGTAGGCGGGTTGTGCCGATCTTACCAGAAGGACGGGTTCACCTTTGACTTTACTGGCCACCTGCTTCATTTCAGACAGGCCGAAATCAAGGCTCTGATTGAAGGTCTCTTGACCGGCCGACTGGCCCAACACAGCCGGCGTTCGAGTATCTATTCTTATGGAAGGTACACCGAGTATCCCTTCCAGGTGAATACCTTCGGCCTTCCGCCGGTAGTGATCCGGGAATGTTTGCTGGGATTTATTGCCACGCTCACCCAGCCACCTTCTCCATCGGTCAAGCCAGAGGACCGCTCCTTCAAGGCCTGGATTTTGGAGAATCTCGGCGAAGGGATGGCCAAGCATTTCATGGTGCCGTTCAACGAAAAGTTATGGCGAGTGTCCTTGGATGAGCTGACCTCGGATTGGGTGTCCTGGCTGGTTCCAAAACCGGACTTGAAAGATGTCATCAATGGCGCCTTAGGGATCAAGGATAAAGCGTTCGGCTACAATCCGACCTTCTTGTACCCGGCTCACGGTGGGATTGACGCGTTACCGAAGGCGCTCGGTTCTGGGGTCTCGAAGATCGTGTGCGGGTGCGAGCTCGTCGAGGTCGATACGCGGCGGCGTCGAGCCAGCTTTCAAGATGGGAGGGTCGAGGAGTACGAGACGCTCGTGTCGACGATTCCGATTCCCGAACTGATTCATCGATGTACGGATTTTACCCCAGCGCTCAAAGACGCGGCGGCAGGTCTCAGGTGTGTTTCGGTGTACAACGTGAATCTCGGGGTTTCCCGCGAGGGGGTCTCCGACCAGCATTGGGTCTATTTCCCCGAGCCGGACTATCCATTCTATCGGGCCGGCTTTCCGATGAATTTCTCTCCTTCATTGGGTCGTCCGGGGTGCAGCTCCCTCTACGTCGAGATTTCCCATCAGCCGACCGAGATCATTCCACCGGCCGCCCTTCTCCGTCAGGTTCGTGAGGGAATGGAGAGAGCCGGTATCTTCAGACGTGATGATGAGATCGTTGTGGCCGATGTCCGTGACATCCAATATGCCTACGTGCTCTTTGACAAGCATCGCGCACGTGTGCTTCCCAGTTTACTCTCAGAGCTCGAACGTCGGGGAATCCATTCGATCGGGCGATACGGACGCTGGGAGCATACATCGATGGAAGATGCGATCAGTCAGGGCAAAACACTGGCTGAACGACTGCGAGGAGCTCAAACCGTAGGGATGTGTTAAGGTGGTCGCTCCGGTCTCCGTCGCTCATATCATCACCAAACTGGAATTGGGAGGCGCCCAGCAAAACACGCTCTTTACCGTGTCGCATCTGGATCCGGCGCGGTTTCGTCCGGTGCTGATCACGGGCGAACCGGCCCTTCTGGATCATGAAGCCAATGCCATATCGGGCATCGAATTTCATCAAATTCATTCTCTCCGTCGTCCGATCCGGCCGCTGGCCGACCTTCAATCCCTAGTAAGTCTGACCAGGCTGCTGGCACAGATCAAACCAGTGATTGTCCACACACATAGCTCGAAGGCCGGTATCATTGGTCGATTTGCTGCCCGCTTCGCCCACGTCCCGATCATCATCCATTCCGTCCATGGGTTTGGATTTACACCCGACCAGCCTTCTTTCGTCCAGCGCATGCTCGTCGCTTTGGAACGATACACAGGCCGGTTCACGAATCGATTCTTTGCGGTCTCCGAGGCCAATCGAAGATTGGGAATGACCTTGGGAATTTTTTCCGCAGAGCGATGCGTCGTCGTCAGAAGCGGGGTGGACGTGCAGTCGATTCGGCGAACCATGGTGGACGCTGCGGCCAAGAAACAAGAGCTCGGGCTCGATCCAGAGAGGCCGACCATCGGAATGATCGCGCCGTTCAAACCTCAAAAGGCTCCCGTGGACTTTGTCCGTGTGGCTGCACTGGTTCACCGGCAGCAGCCGCGCACGCAATTCGTGATGGTCGGGGATGGAGAATTGCGGCAAGCAGTCGAAGAGGAAATTCGCCGATGTGGTCTATCTTCTGCGTGTCACCTCCTCGGTTGGCGGCGCGACATTCCCGAGATCTTGCGATGCCTGAACGTGTTTGTCCTCACGTCCCGCTGGGAAGGCCTGCCACGAGTATACCTGGAGTCATTGGCCAGCGGTGTGCCGGTGGTGGGGACGCGAGTGGATGGGGCTCCGGAAGTGATCCGGGACGGAATCAATGGCTATCTGCTTGAGCCGGGTGACGTTAATGGTCTCGCCGAGCGAGTGGTGTTTCTCCTCACCCATCCGGATCATGCCAAACGAATGGGACGAAACGCGGAGTCGGTTGCCCCGGAGTTTGATATCCATGAAATGGTCCGCCAACAGGAACGGGAATACGAGCGACTGGTGACGCAATGGCAGGGACACGTTGTGAGGCAAAAGCGCAAGCATGCGACCGCCGCCCAGGTCTAAACCAACCAGGGACCAATCTACTCGATTGCATGAATTCGGTCCGGCTTCAAGGACTTCCAGCGTGATACTCCCCACTTCCCTTGAGGCTATCGAGGAAAATCGAACCGTCTTCATGCTCATGTCCGTACGTTCGTGAACCATCTCCCCAGGTAAAACCAGGCATTCCCCTGCTACTTTTCCCCCTTGCCCATCGTCCTCCGAAAAGAGTATCCTCGTGGCAAAACCGCGGAGGTGATGTATGCAAGAGACGACAGCCCCACGGACGCGTGGATGGTCTCTGGACCGGAACATCGACCGGCTGCGACGGCAGCATGGACGCTTGGCTCCCTTACTCATGAAGGGTGATATGGCTTTGGCACTCGAAGCATTTGACCTGGAGACGGAACGACTGATCACTGAGGTCTTCGGCGAGAGCTCTGAATTGCTGGATGCCTATCAAAATGCCGAGCTTGGAGAATCATCGAGCCTGATCAACTTACCGGAGGAAGCACAGGAAGAAATGACGCAGGAGATGAATCATGGGAGTCTCCATCTCCGAAGACGCGTCCTGGAGAGCTGTGTCGCGGAACTGGAAGCGCGCCGGGCGTCAGTTGCGACGAAGCCACACAAGGGGCCGAGTCTCGTGATCGGTCCTCAGATCGCTGATCACATGTCGCCGGAAATTCGAAGTGTCCCTTCGGATGCAACTCTGAAGCAGGTCAGTCGTATGATGCAGGAGTGGAAGATCGGGTCGGTGTTGGTTGCGGACGGTGATGAGTACGTGGGAATCATCACGGATACCGAACTCGCCAGAGAAGTGGTGGCGCGCGGGCTTGACCCATCAACCACACGCGTCAAGTCTTGCATGCGAACACCGCCGGTTACCATAGAAAGCAGTCAGCCGATCATTGAAGCGGTGCGCTTGATGAAGGACAAAGCGACCCGTCATCTCGCGGTTACCGAGAACGGGGCAATCGTGGGCGTCCTTTCCGTTTCGAATGTCTTGCGATATTATTCCGGTGTGGTGTAGCCGATCCCCTGGGGGCGCGCTCCAGGTTAGTACCAAGTACATCAGCTCTTGCGGCTCGTCTTGGCCATCACGCTTGTGAGCAATTGCTCCATCCGCTTGCTCTTGCAGGAGGGGCAGACCGGCGCTCCGGTTTCATGCTCTTTGAGACTCAGGCTCAGCAGAGATTCTTTGCCGCAATCCAAGCATTTGTATTCATACATGGGCATTGGAATCACCTCCCTCCGCTTCTCCTAGTCTTAGCATTGAGCGGTGAGACTCCGAAGTTTTCCGGTCGACCCGTGATCAATCTTGCTACTTGCCGATCCTATCCAGCTCAATAGGAACACAGAACCAGTCCCCGTCCGTTGAGTGTAAATGTGGAAGGATCAAAGTGGTTCTCGAACGCACCCCGTTTCAGGTGTGAACCTATGAGTCGCGTGACCAGAGGTCCTGTTGACTAATTTGATCTCCCGGTGCGGAATCGTTCCGATTTCCTCGGAACATCCCATTCGGTCTGCTGAATCAATCCCACGGAATACCGGCGGCAAAATGTTAATTATAGACCCAAGACGACAGCAAGGGCCATTACCCTGGAGATGTATTTTTCCCCAACCTGTCAGGTCGATCGCCGCCTAATGACTTTATTTCGGCTCCTTCAAGAGGTATGCTGATGATCAACTCCATGCAAGGAACCAGACGCTATGGGACATCATACTGATCATGGTCAGGTGGGAACCCAATGCATCACCGATGACCTTGAGCGTTCAATGAGCCTGCTGGCACCGGGCCGTCTGAGTGATTCCCATGAAACCATTGGGGCGTGACGCAAGAATAGCTCGGCTGACGCTGGCATGGCTACTGGTAGGGCTGCTTATCAGCTGCACGCCGACCTTGGCCTACCGAAACGCGGACTGGCTCGTGCTCTGGAAGGCGGACCACTATTTTGACCTGACGAAGGATCAGAAAACCTTTCTGCGCGGGCGCTTAAAAGGACTCCTTGCTCGGCATCGCTTCGAGGCGCTTCCCGTCTATGAACGGTTTTTGAACGAAGTTAAATCAAGGAGTTCTGACGGCTTGAATCGCGACGAGGTTGACTGGATCTTCGAGACCTATCAGCAGTTGCGCGCGGATTTCTTTGAGCGAATCGTAGGTGACTCTGCAGTGTTTTTAACCTCGGTGAATGAACAGCAGGTGCGGAATTTAGAAGAAGCGTTTCGAGACGACAATGAAAAGGCAGACCGTCTCGCAAAGGAAGAGACCCAGAAACGGTTGGCCAAGCGCGCGGTAGCCACGATAGATTGGCTCAAAGATTGGTTCGGGTCGCTGACGGCGGAACAGAAGCAGCGCATCACACAGTTGAGCCGGGCCTTGCCCGACACCGAAAGGACGTGGCTGGACTATCAGAAATTCCGACAGCAGGAAATCTTGCAATTGCTCCGGTCGACTCGGGATCCTCACATCGTTTCGCAGCGGCTGCAAGATTGGCTGGTCTTTCCCGAGAGGAGTCATCCGTCACAATACCAGCACGCCTTGGAGGACATGAGAAGCGCGGTGAAAGAGATGGTGATTGCCGTCGATCACATGCTGACCCCACAGCAGCGCGCTCGTACGCTGACGAAGTTGCAAGATCTGATCAACGACATCCATGCCTTGAGCGCATCATAGCCCGAACCATGCCCGCATCGACCCGCGTAGGATAGGATGTCGGTCCGAGGTATCAGTTTCTTTCTGAGTATTTGGTTCAGGGGGGCTCCTTACTCATTTTTAGATCACATAAGGAGGAGGAAGCCATGAGCAGAGACATTTCACTAAAGGTGATACGGAAGGTTGCAACGATCGACGAAAATAGATCGGCGATAGAGGCGGCGATGGTGATGACGGAGGAATTCATCGGATCGGTGGTAGTCACGCGCTCTTCCAAAATCATCGGGATTTTCACGGAGCGGGATCTGATGATGAAAGTCGTCGGAAGGCGGAAAGATCCGGAAAAGGTCAAGATCAAAGACGTGATGACAGAAAACTTGATAACGGTCGGTCCTAAGGATACCGCCGGTCACTGTCTCAATCTGATGAAGGAGCACAGATGCCGACACCTGTTGGTCTTCAACGGCGATGAGTTCCTTGGAATCGTCTCCCTGCGGGACATGGTTGCGTTGATGTTGGATGAGAAGGAAGAGTTGATCGGGCACCTGGAGAAATACATCACCTCGTAAGGACCCACCGGTGGCGAGAAGTTTGCTGAGCCGGGCTTGATCATGAGGGCGTTCCATAGGACCGTTTATGCGTATTGACAGATCCAAACGGAGAAGACTAGGATGGGTTTGCGCCGAATCAATTGGAGGAGGTGCAGGGGGAGATCGATGGAGCGCGCCCATCAGGAAGCCCCGGGGGTTTAACAAGAGGAGGTCTTGTATGGAAGACCTGACTCCACCTGACCTGCATGGCCCACTGACGGCGTAGAGGAGCCTCTCGTCTGCAACTCGGCTCTTTGTTCAGAGTCAATGCGCTGGCCTCAAGAACCTCCAGAGTGCCGATAGGCACAAACGGTCACATGTAGACCTGGTTCATGAGGGTTTATGAGGCGGCAGGAGCCTCACATAACGAGAACCCTGAAGAGGCTTTGAGACACTCAGTCCGAAAAGGATCAGAGGTTAACCTTCCGCTGAACGGTGGGTCTTTTAAAAGAGCGTAAAGGTTTCAGGCATCGCAAGTGCCGAGAGCGGGCGGTTTCTTCCGGAAGAAGCCGCCCGCTTTTTTATCACTTCCTCGTTCTTTTCTTGGTTCGAAACCTCACCAGACTGAGCCCGCGAAGGAATTCCGAATGGTCCACGACGCGACGGCTCGAAGCGCCAAGTTTGTGCACGCCCACCAGAACCCGAAATCTCTTCGAGCGGTTGGAGGGATTGAGCCCCGCACTTCGAAATAGCTTTTAGCTTGTCACAGCTCCTTCCGACGCCGACGACACGTGGCGGGCGTATTTCGCCATGACGCCGGAAGTGTAGCGCGGAACGGGCAGTTTCACCTTCTTGAGTCGGGACTTGATTTCCTTCTGGGTCAATTCAACGTCCAGCTTACGGTCGGGGATGTCGAATGAGATCATGTCGCCGTCTTTGACCGCAGCGATGGGACCACCCTTCACGGCTTCGGGCGCGACGTGGCCGGCCATCAATCCGTGCGTGGCGCCGGAGAAGCGGCCGTCCGTAAGCAGGGCGACGGAGTCTCCGAGTCCTGCTCCGACAATGGCGGCGGTCACCCCCAGCATCTCGCGCATGCCCGGTCCACCCGCGGGACCCTCGTAACGAATCACGACGACGTCGCCGGCCTTGATCTGTCCAGATTTGACGGCGGCAAACGCGTCTTCCTCCCGGTCATAGACCTTGGCCGGACCACGGAACGTGATCATGGAATGACCTGCCACTTTTACCACGCAGCCTTCCGGCGAGAGGTTGCCTTTGAGGATGACCAGGCCGCCGGTCGTCTTGATGGGATTGGAAAGAGGCCGCAACACGTGTTGTCCTGGCGTCTCGATGGCCTGTTTCGCTTCTTCGCCAATCGTCCGCCCGGTAACCGTCGGCTGGCCGGGATGCAGGATTCCGGCATCCAATAGTCGTTTCGCAACCAGCGTCGTGCCACCGGCCGTAAAGAGATCGGCGGCCATGAATCGCCCGCCGGGCTTGAGGTCGGCGAGCAACGGGACTTTCCGATTGATCTTGTCGAAGTCGTCGATGCGTCAACTTCATGCCGGCTTCCCGCGCGATGGCCAACAAATGCAGCACGGCATTCGTCGAGCCGCCGGTGGTCGCCACGGCGGCGATCGCGTTCTCCAGCGACTTCCGGGTGATGATCTGGCGACGGACGAAGATCCTTCTTCAACAGGTCCATCACCATCTGGCCGCATTGGAACGCCACCTCATCCTTATGCTTGTCCATGGCCGGCACGCCGTTCCTCCCCATCGGCGAGATGCCCAGAAATTCGAATGCAATCGCCATCGTGTTGGCGGTGAACTGCCCGCCGCAGGCGCCCGGGTCCCGGGCAGGCGTGGTCTTCCAGATCTTTGCAGTTCCGAATCGGCTCATCTTGCCGGCGGCGTGCTTGCCGACCGCTTCGAATACGTCCTGGATCGTGACGTCGTGACCTTGGAACCGGCCCGGCATGATCGAGCCGCCGTACAGCATCAGGGACGGGACGTTCAAGCGTGCCAGCGCCATGACGGTGCCCGGGATCGTCTTGTCGCAGCCGGACAAGGCTACAACCGCGTCGAACAAATGTCCGCGCGCGACCAACTCAATCGAATCCGCGATCACCTCACGGCTGATGAGCGAGGCCTTCATTCCTTCCGTGCCCATTGAGATGCCGTCCGACACCGCGATGGTGTTGTACTCGATCGGCGTGCCGCCGGCGGCGCGGATGCCGGCCTTCACCTTCTCAGCAAGCCGGCGGAGGTGATAGTTGCACGGCATGACCTCGATCCAGGTGTTGGCCACGCCGACCAACGGGCGCGCGAGATCGTCATCGGTGAACCCCACGGCTTTGAGCATGGCGCGGGCCGGCGCGCGGCCGGGGCCGTCGGTCAGGTCATGACTCTTGTGCTTCGGATCGATGTGCATCGCCGTCTTCTTGCTGACAGTTCGGGGGCAATCAGCAGCCTGTGGTGTCTTATCATCTTCCTCGGTGAGAGCGCAACTGCCGGAGAGGAGAGGGATGTCAGGAGAGAGGAGTCTGCGTGCGAGGTTGGAATACGCGCTCCGCACGCAGACTCAGTAGCAGGACCGGCCGCTTACTTCTTGCCCTTCTTGTGCTCCTTCTTCTTTTCGTCCGTCTTGGCCTCCGTGTCGATCACATCACCCGATCCGGCGTCGATGTGCACTTCCGTGACCTTCCCATCACTGCCGACTACCTCGACTTCCCAGACGGTCTTGCCGTGCTTCTTCTCCAATTCGGCTTCGACGACGGTCCCTTGGACCTTGTCCGAGGCGGTTTTGATCGCCTGGTCGATCGTAATCTTGGCGTCCTTGACCATGTCGGCAACATGGCCTTCTTCCTCCTCGTGCTTCTTGCCTTTGTCGTCACTCCATGCGGGGACGCTGAAGGCCAAGATTGATCCTGTGACCAGCGCGGTTGCGATTCCGACGAATTTCATGTGAGCCCTCCCTTTCCTAGCTCTTCTCTTTTGCATCGTCCTTCTTATGCCGTTCTTTATAGCCGTCGCCTTGCACGCCCATACTCCTGTGCTGCTCCATCATCTTCTCATGCTCGGCCTTCTGCCTTTCGCGTTGTTCCGGGGTCAGAAGCGCCATGGCATCCCGGCGGGTCTTGATCGCGGCCATGCGCAGCGCGACTTCCATGTCCCCGCTCTGCTTCAGCTTGGCTTCGATCGCCGAGAGGTCGGACTTTTCATCCTCAACCATGGCCTTGATTTCGCGTTGGGCGATCATGATGTCGGCTTCAGCCCTGATGCGGGTCTTATCCAGGTTCAGTTGCATTTCTTTCAGCTTGGCGACCTGATCTTCTTTGAGGCCGATTTCCTTCTCATGCTTGAGCATGTGACGGAGAAGATGGCTCGTGCTGCCATGCATCATCATGCCCATACCCATGCCCATCCCATGGCCGCCGTACCCTTCTTTCCCGTAGCCCCGGTCGTGACCGGATTCTTTTCCTTTCGAATCGGGATCGGCCCATGCGGGCTGCAGGCTGAGCGCGAACAGGAACAAGGCTCCGATGGCCAGGGCCAAGATGCGTCCACATCTAGTGCTCATCATGTCCTCCTTCTTCGGGTAGTGAGTGATCGACTATTACTCTATCATGACCCACAGCGAGACGAGAAGATGACCTTCAGGGGACCAACAACTCTCATTCGGTTTCTATTATTCAAGGTGAACTGGACGGTCACCTCCATCGACAGCGAGCCTATCAAACCTCCTCGCCCCTGCATCTCTTCTCAGCCGACGCCTCATTCATACGCGGCTGGCTTGACGTAGCAGTTCCGCCCGAGGATCCGGATGAGGCGCCTGTGCAAGCTGGCCATACAACTTGCGGTCCTCGTCGGAAAGGGAAGCCGGCATCACGATCTGCAGGGTGAAGAACAGGTCTCCAGGCGCACCGGAGGCGGTCGGCAGGCCTTTCCCTTTCAACCGAAGTTTCCCGTCGGCTCGGCTGCCGGGAGGCACCTTGACCCGTACCGGATCGGTCAGGGTCGGGGCTAGAACCTCGGCACCCAGAGCTGCTTCCCAGGGCCAGACGGGGAGGGTCACAAGTACGTCGCTCCCCTGGCGGCGGAACACGGCATCCGACTCCACCTGCACATGGAGATACACATCGCCGCGTTTGCCGCCGTTCTGTCCTGAGCCGCCCTTGCCGGGGACGCGGACGCGAGTCCCATCTTGGACACCGGCTGGGATCTTCACATCGATGGTGCGAGTCTCGGATGTGCTCCCGGTACCTGCGCAGGTCGGGCAGAACCGGCCTTTTTGTCTGCCCGTGCCCCCGCAGGTCCTACAGGTCACGGGTTCAGACAGTTGAATGCGGCGCGTGACGCCGGTCAGGACCTCACGTAGGGTTAGCCGGACGGTTGTTTCGAGATCTTCCCCCGGAACGGCGAATCCCTGTGAAAATCCCTGAAAGCCGGTGCCGCCGCCAGGGCGCCCGCGCCGGCCGAACAGCGATTCGAACACATCGGTGAAATCCTGGGCCTCCTCGGTGGCAAATCCGCCGCCCATTCCCCCGCCGGCTCCGGCTTGCCGGCGGGCCTTTTCATACGCCTCCGCGTCTTGCCACCGATGACCGTACTGATCGTATTTTTTCCGCGTCTCAGGGTCGGCGAGGACCTCATGGGCTGCATTCAGCTCTTTGAACTTCTTCTCCATTTCGGCTTTGCGTGGGCCGGTATTGAGGTCCGGATGGTACTGGCGGGCCAGTCGGCGGAAGGCTTTCTTGATCTCATCCTGTGTCGCCGTCCGGGAAACCCCCAAGACGGCATAATAATCGCGTTCAGTCGTGGCCATGGTACCTCAACCTGAGTAATCGTATTGAGAGCTTACGGAGTCCGCGAGGTGTATTTCAACTGGTACGCGCCCACAGGTGAGCGGCCTGCAGCGGACGATTCCCCACACGATCATGAGTGAGCGCTCGCCCTGGCGCGCGCCATCATTCTACAATAGGAGCAGACATCGGCGGTGGTGGGTTGGCCGCAGGTGGCGCAGGGATGGAGCGCGGCCTGGTCCTTCTCGGTGACCGAACCGTGAACAGCCTGGCCCTTCGCTTGCTGGTCCAGAAAACCCCAATAGAACGACTGCTTCGTTCCCGGGGATTCCGTTTCCAGGCGATTGAGCACCTCCTTATACAGCAACATTTTTGACCCTTTGGCCATGGGGCACTCCTCGACAATGTAGTCGATGCGGTTGAGGACGGCATAAGCCGCGATCTCGCGCTCCGACAACCGATAGAGCGGCTTGACCTTCTTGGCGAAGCCTTCAACGGAGGCGGGGAGGCTTGGTCCCTGCTTTTCCAGATACTCGGTTTGCCAGCGCAGCACATTGCCTAAGAGCCGAGCTGCCTCATCGTCCAGGTTGTGGCCGGTAGCCATCGCATCGTACGCCTGCTCGACTGCTGCACGATTGAACTGATAGCGTTTGATCGTGCCGCAGGCCGAGCAGGTGGGACGGTGAAGGAGGTTGGCGAGTTCCTTGATGCCGGCGCCTTCTTCCTCCTTCACCGTATGGACGAGCAGCGTGGCCCCGTGAGCGCACGCGATAGTCTCGGCGAACCCCCGGACTTTCTCATGAGACTTCTCCGAATAGCCGGGAATACCGAGATCCACGTATAGGGCATCGGCTCGGTACCCGAGCTTCAGAAGAATATTCCACAGCGCGAGGCTATCTTTCCCGCCGGACACCGCTACCAAGATGCGATCCTTCGGGCCGAACATCCGGTCCGACTTGATCGCGCGGGCAACCTGATCGTGCACGAATCCGTTAAAGCAGTCTTTACAAAAGGCGGCATTGTGGCGGGGAAGTCCGATGACGGCTTTAATCTTACACTTGACGCAATTCATGACGTCCTCAGGCAGGAGCGAGGGGGACGGGGTAACGAGTTAGACGGTCTTCCACTGAACTCGCGCCCGTGCCTGAAGCAGAGCCCCCTGAAATCACCGGCCGAATCTCGACGTGATCCGTGTCTTTCAACATTTCATCTTCGGTGATCAGATCATCGCCGCGAATGACCAGGTGAGCTTCCTGGACTAGGTTGAGATCGCGCAAGAGTTCCCTCACACGCTTCGGGCCCTTGACCTCGACCTCCCGCGCAGGATGACTGAGTTGCACCTTCATAAGAAGATGATAAGCTCGCCGCCATTGCGAATGCAATCACGATGGCGGTGTAGCGATCAGTTCCTGCCTTAGTAACACACCGGCTGCGGATGGCTGACGGGTGAGCTCTATGACAGTTCTGCTTCCCGAAGAAATTTAGCCGATTCCTCCGGCATCACCGGATTGATATAGAAGCCGGTGCCCCATTCAAATCCGGCTATTTGGGTGAGCTTGGGAATCAGTTCGAGATGCCAGTGATAAAAATCGCCGGTCTTCTCGTGCAACGGGGACGTGTGCAGGATGAAGTTAAATGCAGGTCGCGTCAACGCTCGATCCATGCGTTGTAACGATTCGGAGAGGATACGGGCCAGCCATTCGAATTGCGTTCGCTGGCTTTCCTCGAAATACGCTGCATGGCGCTTGGGCAGGATCCACATCTCAAAGGGGAACCGTGGGGCAAAGGGTGTGATAGACAAGAACTCAGGGTTATCCGCGACGATGCGATCCCCCGAGCTGAGTTCATGTCGAATGATGTCGCAGTAGATACAGCGTTCCTTCTGTTGGAAGTGCGCGCGGCAGCTTTCGACCTCGCTGAGGACACTCGTGGGGACCACGGGCAAGGCGATCAGTTGGGAGTGGGCGTGCTCCAAGGTGGCGCCGGCGGCCGCTCCATGGTTCTTGAAGACCAGGATGTACCGAAACCGCAAGTCTCCCTTGAGGTCGACGATCCTATCGCGATATGCCCACAGAACATCCTCGATGCGTGTGGGGGGCAGGTCGGAGAGAGATTGCTTGTGGTCGTTCGTCTCAATGACCACTTCATGTGCACCGATGCCGTTCATTCGGTCATAAATGCCGACGCCCTCACGCCCCAAGTCTCCTTCAACCTGAAGCGCCGGAAACTTATTCGGGACGACCCGCACAGTCCAATTGGAGGAGTTTGGTTCGCCCGGGGGCGAACGATACGCCAAAACCTCACTGGGCGTGAGACGCTCCTGACCGGGGCAGAACGGACAGATGTCGGCAGAAGGGTGACGCGCCGGGTGGGTCTCCAGGAAATCACGCGGCCGTCCGGCTCGCTCAGTGGAGATAATTACCCACCGGCCAACGACAGGATCGCGACGTAATTCAGACATACCTTTTACTCAATCCACTGCGCGGGCACGGAGCCCAGCCCAACCACCCCGTCTTCCATAAGGATCCTACTCACACTCTCCACATGATCGCATCAAAATTATGATCCGGGACCGTCAGCGCGATCGGCCGTTGCCGTGGATAGCGCTCGACCTCCAGACCATGTTCGGTGACCACAAGGGTCATTTTGAAGGTCTGACCTGAGTGCAGGTTGAGATCTTTGAACGGGATCCCCAGTTCGATCACCTTTTGCCGCGCGACCATCCGCGAACGACCGACTTCCGCGTAGGCGGCATCATGAGACGCCGAGAAGAGGGTCAACTCGTCGAGTGCGGGGGTAGTCAAGGAAAAGACCACCCTATAGCGTGTATCGGGTGTGACAATATGCAGCTCCAGGTTGCTTGCCGTTGTGGCGCCTGATGGATCGACAGCAGTGTCGAGCCGGAGGAATAGGACCTCCAAATCGTAGCCGAATCCGATCCAGGTGAAGAGGCGGTTCGATGTCCACATGGCGCCCAGCGGAGGCGACGGATCGATGCTGCCGGCCCCGCGCCATTCGAAAAAGGAAGAAACAAGGCCGTCGATGGTCGGCGCAAGCAAACGAACGGGAAGACGCACCTGTTGGGCTTCGAACTCCAAGACGCCCATGACCGGTTCATTGAGAAAGTCCGGCACCGGTGCGCCCGCTCGGATGAACACGTTGCGGAGATGGGTACGAAACAGCCGGTCGAATTCCGACTTGAAGTCTGTTTCGAAATCATCGCCGTACCACCAAAACCAATCACTGCCCTCCGCAGCGTACAGCTCTTGCCACGCGCCCTGTGCCTGATCCGGTGGGAGATTCTTGGTCAACTCGACCAGCCGCGCTCTGGTTTCTCGAAGCAGGTCCCACGCGCGATTGTCTTCTTGATGTCCGATCCAGATTTTGAAGTCGGTATTGATCCACGACCCCGTATGAAGGTGCCCCAATCTTCCGGTCGGCGGATGGGTCTTGAGGGACCGGCTGACCGTCTCGGTTGAGACCAGGATCTGATTTCCCACATTGAGGCTCCCCCTTGTGAAGTGGGCGTACAGACCGTTTAGGAATCGCTCTCCGCCGTCGTGATAGTGTTCCCAAGGATTCTCTCCATCTAGGATGATCGGGATCAGAAGATGGTCTCCCGGGGTATGGTGCGCAATACCGCCAAGACGACGCAGCACATCCTCGACGGCCGATTCCGGCGTCGATTTCGAATAGACGAAGCCGAACGCATCCGAGATCTCCCGGTCGCGAAAGATGATGTGAATATCTTCCCCGGCGTGACCGGCCGAGTAGGGCTGATAGAGCGCGGTCTGGCGTTCCCAACCGCCGAGCGAACGGGCGAGCACGCCTTCGTCCGTCGCCATCCAGGTCAGCCCGGCCCGTTTCACCATCGGAATCATCTCGGGACACACTGACCCCTCGGACGGCCACAGCCCTTGGGGAGGCCGGCCGAACAGCTCGGTGTGTAGCGCCACCGCCGATCGAAGATGTTGCTCAGCGTCCTCCGGCGCGTGAAAATGTGAGGGGAGCGGGGTCTCAGGGCGCGCCCGCCGGGCAAATTCCGTATCGATGATCAGAGGCAGAATCGGGTGGTAGAAGGGAGTGGTGGTCAGCTCGATCTCGCCGGTTCCCGCCAGCCGTCGGTAGAACGGGATGATCTCGTCGATAATCCGGCGCTGGATCGCCAACACCTCATCTTTCTCTTCTTCTGTAAAGCCTCGGTCCTTCTGCCGTAGCGCGCCTAATCGGGGATAGCGGGCGACAGCACCGAACCCGAACCATGCCAGATTGTGCCACACCTGAAGGTCCAGTAGTTCCTGCGTGGTGAATTGCCGGGCCAGACGATTGAGGTCCTGTCCCCGAACCTCCGTGCCGCGTTTTACCAGCAACTCATGATAGCGGGGATGTGGCCGGACCATCGTAAGCCAGTTGATGGCGAAGAAATGCCGGACGACGAACGCGCGTTCCGCCTCGGTCAGATCGGCCGCCGGCTTTCGCGCGTGCTCGTAAAAGAGGTCCGTGACCCTTCCCGACGACAACTCCCTTAATTGAAGCAGCAGTGACGGCGTAAAATTGAAGGTGGCGCGCACGGAGGGAAAGCGTTCGATCATGAACGCCATATCGAAGTAGGCCTTGATCGCGTGAAACCGTACCCATGGCATGCTCGCCGTCCCGGCCACCGGGTCGGTGTAGTACGGCTGATGCATGTGCCAGAGAAAGCAGATGTGGACGCTTTTCATACGCGGCAATCCAAAGCCCGGCGCAGTATGTCACAGGGTGACATGGGTTTCAACGCGATCCGTCTCACCTCCTATACTCCATTGGGATGCTTTTCTGTACAGTCGATGGCTTGTCCGTCGCCGCGTACATGAGATAGAGTCTCACGGTGTGTTGCCCATTGGAATGGGGTGTGAATGCCATCGTGCGCCACTTTTCAAGGATTCCTTCTGACCGTTGAGGCTCGACTATGATATAAGCATTGTCGTCGATGGTCCGATCATTTAGTAGCAAAGACATCACCCACGTTGCGCCCATGGTCGTGATAAGCGAACCCGAGCCTCATGGATGCGGGGCATGCGGGACGAGCAGCTTGAGATCGCAGGCGCGCCGAGCACGGCTCGACTCAGCCTCTATTGGGCGCCGGTCGTGGTCTATGCGGCTCTAGTTTTCTATCTCTCGTCCCTCTCGCATCCCGAGGATCTTGCCCCGCCGCTGTTCGAACTGCTCAGCGATACAGTCCTCCATGCGGTGGAGTATGGGATCCTCGGCGGCCTCTGCTATCGGGCGTTTCGGTATGCAGCCCGGAGCCTGGGGCGCTTGCTACGCGATTCTTCTGGCCATTGTCGCCGCGACGATATACGGTCTGACCGATGAGCTCCATCAGGCGTTCGTGCCGCGTCGCCAGGCAGATGCCCTGGATCTGCTGACGGACTTGGCGAGCGCGACCGTCGGAGCCTGGGGCTGGCATCGGATGATCGAACGGTCGGACGATGCCGGCGTTCCATAATAGTCACCAGCAATTACCGCGGCCGGTGCTCAATAACCCCATCGCCCTTTACTTCCTCAGCCACACCCGGTAGGAACGCGCGTCATCTGGCATCGTAAAGAGGACCTGTCTGATTTCGCCAGGAAGTAGAAATTCCTGGGTTGAGCTTCGCTTTCCGGTCAGCGGTTTGCCTTTTGTGTCATAAAATCGATCAGGACCTGGGTTGAATCGCTGCCTACCTGCTGGTAGACGACCTTAATCTCACGGACGGTCCTTTTTTTCCTCGTGTCTTCCACCAGGTAATCCGACACGCTAAGGATCTTGATCTGGCGATACTTTTCGTCCACAACCTCCGGATCCTTGCGATCGAGCAATCGGCTCAACTCCCGGTTCAGGACGGTCTTGAACACGCCGGGTTCGACAAAAGCCCGCACCTTGCACGAGACGCGACGCCCTTCTTCCGTTTGATCGACGATCTGCAGATCTTGCAAGTAGCCGGAGGCAAGGGTTTGGATCACGGCTTTGATGACGGCAGGGTCCTTGACGGGGGAGGTGTCCTCCACGAAGACGGGATAGGACTCAATCGCTTTCCGGACAGCCATCGTGCAGGCGATCTGGCGAGCCTGATCGGGTGTCTGTTGATCGCCGTAGGTGTATTGATACTCTCCCAACAATTCCACTCGTTCGCCCTCTGCGGAACCGCTTCGGGAAGGCAAAGCAGCCCGAAGGAGAAAAGGCTGAGAATGATCAAGGGCCGCGACCGGTCGGCAAGTCTGAACAGCGATATGATCTTTCTCATGACACGTCTCCTTCACTGTTGGAGTATTGGAAACCAGTCCGAATCCGACCGCCACACGCGAGGACAAAGGTTTTACAAGAAAGAAGGCGGCGCATCAACCGCCCGCGTTTTGGCTCTCCGGTTCATTTTCGCACGGACCAAGGATGGGAGGGGCTCGCTCTGCCGGGGGTGCAGCCCATTTTTTGGTCTTTATGGCCAAAGTCGGCGCACGTTCTCGACGTCCCACCAATGGATTTGACGATTCAGTATTTCACGCTAAAACAATGACGTGCCGTCGGCAGGGCGCAGAGTGGACATGAGAGATTGCCCCTAAGTCCGAGCCTCATCAGGCCGTGAATAAAGGAGGAGTTATGGATACAAGATCAAAAACCTTCCTGGGCGTTGTGGGCGTGTTCATTCTCATGCTTGGGGGAGGCTGTACCAAATCGATTCAAACGGATTCAAGTCTGGATCACGCGAATGCCGCTGCCAAGGCTTCCCTTGAAGCGTCTGCCGGCTCTGGCAGGCAGTTCAACGGTAATCCGGCGGCTCACTCTGAGGGAGGGTCCCAGATGCCTAATGAACACCAGCTCTCAATGGCCGAGGGTACAGCATCGAATCAAGCGAACCAGAGTTCTCGTTCGGCGTTTCCCTCCTTGTCGGGCGTTGCACAAAGGGATTCACTCGTCAATGGCCAGCAAGAGCTCACGGTTGACGACCTTGTGGTCGCGAGAGCAAAGCCGTCTGATGTGGCGCGTCGCCAAGCCGAGGAGTCTCAGCGATTCCAGGTCACCGTCGCGGGGCACACGTTCAAGGATGTGTTTTTCCCCTTCGACAGCTGGGCTATCACCGAAGAGGGCAAAGACTCCTTAAGCGTGGACGCCGAGTGGCTCAAAGCCAATACAAGTCATGTCGCCACGATCGAAGGACACTGCGATGAGCGCGGTACCTCGGCCTATAACTTGGTTCTGGGCGAGAAGAGGGCGAAGGCGGTTCGGAAGTATCTGATCGATCTTGGCGTGAATGCGAATCGGCTGACGAACATGTCGTACGGCAAGGAGCGGCCGTTCTGCACGGAGCAAGGTGAGTCGTGTTACGATCAAAACCGACGGAGCCATCTCAATGTCCACATGAAATAAGGCGGCTCCAGGGAACTTCAATCATGGCGGCTGGTGTGTTCACCATGCGTAGGCTTCAGGAGCCGGTCCACCGGGTCCCGGGAAGATCTGATCGAGTCGAGTCAGGGTCTCAGGCGAAAGCGTGATCTCCAACGCCCGCATCGCGCCATTCAATTGGTCAAGCGTCCTGGGTCCGATGATCGGAGAGGTGACGGCCTTCTGATGAAGAAGCCAAGCCACGGCCACATCGGCGGGTTGCTCACCAAGATCGCGACAGACCGTCTCATGCGATTCCAACGTAGCTCGGTGCATCTCAACCTCCTTGCGAAGATCCTTAGCCGCGCGCCTTCCGACCGTGACCGGTTGTAAGGCGCCGGCCAGCAGGCCGCGCGCCAGTGGGCTCCAGGGAATCAACCCCACGCCGTAGGCCTCACACGCCGGGATGACCTCCAGCTCAATCATGCGTGCGTGCAGATTGTAGAGGCTCTGCTCCGCCACCAACCCCATAAAGTGACGGCTCTTCGCAATCTCCTGCGCCTGTGCAATATGCCAGCCGGCAAAATTGCTGCTGCCGACATAGATGACCTTCCCCTCCCGGCAGAGCTGTTCCATCGCCTGCCACACTTCTTCCCACGGTGTCTCTCGATCGATGTGGTGCATTTGGTAGAGATCGAGGTAATCCGTCCGCAGCCGCCTCAGACTGTCTTCGCAAGCCCGGCGAATGTGCAGGGCCGACAGCCGCGACTGGTTCGGCCGGTCGCCCATCCGGCCATAAACCTTGGTGGCCAGCACCACCTGCTCCCGCCGGCCGCCGCCTTGAGCAAACCATCGGCCGATGATCTGCTCCGTGACGCCTTCCCCCAATTTTCCACCATAGACATTCGCTGTATCGAAGAAGTTAATGCCCAGCTCCAACGCTCGATCCATGATCCGGAAGCTGTCGTTCTCCTCCGTCTCCGGCCCAAAATTCATACAACCCAGACAGAGACGACTAACCTTCAACCCCGATCGTCCGAGATGAACGTAATTCATGGTGACGGTACCCCCGATGCTCTCCTAGCAGAAGAGTCCTGCGGGTTGCAACACAGCTGCTATACCCGTATACATCCAGGAAGTCGATGAGGTCGGCACAGAGCCGATCATCGTGCCAGCGGAGGTAGAACATGGACCAGAGTCACCCGAGTCAGGAATTCGTTGCTTCACCGGAAGCCCTGCTCCAGATGGTCTTCGGCTATCAACTGTCCCAAGCTGTGTACGTGGCGGCGAAGTTGGGGATCGCCGATCTGCTGAGTGCCGGTCCACAGAGCGGTGAGGACCTTGGGCGAGCAACCGGAGTCCACGGCCCCTCACTTGATCGGGTCATGCGGGTACTGTGCAGCGCCGGGGTGTTTACCAAGGATCAGGCGGGCCGCTTCATCATGGCCCCGCTTGCGCGTTACTTGTTAGCAGGCGGGTCTCATTCAGTCCGAGACTATGCCCTCATGCACGGATCGCCGTGGTTCTGGCGAGGATGGGATCTACCGTACAGTGTGACCACGGGCAAGGCAGGCTTTGCGCATGCGCACGGCCAGGAGTTTTTCCAGTACTTGGCCCAGCACCCTGAGGCGAGCGCTCTCTTCGACCGAGCCATGACGGGCGCCGCCCCACAGCGGCACGCGGATGTGGCCGCGGCTTACGACTTCTCCCAAGTACGTACGGTGGTGGATGTCGGGGGAGGGAACGGTGGCCTGCTGGCCGCCATCCTCAAGGCGAACCCGAGGCTCAAGAGTATCCTGTATGACCAGCCGCACGTGGTCGCCGGAGCGGACCTCATCCTGTCCGAGGTCGGTGTGGCAGATCGCTGTCGAATTGTGGCCGGGGATTTCTTTGCTTCGGTACCAGAGGGAGGGGATACCTATATTCTTGCGGCCGTCATCCATGACTGGGACGACGATCGAGCATCGGTGATTCTTAAGAATTGTGCTCGCGCGATAGGAAGAAGGGGCACCCTGCTCCTGGTCGAGCGCGTGCTGCCAGCGGCGACGACAGGCGACACGCTGAAGTTTCTGAGCGATCTGAACATGCTCGTCTTGCTAGGCGGGCGCGAGCGCACCGAGGAGGAGTTCCGCGCCCTTCTCGTCGGCGCCGGATTTTCTCTAAAGAGGATCATTCTAACCCCGCGCCTGTTCAGCATCATCGAAGCGGTTCCAGCTTCATGACAAGGGGCACAGGGACAAGCCATAACGTGACAATATCAAGACTGATCGGTATAATTTCCCTTCGATGACTCCTGCTGTTCCTCCTCCACCCGATCAGACTCATGTCGCCCAGACGGTTCGAACGAAACTTCCCTTCTTGGCGGAACTCATTACCCTAGCTCCCCTCGCCGGCGACGCCTCCAACCGACGGTACTTTCGCCTCGAGTTGGTCGGTGGTCCGCCTCGATCGTTAGTTCTGATGCAACTTGCCTCACCGGAGGCGTTTAAGCAGTCGGAGGAGGCGGTCAGCAGAGCTACTTCGAACATCACGGAGCTGCCGTTCGTCAACGTGTTAAATCATCTCGCCAAGGCCGATGTCGCGGTGCCGGTTCTCCATCATTTCGACCAGACGGCGGGATTGCTGTACCTGGAAGATTTCGGTGACCTCACGTTGACCGAGGCGTGCCAGACGGCAGCGAGTGAGATGATCGCCACCTTGTATCGACAGGCCATCGACACGCTTGTTCTGATCCACACCCGCGCGACGGCCCCGGCGAATCCTGCCTGCATCGCCTTCGGTCGAGGGTTTGATGTGCCGCTGCTGATGTGGGAGTTCGATCATTTTCTGGAGTATGGGGTCGTGGCTCGACAGGGGAAACCGATGCGTGCGGGGGACGAGCAGCCGGTGCGCTGCGAGTTTCAAAAGATCGCCGAACTGCTGGCGGCGCAGCCGCGGGTGTTCACCCACCGGGATTACCATTCCCGCAACCTCATGGTCGATGGTGGGCGGTTAGGCGTGATTGATTTTCAGGATGCGCTGATGGGGCCGGCCGTGTATGATCTGGCCTCATTGCTACGCGATGCCTATATCGCGCTGGATGAGGCACTCATTGATGAGCTGATCGTGTATTATCTGGATCGCATGGCCGGCCACGAGCGGGAATTTTCCGACCGCGCGGCGTTTCTGCGGCACTTCGACCTCATGAGCATCCAGCGGAACCTGAAGGCGGCGGGGCGCTTTGTGTACATCGATCGCGTGAAGGGGAATCCCAAGTTTCTGGCCGATATCCCGCGCGTTCTCGGGTATGTCCGCCGCAATCTGGCGAAATACCCTGAACTGGCGACACTCCAAAAGCACCTCGCGCCCTATGTATCGGAGTTGCAGTAGCCATCAGGAAGGCTGAATGAGAGTGTTATGAAAGCCATGATCCTGGCAGCGGGTTTCGGTACCCGCCTCCGTCCGCTCACCAATACGACTCCCAAGCCACTCCTGCCGATTGCGGGCACGCCGTTGATCGTATGGAATCTCCTCTTGCTCCGGAAGCACGGGGTGATGGAGGTGATCATCAATTTACACCACCTCGGCCATCTGATCGAAAAAGAACTCGGTGACGGCTCACAGTTCGGCATGCGTCTGCAGTACTCACAAGAACCCGTCATTCTGGGTACCGGCGGGGGCCTGAAACAAGCCGAGTCATTCTTTCACGGTGAACCCTTTTTTGTGCTGAACGGAGATACGTTGGTGGACCTCAATCTGAGCATTGTGTTGGCCTTTCACCGCGAACGGAGTCCGCTGGCCACGATGGTCGTGAGAGACGATGTGGATGCAGACCGTTGGGGCGCCGTCGAGGTGGATCAGGACCAACGGCTCGTGAGAATTGGCGGTCGTGGACTTTCGCCGGAGACTTTTCCCCCTCGCGGCAAGAAAATGTTTGCCGGCATTCACATTCTGCACCCGAAGCTGCTCCGAGATGTTCCGGTGGGTCGGGAGTCGTCGATCATTGATGCCTATGTTCGCGAGATTCAACGGGGTGAGCGGGTGAGCGGATTCACCATGCACGGCTATTGGTCCGATATCGGCACGCCCGACCGCTATGCGGAAGCTGACCGCGACGCCGAAGCCGGTCTGATCACGCTGGCGGAACGACTGTGATCGAGTGTCCGAGTCCTCCTAGCGTAACCACTTTCCCCAATGGCTTGATCTCGCCATCGCCCTTTTCTCCCGACTTTTCATGAACAGCACCGAACAGGTTTCGATGCCGAGCTGTCCCCGGACTGCCGGGCGGGGACCACCTAAGGCGCGCTCTCTCGGAACCTTGGTATAGTTATGGGTGAAGGTCACGCGAAGGGTAAATAGATGAAGGAAGAAACGAGGAACGGACTGGCGCGCGATCCGCTCTGGTGGCAGCGCGCGGTTATCTATCAAATCTATCCGTGGAGTTTTCAGGACTCCAACGGGGATGGCATCGGCGATCTTCCGGGAATCATCAGCCGGCTGGATTCGCTCAACGACGGCTCGCCGACATCCCTGGGCATCGATGCCATCTGGCTCTCGCCCATTTATCCTTCCCCGATGAGAGACTTCGGTTATGACGTCGCCGATTATTGTAACGTCGATCCGCGCTTCGGGACTCTGGCCGATTTCGATCGCTTGCTTCATGCGGCGCACCGGCGCGGCATTCGCCTTCTCATGGACTTGGTCCTCAACCACACATCGGATCAGCATCCGTGGTTTCTGGAATCCCGATCCTCTCGCCGATCGGCGAAGCGGGATTGGTACCTCTGGGCCGACCCGGGACCGGACGGCGGTCGCCCGAGCAACTGGAGCGCGGTGTTCGGGGGATCGGCCTGGGAGTGGGACAGGGCGACAGGGCAGTATTATCTGCACTCGTTTCTCACAGAGCAGCCGGATTTGAATTGGCGGAATCCGGAGGTCCGCCAGGCGATCTTCGAGGCCGTCCGGTTTTGGCTCGATCGCGGCGTAGACGGGTTTCGCCTGGACGCCATCAATTGGATCGGAAAAGACGTCACCTGGCCGAATAATCCTAGGCGGGTAGGGTTGCGGTCGTATCAGCGGCAGATTCACCTCTATGACCGCGACTTGCCGATGACCCATGAAGCGTTGCGCGCGCTGCGTGCCCTGCTGAAAGAGTATCCCGACGCCGTGCTGGTCGGCGAGGCGTCCTCGGACACCCCGGGCGGACCGGCGGCCTTCTACGGCACTGGCTCGGATGAGTTGCACCTGGTCTTCAACTTCAAGCTGCTGAAATCCCGCTGGGGCGCTAATGGGTTCCGGCGACTCATTCGTGACTGGGATCGGGCGGTCCCACCGGGCGGGTGGCCAACGCAGGTGCTGAGCAACCACGACCAGTCGCGTCATTACACGCGGTACGGCAGGCCCCGAAATCCGAACACGACGGCGCGGCGGGCGCGCGCGGCGGCGCTCTTGCTGCTCACACTGCGCGGCACACCGTTTCTTTATTACGGCGAAGAAATAGGCATGCGCGACGTCCGCTTGCGCTACGGCCAGCTTCACGATCCCTATACGCGCCGCTATTGGCCGTTTTTCACAGGGCGCGATCCCGCCCGGACTCCGATGCAGTGGGATGAGACGCCACAGGCAGGATTCACGAGCGGCGCGCCGTGGTTGCCGGTCTCGCCTGATTACCGGTCCGTCAATTGGGGGCGCGAAAGCCAAGATCCGCATTCGCTTCTGTCTCTCTATCGCCGGCTCATTCACTTCAGGAAGGCGTCCCCCGCCTTGACAGTCGGTCGTTACCAGGAAATAGAGGGCGGGCCACTCGATTGCGTGATCTACCTCCGCGAGGAGTCCACGCCGGATGGGATGGGCGAGTGCATGCTCATCGCGGTCAACTTCAGCGGAGAAACCCAACGGTTTGGCCTGAGTACCGTGAAGCGAACCGGCGTTATTCTTCTCTCGACAGACCCGGCGTCTTCCGGCAGCCGCTTCGATCCGCTGGCGGTCAGACTGGGACCGGAAGAAGGCATCCTCGTCCGATTGGAGTCGAGCTGATGGAATACACCTACTGTCAATTGCTGATGAGACTAGAGTAAAATATAAGCGTCCGCTAACCCACGGGAGAGGCTGACCATGGGTCTGTTCACGCTTCGCACCCGCGCCCCTCTCGTTCTCATCCTTCTTGTCGTCATCCCCCTCATGACGTGTTCCATCCCCTCTTCGGTCTCTGCCACGCTACAGGCGGTGATCGGCGAAGGCGAATACCGCATGGGCGACCGGGACACCCGAGAAGACGCGATTCGTTTGGCCACCGAAGCCGCGAAACGAAATGTCCTCGAACAGGTAGCCACCTACGTCGAGAGTGTGACCGTGGCGAATGCCCTTGATATCACAAGAGATGAGATTCGCACGTACACGGCCGGCGTGGTGCGGGTGACCGACCATCGAGTCAGCACGTGGCTCGAGGGAGAGACAGTCGTGATCCATGTCGGTCTGACGGCGCAAGTGGATCCCGATGAAGTGACCCAGGCGGTCATCGCCCTGCGCCAAAACGAAGACGCGCGACAGCAGGTCCAGCTCCTGCGTACCGAAGTGGATGAGTTGCACCAGCAGCTCGAGGAAACGAATGCCAAGCTGGCCGCCGCGACATCGCCCGAGCAGGTGCAGTTGGTGACGCAACAGCGCCAGGACATGCTGAGGCGGGTGCAATCGAATGACGTGCTCGGGCAGGCATGGACGGACTGGGCGCTGGTGGGATCACCGACCGGTTATGCGATACCGTGGATCGGGATCAATCAAGCGCAACTGCTATGGGGTCGCGCATGGGTGCTCTATCCGACCAATCCACACTTGGTCGTGCTGCAGCGCGTGCTCCCGGTCCAAGCTCCCCGTCGCTCGCCCGGTGCCCGCGGTTACAGCCGCAGGTCCTGCACCGCAGATTCGGCCCGTGTTACCCATGCAGGCACCGGTGTCTCGGCACGCTGCTGCTTCCGTGCCCTTCCCGCGCTTCCGCCCACCAGTACGGCTTCCGCCGACCTTGCACCAGGTTCCCTCGGCTGCTCCGCCCATGACGTATTATCGACCTTTTCGCGCCCCACACGCCGCGCCGCCTCGATCGTACGGTGGGCGTGCCCGAGGCAGACGATGAAAAATCTTGGGATCGGAATGCTGTTCCTCACGATGCTCATGCTGTGGTATTCGGACGAGAGCGCTTCCGCGGCTGAAGCCGAGAGCCATTACTCTGAGGGGAAGTACATCATCGGCGTGGGGCAAGGGGATCTGTCCAAGGGACGGGTGGTCTGCCAGCGTGTAGCCGAGCTGGTAGCCAGGGCGGACCTCGCGAAGCAGATTCGTGTTCTGGTCAAGGAGCATATGAGCGATCGGCTGCGGGAACGAACGGGGCAGAATGCCCAACAGGATATTGAGATCGTGCGAGAGGAGGACGTGCACGAACTGCTGCGCGACGTGAAGATTGTAGATCGCGCAGTGGACACGGCAGCAGGCACCTGCTCAAGCATGGCCGTGATGCAAAGGTAGAATGGCAAGCCAAGATTCCCCTCCGTGAGACCCCGCTGATTGACCGAACGCCTGCCGATCGTGATAACCTTCAGCGATCGAACACAGCGCTTGGGCCTGCCGCTGCGACCAAGAAGAACGATTCTTCTCTGAACCGATCCAGCTTCCTCTGACAGCCAGTTTGATCCGTGCTGGTCAGCTCAGTCGCGACAAGAATTCTTGTCTGACTTGGGCAAGTTGATCTTGCGTGGTGGAACAGGTCACTCCGGAAGAACTGGAGTCCGGGCTGCTGTATCCCCCCGCAGTCATCTTCGCGCGTGGTCTGGCGCGCGTGGAGAAACCGCGGGTTGTACGAGCCTTCATTGAGGCGCAGGCCTATCGGCCCGAATACCAGAACCTCGTCTGAGTTGTGCAGCGGCGAAATGGAGGTTGGGTGAGACCGCGCGGCCTTGCAACGTATCGAGGTTTGTGCTGCTCATGGTAAGGTCCCCATGATCTCGGCGACTTCATGATGTCACTCTCCGGAGTGTCTTCCTCAGTCGGTTGCATGAGTTCCTAGGGATGGCGTCACCCGACCATGGCTGCGGCTCCGAATCAAGCAAGGAAGAGTGAGACAGCAGCGCGCATCTGGATCGGCACGTCCGGGTGGACCTATTCAAGCTGGAAGGGCCCGTTCTATCCAGACGATTTGCCAAGTCGGCGCTATCTCGAGTTCTATGCGCGCGAGTTTTCCACCACGGAGGTGAACTATTCCTTCTACCATCTTCCTCGTCCACAGACCTATGCAAAGTGGGCCAGGCTAGTGCCCGATGAGTTTCTCTTTTCGGTGAAAGCCAGCCGGCTCATGACCCACACGAAGCGGCTGCTTGACGTGGAAGAGGCATGGCGCACCTTTGTCGGCAACGCCCTCACATTGGGGAACCGTCTCGGTCCGATTCTGCTGCAGTTTCCACCGAGCTTTCGAAAGGACAGAGACCGTCTGTCCGAATTCCTTGAGATAGAAGTTGGGACCTCCGAGCATTGCCGCCTTCGGCTCGTCTTCGAGTTCCGCCACGAGTCGTGGTTTACGGACGAAATCTATCGCCTGTTGAAGCGGCATGGCGCGGCCCTATGCATTGCCGACTCGCCTCGCTATCCACGCAAGGACGTGCTGACGACCGACTGGACGTACGTTCGGTTCCATGGCCGCAATGAATTATTCGCGTCCAGTTACACAAAGAACGAGCTGGCGAAGGAAGCCCAGAAGTTGACGCGCTATCTGCGGGAGCGCATCGAAGTCTTCGTCTACTTCAACAACGATGCGCGTGGGTACGCAGTCAAGAACGCGCGGCTTTTGAAGGAATTGCTTGAAGAGTCTGGAACGGCTTGAGCTATAATGGCGCCGCCATGCCGAGTGAATTGATCAAGAAACCAGCCTCCGGCGCTCGGGCGTTTAGAGAGACTTCTCGGCGTGCGGTGCTGTCGCGAGCCGCACAATTGCTTCTCTTGGGTATGGATATACGAGGGGATAGCTCGGCGCTTCAAGCACTCCCGCCCCAGCGTACGAAAAAGAGTCGAGCAATGCCCCAGGAAGATCGGGATGTTCTGGGGTCTCCGGAGATCAGGCCGTCAGGCGAACGCTACAGCCGAAGAGAGATCCAAGGCGCCCGCCGTGACCTGCGCGAACTGCCCTCTCAGGAGCCGTCCGAACGCCGGCGCCGAGTCGGGAAAATAGCCCGAGCTTTTCATAAGACACCGAGCCAATCAACCGGTGCGCAGCTCCTCGAAGCCTGCCTCTCGGATCCGGACGAACTCACCCGCGTGGCGGCTGCGGCGTCGTATTTCGATCTCACGACGGAGCCGCGGGAACTGCTGGCCATTCTCGCGCAAGGCACCTACAGCGGGAATCGGCTGACGGCCGAGGTCGCGCTCACAGCGCTCGCGCAGGTGGCTCCTGAACATCCTCGCCTGCTCGAGCTGGTCCGACAGGGCCTTTCTCAGGCGGAGAACAGCCTGCCGCAAACCAGCTTGCTCGTTCATGGCACGTGGGCCCGGACAGAGAGTTGGTGGCAGCCCGGTGGGGATTTTCATACGTACCTGCTCACAACCGTTCGACCGGATCTCTATTCCGAACCCGATCGGTTCGAATGGTCCGGCGGGTATAGCGATGCCGCGAGAAGCGTGGGAGGAGCGGATCTGGCCGATTGGCTAGTGGAAAAATCCGCGAAAGGGGCTGATCTATTCGCGCATAGTCACGGAGGCAGCGTGGCTATGCTCGCGTCCCACGATGCTCGAGTCACGATGAAGGAATTGGTTCTGCTCGCGTGCCCGGTCCATGTTCCGAAGTATCTGCCGAACTTCTCACAGGTATCCAAGGTCGTCTCGATTCGGGTGAGAGCCGATCTGGTCATCCTCGCTGATCGTGGCGGCCAGCGTTTTTCGCACCCGAAGATCACCGAGCATGTCCTTCCCATCTGGTTCGACCACAGCGCCCCTCATGACCCAGAAGTGTGGAAGAAGTACGACGTGCCGTCGATGCTGTAACTCCTATGGGCTGGAATCGGCTCTCGATCCTACTCGGAACGGTTCGTCTGGCTATCGTCTACTTCCTGTGGCGCCTAACGGGAGCCGGAGGGAGCATTCTGGTCGACGCTCTCGGTGACAGTCGCGAGACCGTGCGTAGTGTCGCGGGGATTCTGCTGGCGCGAGCCGGCCGACAAGCAAGACCGCTCTTGGAAAGCGCGATGGCGGAACGGCGTCATCTGACCATCGTTCTGACAATCTTAGCCGACCTTGGTGACAAGGCTCTCGAGGGAGCAATCCGGCGCTTTCGTGACGACCCCGATCCTCAGGTCGCCGAAGCCGCCAAGCAGGCGCTTCGCGTCTTGGCCCGTCAATCGGGCTAATACTCCTCATCAGTCGCAACTAGGCTTCCCTCAGCAAGCGGACCTCGCGCTGTGGGAAGGGGATCTCAATCTGGGTGGTGCGGAATCGTTCGATGACCGACTGATTGAGTTCGGCTTGCGCGGGGCCATAGTCTAGGGCGGCCACCCACGGTTGGATCGCGATGGTGATCGCGGAATCGCCCAACGCGGAGACGCCCACGAGCGGCGACGGGTCCTTGAGCACGCGGGGGTTTTGAGCAAGCAGGTCGCGGACGATCGCCAACGCCTTGGCCAAATCGGTCCCGTACGAGACGCCGACGCGTAGGTCGAGCTGACGAATGGTGCCGAAGTTATGAAGGATCTCACCCACGACCTTGCGGTTGGGAATGACGATGCGGGATTTGTCTGGATGCATCAGGGTGGTCGAGAAAATATCGATGGCGGTGACGTCACCATGGACGTCGAGGAGCGAAATGTGCTCCCCGACACGATACGGTTTGGTGAAGATGATCGAGAGTCCGGCGATGACGTTACTCAGCACGCCTTGAAGCGCGATTCCGATCCCGATCCCGGCCACGCCGATCCCCGCGATGAGGGGGGCGATCTGAAATCCGAGCTTGTCGAGCGCGACCATGAGGGTGAGGAGCAGGACGACGACTCGGACGATGCGCACGAGCAACATGCGGACCGGCGGTTCCATCTCCTGGCGTTCGAGCCGTCGCCGGACGACATTGCCGATCCACTTGGCAAAGAAAACGCCGGCCGCGACGATGACAATCGCCCCGAGCACCTGAAAGCCGTAACGGACCATAAGATCGACGGTGAGATCTTTCGTCGACATGCCATTCCCTCCTGTCGTGTCTGCGTGTCCGGTCGAACGGGCAAGAGCAGGCCCTGCCTGGCCTGCTACTGCCCGAAAAATTTCTTCAGCGTCTCCGCGCCCTTTTCGAGGTCCAGACCTTTACCATCCTTGCCCTTTAACAGTTCTCCCACCGCCTCTTTCACCTGCTCCTTCACCTGTTCCGTCACTTTGGCGCCGATCGCCTTGCCGTCGATCGCGTACGATGGTGACTGAGCAGTGCCGGCAACGATCAGAGGAACGGTCATCCGGCCTTTGCTAAGCGCTAGTTTGGTGACCGGCGATGTCCCGGCGATCTGTTTGCTGAGGCTCTCGGACAGATTCACGTTGGCTCTGAGGTTTAGGGTCTGATCGAAGCCGACCGTCCCCTTGGCTGTGGCCTGAAAGTCATGGCTGTCCACCAGCAAGCGGTCGACGTTGACCAGGCCGCCTTTGATCGTCAGATCTCCTTCGACCGTGGAAAAGATGGTCGCCTTGACGTTCTCCCGCCGGACACCGGCGGCTTTCAGCGTGTCCAACAGATCTTGAACCAGATTGACGCCCTCAAGCTTGCCATCTTTGACGGCGAAGTGACTGGTCCCTGCGAGTGACCTGGTCAATTCCGCCATGGTAAAGCCGCGTCCTCGCACAACGGCTTGTAGCCCAACCGTGCCGCTGGCCGACACCATATCTGTCACGGCGTCGAGGATCGGGCCGAGTTGCGCTTTCTCAAGAATGACGTTCCCATCAAACGGAGGGCTGGTGGTCCCGATCGTGAGACCTCCCTGCGCGAAGAGCCGGCCATTGAACAGGTCCAATGCCAAGCTCTGAAGCCGGGCCTCCGAGCCTTTCATGCCGGCCGCCATGCGGACGTTCTTCGCCTCGATCGGCTTCCGAAGGGGAAGCGTGACAGGCAGGTCTGCCGTATTGATAGCCGGCGACGAGGCGGTCAATTTGACATCGCCGTCGATCGCGCTGCCTTTGACCACGAGTGAGGAGTTTCCCAACACAACTCGGAAATCAAGCGCAGTGACATCCGCCACCTCTTGCGGCGGGATGCCTTCTCTCAATGGATATTTGGCCTTTGCCTGCAGAAGAAGATCCTTCACGAGAACCGGTTTTGTGAGCGGGAGGTCGATCGGCAGATCGGCGGAGTTGATGCTGGGCGAACTGGCCTTGATTTTGGCCTCTCCGCCAACGGCGCTTCCCTCCAGTGCTACAACTGATGCGCCGAGCACGACGGCAAGATTCAAAGACTTGACATCGACGGCTCTTTCAATCGGGATTCCTTCTTTCGGCGGATAACTACCTTCTGTCGCAATCCGAAGATCCTTGACCTGAACGGGTTTTGTCAGCGGGAGTGTGATGGGTAGATCGGCCGTGTTGATCGTCGGAGAGGTCAGGACCAGTTGCACATGGCCTCCGACCACGCTTCCCTTCATGGCCAGGATGGTCTTGCCGAGGGCGATGGCGATATCGATCACCTTGAGGTCCAGCGTTTCAGCAAGCGGCCCGAACTCGCCGTCGATTGTGACCGGAAGGTTATAGGGTTGTACGGTTGCCGCCATGTGCAGGCGAGGCGTCTCCCCGAGTCGTACCGAATGCACATGAACCCTGAGATCGTGGATGCGATATTCCGTCGGCGTCTTGGAAGAGTGATCCTCGTACGCCAGGCGGCCGCCAGTCAGAGAGACCTCATCCACGGCGAGCAGGGCTAACGCTCGCAAGGGCCCTTCCTCGGCAGGGGGAGGCGGGACTTGTGGCTCGCGAATCTCCGGCTCGCCCTAGTCGCGCCCAAGGTCGACACGTTCAGCACGCCCTGGCGATTCTTGATGACCGTGATCACCGGGTCCTGAAGGGTAATTTCTTCGACCTCGACGCGTCCGGTCAACAACGGCAACAACTTCACGCCGACATCCAAGGCGGTCAGGGAGGCGAAGGCGCCGGCGCTGAAGGCGGAATCGTCCATGACCGTAAACCCCGCGATCCGAACCCCGAGGCGGGGGAGGATCGTGAGCCGCATATCGGTGAGGGAGACTTTCCGGTTGAGGGCGTCCTCGATCAGCGGGCGATAGCGGTCTTGGTACTTGTTCAGGTCAATGATAAAGGGGAGGAGAATGGCCAGGACGACAAGAAGAACCAGCAGCGCGCCCATGCCGAGCAGGATTTTTTTCATGACCTCCCTCTACAGTGGTTCAGTCCGGTCACTGCTGGAATGCGGAGCGAATGGGGATGAAGCGTGTTGTGTCGTTGCAGAAATCCTAGGCATGGGCCGGTGGTTTGAATCTGCGCAAGCGGAGCGCGTTCCCGACCACGGATACCGAAGAGAGAGCCATCGCCGCCGCGGCCCAAATCGGATTGAGGAATCCGAGAGCGGCCGCTGGGATCAGAAGAATATTATAGATGAAGGCGGCAAACAAGTTCTGTTTGATATTCTTCGTCGTCTCGCGCGAGAGCGCGATCGCGGTGGCGACGCCACGGAGGTCTCCGCTGATCAACGTCACATCGGCGGCCTCCATCGCGACATCGGCGCCCGTTCCGATGGCGATCCCGATATCGGCCTGCGCCAGAGCCGGGGCGTCATTGATGCCGTCGCCGACCATAGCCACGACCTTACCCTGCTCCTGCAGCCGTGCGATCTCACGCGCCTTCTGTTCGGGAAGAACCTCGGCCAGGACGCGGTCGATATGGACCTCATCTGCAATCGCCTTGGCCGTGCGAGGATTATCACCGGTCAGCATCACCACCTCGAGGCCGAGCCGGTGTAAGGACTCGACCGCTTCGCGAGAATGATCCTTGACCGTATCAGCTACGGCAACCACGCCGACGAGTCGAGGGATCTCCTCACCGGCCTCTCGAACGGCCATATACATCGGAGTCAGCCCCTCTCCTGCCAGCTTCTCGGCGGTCGCCCCGGCGTCGGGACCGACCGGGACCCCATCGGTCTCCATCAAGCGCAGATTACCGAGGGACACCGAAAGCCTGCCGACCGTGGCGCGAACGCCGTGGCCCGGCACGGCGCGAAAGTCGGTTGCGTCGTCGAGTGCGAGTCGCAACTCTTCTTGCGCGTGCCGAACGATCGCTGCCCCGACCGGATGTTCCGATCCACGCTCGACTGCCGCCGCAACCGCCACAACTCGTTCCGACGTCCAGCCCGGCGCGAGTGGGACCACCGAGCGCACGGAGATCCGGCCGCGGGTCAGCGTCCCGGTTTTATCCAGGACAACCGTGGTCAGTTGGTGTGCGCGCTCCAAAGCGATCCCGTTTCGAATGAGGATGCCATGCTCGGCTCCTTTTCCGATGCCGACCATGATGGACGTCGGGGTGGCCAGGCCCAAGGCGCAGGGACAGGCGATGATCAGCACCGCGACAAAATTGATCACGGCATGGGTCAGGGCCGGCTCCGGCCCAAACAGAAGCCAGAGGAGGAAGGTCAGACCCGCGACGGCGATGACGGCCGGAACAAAATACGACGCGATTCGATCCGCCAATCGAGCCAGCGGCGGCTTCGCGGCCTGCGCCTCTTCCACGATCTTCATGATGCGGGCCAGCGCGCTGTCGCGACCAACCCCTGTGGCTTCGACTCTGACGCTGCCGGTGCGGTTGAGTGTGGCGCCGATGACGGCATCGCCTGGTTTCTTGTCGATCGGCACGCTTTCACCGGTCACCATCGACTCATCCACGGCCGAGGCGCCGTGGCGCACGATCCCGTCCACCGGGATCTTCTCACCGGGCCGCACCACGACCAGGTCCCCCGCCACGACGTCCGCAATGGGAATATCCATCTCCCGCCCGTTCCGGATGACCCGCGCTTCTTTCGGCTGAAGGCCGGCCAGCTTGCGGATCGCTTCGGACGCGCGTCCTTTTGCGCGCGTTTCCATCACGCGCCCGAACAAGATCAGGGTAATGATGGCCGCGGAAGTGTCGAAGTACACCGCGGGAGTCACCCCTCCGGCCGTGAACCATTGTGGGGCGATCGTGGCAGCGACGCTGTACCCGTATGCTGCCGATGTTCCTACCGCGATGAGCGTGTTCATATCGGTGGAACCGTGCCGCGCGACGGTGAAGGCGCCCTTGTAAAATCGCCAGCCGGCCCAAAATTGTACGGGGGTCGCTAGAATCAATTGCAGCCAGTAGGAGGTCGATCGGGGAATAGTCAGTCCCAGATGCTCGCCCATGCCCAGGATCATGATCGGCACGGTAAGGGCAGCGGCGATCCAAAAGTTTCGGATGAGAGCGCGGACGTGGCCTTCTCGCGGTTCGGTCAAGACTGTCGAGGTGAACGCTTCGGCCAACGGTGTGTAACCGAGTGAGCGGATCGTGTCGTGGATCGCGGCCGGATTGGTGAGACCTGGCTGATAGTTCACCGTAGCCTTCTCCGTGGCCAGATTTACGGATGCCCCGATGACGCCCGGGATGGCGCGCAGTCCCTGTTCAAGCTTCGCCACGCAGGACGCGCACGACATGCCTTCGATCGGGATCGTCATGGAAGCCACAGAGACGCCGGAGAGCGGCGCCTCAGGTTCGGCTCCCGGCGTATAGCCGAGCGAGCGGATTGCCTCGCGGATCGCCGCCGGCTTGATGACCTCGGGCTGATAGGTGACAGCGGCCTTCTCGGTCGCCAGATTCACGGATGCATTCACGACACCTGGAATCGCGCGTAGTCCTTGCTCGATCCTCGCCACGCACGAGGCGCAGGACATGCCTTCGATCGGGATCGTGAGGGAGGTCGAAGGCGGACCAGTCTTGACGGCGGGAGCCGCCGGACTCACAGCCGGTTTTTGCCGAGATGGTGTCACGGGAAGGGGCGCGTCTTGGCGCGCCTGGGGTGGGCGGGTGAGATTAACCATCTGCACCGGCGTGGCCGCCATGCCCTTGGGACCTTGACGCAGAACCTGTTCAGGATTCGCTTCAAAGGTCCGCTTACAGCCAGGCGCGCAAAAGTAGTAGGTCTTGCCTGCGTGCTCCGCTTTCGCCGGCGCCCGTGATTCGTCCACCGTCATGCCGCACACAGGATCAATGGCCATGCTTCCACCCCAGCTATCCTATCTTACTAACATGGCCAAGGCCAAAATCAACCCAGTCAAGAGCCTATAATGCGCACGAGTGTGAGAGGCGGCCACGGGGAAGGAGGTCGCGGTGCTGCGCGGCCACACCGGCGGCGTGAGGCGGGCGGCATTCAGTCCGGATGGGCGCTGGGTGGTGACGGCGAGTGACGATCGGACGGCGCGGGTGTTTCGGTGTGAACTGTGCGGGTCTCTTGACGAGCTTCTCGAATTAGCCAAGCAGCGGCTCGGCAATTGACGCCAGAGGAATGCCGGCAGCATCGCACGAGTAGGCAGCAATACTAGCCGGAAAGAATGGGCAGCGGAGGAGTTCTCGTATCTCGCACGCACTGAGAACGCCCCCGGCAGGCACATTCTTAGCCGGTTGGAGGTTCGGGTTCGACGTCGATTTTCTTCTGCCGGATCAGGCGGGCCAGGTAGGTGCGCTGGAGTTGGAGCTGCTCGGCCGCCTTGGTTTGGCTGCCGTTGGCGATTCGGAGCGCCCGCAAGATGATCATGCGGCTGTATTGCTCCATCGACTCATGGTAAGGCAGTTGCTGAGATCCTGCTACCGACTCCCCGTCCGCAGCCATCTCAGCCGTCGCGAGCGGTAACTGTTCGACTCCGATCTCATCGTGGGGGCTCAGGATCACGGCGCGCGCGAGGATGTTATCCAGCTCACGAATATTCCCCGGCCAGGGATAGCGGCTCAACGCCTCCATCGCGTCCGGCGTGAGGGATACATGAGGTCTCTTGGCGTCGTGAGCGTGCCGTTTCAGGAAGAACTCGGCTAGTTGCGGGATATCGTCGGCCCGTTCCCGAAGCGGAGGCAGCGTGATGTTGACCACATTGAGGCGGAAGTAGAGATCTTCGCGAAAGGCTCCCGCCTTCACGGCTTGTTTCAGGTCCCTATTGGTGGCGGCGATTACGCGGATGTTGACCCGCACCAGGCGGGTTCCCCCGACCCTCGTGAATTCATGATCCTGTAGGATGCGCAGCAGTTTCGCCTGCAAGCCTTGCGGCATGTCCCCGATCTCGTCCAAAAAAATCGTGCCGCCGTCCGCCATCTCGATCTTGCCTTTTTCCAGACGGTCCGCGCCCGTGAACGCGCCCTTCTCGTGCCCGAAGAGCTCGTTTTCCAGCAAGGTGTCCGTGAGGGCCACGCAGTTAATGACGACGAACGGCGCGGTGTGTCGGGGGCTCCACTGGTGGATGGAGCGCGCAAACAGCTCCTTTCCGGTTCCGCTTTCTCCCAACAGCAGGACGCTGGCGTCGGAATTGGCCGCCCGTCGCGCTAACTCGATCATGGACTGGGTCTTCGCGCTCTTGCCGATAATAGTCGCGTATCGTGTCTCGACCTCCGTGCGCAGAATGGCCACATGGCGTTTGAGGGATTCCCGCTCCAGCGCCTTCTTGATCGTGATCGATAAGTGGTCCACATCGAAGGGCTTGGTCAAGAAGTCATGAGCGCCCTCCTTCATCGCTTCCACCGCTTTGCCGATGGTTCCGTGCGCGGTCATCACAATGACGGGAAGATCGTACCCATCGCGGGCACTCTGTCTCCCCTGTGAGAGTTTCTTCAAGAGTTCGAGCCCCGACAGCCGCGGCATTTCCAGATCCAGGAGCATCAGGCTGGGAGTCTCACGCTCGATCGTCTGCAGGGCCGCCATCCCGTCGCTTGCGGTCAAGGTGTCGTAGTCGAGGGAGTTGAGACGATCTGTGAGCGTCATGACGATATCAGGATCGTCGTCCACCACGAGAATTTTCTGCTTCATGGCGCTACTCCTCACCCCTTCTCGTCACGCTTCCATGACATTCAACACCAGCCCCGTGAGCGGCTTGGGAAAGAAATATGTGGACTTATGCGGCATTCTGCCGCCGGAGGCCGCGACCGCCCGGACTTCGCTGACCTTCGTCGGATTGAGCAGCAACGCAGCCTGTGCGTTACCGCGTCGTACAAGGTCGAGGGCTTCATCGTCGTCCTTGGTATAGACAATCGCTTCCTGCTCGGCCGGCGTCGGGCAGAGCGTTTGAAGAACCTGGGCTTGCAGGATGGAGACGTCCAACTTGTCTCGCTCGGACGCCCCCGCCTTCGGTCGGTGACTGGGGCGCAAGGCCAACACAAAGTACGCGTCCGTCCCTCGCACCGCGAGGCCGAAGGCCGGTCCAGTCTGTCCTTGAAGCCGCAGACTTTTGAGAAAGCGCGCGCGCGTCTGTGCCTCCGACCGACCGTCAAAGGCAAATTCCTCGGTCTCGAACGGGTCGCGCAGATGTTGCTTGATATCACTGACCGCCGGTATGGGCGCGGAGAGCACGCGGTGCGTCGGCAGGACAGTCAGTCCGGGATCTTCGAGACTTGCAAACAGCATGAGCACCTGGTCATAGGGCCGGGGACTTCCGCTTGAACTTATCTCTCCGCCGGGGTCGTCCCGTCTCAGCTTTCGATACGCGAGGGCGGTTTCATACCGATGATGGCCGTCGGCGATGAAGAGCGGCTTCGGCTTCATGGCGGCGACGATCTCGCGAAGTACCTGCGGGTCGGTGATGGCCCAGAGCCGCTGACGAAATGCGGAGTCGTCGCGAAAATCGATATGGGGCTTATCGGCATTGATCGATTTCTCCAATAATCGCAAGACGGTTCCTTCGGGGTCCGAAAAGAGCGAAAAGATCGGGCTGAAATTGGAACGGCAGGCCTTGAGCAGTTCCAGACGGTCGGCCTTGGCTGCGGACCGGGTGTTCTCGTGAGGAAATATGCGGCCGGTCCCGAACTCTTCCAATTCGACAGTGCAGAGAAAACCTTTGAGAGTCTTCGTGGAGGTCTGGTCGGACTCCTTTCCCGTGGACGGCGGCCGGTACTCGATGGTGTAGAGGTATATGGCCGGCTCGGCATCGCGCCGGAGCGCCCCGCTCTTCATCCAGGCACTCAGCAGATCCGCAGCACGCGTGTACCGATTGTGCGACGGTCCGTCATTCGGCTGATCCAACCCCAGCTCGAGACGGATGACATTGTACGGATGGCGCGCATGCAAGGTGTGTTGATAGTCGGAATCGATCACGTCGTAGGGAGGGGCCACCACGTTTGCAATGTCCTTCACCACCGCCGCATCGTACAGCACGCCTCGGAATGGAATCAGATTCGCCATGATGCCCCATGGAGTTGGAGAAACAAATCGGATGGCTATCCCTTGGCACGCCGCTCAAAATGATTCGCAGCGAGGCCGCAGAGAGCGTGGACCCCGAGGCGTACAGGGCACGTACGTTGAGGGGGACGCGCGACTGAGAACGAAGTTGGGGACCATTTTCAGCGGCCTGCGAAGTCAACGGTCCCGATTGACCATATAGTCTGCCACAATGGTGAGGGCTCTCTTCGGCGAAGACTCCACGAATGAGGCAAGAGCCAGGTTGGCCGCAAGCACAAACGTTCGGGCACGCTCCATGGCGTAGCTGATGGACCCATACTCCTGCATCAGGTTGATGATCCGCAGAAGATCCGCTTCGGTCAGTGTGCGGGTCTCCATGCGGTCTTTGATCATCTGCTTGTCGTAGTCCGAACAATGGTGCAGGAGATGCAGGAGCGGAAGCGTGGCCTTTCCCTGTCGGAGGTCCTGCCCGAGAGTCTTTCCAAGTCGATCCCCATTGGCGACGTAGTCAAGGGTATCGTCGACCAACTGAAACGCGACGCCGATGTGTTGTCCGAAGCGGAAGAGGGCGGTCTGCCTGTCGGGGGAGGCGTTCGCGATGATGGCACCGATTCGACAGGAGGCGGCGATCAATCCCGCCGTCTTGTGTTCGATGATGCGAAGGTATTCGGCTTCCGTGATCGAAGGATTGCCGTTGTAATAGAGTTGGAGAACCTCACCTTCCGCCATCTTTCGACAGGCTTCCGACAGGACTTCATTGATGCCTTGGCTCCGAAACCCCACGATTTGGCAGATGGCTTTCGAATAGAGATAATCACCGACCAGGATGCTGATCTGGTTTCCCCACACCCTCCGGGCGGTCCGCCGGCCGCGCCGAAGATCTGCCTCGTCGACCACATCATCATGGAGAAGCGTGGCAGTGTGGATAAACTCGACGAGGCTTCCCAGGAGCAAATCTTCCTGCCCGGAGTAACCGCAGAGACGGGCTGAGAGGAGCAGCAGCAAGGGGCGAATACGCTTGCCTCCGCTGCTGAGGATGTGGGCGGCTACGGTGTTGACCAGCGCCACTGAGGAATCGAGATTTTTTCGGACCTGATCTTCGACCCCTTCCAGTTCCCCACGATAGGCGTCCCAGACGTCCGCCATGGTCTGAATGGAAGAGGTCATCGGTCCTTCTTGCATGCGGGGATACTAGGTCAGCCGCGACTTTAATGTCAAGCTACCGGGCAAAGGGCGCGTGCCACGGGAAGAGAGCTGGTCTTGGCCAGCTCGGGGTGGGTGGGTGAGAATGGCGCCCGGGGTGGGCGGGTGAAAAAAGAAAAGGGCGCGTCCTTCGGGAAGGAGCGCGTCCCACGGTCAAAGAGCCTGTCTTGGCAGGCGTGGGGTGGGTGGGGGAATGACGCTTGGGGCCGGGTGGGTGAAATTGGCAAGAGAGCTGGTCTTGGCCAGCTCGGGCCATGGGAAGAAGCTGCGTCTCGGCGCGGATGGGGATTGGGAGGGTGAAATAGCGGGTGACATTAATCGCCCGGCGCGGCGGGTGAGAATAGTGAACAGGGCGCTATTTGAACGCCGCTCAGCCGTGACTTCGCGGCTACAGAGGCGCGAGGTGGGTGAGTGAAAAAGGAAAAGGAGCGTCTGCCCCGAATGGTACTCTTCTTGTTGACAGAAGAAGGCGGCATCCAGTATCGTGACCGTTCAACGACGCGGTCTTCCTCTCCGATTTCGTTCGGCCGAAACCGTCGGTTTCACAACTAGTTGAACAGGTGCGAGATGGACGTTCCGGGCCTTCCTCCGAAACAGGGACTCTACGACCCTCAATTTGAAAAGGACAACTGCGGCATCGGCTTTGTGGTCAATATTCAAGGCCGAAAGTCCCACCGCATCGTCCAGCAAGGTCTCCAGGTGTTGGAGAATCTGTTCCATCGCGGCGCCCAAGGATGCGATCCCTGTACAGGGGACGGTGCCGGTATTCTCTTTCAGGTTCCACATGACTTTCTCAAGCGCGCGGCGGCGAGTGTGCGCGTCAAATTGCCAAATGCGGGAGAGTACGGCGTCGGCATGGCGTTCCTGCCCAGGGACACGGCTCAGCGAAAATCGTGCGAGACGCTCCTGGAAAAAGTGGTTGCCGAAGAACGGGCCCGGTTTCTCGGATGGCGGGACGTGCCGGTCAACAGCGACGCGATCGGTGTACAGGCTCGCCGGACGGAACCGGTCATTCGGCAACTCTTCATCGCCCGCGATATCCTGAATGAAGACCAGTTCGAAAGAAAGCTCTACGTAATCCGCAAGCGCGCCGAGCGGGCCGTCCGCGAATCGGCCATCGAAGGGCGCGAGCATTTCTACATTCCCAGCCTGTCCGGCCAGACCATCGTCTACAAGGGATTGCTGCTGCCGAGCCAGATGTCGGCGTACTATCTGGATCTCAAAGAATCCAGTGTGACCAGCGCGCTGGCCCTCGTCCATTCGCGGTTCAGCACCAACACCTTTCCCACCTGGCCGCTGGCGCATCCGTACCGGTACATCTGCCACAACGGCGAGATTAATACGCTGAAGGGCAACGTCAACTGGATGCGGGCGCGGCAGGGCCGTCTGCAGTCCGACCTGTTCGGTGACGATATCCCGAAGCTCTTTCCGATCGTCTATGACCGGCAGAGCGATTCGGCCTGCCTCGATAATGCGCTCGAGTTTCTCGTACTTGGTGGCCGTTCGCTGCCGCACGCCATGATGATGTTGATTCCAGAGCCTTGGGTCGCCAATCCGCAGATGGACTTGCAACGGCGCGGATTCTACCAGTACCACGCGGCGATGATGGAGCCGTGGGATGGTCCGGCGGCCGTCTGTTTTACCGACGGCAAGCTCATCGGTGCGACGCTCGATCGGAACGGCCTACGTCCCTGTCGATATCAGGTGACGACCGACGATCTCGTGGTGCTTGCGTCCGAGGCCGGGGTGCTGCCGGCTGATGTTCAAAGCATCCGCCAAAAAGGCCGCCTCCAACCCGGGCGCATGTTCCTTGTGGACACGGTCCAGGGCCGGATCATCGATGACGAGGAGATCAAGGCCGAAATCGTCAAGCAGAAGCCCTACGGAGCGTGGGTCAGGCAGTATGGCATGTCCCTTGATGAGCTGCCGGAACCGCTCAACGTACCGCAGCCGGATCATCCGACGATCCGCCAGCGCCAGCAAGCGTTCGGCTACACGGTCGAAGAGCTGAAGATGGTCGTCACCCCGATGGTCGTGACAGGCGAGGAACCGGTCTCGTCCATGGGGACCGATACTCCGCTCGCGGTGCTATCCGATCGGCCTCAGCTCCTGTTCAAGTACTTCAAGCAACTCTTCGCGCAGGTCACCAACCCGCCGATCGATCCGATCCGCGAGCAATTGGTGATGTCGCTTGTGACGAACATCGGTCCGAAGCCGAACGTCATGGAAGAGAGCGCCGGAATCCTGCCGCCGGATCAAGGTGCAGCAGCCGATCCTGACCAATGCGGATCTCGAAAAAATCCGCGTGATCGCCGATCCGCATTTCAAGAGCAAGACCCTGCGGATGCTGTTCCGCGTGGCCGAAGGACCGGACGGGTTGAAGGCGGCCGTCGATGAACTCTGCCGGCAGGCCTCCGAGGCCATCAAGGACGGCTATAAGTTCCTGATCCTCAGCGACCGAGGCGTCAATGAAGAATGGGCGCCGATTCCGAGCCTGCTCGGCATCTCGGCCGTACACCACCATCTCATCCGTGAGTGCACGCGCACGGAAGTGGGACTGATCGTCGAAACCGGGGAGCCACGCGATGTCCATCATTTCGCCGCCTTGATCGGCTACGGCGCCGGAACCATCAATCCGTATCTGGTGTTCGAGACGCTGATCGACATGGAGCGAGAAGGATACCTGCCCGAAGGCGTCGATGCCGCCACGGCCGAGGTCGAAGTTCATCAAGGCCATCAACAAGGGTCTGCTGAAGATCTTTTCGAAGATGGGCATCTCCACGGTGCAGTCCTACTGCGGCGCGCAGATCTTCGAGGCGATCGGGCTGAACCATGATCTGATCGACCGCTACTTCACCGGCACGCCGTCCCGCATCGAGGGGATCGGGATCGACGAGATCGGCGAGGAGACCCTGCGCCGTCACGCGATGGCCTATCGATCCGGCTCCGATCCGGCAGCTCGACTTCGGCGGGGAATTCCATTACCGCGTCCAGGGCGAGCACCACAACTGGAACCCGGAGACGATCTTCGAAGCTCCAGCACGCCGCCCAAGCGAACGACCCGAAGACCTACAAGGAATTTGCGGCATTGGTCAACGACGAGAGCAAGCGTCGCGTCCGAATCTGCGCGGGACTGCTCGAGCTTCACGGTTCGCCGAACACCGATTCCGCTCGACGAGGTCGAGCCGGCACCGAGATCGTCAAGCGGTTCACCACCGGGGCGATGTCGTTCGGCGCGCATCAGCAAAGAGGCCCACGAAACGCTGGCGATCGCGATGAACCGGATCGGCGGCAAAAGCAACACGGGCGAAGGCGGCGAGGACCCGGAGCGCTTCATTCCCCTGCCCAACGGCGATTCCAAGAACAGCGCGATCAAGCAGGTCGCCTCGGCCCGCTTCGGCGTCACGACTCATTACCTGGTCAACGCGAGGGAACTCCAGATCAAGATGGCCCAGGGCGCCAAGCCGGGCGAGGGCGGACAACTGCCCGGCCACAAGGTGGACGAGACCATCGCCCGACTCCGGTATTCGACTCCCGGCGTTCAGCTCATCTCACCGCCGCCTCATCACGACATCTATTCGATCGAAGACCTGGCCCAGCTGATCTTTGACCTGAAGAACGCGAACCCCGAGGCGGACATCTCGGTGAAGCTCGTGGCCGAAGTCGGCGTCGGGACGGTGGCCGCCGGCGTGGCCAAAGCCCATGCCGACAAGATTCTGATCAGCGGCGACTCCGGCGGGACCGGCGCTTCTCCGCTCTCCTCCATCAAGTATGCCGGCATTCCGTGGGAGTTGGGACTTGGCCGAAACGCAGCAGACCCTGGTCCTGAATAATCTGCGCGGGCGCATCCGCGTCGAGACCGACGGGCAGATGAAGACCGGCCGCGACGTGGTCATCGCCGCGCTCCTCGGCGCCGAGGAATTCGGCTTTTCGACCGCGCCGCTGATCGTTGAAGGCTGCATCATGATGCGCAAATGCCATCTGAACACCTGCCCGGTCGGCATCGCCACGCAGGACCCTGTCCTCGCGAAAGAAGTTCACCGGCCAGCCGGAGCACGTCGTCAACTATTTCTTTTTTGTCGCCGAAGAAGTGCGCGAGCTGATGGCCACGACTAGGCTTCCGTAAACTCGACGAGATGATCGGGCGTGTCGACAAACTCAAGGCGCAGAAGGCCGTCGATCACTGGAAGGCGAAGGGACTGGATCTGTCTCCGCTCCTGCACAGCCGAACGTCGGCCCCGAGGTCGCCACGCACTGCGTCGAGAAGCAGGACCACGGTCTGGCACGAGGCTCTGGATTATAAGCTTGTCGAACTCTGCGCGATCGGCCCTTGACCGAGGCCAAAGCCGGTGGCGGCTGGATCTACCGATCCGCAATATCAACCGCACCAGTGGGGACAGTCCTGTCCAGTCATATTGCCAGAGCGGTATGGGCTCGAGGGGCTCCCGTCGGATACGATCACATCAAGTTCACCGGATCCGCAGGTCAGTCGTTCGGCGCGTTTCTCGCCAGAGGCGTCACGCTGACCCTGGAAGGAGAGTCCAACGACTACCTGGGCAAGGGGCTCTCCGGCGGAAGGATCATCGTGGTACCCGCCGAAGGGCTCCACATTCAGTCCCCGAGGACACCATTCTGATCGGCAACACCTCACTGTACGGTGCGACGCAAGGTGAGGCCTACTTCTACGGCATGGCAGGCGAACGGTTCGCGGTTCGCAACAGCGGGCGTGCGCGCGGTCATCGAAGGCACCGGCGATCACGGCTGCGAATACATGACGGGCGGAGTCGTGGTCGTCGTCCTCGGCAAGACCGGGCGCAATTTCGCGGCCGGGATGTCAGGCGGCATCGCGTTTGTTTTCAACGAGGACGGCAAGTTCGAACAACGCTGCAACCTGGGGATGGTCGAACTGGAAAAGGTCTCCACTGCCGAAGGACAAGAACGCTCTTGCGGAACTGATCGAGTCTCATCTCCAATATACGGGGAGTCGCAAGGCGAAGACAGTGCTCGATCACTGGAAGACAATGCTGCCGAAATTCGTGAAGGTCATGCCGATCGATTACAAGCGGGTGCTGGCTGAGAGCAAAGCCGCGGTGGCCAAGGGACGGGCCCGGAAGGATATGGTGGCCCATGGCTGATCCGAAGGGCTTCATGAAATATCCCCGTGAGGGCCCCAAGCGCCGGCCGGTTGAGCTTCGGATCCAGGACTGGAAGGAATTCTACGAGCCGATGCCGGAAGAGGCGCTCAAGGCGCAGGGCGCGCGCTGTATGGATTGCGGGGTTCCGTTTTGCCAGAGCCACAACGGCTGTCCGGTGGTCAATCTGATTCCGGAGTGGAACGACCTCGTGCACCGCGGTCGCTGGAAAGATGCGTTGAAAGCCTTGCACACGACTAACAACTTTCCGGAGTTCACCGGCCGTCTGTGTCCGGCGCCGTGCGAATCGGCCTGCGTGCTCGGGATCAATGAGGCGCCGGTCTCCATTCGGGTCATCGAGTGGAACATCATCGACAAGGGGTTCGACGAGGGATGGGTGGAGCCGATCCTACCGGTCTCGCAATCCGGGAAGTCCGTGGCCGTCGTCGGGTCAGGCCCGGCCGGTCTGGCCGCGGCCCAGCAGCTATCCGCGCCGGACACCGCGTGACGGTGCTTTGAAAAAGCCGATCGGATCGGTGGCCTTGTTGCGTTATGGGATCCCGGATTTCAAGATGGAGAAATGGGTCGTCGACCGGCGGCTTGGAGCAGATGAGGGCCGAGGGGGTCGAGTTCAAAACGAATGTTCATGTCGGCGTGGACGTCGACGGCGAAGACCCTGCGGCGCCAATACGACGCCGTCTGCCTGGCCATGGGCGCCGAGCAGGCGCGCGAACTGCCGGTCCCCGGACGGGAACTCAAGGGCATTCATCCGGCGATGGAGTATCTCACGCAGCAGAACAAGCGCAATGCCGGGCGACTCCTTGACCGACGAACCGATCACGGCCAAGGGCAAGCGGGTCGTGATCATCGGCGGCGGCGACACCGGCTCGGACTGTCTGGGAACGACGCATCGGCAAGGCTGCAGCGAAGTCCACCAATTTGAACTCCTCCCGGAACCTCCACCCGAGCGAGCCTCTTCCACGCCATGGCCTCTCTGGCCGATGCAGCTTCGCACGTCTCACGCGCACGAAGAAGGGTGCGATCGCCAGTGGAGCGTCTCGACGACCAAGTTTACCGGCCGCAACGGTCACGTCACCAAACTGCACGCGCACCGGGTCGCGTTCGAGAACGGCGCAGTTCACGCCGATCCCGAACACGCGATTTCGACATGGAGGTGGACCTGGTCCTGCTCGCCATGGGCTTCACCGGTCCGGTGAAGAACGGGCTGTTGGACGGATTAGGAGTGAAGTACGATGCCCGCGGGAGCGTAGCCGTGGACATCAACTTCATGACAAACGTCGACGGCGTCTTTGCCGCGGGTGATACGAAGCGAGGGGCCTCCCTGATCGTGTGGGCGATATCCGAAGGCCGAAAAGCGGCTGCAGGCATTGACCGGTATCTTAGCGCGGGCAAGTCGGTAAAGGGGTCTGCATAACGACGAAGAGCGAAGCGCGAGACGCCGATCGAAAAAAGCTCAGATGGATGCGAGCGATCACATGGCGGTCCGGCCGGGTTTGGGACGCAGGCGGGCCACCGAGCGCCGTCAAGGCGGAAAACAGGTCAGATCTCGGTGGCGCTGCCTCAAACACATCGCGCATAAAGGCTGACCATCTCGTTTCTCTCCTGCCCACTCTCCGCGCGGTGAGCAGTCTTCTTCAAATTCTCGAACACCAAAAGAATGGTTATGGGCGGAGTGGCGGCAAGTCTGCCCGGTAGCCGGCCATGTAGATGGCGACCCATGCTTGACGACGGCCCATTGAAGACCTGGATCGTACAGTAGTAGCGTGAGGGATCAAGAACGCCTCAATGAGGAGGAAGGGGAACACTCATGTTGATATGCAGTGATCGCCTCAAGAAAACGACCGGACTCTTCACTACCCTGTTGATCGTGACGGCGACCGTCTATGCGGGGGAGGGGGAAACACAGCCCTCTACCCCTACAACTGTTTTGGAGATATTAGCCAGTTCACAACGGGTGCTTTGGCTGGCCGCTCATCCTGATGATGAAACGTCTGCAAGCGGTTTGCTCGCCCGTAGTAAAGAAGTGTCGGGATCGCTCTTCATGGCCACCCTCACCAAAGGGGAGAACAGCGACAAGCTATGGGGCGGATTGCGTCGGGGATCCGAAATTGGAGCCGCCCGTGCTGAGTTGTTTGAGAAGTCTGCGTCTCTGCTTCAAGCAGACGGTCACGACATCGGCCCTTTCATCAACGGGCCTCATTCTCTGACCGCTCTTGACTCTATGCCGGCCACTGCTCCTCCCGCGACTGGACGGCTAAGGCGACGTCCGACGACGTGATTGCCAAATGGAGCACAGAAGGAGATCCGGTCGGATATATTGTTACCCTCCTGCGCCAACGAAAGCCCGATGTGGTGGTAGCGATGGACGACCATTGCGGTGTGAGCGGGCACGATGAGCATATCGCCGTGGCGCGGCTTCTCCTTCGAGCAATTCCCATTGCCGCTGATCCGTCGGCCTATGCGGAAAGCGGAGATCCGTGGCAAGTCCAACATGTCATTTTCAGCGCCCAGGTCATCCCTCAGCTGATGTCCTGTCGCTACTGCAAGTGCGAAGGTGCCAAACCTGCCGACCCGGTTCAGGAAGTGTTCAGTCTTGATCCCTCAAGCACCCGCCAGACGACATTCTTGGGCGTACAGTGCATGGTTGCCAAACTCTACCAAAATGCCGTGTCGGCGAACAGGAAGACGGACGCTCAAGTGCGCGCGAGTTGTGAGCAGGCCCAAGCGGCGGCAAAACGGGCGTATCGACCCGGAATGAAGGGCCAGCCGTTTTTCGAACCATTTCGCGTTCGCCCACTCAGTTAGCCGATCCGTCATTGTGACACTCAAATGAGGGCTTCCACGCGGGACCCCTTCTTCCAGGTTCGCGGTCAAGCTGACCCCGTTTCACTACAGGAAGGGTTGAGCAGTGAACTCACCCATGATCATCTGTGTCCTCGCATTGTTGGTCGGCCTGCCGTTGCTTGGTGTGGCCATGGCCGGGCATCCATTGGAACGATACCTCGAGTTTCCTCCTCTCACGAGATATGTTGACCATGCGCCATTTTCATGGGCTGCCTTCATCGGTCTCGCTGTCCTCGTCGGGACCATCACCACCCCGTTTCTTATCCGTGTCTCTCAGGTGAAACCCGAATGGTGTGACGATCGATCGCACCGAACCCTTTCCATGGTGGGGATGGGCCGGAGTCGGTGTTGTCGCTGTCGCGTGGATGCTGGCATGGACTCGTTTCCCTTGGTTTGCCGACCTGCAGCCGTTTACGTTCACTCCGCTGTGGATAGGGTACATTCTCATCGTCAATGCGCTGACGGTCGGCCGGACCGGCTCTTGCCTGATGCGGGATCGGCCCCGGTATTTCTTGGGGTTGTTTCCGCTCAGCGCGGCGTTCTGGTGGTTCTTTGAGTACCTTAACCGATTCGTGCAGAATTGGTATTACGCCGGTATCAGCGAGTTCTCGGCATGGGAGTATTTCCTCCATGCCACCCTGCCTTTTTCGACGGTGCTGCCGGCGGTGATCAGTACGACGGAGTGGCTGGCATCCTTCCCTCGACTGAACGAAGCTTGGCGCAACCTGTGGCCGATAAGGATCCGACATGCCAAAGTGGTGGGCTGGCTCGGATTCCTTCTAGCGAGTGTCGGTCTGATAGGAATCGGAATCTGGCCGGATTATCTCTTTCCGCTTCTCTGGCTTGCCCCCCTGATCATCATCACGTCACTTCAAGCTATGCTCGGGGAGTCCACTGTCTTCTCACGCGTGAGCAAGGGGGACTGGAGGCCGATCTGGCTACCGGCGCTCGCGGGATTGGTCTGCGGCTTCTTTTGGGAGATGTGGAATGTAAACAGCCTGGCCCACTGGGAATATGTCGTGCCGTACGTCCATCGTGCTCAAATTTTCGAAATGCCTCTCCTTGGATATGCCGGTTATCTCCCGTTTGGCGTGGAATGCACAGTAATTGCCGAGCTGTTTTTCAGAAGACCTTCATGAGCCGACGGGACATCACCATCTTCCGACCGGTGTAAGAGCATTCAGCTGGAGATTGATTGTCAGTAACCCGTATCCGCGGGAGGGGGTGTGAGTTCCGGAATGGCGGCCTTCATGATCTTGGTGGCTGTGTGCCGGTCATCGAGTTGAACGGTGACCCGGTCGCCCTTCGTCAAACCCGTCAAGAGTTCCGGACCTTTAAGTGGTACAGCGACCTCCCTTCCGACGTCGGTCTTGACGATGATTTTAAGGAGGTCGTGATCAATCGCTTCAATGGTTCCGGTAAACATTTCTGTTGAAGACTGAACGGATAAAGGGCTTTGCCCCCAAGCCGAAGGCATCCCCAACAGAAGACACAACACTGCTGCATGGAGCAAGCTGATCATTGGCGTTCTTACTCGGACGTTACGAGCTTAGTACTTTGGCGGCGGGGAAAGATAGAGAGGTGAGGGAAAAGTGATGTAGGCCCAGACGGAAGCTTTGAAACGGATGAAGACGGAACTACCTGGGTGAAATGATGACTTCAATCCGGCGTGCGCTCCGTTGACGAACGAGACTGGCTTCGAGAGCGTCCGGATTGCCGATGCGTCCCTCCGGGTCGTAGATGAAACACACAAGGGTCTTACAGAGGGAGTGGTTCATGTAGCGCTGGATGTCCACGCCAAGCTGCTCGGTCAGGGTCTTGGCTCCTACTCCCTGCTTGGTCTTCTTCGCCACGATGACAATCCCATCCTGCCTCAAAACGAGGTCGGCCCGGGGCATCCCGTTGGCATAGGCGGGATTCCAAGTCTCTGTGTGGATATCATCAAACTGAGCGCACAGGACGGCGCGCAACACGTCCTGCACGTCAACCTCGTCCTCGACTTCGAGTGTTGACCGATCATCACTTCGTTGTCGAAGTTGCCGCGCCACACTATGAAAACGCGTGCAAATTCTTTGAATGAGGGTCACGGTGTCCATGTCAGGTCTGGGACTGGGGTGCTCAGACGGCGGCGCTGTAGTCGGGGGCATTGTCACCTCAACGTTCATCTCTGTGTGTTGCTGAACAGGCGTCTGGTCACTCACGTCGATCGCATCGGTCGTAGCTTGCTGAGCGACGGGCTCTGGGGACGGAGGCGGGGCGACCACGGGTGGAGGAGCACTCACTGGAATGGGGGGGACTACCTGAGGTTGGGGCGGAGGTGTAGCAAGGACGGGCTGGGGAGCAATCCCCGCGGAAACCGTAGCGATCGGAGGAGCAACGGCAACCACTGGCTGTGAGACTACAGGGGGAGGTGGTGCAGCCTCTTTCATACGAGATTCCCCCGACGATCTTCCCTTGCGCGTATGGTGCGAATGCGATGGATGGGGAATCGCTGCTCGCTCTGCTTCGCGTGGTGCGGGAGGGGACGGATTGTGTTGAGCTACGAGAGGCGCGGGTGAAGGGGGGGCGGGGGCTGGAGCCTCAACCTCAGCCGTCTGCACGGGGGCCGCTGGAGCTGGTATGGTTTGAGCCGTCTGTTGTGGCGGTTGGGGTTGGGGTGGCGCGTCCGGGGCGGGGGTATCATGCCCATTGTCTTCAGGGGTTACTACTGCAGCGGGGCGAGGCCGGAACCCCAGCAAATGAAGTCTTTTTTCTTCGAGGGCCAAAACGAGATTTTGTAGGAGCGTAATGGTGTCATCGACACCAGCCTTGCTGTTCACTCTGATCCGATGGTGTTGATGTTCGTGAAATTCAGGCGAGTGAGCTCCGAAGACCTCTCGGATCGTATCCCGGATTTGGTACTCCGTGGTCACCTTCAACGCATCGCGATAGGGAAGACCATCTTTCTTGAGTTCTTCAACCTGCACGATCTTGCTGCGTAACTTCTCAATAGCTTGACTGATTTCATTCGTCGAGTCGAAGACTTTCACCCGGGTGTGGGCAGAATCGGACGACTTTGTTTTCGCCATGAGATCTCCTAAGCAGGCAAAGTCAAAGGCTTTCTTCTGATAAGTATAGCTGAAGCGGCGCGTTGCGACCAAGCATGGGGTGAAGTAGGACAAAGCAATGGATTTGCGTGGGGTTATGCAAGCAAACGTGGTCCGATACATCTGCAGACTGAGAGAAAACGCTGAGGGGCAGGTCGATTACGTTTTTCCCGACGTGAGGGACTTACGGATGTCGGCAATGAATCGCATTTCGATTTCAGCAGTCTCGTCCGGTCCGGAGGGAAGCACGCGGTTTCCGTGCGTCATGCGCTCAAATTCAGCTTTCACGACCAGACGGGTGCTGGTGGTAGAGAGAGGCTGGAGTGAAACCAGGTATTGATTACGAAACCCCGCCGCTTCGATCGAGGCGGGCGCCGACACCTTGCGATCGGTTATATACACCACTTTCTGATCGGTCTTCACGCTTAGGCGGATCGCATAGCCGTTTCGGGCCAACGCATCCTCGGCGGCTTTCATGACTGCCGGCAGTGGATGCGGAAGCTGATCGGCGGCGCCGTCCTTATCATTTACGTGCAACGCCTGACCCAACTGTGTGACCTTCTCGGCCACGCGCTGCGCATCAGCGGCTAATTTCCGATTTTTGCCTTCCTGGGCGTCAAGTTGGTTGGTAAGGGCTGTTCGCTCGGTAAGCACGCGCTCGACCTGTTCCTTAGCTTCCCGCAGCTCCCGATTCAGGAGGTCGATCTGCTGCTGCATGACCTTGTTGCCTTCCTGCAGGGAAACCACCACGGACTCCTGCGTGGCAAGCTGCTTACGCAGGGTTTCGTTTTCATTCTTCAGTGGCGATTCGTCCTGCTGGCAGCTGATCGGAACGAATAAAGACAGGATCAGAACTATTGCGCTTCCACCCCCGGGGCGATGTCTCAACCACAGATTGGTCATCGTCTATTGGGCGGGGATTTTAGGATGGTTTGGAATTTTATGCAAATATTCCTCGGGCGGGGGCGCGTCCTTCGGGCAAAGAGCCTGTCTTGGCAGGCGTGGGGGTGGGGGGGTGAAATGACGCCTGGGGAGGGCGGGTGCAAACGGCAAGGAGTTGGTCTTTGGCCAGCTCGGGGCGGGCGGGTGAAAGGGTGCCAGGGGAGTGGGGTGAGCAACGGGGAGGAGCGCGTCCTTCGGGAAGGAGCTGGTCTTGGCCAGCGTGGGGGTGGGTGGGTGAAATGACGCCTGGGGTGGGCGGGTGTACTCGGGAAAGGGCGCGTCTTGGCGCGCCTGGGGTGGGCGGGTGAAATCGGGAAAGGGCGCGTCTTGGCGCGCCTGGGGTGGGCGGGTGAAATGGATAGCCTCCAATTGACCGGATGGAGCGGGCACGCTATTCTCGCGCTATGCGTCCGTGTTCTAACCACTGCTCTTTGCAGTTCGGGCTGTCGGCCGCTGTCTTTGCTTTGGTGGTGATCTGTGATGGAACGATCACGCTCGGAGAAGTTCCGTCGAATCAACCGGATCTCGTTCAGGTGGAGGAATATCCTATCTACGATCTCGTGATCCAGTCTAAGTTCCTGACCTCGGACACGAGGCTTGTGATGATTAACCGGTTAACGGTCACTCAGTTGGGGCCGGAGGAGGAACCGGACCCTCGCCGGTTCTTCAAGGAGAATGAATTCTTCGACGGCAGTCTCCAGCCGGCTCTCGTGACGGATTTCCTCATGAAGCTACGGCGTCCTTCGCGGCTCGAGCCGAAGTTTAGCTTCGGCGTGCGCTACCGGCTCGTATCCGGGCCAAGAAGATGATGGATCCGAGGTTTCGCTGGCTCCGCTTCCTGTGACATTCTGGCAGACCGATTACGATGCGTCGAGCATCAAGCTGGAATTGTCACGCGTCGCATTCAGTCCACGGGAAGATCTCGGCTTGGTCTATGTCGGTAACTATCGCCAAGACGGCAGCGGAGCTGGATTTCTGGTTCTTCTGAGTCGACGCGATCGAGCCTGGGAGATTCTGGATACGGAAGTGATCTGGACGGCTCACGTGGAGCGACGGCGCTAGAAAAGAACATGGCGTCGTTCGCCTGCGTGCCGCCTCCGGGGCAGGGGGTGGCGAGATCGAGCGGAGCATGAGACAATAGCCGCATGGAGAGCCGCATGCCGACGATGATTCGAAGGACATTCTCGGTGCCGCCCCTAGGATGTAATTGTTCGATCCTCGGTGATCCGATCACCAGACAGGCGATCGTCGTCGATCCGGGCGGCGCGCATGAGCAGATCTTGAAACAGGTTCGAGACCTGGGCTTGTCCATCGTCAGCGTCCTGCACACCCATGCGCACTTTGATCATTTCCTTGCTTCCGGAGAGATCAAGAAGGCGACCGGTGCCACGCTTTGTTTGCACCCGGCCGATCAACCGCTCTGGGACCTGTTGGAGGTCCAGTGCCGCACGTTCGGCGTGCCCTACGTGCCGGTTCCGGCGCCGGAGTACTGGTTGCAGGATGAGGAGAAGATCGTGCTGGGCAGCTTGGCGGGGACCGCTCTGCATACGCCGGGGCACTCCCCGGGCTCGATGTGCTTTGTATTTCAAGCGGAGAAGCTCCTGCTATCGGGGGATACACTGTTTCGAAGCGGGATCGGCAGAACGGACCTCTGGGGCGGGAATTTTGACTCGATCGAGCGCTCGATTCGCGAACGGCTGTATTCCTTGCCCGAGGACACCCAGGTCATTACCGGTCACGGGCCGGAGACGGAGATCGGGTTCGAAAGGGAATATAATCCCTTCATCAGATGCGAGTGAGATGAGACCGAAACTTTGCCGGATCTCGACGCCGAAGGAGGAAATGATGAAGTACCTGCACACAATACCGGCGCTCTTTGGTGTCTGTCTCTTTCTCGTGTTGCCCGGGTCGTTTTCCGGCGCTGAGGGTGATCCTCAAGACGGCCAGGTACAGATTAGGGATGTGGAGGTCCGTCTTTCGGACCATGGCCCGGTGGTTCTCCTAAAAGCGGAGGATCGGATTATCCCAATTTTCGTTGATGCGACAGTGGCCGGATCCATACAGGCAGCACTCACCGGGCAGAAGCTGAGCCGACCGCTGTCGCACGATCTCATGCGCACGATTCTGGATTCGTTCGGTGGGAAGGTCACGCAGACTGTCATTTCGTTAAAGGACGGCGTGTTCTACGGGGCCTTGACGGTTGCCATGAAAGACACGATCAAGGTCTTCGATAGCCGGTCCTCCGACTCGATTGCGCTGGCCGTTCACTTCAAGGCGCCGATTCTGGTGGGGAGAGACCTATTAGAGTCGGCGGGCAAGCGGCCGGCTGACTCGAAAACGCAGACTTTGTGAGGTAGGGCAAAAGAGCTAGGCAGATAATGGCGTAGAGCAGGATTGAACGGTTCTGGTCGTCTTTGTTTCTTCATCTGTCCGCCATTGCCTTATCACTTTGCCCCCATATTCTTCTCGAGGACGCTGATGCTGTTGGTGATGAGTACTGAATTGGGAATCAGAAACCTCTGTCCCTCCTTCTGCAGGGTGGTATAACGCAGATCGATTTCGGTGACGACCCCGTCTGATCCCGCTACGACAATGTAGTCATTGAGTTCGAAGGGTCGGTAGAGAAGGATCAAGACTCCCGCCAAGAAATTCGACAACACGTCTTTGAGCGCAAATCCCAGCGCGAAACCAGTCAGCCCCAATCCAGCCACGAGCGCCGACACATTGATGCCCATCGTACCGAGCGCACTGACCGTTCCAAACGCCAGTAGCGCGATGGCCGCTGTTCGACCTGCGAGTCTGATGATGAAGCGTGTATTGACGTCCGCAGTTTTACTGACACGAAGAATAAGCCGACGTGTGACGACACTGGCCAGGCAGAAGATCAGAAAAACGAATGCACCGATGGCCAGACGTGGTGCGAAGGCGGTCACCTGTCGGGCCAGATCATGAAAGGTATCCATAGATGATGTGCCACGGAAAGGCTGTGCAAGTTACACCTGATTATGCAAGACCCGCACGACCTTTCATCGCCTGTACGACCGCTTAGCCTCTGAGGCGGGAAGAGTGTGATCCATCATCCTGAGCCTCGTCACAGAGCCTCGACGAGGACGTCGATCCCTGCGGACGTCTCGGATGGAGGGGCGTAAGCAACGCGGGGAGGACTTGCTGGAAGAAATCGTGAATAAAGGTTCTTCCCTCCTTAATCAACGCTCTTTTGGCGTACTCGATTTCCTCTTGAACCTTCCCAACAACGCCGTCCCAAATATTCGTTCGTGGGACGAGACGGGAGCCTCGACCATAAGGTGGACCTTGGTAAGCGTAGCGGGAAGAACCCACGGGCCGACCGGAGGTTCGCCGCTGTTCGATCGTGCCTATGACGAAGCCGGCTAGAACAGCGGCTCCCATCATCAGCCAAGGGTGGCGGTTCGTTTGATATCGAGGATCAAGCCCCTGCTTTGTTTGTTCAACCACTTTCTCTGTCCTGTCGATAAAGCTTTCGGCCGTATCTCTCACATGGTCCACGATATCGAGGACGGACATTTTGACTTCTCGCATGGTCTCCTGTACCCGTTCTTCGAGCTGGCTCGCCGCAGCTTCCAGCTTCTCGCCTGCGGTCGATGCAATGCTGTCCATCTTTCCGACGGCGAAGGACGCCTTCGCTTTCTCATATTGGCTCACCGATGTTTCGTGCTTTCCCAACTGGGCCTCCCTAGTCATTTCCATGGCACCTCCCTTATTTCCTGATAAGGTGATTTGATCCCTAACTTTGGTGGGTAAGTCGCTGCTTTTCCTTGTTCCTTCAGTTCCGCGTCGGCCGTGGCTGATTGCTGATCGCCCGTCCGCTAATGTAATGACGAAGCCGAACGTTATCGTGATCCATGCCCAAGACGATCCCCGTGTCTGCTATTGTTAGCTGCCTTTCCACGCAGGTGAAATCAGCACGTCGGTCGCTCGGTGTCATCTTTTTTCTCTGCTCCATGCAGGGAGTTGTCTGACGAGGAGAAGGATCAGCTATCCCATAGCGGAGCGGTCTGTCCTCTTCCGGACAAGCTGGGAGGTTGCCAGAAACTTGCGTACTGCAAGTCAATTCATCTTGGTCTTACCCGAGGCCGCTTGACAAGACGCTCCAAATTGCTGAATCGCTACGATATCACGCCATAAAGGCTGCTCTTTCTCTATCTCGTTGAGAATTCATTCATCGATGATTTCTTCCGTGGAAAAGATGCCGTGGGGTGCAACATTTGCAGTCTCCGACCTCAATGCATCCTTCTCATGGACGGGATCCGAAAGGAGAGGAGGTTCGATATGGCATCTCAAAATATGGCACTTCAAGTGGTTGAGGACGAGGTCGCACATGAAGATGGTGTGGAGGCGAAGGGGCCTGGCCTAGTCATTCAACAACGGGCGATCGGAGAATGCCTTCGTTGCGGGGGATTTCTGGCGCCCACACGGTACATGGATTTGCAGGACGACACAGGACAGTTGGAGTTTGTGGCCGAGCGCTGTGTGCAGTGCGGTGATGTCGTCGATCCGGTCATCCGTCGCAACCGCAGTAAACAGTTGTACGGATGCGCCCACGGGAAGAAAGTACGGCGCCAGACGTCCGAGTTCATGCGGTGGGTTGCATGACACGTACTTCCGCAAATCCTCAACATGAGAGCAGGATGAGAGGTGGGTATGAAGGAAACACAGAACGAACACGATGAAGATCGTGCCGATCAGCGTGGCGTGATCGAAGGAACGCCGGTCGAGGAGCATGAAACGCCGAGCCCAGGTAGGCCGGGTGGGATAGAAGGCACACCCGTCGAGGAACGCGAGACCGACTGTGAAAAAGCCAGTCAACACAGCCTTAACCAAATGGCTGGAAGAAGTCGATCGCAGCCGACATCAACATAGCTCGCAAGATCTCATGGCGCTTCATGCTGGGAGTATCGATGCCGCGAAAGAAACATTTACGAGGGGTAGGACAGAAGGAACAACGTCAGTATGCGGGGGATCATCTTCGGCGCCAGCTTACACAAGAAAGTAATTACCCGATATTGACATGACTCACTGGTCTAATTATTGTAGTATCTTGTCACTCGACAACTGTCACATCATTGGAGCTTTTCACAAGCGTCAAATCGCGGGCCGAGAAATGGAGGTCGAACATGAGCGCCTCAGTTGACGACCGACGTTCGAATGCCACGGCGATGCAGGAAAGACCTTCAGTGGATGAGTGGATCATTGGGCTTTTGAAGGGAAAAGGTGCGCAGACATTGGACCAACTGGCCGATTCGTTACCTGGCGTGAACTGGGCGCAGTTCTTCTTAGCCGTCGATCGGCTCAGCCGTTCGGGCCAAGTCCTGCTGTGGCATCGGCAGCGGGGCGACTATCTGGTCTCCCTGAAAGGGAACGAACCGGCGGCGAATCTGATGCTGGCATCCTGACCAACGGTGAACTCAGGTTCGAAATGCCGCTATGGTTCCACGTCAATATCGACATAGGCCGGTAAACTGTCCGCGCCTAACTTGTCGGTTACCCGCAGCTTGAATCGGAAAGGACGCTTTTCTGAAACCTGTGGCGCCACGAAGGAGGCCTTGGGCATGTTGACATCGAGCAACGGCACCTTGCTGCCTTTTACCTGGCTCCATGAATAAAACAACGCCTCCCCTTCAGGATCCCGGCTTCTGATCCCATTCAGCTCCACGCGAGTCCCTGCCTTGACGGTCCGACTCATTCCGGCGTCGGCGATTGGCGGGTCATTCGGCTCTTCATTAACCTCCACGATCACATCGAGTTCAGCCTGCTTGCCGCGATTGCTTACCGTAAGGGTGGATCTCCCGTTTCCGACCACTTGAAGAAGTCCTCCGGAATGGACTTTGATGACCTTCTCGTTAGAGGATCGATATGAAGTTCCTGTGCCCGGCTGCCGTATCGACCGAAGGACGCCGTCGGAGAACAACGCCACGACCGGAAGCTCGAAGATCTTGCCCAGAGAGTCAACCTGACCATAGGTCGCGGCCTGCCCGGCCCTCCCGAGGCGCAGTGGTTTGTCCGTTTCGAATTCGATAGATGTGATCTCGGCTTCGGGTTCAACTTTCACCAAAATTTCGTCAAAGGCCGATCGGCCTCCGAGGCGCCCGCGTGAGATATCCGCGACGGCAAGTAGGCGCATGGTCCCGATGGCTTCCTCCGGGACTCGCAGTTTGCCGCTGAACGGCGGGTCGTCCGATGCCGTCGCGACCAGCCCGGGTTTTGCGACGATAGAGCCGGTGGAGGAGACTTCCTCTTTTTCAACCAGTGTCTCATCCATCTCGGCGTACCAGTAATACCGAACTTGGACGACACCGGGGTCGTTCCCGAGGTCTACCTTGGCCTGCACAGTTTCACCTGCCTTCAAGGCGCTGCCTTCGGTCGGGCTTATGATCCTAAAGGCCAGCGCATGTTCGGTGCGGGCCAACAGGCAATAGGTAAAAGCAAAAAGGCAAAAGCTCAGGACCAGCTTTGTACTTCTTGCCTTTAGCTTGTTACGTTGCATTGCGCTATCACCTCTCTAAATGAAATGGCACGTCGATGAGAATCACCCTCTCTTTAAAAAGCAATGCTGCCTTCAGCATGAGAGCTCGCTGGTTGTGCAGGATATTCTGCCACCATCGTGCCGGAAGAATTTCAGGAATGACGACGGTGACCCAGCCGTTGGGATCCTTCTGGAGCAAATCCTCGATGTAATCCAACAGCGATCTCAACACGGAACGGTACGGCGAGGGAAGCACCACGAGGTTCACGCCGCATCCCCATTGAGCCCACTTGATCTCAGTCAGTGCGGTTTCTTCCTTATCGACGTTGACCAGGACCGCCCGTATCGTCGAGGAATGGCTTCGTGCATAGTCGAGCGCGCGCAGAACGGCCCGATTCACGCCGCTGATCGGGATGACCACTGTGTTCCGCTTCGGTTGGGGAGGACGATGGTCCCGCTCCAACTCAACCTGCTTCCCGGCGATCACATAGTGCCGGTGAATCGCCCGGAAGCAGGTAATGAGCAGAGGAAGAAGGCCGATCACAATCCACGCGCCGTTCATGAATTTGGTGCCGGCGATGATCAGGGTCGCGAGCCCAGTCGCCAGTGCCCCTAAGCCGTTGATCGTGAGGCGCTTGCGCCAGTGCCGGCCTCGCTTGACCAGCCAGTGTTTCACCATGCCTGTTTGGGACAACGTAAAGGACAAAAAGACGCCAACGGCATAGAGCGGAATGAGTGCGTGGGTATCCCCGCGGAAGACAATGATCAACGCGCAGGCAAAAAGGCCGAGGATGATGATCCCGTTCGAAAAGACCAACCGATCCCCACGGGCTCTCATTTGCTGCGGCATATAGCCGTCGTGGGCCAGGATCGATGCGAGGCGCGGGAATCCGGCAAAGCTGCTGTTGGCAGCGAGAATCAAAATAGCCATCGTGGATGCTTGGACGAGATAGTAGAGCGGACCGCCACCGAACGTCGCGCGGGCGATTTGCGAGACAACCGTTTCATCTTCCTTTGGCAGCACCCCAAAATGATAGGCGAGCATCGTGATCCCGAGAAAAAGTATCGCCAGGATTGTGGCCATCCCCGCCATGGTGGTCGCCGCATTCTTGGATTCGGGTCGCCTAAAGACGGCGACACCGTTTGAAATCACTTCGACTCCCGTCAATGCGGCACAGCCCGAAGAGAAGGCACGCAAGAGCAGGAACAAAGTCAGCCCTTCGGTGATCGTGTCCTTCGCAACGGCCGGTCCCTGAGCAACCGGCACGCTGTGACCCAGGAAGATCTGCATGAAACCGGCGCCCAGCATCAGCAGAATCGAACCGATAAACACATAGGTCGGAACGGCGAAAATTCGACCGGACTCACGTACCCCCCGTAGGTTGACGATCAACACCACGATGATCGCCGTCAGCCCCAACGCCTCGCGGTGGGGAAACAGGACCGGGATGGCCGAAGTCACGGCGGCGACTCCCGCCGCCACGCTGACCGCAACGGTCAGGACGTAATCGATAATCAGCGCGGCGGCGGCGATGAGTCCGGGCATCTCACCTAAATTGGATTTCGCCACGATATAGGCGCCGCCCCCCGAAGGGTACTCGAAGATGATCTCCCGGTATGAGATTGTGAGGATCGCCAGCAGGGTGACGATCATTACGCTTACGGGAATGGACCAGGTCACAGCGGCGGACCCGGCCAAGACGAGAACGAGGAGGATTTCTTCAGTCGCATAGGCGACCGAGGAAAGAGCATCGGAGGAAAAAACGGCCAGGGCCAGACGCTTCGATAACCGCTCATCGGCCGCCTGAGTTGTCTTCAGGGCCGGCCCTACTAACCAGCGCTTCAGAACCATGGTCCATTATCTCACAAGACAGTGCGTAACTTCATGCTCCTCACAGGATTCGTGGGGCGAGGGGAGCAAGGAAGGGGCAGGACCTAGTTGCCTTGGGTGTGCATGCAGGTAGGGCCGACCATGCCGGGTCTGCATGGTCTGGATCTTGCGGGGTCTGGGAAATGGTCCCGAAGATAAGGAGGAAAAAACATGCGGATGGCACTGAGTATATGGGGTTGACAGAGAATTTCAACGCGAGTATGTTGAGCCCTCCCGGAGGGGCGAATGAGCCTCTCGGCAGGACGTTCGCGTGCTAGAGAGTAAGGAATCGGGAGCTATCGTAAAAAGCTTACCGCCACCTAAGACGAAATAAGACGAAGACTCACTACAGTCGGTTCATCCAGACCTAATCTTATGTTAAGGAGGCCGGTCATGCATTACACCACTGTTCCCTCTCACTTCCTCAGGCGTGTCACCGGCGTCGTAGCCGGCGGCGTGCTGGTGTGCTTGCCGCTTGTTGCCTCAGCCGAACCTTCATCCTCGCATGAAGGACACGTCTCGGCGCAGCAGGTTGCCATGCCCGACCAGGCCCAGACGTGGGCAGAAAAGCTCAAAGGACAAACCGTTGTCGAAGACACCATGGAAGGGCGGCCGGAACGGGCAGCGATGGTGGAACGGCAACATGAGCGGATCATGCTTCAGATGGGGCAGGATGCGCAGATGCAACACACGGACGGGCTCTACAACAACATGTCGATGATGCACCAGTATGGAGCTGGCGGTCAGGACATGCTCCTTGTGTCGGATCCGCGGAACGAACCGGTTTCGATGCAGGGTGGTCGATGTCCGGCAGGCGCACCGGTCAGAGCCTATGATATCTCCGCAATTAATGTTGAGATCTCGCTCAATCAGTGGCTGGATTACTATCCCGGCTACATGTATGTGTTGACCGAGAACCTTGACAGGGTGAGAGAAGAAGAGGCCAAGAACAAGGCAGCACGTGAAAAAGAGGGGTACGATCCCGGTGCCGTGATGAATGGCTTGCAGAACCAGTGGATTCAGCCCTTGGTCATTCGAGCCAATCAAGGCGATTGCGTCAAAGTCAAGCTTCAGAACAAGCTGGAAGGCGGCGAGGATGTCAGCTTGCACATCCACGGTTCTAGCATGATCATCAGTGCGACCGGGAAGATTGCAACCACCACCAACCCGGATTCGATCGTCGCGCAAGGGAAGGCGCAGGATCTTGAATGGTATATTCACCCTAGCGCACAGGAGGGTGGCCGTCAGTTTCACAGTTACAGTAATGACCGCGAGCTCACCGTGATGGGACTGTTCGGCACCTTTGTTGTTGAGCCCAAGGGGTCGGAGTACCTTGATCCGCTCGGTACTGGTGATGCGACTCCAATGAAGAGTGGTTGGCAAGCAATCATCAAGAATGGAACCGGTCCGGACTTCCGCGAGTTCGTCATCATCTACCATGAGGTGGGCGATGAGGCCTTCCGCCCCGTGAATAGGAAGGGGGAATTCCTCCCGCAACGGGACCCGTTAACCGATGCCTATCGCCCGGGTGGCCGTGCGCTGAACTACCGCAGCGAGCCGTTCGGCATCAACAATATGCATGTGCAGCATGAGTACTTTGGGTTCGAGGACGAGTCGATGGGCTACAGCTCCTATACGTTCGGCGATGCGCCGACGACGATTCCTCGTTCCTACATGGGCGATCCGGCCAAGTACCGACTTGTGCATGGCGGTTCGGAGGTCTTTCATTCGCACCACCCACACGGTGGGTCGATTCGTTGGCCGCGAAGCCCGCGGGCCATCGACGATATGAACCTCTGGGCGACGGCCACGAACGGCCCGGTCAAGTATCCGGTGATCAGGGCTAAGACAGATCGGGTGGACGTGGAAGTCATTGGACCGTCGGAAGCGCTGGATCTGGAAACCGAGTGCGGTTCAGGCCTGTGTCAGCAGTTGGCCGGCGACTTCCTGTTCCACTGCCACGTGGCGCACCACTACGTCGCGGGCATGTGGGGCTACTGGCGTGTGTATAACACCCTGCAAGTCGGGGATTCTCGGAATGATGTCATGCCCGATCTTCAGAGAACTGCCGGACCGCAAGGGCCGCATGAAGGCGGGCGTCAGTTCCGACCAGTTGGTCGGTAAGACCATGGACTGGTTCGGCAAGACGTTTCAGATCGTGGACAAGGGAAAGAGCAACTGGAAGTCCAACCCAGCCGTGATCAACATCAAAGATTGGGTTGAGATGCAGTTACCCACCCGAGGGAAGCCTGGTCACAAGGATGATGAGAAGGGACAGATCGTGTCGTATGATGCGACCGTGTTGGACTGGGCTTGGAACGGCAATCGGGCGATGACCGAAAAAGAAAGCACGATCGACAATCCCAAGTACAAGTCGCCAACCCCTGGTCAGCGACGGCCGATCCTCTTTGAGGCGACTACCGGGAAGGTGGCCTGGCCGCACCTGACGCCGCATTTCGGCAAGCGGGTGATGTTCTCGCCGAGGCACGTCGGCGCGCCATGGTTGGATATGATCGCCAGGGACGAGAATGGTGAGCCGAGCCTTGAGCAGGCCAAGCCTGGCGAGCAGGGGCGCTGGAGTCTGTGTCCGGAAAACGCCGGTCGCAAGTCTTTCAACGTTCACTTCATTAAGCTCCCGATCAAGATCGCCAAGGCGGAGGGCAAGGAACCTGCCGTGATCGACCAAACCGGCTTGATCTATGTCCTGCATGAGGAGGAGGCCGCCATTCGCAAGAACGATGACCTGAAATATCCGCTCGTCGTCCGCGGGAATATTTATGACTGCATAGACTGGATGCTGACTAGCGAATGGGAGGATGACGACTACACGAACTTCCAGTCCTCCAAGATCAACACGCACTGGCATTTCCTGCAGTTCGACAACCAGGCGTCGGACGGCGTGATCAGCGGCTTTTCCTATGAGCAGTCGGTGCGGCCATTCACGATGCTGGAGAAAAAGAACAAGAAGGGGCTTCCGTTGCCGATGAACACGGTGCTCACTGCGCCGGCCAAGAAAGGTGCGAGCACCGTGACTGTCAAGAATGCCGCGCCATACCATGCGAACACTGAAATCCTGGTCGGTGCGGATAACGTGAACGGGAACGAGGTTGCCCGCGTCAAGGAGATCAAGGGCAATACGATCACCCTCACGCAAGCCGCTGAAGTTTGACCACCCGGCGAACGATATCATCACCGTGGAGTTCGTGCGGCAACGGTTCTGGGTGGATGCCGACGTGGGGACGGTGTTCTGGCACGATCACGCCTTTGGGGCGACCACCTGGCCTCACGGTGGCTTCGGCACCTTCCTTGCCGAGCCCGTTGGATCTACGTATCACGATCCCAAGACCGGCAAGGAAATTCGGAGTGGTCCTATTGCCGACATTCGGACCGTGGAGCCGGTGGGACATGGTGTGAACGGCAGCTTCCGGGAACTGATGGTCCAGGTGCACGATACAGTCCCGCATACGGTGAACATCGTCACAGCGGGCAATCCTCCTGGACAACCGGTCGAGGTGGCTCTGGAAGCCGGGAAGACCGTGTCGTTCATGATGCCGGATAAAATCTATTCGTCACCGATGCCGTTCCTGAATGGCGGGACCCATACGACGGGGAGCGGACTGAACTTCCGGGCCGGACCGATCGCTGAGCGGTTGGCCGTCAATCCGGATGTGTCGCAAATCTTTAATAGCCAGATCCATGGGGATCCCTACACACCATTGTTACGGGCCTATGTTGGGGACACGATGGTGTTTCGGTTGCTCCATACCCTCATGAACGAGACGATGACCTGGACGCTGTCGGGTCACACCTTCCTGTCGGAACGGTATGCGGGCGACGCCGAATCGGAAGAACTCGATTCACATCGGCATTGCCGAGCGGTATGACCTCGTCGTGCCGCAGGCCGGCGGACCGAGGCTGCAAGCCGGTGACTACATCCACTTCAACGGTCGCTCTTCGAAGTTCTCGGAAGGCGCCTGGGGGATCGTTCGGGTGTTGGATAAAGACGCGCCGGATCTGCAGAAGCTGCCGGCGGGCTACTCCCATCGTAATGAGATTCCGGAGAAGCAGCCGGTCTGCCCGACTGGCGCGCCGGTCAAGACCTTCAATGTCGTGGCGCAGGACTTCCCGAACATGAAGTTCAACCAGAAGGCACCTGAAGCTATCGAGGTGGACTTCGAGCGGAAGATCCAAATCGCGAACCCCGAGGCGAAGATCTACACGTTGGAGGAAGAGGCCTCCAAAGTCGCTGAAGGATTGCAGCCGATGCCGCTGACGATTCGCGCGAACATCGGGGACTGCATCAAGGTCAATCTGAAAAACAAGATGAAAGAAAGCCGTGCTTCGTTCTCGGCCATCAGCCTGGCGTTTGATCCGAAAGACTCGCTGGGAGCGAACGTGGGCAACAACCCCGGCGATCAAACCATCGCTCCCGGGGAGAGCCGGACGTACACGTACTATGCCGATCCGTTCCTGGGGGAGATTAGCTCCCTTGTGTGGGATTGGGGGAACGTCATGACCAATCCGCGTAACGGGTTGTTCGGAGCCGTGGTTATCGGGCCGCGTGGCTCGAAGTATCGTGACCCGAAGACCGGGGCAGATCTTTCCAATAAGAACAGTTGGGTGGCCGATGTGATCATCGACCGGACGATTCCAGGAAACGAGACGCGCGTCAATTATCGAGACGCCTCACTGTTCTTCCAGGATGAGGACAACATCATCGGGACCAGCTTCATGCCCTATGTGCAAAACGTCGCTGGCCTCACCGGGGTCAACTACCGGTCGGAACCATACAAGTACCGGGAGGAGGCGGGCTGCTCTTTGGGCAAGATGTTCCAGCCCTGTGTCGCAGACAAGCCGGAGGATCCGGTGACGCCGATCATCGAGACGCATGCCGGAGATCCGGTGCGGATCCACGTGTTCGGTGCGAACAACGAACAAAACCAGATGTTCAGCGTCGAGAAGCATGAGTGGCCGATCGAGCCGTTCATGCGCGGGGCTGATGAGATCAGTGTCGTGGAGTTCTCCGGATCCGAGACGATCGACGCGTTCATCGGTTCAGCGGGCGGGCCGTATCGGCTGCCGGGGGATTATGTCTGGAGCAACCAGCGGCTCCCATACTCACAGTCGGGACAGTGGGGCTATCTGCGGGTGTTGCCGGTCGGCGATCAGAGTCTGTTGCCGCTCAGCGGCGCCGCGGCAGGGGTAAAGAAGGCCGAAACCGAGCCGCCTGTCTCGTCGCAAGCTGTTCCGGTCGCTTCACGGTAACGGCCTGCTGTCGGCAGATTCAGGGGGGAGCTGTTGTGCTCCCCCCTTTTTTTTACACGATGCGTTGGGTACTATTGGGAATAGGTGAATGATCCGTTCAAGGCTACAGGCATTCGGAGGATGTATGCGTTCTTTCAACCCAAGAATTCCAAGAATATGGATTGCAACCTTCGCTCTCCTGACGTGTCTGATAGCGGGGCCGGCGTGGTCCTATGAAGAAGTCACCGTGACGGACGGCGGCACCGTCACTGGAAAGGTCACGTTGACCGGCGGGAAGCCGATCCCGAAAGGGTTTAACTTGATCACGTTTCCCGACCCTGTCTATTGCGGAAGGATCTCGACCGGCACGGGATGGCGCCTGTTGGAAGAGTTCACTACCAGCCCTGACGGCGGACTGAAAGAAGTCGTGGTGTGGCTGGCGGAAGTGCCGAAAGGCAAGCCGTTCACCTTCACCCCTCCTCGAATTGAAGCACGGGATTGCCGATTCTTGCCGTTCGTCACGACGGTGCGTGACCATGATCAAGTAGTCGTCATCAACATGGATCCAGTGATGCACGACATCCAAGCGTACGAGACGTCGCATCTGGGACCTCGAGTGCTGTTCAATACTCCCCTGCCTATGAATCCGCACCACAAGCGGGAGGTCACCGCCCATAGCCATGAGCATTTGGCCGGTGAGCCGATGACCCAGACCGTCCACATGACCAAGGACCGGCGAATCTTTGTCATGCAGTGTGGGTTTCACGCGTATATGGTGAGCTGGGGAATGGCGGTGGATAGTCCCTACTATGCGGTGACGGGTCAAGATGGCACATTCTCCATGTCGGATGTCCCTCCGGGCGAATACACAATGGTCGCATGGCACCCAGAAACCGGCCCGACGTTGGAACGGACGATCACGGTGCCGGCGAAAGGAAGCGTGACGGCCGATTTTGAGTTTAAGGCTCCCACGGGCCACCGGAGCGCTCATGAAGTGGTGGAGAATCCCCATTTCGGCCTTGAATCGTTAGGAAAGCCGGTTGAAATCTTGCCGACATTAGAACGTCAAATTCCCTAGGGGAGACGGATGTGAACAGGTTACCGAGCCGGCCTCTTGCGACGGTCGTGATCTGCCTGGCGTTGTGTTCCCTCCTCGTTCCATCGACTCATGCGTATGAAGTGGTGGATGTCAACAACGGGGGAACCGTGACGGGAATCGTGACCTTGAGAGGCCCGGCGCCGGCCCCGAAGGCCTTCAATCTCGTGACCTTTCCAGATCCGGAATATTGTGGTCGAATCTCAAACGGGAGCGGCTGGAGGCTGCTCCGGGACTTTACGGTGAGTCAGGAAGGCGGCATCGAAGGGCTCAAGGATGTTGTCGTGGTGTTGGAGGGGATCGAGGCCGGCAAACCCTTCGATTTCTCCGTCCCGCGTGTGGAGGCGCGTGACTGCATCTTCGGGCCCTTCGTGACTGTGGTCCGTGATGAGCATGCCGTGGAAGTGGTCAACATGGACCCGATCATGCACGATGTCCAGGCCTATGAGACTTCTTACGAGTTGGGGACCCGCGTCTTGTTCAATTCTCCGCTTCCGATGAATGAGCATCACAAACGAGGAGATCTGCACGCTACCCATCGCCACCTGCCCGGTCCATCCATGCTGGAGCGTATTCATCTGACCAAGGGACGCCGCGTGTTTGTGATGCAGTGCGGATTCCATGCGTTTATGGAGAGTTGGGCGTTCGTCGTCAGGAATCCGTATTACGATATCACGAATCCCACTGGCGCGTTTGCCATCGATCATGTCCCGCCGGGAACCTACCGCCTGATCGCCTGGCATCCGCAGACCGGTCCGTTTCAAGAACGGATTGTCACCGTGCCGCCGAAAGGGCTCGCGGTGGTGAATCTTTCCCTCCAGGCTCCCCTTGGACACCGGACCGCCTATGAGGTGATGGAAAATCCGCGGTTCGGAGCGGGCATCTTGGGCCGACCGTTGGAGATCGTCCCGTTCGTCGAACGTCAGCGATGAAGATGCCCGAGCTTATCCTCGCTGTCTCATCTTGAAGCTTACCCGCCTCTGGGGGAGGAACCGCACGAGTGCTATTGATCATCCGCCGGAGAGCTGTGCAAGGCTCTGGCCTTGCTGTGCTCTGCTCTCGGACCAGTCGTGGCCGTTTCAGAGCCGTCTGCGCAGGCAGACCCACTCAAAGAGGCTCGGCTGGCCTTTGACCGCAAGCAGTTTGAGCGGACGCTCCAGTTGCTCGAACCGTTGTTGGCACCGACGGTGGTCCTCTCGATGCGCGGCGTCTCAAGGTGCAGAGCTTGGTTCGTCTTGAGAGGCCGAAAGAGGCGCTGGTGGAATATGAACGGCTGATCGCATTGACTCGGTCGGATGATAGACCACTGTTGCGCGAGGTGGCCGTTGGCTTTATCACGCCATTGCTGACCGATATGCGGGAGCAGATGCGCGGGGCGGCCTACACGGCGCTGAAGGAATTGGAATCTGACGAGACCATCCCGTACTTGGAGGATGGGTTGAGCGATGGAGCCGGTTTGGTCCGTGCGCTTGCCGTAGAAGGGTTGGGAAGGCTTCCCGCAGGCCGCCGGTCTCCTCGCCTCCGGAAAGCAGTGGGAGATCAGGCTGCAATCGTGCGTGCAGCGGCGTTGAAGGCGCTGGGACGGTCACAGGATCCTTCGAATATTCCTCTGATGGAAGCTGCCCTCAATGATGAACAGGCGACCGTTCGGGTGGCGGCCGCCGGTGGGCTGGTCAAGCTTGGCCGGACTGAGGCGCTGTCCCATGTCCGTGAGGCGGCTGAGTCTAGAAACCCTGAGGAACGCGCGGCGGGGCTCCGCATGCTGGGCGATCTTCGTGACCGTGAGGCTCTTCCGATACTGCAGAAGGCATTGGGGGACAATCAGCCGTCGGTACGGGGTGCCGCGGCGGCGGCACTCGGTGACCTGGCGGATCCAGCAAATGGGACCGCACTTGCGACGCTCTTGAGTGATCCCGTTCCCGCGGTTCGAGCGGTGGCGGCTGTGAGCCTGGGAGAACTTCAAGTACCCGAGTCAGCGCCCGCTCTAAAGAGCGCTCTGCAGGATGCCAATCCGGCGGTCCGCGCAGCGACCATCTCTGCGCTGCTGCATCTGGGCGCTCCGTACCAAGACGTGCGCGAGGTGGTTCGGGAGTTGACTCAAAACCCCGATCCAGGTCTGCGAGCGACGGCGGCGAGAGCGTTGGCAAGAAGCCAGGATCTGGAAGCGATCGAGGCGTTGCGTGTCCTTCTGGCTGATCCGCTGCCTCGTCCTCGTATTGCGGCCGCGCGCGCGCTTGGCCACATCGGCAAGGAGACGGTCGCCCCTCTATTGAAGGAAGCCCTCCATGACCAGGATGAAGCCGTCCGGGCAACGGCGGGCGGCGCGTTGGGCCGGATACTAACGCCTGCCGATATTCACGACAAGCCATTGAAAAAACGGTAATAGGACGCCGGCGAATTCTCCTTGACACCCGTTGTCGGTTACTGCTATAAGGATCATTCTCAACCTCTAGGACGGCCCCTCCAGGACTGTCGGACCAACGGGTTTTCATCGAGCGCGAAACGTTCAATGGCATCGCCTCTCCCTCCGAAATCACGCTGGCTCGGAGTACGTAGGATTGGATCACGCGAGTGATGGTCCGGGCTGTAAATCATGAGGTATTATGACCTATCGTTTCAATCACAAGGAGGCAGTACCATGAAGAAGAGAGTGTTTCTGGTCACATCAGGGCTTGTTATGGGGGCGTTCCTACTGGCACCCCTTGCGTCCTTCGCGGGAGGGACGGTCACGGGGAAGGTGACCTTTAGCGGCAAGGCGGAGGAGAAGGAATTCCTGTTCTCCAAGTTCCCCAATCCGAAGTTCTGCCCGAAGATCCCCAAGAAGGAACTGATCAGAGGGGAAAAGCGAATCCTGCCGACGATTGAGGTGGGCAAAGACGGGGCGCTGAAGGCCGCCGTGGTAGCCGTGACGGATGTTGAGGACAAGGCCTTTGTGGATGGGTACAAGGGAACCGACGTGGTGGCGGAATTTTGTGAATTTCTGCCCTATACCGGTGTGGTCGTCAAGCAGAAAAACTTCCATGTGGAGAACCACGATAACGATCCGGATGACCCGAAGTCGGTGAAGGGTGTGTTGCACAACCCCCACTCCTTTGAAGTGCTGGGACCCAGCTCCAGCACCGTGTTCAACATCGGTCTCGCGGAAAAAGGATCGAAACTGGACAAGCCGGTGGTCCTGCGCAAGGACAAGCAGGGCTCCATGTTCCGGTTGCAGTGCGACCAACATGAGTTCATGCAAAGCTTCTTCCTCCCGGTGTCGAACCCGCACTATGCAGTCGTGAAGGAAGACGGCACGTTCGAAATCAAGGACATTCCGGCCGGCAAGCACAAGCTGGTCGCCTGGCATCCATTTGCCGGCAAGGTCGAGGCTGAAGTGGATGTGCCGGAGGGAGGCAGCGCTCAGGCCAAGTTCGAGATCAAAAAGAAGTAACTTCTCGCTGCGGCGAAGGCTTCTTCGTGGCCAGCCTTCAAAGGGCAGCGGCCGGGCATCCGGCCGTTGCCCTTTTCATTTGTGGGACCGCTGTAAAAGCTTCACGCTCGTTCCCTGTTTGGAAAACTCCCCGACTGAAGATCAACTGCTGTCTTTCTACCTCCGGTAACGGACTTCCTCCACCTGCGCGCGTCCGATCCGCTTTGACAACCCCTTTCCCTTCTTGCGTTTCTGAGATTGAACTGAGTAATATCAAAAATTCATTGACCTTGAACGCTGTTGAGGACTGCGGAAAGGAGAAGGGCACGTCTTGGCGTGCCCGGGGATTGGACGGGTGCAACGGCAGGTGAAGGGTATGGGCGGGTGGAATAGTGCCACGTGAGCTCTCCCTTGCCGATATTTTCGAGCTTGGCTACTACTGGGAAACCAAGATTCTGCTGACGGCGGTCAAGCTGGATCTCTTTACAGTCCTTGACACCAAAGCCCTCACTGTCGACGAGGTGGCGAAGCGGATCGGAGCCAATGCGGAAATCCTTGGAATCGTGATGAACGCTCTGGTGGCCATGAGAGTCCTAGGGAAGAAGACCGACCGGTTTGAAAATACGCAGGTCGGAACCATGCATTTGATCAGGACGTCGCCGAACTACGTCGGGCATCTGTTGCTGCTCCATGATGCCGAGTGGCAAAATTGGGGCAAGCTGGAAGAAACGGTTCGGACCGGACATTCACCGGTGAATCGCCATGTATTCGAAACCGATCCGGAATTGGGAGCGAGCGTCCTCTCTGTCTTGGATCGAATCGGACAGCAGAGCGGACCGGAACTCGCCAAGCGATTGAAGCTGGACGGAGTACAACGACTTCTCGATTTGGGAGGCGGGGCCGCAACGAACGCGATCACCTTCTGTCGCATGTATCCCCGCATACGGGCCACGGTGTTTGATTTGCCCCAGACGCTGAAGATGGCCGAGCGGATGGTGAAGGAGGCGAACCTCGAATCCAGAATCGAGTTACGCGCCGGAGATTTCAACCGGGATTCGTTGGGAGGGCCCTACGAGGCCGTGCTGATGTCCGACATTCTCCATTACCAAGGGCCCGAAGCGAACGCGGCGCTGGTGAGGAAGGTATTCGGTCATCTTGAAGAGGGGGGGCGGTTGATCATCAAAGATCGATTCCTCGACGAGACAGGGACGGCTCCGGCATGGGTAGCGGCCTTCGCCGTTCACATTCTGGTGAACACGGAGCGGGGCCGCTGCTATCGCGTTTCCGACGCAACACAATGGATGGTTCGGGCCGGATTTCAGTCTGTCACTGAAATTGAACGGACCGCGGTCATTCAAGGGATCAAACAGGACTAAGGAGATCGTCGATTTATGGAGGAATGGCTTAAGCAACCTGGGTTTTTCGGCACGCACGCGACAATTGGAGCGGATCTGAGCCAGACCATGGCGGCATTGTTTACCTTCCTGTTCATAATCGGTTGGGTTCAGGCTAAGAAGCAGCAAGGAACCAACCACCATTGGTTGATGTTGGGAGGGATGGGAGCGATGCTGGCGTTCTTCGTCAGCTATTATCTTTTTCGGAAATTGGGCGTATTGGCATTTGAGGGGAAGGCAGGGTTCGGTGGCTCGCAGGCGCTCTACGATCGCGTCTTCATTCCGCTCCTGACGTTCCATATTATGCTGGTCGTCGTCGGCTTGGTGATGGCGGTCTACATGATTGTGCTTGGATTCCGCGCGCAGACGACCAACGGAGGGCGGCGGACATTGCGGAGCGGGCTTTTGCAGACGTCCTGGGCAAAGATCGGAACGATCTTCGGAGGAGTTACCGCCCTGGTTCTGTTGCTCTTTCTTTCACGCGTCGCCACGGCGGGGTTTTCTTCCCGCAAATTAGTGGTCTATCTCGGGCTGTTGGTGTTGGTCGCGATTGTGTTTGCGGTGGAGATTGTGATCCAGCGAATCTGGCCGAACGGTGAACGACGGCACCGCGTACTGGGTCGTTTCACGATGGTCGTTTATTGTGTCCTCTTCGTAACCGGCAGTGTCACGTATACGATGCTGTACATCCTCTATCCCGGAAAGATCGGTTAAGCAGGATGTGGACAAGGTTTTCTCGTCCGGGTGCACCTATCCGCCTTATCCTTCGCTCCCGCAGGGTACGCCTGCGAGGTTTCTACGGCTGCGGCCTCGTACGGGAAGGGGCGCGTCTTGGCGCGCCTGGGGTGGGCGGGTGTAATGAGCCCTGTTGAACATCAGGGAAAAACGGATGGCAATGATTATCTGTGGTTGCGGCCATTTGATGCATACCGAGGGGGTCGATGAGCACACAGACGAGTCCGGATCGCCGTGCTGGTTGGTCCGGTCCGAGTGCCGGGCGTGCGGTTTCCGCCTGGGGGCCTTCGCGCCCGACGGGGAAGCGATCCGTTTTGTGGATCGATTGATGTGGACGGATGATGCGCGGCATGCTCTGGATCGAATGCCTCCGTATGTCTCGCCGTTGGTCAAACACGAGGCCGAAGAGTTTGCCAGGGTGAAGGGGCAGCGGGTCGTTACCTTCGCGTCATTGGCCCAAGCTCGACAAGGCGCCACGGTGTCTTGGGACCTCGACGCCGAACAGCGGCTGGACAAGATACCGGCCCCGGTGCGAACGATGGCGCGCATGGAACTGGAGCGCACCGCGTTGGATCGGGGGGAGTCCAAGGTGACGATCCTATTGATGGAAGAGGTGAAGGCGCGATATTTCGGCCTGTTCGCTTCCAAGTCCATGAGTGATGAACGATGAGAAATGGATACCTGGAGAAAGTCTTGGAGTCTGTTTTTCCTTCATCATTCTGCGTTTATCGTTAGGTTGTCTATGCTCCACAGGCTTGCCCTCCGCGTCCTACCGAGTCTGACCTTGTCGGTCACCGAGGCGCAGGTTCGAAAACGAAAACGACTGGTCATGCTCGTTCCGGGCTTGGTGGCGTTTGCCACCTTCCGAGTCATCAAGCAGGTCGATCCGCTCTCCGATCCGTTGCTGTTGCTCGGGGTCAGTGGGTTGATTTCGGCCCTCGCCGCGGCGTGGGCATATCGGATGGGGCGCGAAGCTCCTGTCTCGTTGCTCTGGCAACAAGACGGCCTCAAGAAGTTAAGTTGGGTCATCGGTTGGATTGGATTCGTGTATGGCATTCAACTATCACTGCTGGTTCTGGCTCTCCTGAGAGTCCTGGCTCACTATGATTTCCTCCGTCATCCGGACGGTCCCGCCATGATGGCCGTCATCATTGCCTGTACCTCCGTGGCACGCGACGCCTTCGAGATCGGGCACGTCAGAAAACTTCAGCAACGTGGCGATCCGGTTCTGACGTTTCCTCATGGCGCGCCGTTGCGCGCGCTCATCTTCGAGCAGCCCCGGCGGCTCGCGCCCTGGGTGCTCCTCTCGGGGGCGGCCGGCTTCCTGTCGGCAGTCGGGCTTGCGCTTCTAGGCGAGGCAGGACGAAGCGAGTTGGCCCAATTCATCCTCGTCACCGGGGTGGCGGGGAGTATTGCATTGGCGACATACCTCGCTGGAGAGGGGCGTTTCGACGGCCGGCCGGACGGGCTGACGGGAGTCGGTTGGGCGGAGCTTTTTCAGTTCTGGTGGTGGCCTGGGCTGGCCTTCGGGGCCACGTATTATCTGGTGGTCTTAGGCATCGTCCTGTTCGTGCTGAAGCAGGAAGCGGCGCTGTGGGGTCAAGGTCTGATGGCCGGGTTGGTTACCGGTCTGATGGCGCTCTACGGCTATTACCTGGGACATCGCCGTCATCACGAGGACCGCATTCAACAGACCGTTCCGTCATCGCTACTGCGTTGTCCTTTCGTCATGGGCATCCTCTCGAAGAATGGCCGAGGAAGCCATGACAAGATCCTTTCCCCAACGGAGATGGCGTTGGGTGAATCAGGAAGGCGAAGCTGATGGAGATGCTGCGGGGCAGGCGGGCACGCGGTGTCATGATGCCGACTATCGTCCGGGTGATCTTCTGCTCCGTACTCCTCATCGGTTTCATAGGCGGGGCGATCGATACGTCTGCGCACGAGGCGACGCAAACCGCCAAGGATGTGTATTACAAGACCAACGGGACACCGAGCGGACCGGCGGCGCCGTCTTCGGAATCGATGGTCTATCCGCGCTATGGCTCTCTGGACAACAGAATTCTGCTGTGGTTCGTGACGCAGCAGCATACGTATTTCGGCGGCTTTGTCCTCGCGCTGCCGATCTTCTGCGTGATTATCGAGTTTGTGGGACTGATCACGCGAGACCGGTCCACTGCGGTACGATACGACCGGCTGGCTCACGATTTCCTGAAGGTCGCGCTGCTGGCTCTTTCATTGACGGCCGTCGTCGGCAGCATCATGCTGGGTGTGTTTATCGGGCTCTACCCGAGCTTCATGAATTACATGGGGGGCACCTTCAAGTCGATGATGCCCCTCTATGCCCTAGTCTTCCTCGGCGAGACGATCTTGCTGGTCGCGTACTACTACAGTTGGGACGCTCTCAGCACACCTGCGTCAAAATGGGTGCATGCCGCGCTCGGCGTCGTGGCGAACGGATGCGGAGCCGTACTGCTCTTACTGGTGAATGCCTGGGCCGCCTTCATGATGTCGCCGGCGGGTGTGGACGACCACGGACGTTACCTGGGCAATGTCTGGCACCTGCTGCATTCGGCCTTATGGAACCCGCTCAACGTCCACCGGTTCTTGGCGGATTTGATGTCGGGGGGAGCGGTGGTGATCGCATACGCCTCGTACCGTTTCCTAACCAGCAGATCGGATGACGAACGCGCCTACTACGACTGGGTCGGGTATGTCTTCTTATTCGTGACCGTCTGTGCGCTGCTGCCGATGCCGTTTGCCGGCTATTGGCTGATGCGCTCGGTCTATGCGTTCCGACAGAGCATGGGCATGACCATGATGGGGGGATTGCTGACCTGGCTGTTCGTGGTCCAGGCGTTGTTGGTGGGGGTATTGTTCTTGGGCGTCAATTACTATATGTGGCAAAGCATGGGACGAATCCGCGGTGGGGAGCGATATCAGCATCATCTCAAGTATTTGGTGTATGCCCTCATCGCGTGTCTCTGTGTCTGGCTGACCCCTCATACCCTGGTGATGTCGGCGAGCGAAGTCAAAGCCATGGGCGGGGCCCAGCATCCGGTCATCGGGAATTATGGCGTGATGTCCTCGAAGAACGGGGCGATCAATGTGATGATTTGCCTCACGGTGCTGAGCTATCTTTTCTATCGGCGAGCGAACCGGACAATGGTCGTCCCTTGGGCCTCCGCGGGAAACATTGCGCTGGGGGTTCTCTTCGGCACCGGCATCGCCAACATTATCTGGCTTGCGGTCTATGGGTTTTACGTACCGGCGAGTGTGCGGGTGGGGCTCTCCTGGCCGCAGGCCTTTACCACGTGCACCGTCCTCATCGGAGGGCTCTTATTGAATCGAAGCATGATGCGGGGGGCCATCATTCACGGGCCGGTTGAGTGGGGAAAGATCTCCACTCGAGGCATGCTGGCCTTGTTTGCGTTGGCAGCTTCCTTTACATGGGTGATGGGATTGATGGGCTATATCCGGTCATCGGGACGACAGTCTTGGCACGTGAACGAGATCATGCCGGATGTGTCGCCATGGGCCTTCACGCCCTCTCTCGGGTTTGCCGCGAAGATGGTGACGTTCAACATGGTGGTCTTCTGGTTTGCCGTCTTACTATTATTTTGGATCAGCCGGAGAGATGAGCATCGCATTCCGCTCATGGAACACGCGTCCGAGAATCAACCGAACCTGATCCAATCTCCCTCTGAAGAGGTGCAGCCTTCATGAAGTGGCGACCGCTCCTGTCACGACGAATGAGACTGCTCTACCTCGTCTTTTTGATGGTCTTTTTGTCTGCCGGACCGCTTCCCGCAAACGCGCAAGAAGCAGGTCAAACGGTGTTGGAGGATTTCCACGACAGGGATGAACTTGGATTTCCGGCCGGCTGGAGAGCCCAGCGGAGCGAGACGAAAGCGAAAGAGGCCTACAGCGTCAAATCGGATCATGAGACCCCCTTTTTCCTAACGGCAAAAGCGGCCGATCAGCGGGTCTACAAGAAAATTGGGTGGGATCCCAAGGCCACGCCGATCGTCACCTGGCGTTGGAGACTGAAATCGGCTCCGGCCGAGGCTGACCCGATTGCGGCAGTGTTTGTCTCCTTGGATACGGACCTCATGTTCATTCCGGTAACGACCAAGTATGTGTGGAGTGCGACGAAGGTCATTGGGACGATGACCGAAGGCGGAACCTTCGGAGCGTCCGAGATCGTGCTTCGAAGCGGAGCGCAGCCCATTGGGGAATGGATCGAGGAACGGGTGAATGCGTATGAGGACTTCAAGCGCATTCATAAGCATGAGCCCGCTGAAAAAGCGTGGGGCATCTCGTTGCTAGGCGGGCCTGGTGTCGAAGTGGATTTTGGACCGATCACGGTTTCTACTCCCTAACCTTCGAGGACTCGCTCGTGGATCAGCCGAGCACCAATTCGTCTCAACTGTCCCGCGGCAAGATCATCGACATGGTGTTCGGCGCGATCCTGATGGGCGCCGTTGGCACTATGATCGGGTTGCTGATGGGCGGCCAGGCTCCTGCTGTGGCCGCCGGTGTCGGCGTGGCCTTGGGCACCGTTGTCGGTGTATTGGGGGGGCGCCGCTTTCTCATCAGCATTCTGATCGGCAGCGTGTTGGGCGGCGTGTTGGCCTGGGCGCTGGCAGGGTCAGAGAAAATTACTGTAGGGGCGGGTGCCGGCGCGGCGATGGGAGGGTTTCTGGGGGTGCAATTCTCCATGCTCTTGGACATGTGGACGGAACGAAAGCGGGCGGCGCTGCCGCATGACGGAGGACCCTGATTGCCTTCTCACAGGGTATCCGTACGGTTGCGAGGGTTCTGGCTCTTTCGGTAGGGGATTATGGAAAATCGAGGTGTCCTGATCGGGTCGATCGTGTTCGTGTTTGCTTCATTTATCCTCATGATCGTGGGCTTGGTCTACGAATCCTATAAAGCCAAGAAGCAGCGAGAACTCGTGGCTTCGATTGTGACCGAGAAAAAGCCGGCCTCGGTGGTCGCTCCTCGCGATTTTTCCATGTACAAGACGAGTGTCGGCGATGATGGGCGCGAAATGGTGGAGATTCCGGAAGGGCCATTCATCATGGGGAGCAAAGAAGGCGACCCGGATGAAACCCCGGAGCATCAGGTGTTTCTCACCGCCTACTACATCGATAAGAAGGAAGTGACGCAGGCTGAGTACGATCGCTTCGTACGCATGACCAAGCGGGGCAAGCCGTTTGTGCCTGTGTTCGAGGATGATCAGTCGCTCATTCTGAAACCCGAGCTGCCCGCGATGGGTATGTCCTGGGGGGACGCCGAAGCCTATTGCATGTGGGCTGGAAAGCGGTTGCCGACAGAAGCGGAATGGGAGAAAGCGGGACGGGGAGAAGGTAGGCGGCGATACCCCTGGGGCGACGAATTCGGATCGGGCCATGCCAACGTCGATAGCGACGAAGATGGATTTAAGTATCTAGCCCCTCCGGGTTCCTTTGAATCCGGCCGAAGCCCGTATGGCGTCTATGACATGACGGGGAATGTGGCCGAGTGGGTGGCTGATACGTACGGCGAGCAATATTATCAAAAGACCCCGTTTCGGGACCCAAAGGGGCCTGATCACGGACAGCACAAGGTCATCCGTGGCGGTTCCTGGCGTGAAACCCAGCATAATGCGCGGCTCTCGAAACGATTCCAGGCCAAGATGTGGCGAACCGACAGCACGATCGGCATTCGCTGCGCGAAGAGCGCGGATTCATCGGATCATCAGAATGCCCCTTGAGCGTGCCTGAGGTGTGGACGACGCATGCTAGAGACGAAATTCAAAATCGCCTTCCTCCTGGTCGTGCTCTTCATGGCCAGTTTGCCGGTCATGGGGATTCTCAAAGGCACCACGCCGCCGCCGATGGAACCATCGCTTTCGGAATCCTCAGGCGAATCTTCGCCCGTCTCTGCACAAGACACACCTGTTCAAGAAGAGATGGTTCTGATCCCCGCAGGTCCGTTTATCCGTGGGACCATGGTCGGGGGGTACGATGAGCAGCCAGAACGGAAGATCTACCTCGATGCGTTTTCGATTGACCGCTTCGAAGTGACGACTCATCAGTACCAGGCCTTCGTAACGGCGACAGGCCATCGCAAAGCGGCTCCGCCTTCACGATATGCCAAGAATCTCTCGCGGATGTCCGGGGTCAACCAGCCGGTCACCTATGTGTCGTGGGAGGATGCGGATGCGTATTGTCGGTGGAAAGGGAAGCGTCTTCCAACCGAAGCCGAATGGGAGAAGGCTATGCGTGGAACAGATGGACGGTTGTGGCCGTGGGGACATGACCCCGACTATACGGCTTCAAACTGGAACTCTGCGCGGGATGGATTCGATGTAACCGCTCCGGTGGGATCGTTTCAACGCGACGTCAGCCCGTTTCGTGTCGCGGACGGCGCAGGGAATGTCATGGAATGGGTGGCGGATTGGTACGCAGAAGATGCCTATCGCGTTCCAACTGATAAGAGTCCTAACGGACCGGATCATGGCGTGTTTAAGGTCCTCAGGGGGGGAGGATACACGAGTACCGGCACCGATATCAGGATCACAAGCCGTAGTCGGATGGTTCCCGATTTCCGTGATGAAACTATCGGCTTTCGGTGTGCGGTTTCTGCGCGCGATGGAGGCCTGGCCGCTGCCTCGGCTCAGGAGGAAAAAATCGTAGAAAAATCAAAGAAAATCAAAGTAGTAGAGGATTAGGAACACGGCCAAAATTATATTGACAACCATTCCTGCCAAAACTATAATGTCGAACAATTTTGAATTTTTCTTCATGTTCCGCCCTTTTTACCTAACAGAAAGAAATAGGTAACATACCCGTCCAAATCTGTCAAGAAATGTTGAGGTTAAGCAGCTCTAACCTATTCGACGGTTTCGGCAAGGAGATGAAATGGAAGCGGTAGCTCAGAGTGATATCAAGATCAAGATCGGGAAGATGATTTTCTATGCCACGTGCGCGGTTAGTTTGTGGTTTTTTTACTGGTTTGCCGGAATCCAGTGCCCTTGCTAGGACAGGTATCGGTTCGTCGGCCTAATTAAATTAATCGGGGGGCGCAGTATGGGAAAGACAGTGTTATACGTCGTCGTGTCATTGGCTATCTCTCTGGTCTATTTTACTCTGGTCGATCACTTCCTGATGGATATGCAGGGATTGGATTATTGGTATCTGTTCAGGAAGTAGATCATCATCGCATAGGTTCCGATTATTGCTGTTTCAACCGTGCTCTTACAGAAGAACATCATCGACTGTTGAAGGAGGGAGTCATGGGTAGTTTAACCCGTAAGAAGACGCTGTCAATTATGGCGTTGAGCGCAATGATCGGCCTTCTGCTGCTCCCGGTCATTGTTTCGATTCCTGCGCTTGCCAGCGGTGGAGGGGGCGAGACGGCCGGGGGCCCTCCTCCTGATGTGGCCAAAAAGGCAGGCGCCGAGCCGGAGAAGAAGGTCGAGAAGTCTCGCGACGTCTACTATAAGACCGAAGGGATTGTGTCCGGGGCGCCGGCGCCGAAGACCACCGACGGCCCCAAAGATTATCCCCGTTACAACTTTGAGAGTCGCGTGCTTCTCTGGTTTGCGAACCAACAGCACCTCTACTACGGCAGCTTTGTTCTTGCGGTCCCCATTTTCTGCATGGTGATTGAGTTCATGGGTATGGTGACGAAGGATAAAGCGATGGCGAAGAAGTACGATCAGCTCGCCTATGACTTCATCAAGATCAGCCTGACCGCGTATTCCTTAACAGCTATTCTGGGCGGCATCCTGATCTTTACGTTCTTGACGCTCTATCCGGCCTTCTTTGGGTATCTGTCGAGTATCTTCCGCCCGGTCATGCACATCTACGCGCTCACGTTCGTGGCTGAGAGCGGAACCCTCTACATCTACTATTACGGTTGGGACAAGATGAAGGAGGGGCTGTTGAAGTGGGTCCATTTGAGCATGTCGGTCATTCTCAACGTGATCGGCACCCTGTTGATGATGCTTGCCAATTCCTGGATCGGGTTCATGATGTCCCCGGCGGGCGTGGATGAACAGGGACGTTTCTTGGGCAACATTTGGCACGTTATTCATACCGCTCTCTGGAATCCGCTGAACGTGCACCGTATCCTCGGAAACATGGCCTTCGGGGGCGGCGTGGTCGCGGCCTACGCCGCGTATCGTTTCTTGTCCGCGAAGAACGATGAGGAGCGCGCCCATTATGACTGGATGGGCTATATCGCGATGTCCCTCGGTGTGGCATTCCTCATTCCTCTTCCGTTCGCAGGTTACTGGTTGATGCGCGAGGTCTATGCCTACCGCCAACAGATGGGCATTACGCTGATGGGTGGCTTGCTTGCGTGGCTCTTTATTATCCAGGCCACCATGATCGGCATTCTGTTCCTGAGCACGAACTACTATCTGTGGCAGGCACTGGGCCGGATGACCGGAGCAGAGCGGTTCCAGCGTTGGATCAAGTATTTCGTGTTTATTCTGGTCTGCGGATTCTTGGTCTTTATTACGCCGCACACGATCGTGATGACCCCGGCCGAGCTGAAGGCGATGGGCGGCCAGCAGCACCCTGTGTTGGGTAATTACGGTGTGATGTCAGCCAAGAACGGCGGCATCAATGTGATTATCACCACAACCGTGCTGAGCTTCATTTGGTATCAGCGAGGAAACAAAATACCGGCTGTATCCTGGGCGAAGTTCGGGAATATTTTCATGGGCTGTTTCTTCTTCTTGGCCTACGTGAATATTGTCTGGCTCGCCATCTACGGGTACTACATTCCTGCAAACGTGCGTGTGGGTCTCTCTGTTCCCCAAGTGGCGACAACGCTCTCCTGTCTGTTCTTCATGACGGCGCTCAATATCGCTATGCTGAAAGGCGCCAAGGAGATCGGGCCAATTCAGTGGGGGAAGATTTCGGTCCGGTCTCAGTATGCGATCATCATGCTCGCGACGGCATTTACGTGGATGATGGGATTGATGGGATACATTCGGTCGTCGGTCCGTCTGTTCTGGCACGTCAATGAGATCATGCGTGACAATTCCCCATGGGCCTATACCCATACGGTTGGATTCGGGGCCAATATGATCTCGTTCAACGTACTCTTCTTCTGGATCAGCATTATGTTCGTCTTCTGGCTCGGAACGCTTGCGGCCAAGAAGGCGCCCGTTGGAGCGAAAGCTCCGGTTCCTGGAGGGGCTCCGGAGCCAGCTCACTAATTCTCTACGCATTGTAGGACTTAACGGGCCGCAATCCGGCAATAACCGGAGAGCGGCCCAGGAGGTTTCCACGTGGCGGAGTTACTGGGGGCAGCGCTTGATCTCGGTTGGCCGATTTTGGTCCTACTCTTAGGTTTGATTGTCTACTTCCAGGTCAGCATTGAAGACCCGGCGCTAAAGAAGCGCGCCATTTTTAAGACCTTCATCGGTATGATCGCCACAGTCATGTTGCTCATGGCGATTGCCAATTACCAAATCAACTTTTTTGGTAATTCTCGTCTCTTGCCCGTTTCTCTCTTCATGATTACAGCGCTCGCCTTTATGATGGGCCTGTATTTCTCCAGTGTGGGCGCTCTCTTCAAGATCGGCGGATTCATGTTTCTTGTGGCCGCCGGGCTTTCCGGCTATGGCAATTGGTTGCCCCAGGTCGAAGGCGGGTTTCCTCCACCTGAGGTGAAGCTGGATTTCGGGAGCATGTCGGCCCAGCAGCTTGCTGATGAAGGGGAAAAGATTATCTTCGGCGGGATCGGTCAGAGCGCGGTGCAAGGGGCGATCGGCAAGGGACAGTGTCCCCTCTGCCATGGATTCAACCAGGGCTTTTTAAGTGAACGTGCTCCGAACCTGTTCGGGATTCCGGATCGATCCAAGCAGCAGATCGAAGATGCCCGTTATCACAAGGGTAAACCGCAAGATCGCGACTCTGCTCAAAAAGAATCTTTTCCCGGTGCCGGGACTGCTGAGAATGCGCAGGAATACATTTCTGAATCGCACGCGTGTCCGAGTTGCTATGTCGTAGCTGGATTCGGCACGAAAGGGACGAATGATAAAGAGAGCCCGATGCCGGCTATCCATAAACCACCCATATCGTTGTCGCTGGGCGAGTTGGCGGCTGTGGATACCTGGATGTATGTCCGCGAAGGAAAAGATGCGCCAAGCTACGAGGAGATCGTCAAAGCCTACGAGAAATTCATCCCTGAAGCCGATCGTCCGAAGCAGACAGAGGATAAACCTGCCGCCGGAGGGGGTGGGCTGTTGGCTGACGGCTCGGAGCCGACCGATCAAATTTTCGCGAAGGCTCAGTGCATTGTCTGCCATACGATTCCCGGCATCCCTGGAGCCATGGGAACCGTCGGTCCGAAGCTGGTAGAAAAAACCAATGCGCCGAGTCGCTTGAAAGACCCCGGCTACAAAGGGGCCGCCAAGACGGTGCGCGAATATATTACTGAATCTGTGATTGCCCCGAGCGTATACGTGGTCAAGCCATTCCAAGACGGTGTGATGCCCAAGATCTTCGGGCAGAAGCTCAGCGCCGGAGCCCTCAACAAGATAGTGGACTATCTGTCACAGATCGAGGAAGGGAAGGAGCCACCGAAAATCTAGCCGCGCTCTTGGGGAATCGCTTTGTCCTAAAAAGGAGAGTCGATCATGACGTCCTTGAAGTTAGTTGAAGGTTACATGCCGATGCAAATGCTCTTCGAGCTGGCAGTCTGCGTGGCCGTGTTTGCGCTCGTCAGTCATCTGCTCAACAAGAGTGGACTGGGGATTCCAAGACTGTGGCAAGGGATCGGATTCGTGGCCTTCATCCTGTTGTACCTCAAGTACAGGATCTATCCCCCGATCCCGTTCAGCGTGCGCGCCATGTATGGCTTCGTCACGATGATCGCGGTCTTCATGTGGATGTCCAGCAACGAGGAAGATTGGAGGAAATTCAAGCAACCTATCTTGAATGTTTTGGATGGCAAGACAGGGTTCCATAAGGCTTTAAAATGGGGATATCTGATTATCCTGCCCTTCGTGTTTTGGGCGTTTTCCTACAACTCATTTCTCCCGAACCTCGAAGAACCAATCGAATTGAGAACGGTCCACCCGGCGCCTCCGGCGAGCACGAAGGTGCATGGGAAGACCTTTGTACTGCAGACATCCTCGAACCCATTTCGTGTCAACGGAGAAGGGAAATACGACCAGGACTATACCAATGCTCGCATTGTCGAGCAGAGCATGGGCCGCTTGCTGAAACCCGATGCCAATCCGTGGGATCCGAAAGCGGAAGGCTATCTCAAGTACGTTCGCGAGGGCGGAGAGATCTTCTTTCAGAATTGTCACTTCTGTCATGGTGACAACCTGAACGGCCGTGGTCTGCATGCCTTTGCGTTCAATCCTATTCCTGCGAATTTCACCGACCCAGGGACGATTGCTCAGCTCCAAGAAACCTTCATCTTTTGGCGCGTCTCAAAGGGTGGAATTGGATTGCCTCGCGAGGGGTTCCCGTGGGCCTCAGTCATGCCGCCTTGGGAGCAGCACCTGACCACGGACGAGATCTGGAAGGTCGTGATGTTTGAATATTGGCACACTGGTTATTATCCAAGGACTTGGGATTAATCCCACACATTCGGTGAAGGGGTGTCGCCATGAGGTACTTTCGGTTTAAGACTCAGCCGCTCTTGATCGTGATCGTCGCGCTGAGCGTCATCATGGTTTCGGGTAGCACAGGCCCGTCAATCTTTGCCCAGGAAGGTGGCTCCGGGCTTCCCGAGGGCTTCAAGAAAGGGGATCTGGCTCCCCTGCCTCCCGCGGAGATGATTGAGGCCGGCAAGCGCGTGTATTTTACCAAGTGTGTCTGGTGTCATGGGGTTGATGGAGCGGGAGACGGCCCGGCAGCCGATCGCCTGTGGCCACGCCCGCGCAATTTCAATCAGGGGACCTTTAAGATCCGGCATACGGCAAGTGGAGAGTTACCGCTCTTCGATGCGAAGAAGCCCATCCCAGGTCAGAATGACCTGTTTGAAACCGTCACGCACGGGCTGCCTGGATCAGCCATGCCGTCATGGGAAGGTATTCTGTCGGAGGAACAGCGTCTTCAGGTGCTTTCATTTGTCACGTCGCAGCTTGTGAAGGATCGGAAGTTTGATGACCAAGCAACGGAAACTCAGACCGTTCTTCAGTTGGATAGCATGAAAGTGATCCCGCCGACCAAAGAGAGTATTGAGAAAGGCGCACAGCTCGTTGTCGACAAGAAATGTATCGAGTGCCATGGAGTCAATGGGCGTGGAGATGGAAACGCCTTTAATTTGAAGGATGACTGGGGCTTTCCCATCCAGCCGGCCAGTTGGCACAAGTGCTGGAACTTTAGAGGGAGCCGCCAGGATGCGTACAACGTGAAAAATATTTTCCGGACCTTTTCGACCGGTGTGAACGGGACGCCGATGCCGTCGTTCGCTGACAACACCACAGTTGAAGAGCGGTGGCATATTGCCAACTTCGTCCAATCACTGTGTGAGCGCGACGCGAAGGGAGAGCCGCTTCCAATCGATCCTTTGACGGACAAGCCGAAGATCAGCTTCGTCCTCAAGTCCAGTCCAATCGAAGGTGAGATCTCGGACGATCCAGAGAGTGAAATGTGGCAGAAACAAGAGCGTCGTTTAGTGGCCCTTGGCGGGCAGATCACCCACAAGCCGCGTAACTTTGTGAACCGAATCGACGACATGTGGGTGAAGTCCCTGTACAACGACAAGCACATTGCCTTCATGTTCCGGTGGGAAGATCGGTCAAAGAGCGTTGCGGAAGGGAAACTACCGTTCCAGCCGATGGAAGTGAATTTGGATGAATATGGAATCAAGGAGCAGGCGCCCAAGACCGGTGAGCCTGAATCGATCGCAGCCAACCAGAACAAATACACCGTCTACAATGATGCATTTGCAATGGAGTTCCCCGTGAAGTGGCAGGAGCTGCCTCCTCCGGAGAAGCCACGGTTTCTGTGGGGAGATCAGAAGTACTCGGTCGATATCGTGAAGTGGGACGCCGATGGTTCGCTGAGAGCATTCAAGGGCACGGGTTGGGATCAGGACTTTGAGGAACGTGATGACTACACCGAGAAGCTGAAACTCCTCAAGGCCGAATGGAAAGACGGTCTTTGGACCCTTATCGTCCAGCGGCCATTAAAGGCGGACTACGACGAAGACACCTACTTTGAATCAGGCAAGTATATCCCCTCAGTCTTCTTCGTGTGGGATGGCCACAACGGTGATGTTGGTCGAAAGATGGCGGTGTCGGCCTTCTACTATACGGTGTTAGAGCCGCCGATTCCCAAGGAGACGTATATTTATCCAACACTAATCGCAGTAGGCGTCGTGGTGCTGGAAGGGTGGATACTTACTCGCAGGGCAAACAAGAGGAAGGGTAAAATGTAATCCTTTCGTGTCTTGAGGTGCCGGAAAAGGGGGTGGGCTATCCCACCCCCTTTTTTTATTTCGCACTCAAACTCAGTAAGGACTCTTATGAACCCTACTACTGCGGGCATTGCGGGGGTCCTGTTGGCCGGTGGGAAAAGCCGGCGAATGGGCAAGGATAAGCGCTTTCTCGAACTTGGGGGGAAAACGTTACTCGCGCGGGCTCTCTCGACATACGAAGAACTGTTTTCAGACGTACTCGTCGTCGTGGCGGAACCGCTCGACGAACTGGCAGGGGTACACCATCGCGTGGTCACGGACCTATTCCCCAATTGCGGAAGCCTCGGCGGATTGTACACGGGATTATCACACGCGACCTATGATCAGGTGTTCGCCGCCGCATGTGACATGCCGTTTTTGGATCCGGCCGTCATTGCTTTGATGGCGGGTCTTGACCCCGATGCGGATATTGTCATCCCGCGGTTAACGACCGGATTGGAGCCCATGCATGCCATCTATTCAAAAACCTGTCTTCCCCACCTTCAACGGATGATCAAAGACCAGAATCTGCGACTGCACGAGCTCGCACAAACTCCTGGACTCGCAGTCCGCATTGTCTCAGAAGAAGAGATCCAATCCGTCGATCCTCAGCTCCTGTCTTTTTTGAATGTCAACCGTCCTGCTGACCTCGAGTTTGCAAGAAAGCTTGACGCGGGACCTCACCTGAGTTCAGGAGGTGCCTGACTCGTGCGACGTACAATCCTCGCCATCCATCCTGGGGCAATAGGTGATGTCCTTCTTGCGGTTCCAGCGCTTCGGGGACTGCGGACAGCATACCCTCACTGCGATCTGGGACTTCTTGCCCAAGGTGAGGTCAGCCGGCTCCTGCTGGTTTGCGGGGAGGTTCAAGCGATATTCCCAACGGAGAGCCAGTCACTCAGCAGCATGCTGTCAGGAGCCGAGTCAGTAAGGCCTGAATTGCAACATTGGCTTGAACGGTGTGACCTGGCCATCTGCTGGACGGCGGATGCCGACAGCATCCTTCGTGTGGAACTCATGAAGGCGGGTGTCCGACACGTTATTGCGCAATCCGCCCTCTCCTCTCCTTGTGTTGCTGTACATCAAGAGGATCGGCTCCTGGAAACCATTAAGGATGTCGCACCTGGGATAGTAGATGGGACACCGCTTGTTTTGCCGAAGGTGGTCGTGGAGGCAGGGAGGACTAGATTGCGAACCCTTGGTGTCATCGTTGGTTGCCCGGTGGTTGTCGTTCACCCGGGGAGCGGCAGTCGTCATAAGTGCGGAGATCCGGCGCTGTGCGTAGAGGTGGTTTCCTGGTGTCAGGATCGAGACATGATGTCGGTACTTGTCGGGGGACCGGCCGATGATGACGCGCTGTCACGTGTTGCTGCTCTTTGCAAGAGCGTTCCGCCGGTCCTGCAAGGTGATGATTTGGTGTCGATCGCTGGAGCGCTCGCGCATGCGAGCCTTTTTGTGGGGTATGATTCGGGCCTGACGCATCTTGCTGTCAGGCTCCACCGGTCGACCGTGGCCCTATTCGGGCCGACCGACCCTCGGCGGTGGAGTCCCAGAAGCGTGGGCGTCACCGTGCTGACGGGGGAGACCTGCCGATGCGAAGGGTGGGAGTCGATCCGGACGTGTTCTGAGAAGTCGTGTTTGCGAATTCATCCGGAGACAATCATTCGAGCGTGTGACCACATGCTGACACGTCGTGATGGCCATTCCACGATGACCGATCGTCTTGTTATGTCGAAGGACTTGTGCTAGATTCCCGTGCTGCTTTTTGAGAAAGGTCAAGGAGTTAGGAGACGTTGGTGTCCCAGGATATTGTACGAGAAAAGGTCGTTGATGCTCTTCAGAACGCCCTACGCCAGGCCAAACAAAAGGGAGAATTGAAGGTCGCGTCCATTCCGGTCGTGTCCTTGGACCTTCCGAAACGACCGGAATGGGGTGATTTGGCTTCCACGGTTGCCATGACCCTTGCGTCCTCCGAGCACCGATCCCCCGAAGCGGTCGCGCAGATCATCCTGGACAACATCAGTCAGCGGGACAGGATCTTCGATCGGGTCGACATTGTTCGTCCTGGCTTTCTAAACATGACGATCAAGCGCGATCTCTGGCTCGAGGTCCTGTTCGAAATTGAGGAACAGGACGTGGCGTACGGGCGGTCGGATATCGGTCAGGGCAAACGGGTCCTGGTTGAGTACGTCAGCGCCAATCCGACCGGTCCGCTACATGTCGGTCACGGACGGGGTGCGGCGGTCGGGCAGGCGATCTCCAATCTGCTGAACTCGGCCGGATATGACGTTGTGACGGAATATTATGTGAACGATGCGGGCCGGCAGATGAAGTTGCTGGGCGCCTCGGTTTATGCGCGCTATCTGGAATTCTACGGCCGAGCTGCGGAGTTTCCGGAAGACGGGTACCACGGAGACTACATCAAACGCATGGCGTTGCATATTAGTGAACGTGTCGGAAATAACCTGCTCGATATGCCGGCCAAGGAAGCTGAGGAACGATGCCGCGAACTGGCCGGCCAGGAGCTGCTGGCCATGGTCCGGGCCGATCTTGCGCAGTTCGGCATCACGTTCGATTCGTGGTTTAGCGAAGCATCCTTGGTCACATCGGGGTCCGTGGAACGAAACTTGGACGAGTTGAGGGCACGCGATTTGTTGTTCGAAGAAGAGGGCGCGCTGTGGTTTCGCTCTTCGGCATTCGGTGACGATAAAGATCGTGTGGTTCGAAAACGTGAAGGAGAATGGACATACCTGGCGTCCGATATCGCCTATCATCGGGACAAGCTTCTGCGAGGGTATGATCTGCTCGTCAATGTCTGGGGCGCCGACCATCATGGCTACATCTCCAGAATGCAAGCTGTGGTTGAGGCCTATGGCCATCCGAAGGACCGCCTGCGCGTGGTGCTTGTCCAGATGGTCAGTTTGATGAGAGCCGGTCAGAAGGTCGAAATGTCGAAGCGTGCCGGCGAGTTTATCACGCTGCGCGAGGTGATGGATGAGGTGGGGGCCGACGCGGCCAAGTTTTTCTTCTTGATGCGGCGGTCCGACACACACCTGGATTTTGACCTGGACCTGGCGAAACAGCAGTCGGCGGAGAACCCAGTTTATTACGTGCAGTATGCGCACGCTAGGCTGTCGAGTCTCTTTCGTGTCGCAGCAGAGCGGGGAATTCCGGTCCCAACGGCGAAGGAGACGGATCTGACGGTACTGCAGGACGCTGAGGAGTTCGGCTTGATCCGAAAACTGTCGGCCTACCCCTCGGTTGTCCAGGCCAGCGCGGCGGCGCTCGAGCCGCATCGCCTCACGTTCTATTTGCAGGAGCTTGCCGGACTACTTCACACCTTCTATTACAAACATCGCATCATGCCGGCGGCGGTTGAAGGCGATCCGACGGATGAACGGGTTCTTCAGGATGGGGTGTCTCTTGTGAAACAGCGGGAGACCGTGACGCCCTCTCTCACGGCCGCGCGGTTGGTCCTGATGCGCCAGATTCAGACCGTGATCAGAAACGGCCTGACGCTCTTGGGAGTGTCTGCCCAGATCGAATGTAAAATGGACAGACCGGTATGGCTGCCCACCGCGCTCGCGTGTCCATCCGGACATTCTCTTGAATGGGCACGAGCGAGCGGTTTTGGTCTTAACGGTTCCACCAAAGAAACGAGATGATTGAATTCGTCGTTCAACGGACGGAACCGGGCGGAAAAGCCCGTCTTGGGACGTTGACCACATGTCATGGCAGCATCGAGACGCCTGCTTTCATGCCGGTCGGTTCCTTGGGAACGGTCAAGGGGATTGAGCCGACCGATCTCCAATCGCTGGGTTTTGGTCTGATCCTGAACAACGCCTATCATCTCTATCTGAGACCGGGTATTGAGGTTGTGGCCGAGATGGGGGACTCCACGCGTTCACGTCATGGCCCGGGGCTATCCTGACCGACAGCGGCGGCTTTCAGGTATTTAGTCTCAGCGAAGCTTCGGACGGTCACGGATGAGGGGGTCACCTTTCAATCGCATCTTGACGGGTCTTTGCACCACATCACGCCCGAACGCGCCATTCAGATTCAAGAGGCCTTGGGTGCCGATATTATGATGACCTTCGACGAATGCGTGGCGCTACCCTCGACTCGGGAGCGGGTCGCAGACGCGCTACAGCGCACCAACCACTGGGCGCGACGATGTCAGGATTCCCGTCGAAGGACGGATCAGGCCCTCTTTGGAATTGTGCAAGGCGGGGCCGATCCCGCACTGAGAGTCCAAGCGGCGCAGGAGATCGTCGCGATGGGGTTCGACGGTTATGCTGTAGGCGGTCTGTCGGTCGGGGAGGAAAAATCCGTCATGTATGGGATGTTGGATGTGACGGTGCCGGCGCTGCCTTCGGACCGTCCCCGGTATGCGATGGGGGTCGGCATCCCGGAGGATCTTGTGGAAGGCGCCGCGAGAGGAGTCGATCTATTTGATTGCGTCGTGCCGACCAGGCATGGCCGTACCGGATGGCTGTTTACCTCGTTTGGTCGCGTCCTCATTAAAAATGCGCAATATGCCCGCGATGAGCGACCGATTGATCCCGTCTGTGAATGTCCGGTCTGCAACAGGTTTTCGCGCGCCTATCTCCATCACTTGTTTCTTGTGAAGGAAATGTTAGGGGTTCGTCTGAATACCCTGCACAATCTCTATTATTTTGCGGATCTCACGCGCCGTATCCGAGCGGCCATCACGGCAGGGACCTTCTCGGAGTTCCGGACCGCGTTCCATGCACAGCGAAATCTTGCCGGTGAGGGAGGCGACGGTTGCCTCACGGAGAGCCGCCCCCTGCGCGCCGAGACGTCGGAGGAGGTATGGTCGTGATGATGATGGCTGGAGTGGCCTGGGCGCAAGGGAGTCAACCCGCGGGGAACGCCAGCGGAACCTGGTTGTCTTTTGTGCCGTTCATTCTGATTTTTGTGGTCTTTTACTTTCTCCTGATCTTGCCGCAGCAGAAACGGCAGAAGAAAGTCAAGGCGATGGTGGATGCCCTGAAGAAGGGCGACAAGGTGGTCACTTCTGGCGGTATCTGGGGGACCGTTACCAACCTCGGAAAAGAGACGGTCACCCTGCAGGTGGGGGACAACACCAAGATAAAAATTCAGCGTGATCATATTGCGCGAGTACGAGCGGAAGATGAGGAGTAGAGAGGGGCCGGACTGCCCACTACTGTTCTTTCCACAGTCTCTCCGGCGTCTGGTCGTATTGAGAAAGGATTGATCTCAGGATGAAAAAAGTCGGCGGTCGGTTTGCCTTGGTCGGAATAGTACTCGTACTCTCGATCGTGTTCTTCCTTCCTTCTTACCCAACGGCGTATCAGGCGCTTCCGGACTGGCTCAAGAAGATCATGCCGAACAAGGGAATCACACTAGGGCTCGATCTTCAGGGGGGGATTCATTTGGTTCTCGAGGTCGAAGAGGAACGCGCGGTTGAAATTGCCGTGGATCGATCCGTGAACGCGATCCAAGATCTCTTGGTCGATAAGAAGATTCCGGTTGAATCCATCAAACGGACGGGAAACGCTCAAGTCACGTTGCGGTTTCAAGACGCGGAACTGAAATCGCAGGTTCAGAAGGTCATGGAAGAGTTTCCTTCATTTTTCGAGGTCGAAGGCTCGGGCTCTTCCAACAGTCTCGTCTATGCCTTGCGTGATGGGGAGATGAAGCGGATCAAGGACTCCGCGATCAACCAGGCGCTGGAGACGATTCGAAACCGCATCGATCAGTTTGGCGTCGCAGAACCACTGATCCAGAGGCAAGGCCTCAAGCAGATCGTGGTCCAACTGCCGGGCATTCAGGATCCAAAACGAGCCAAGGATTTGATCAAGGAAACGGCGCTGCTGGAATTCAAGCTGTTGGATGAGTCGAGCAAGCTCGCCATGGATCTGCCTCAGCGCGTACCCAAATCGAAGGAAGCGGAGGTCCTTCAGCAGTTTGAAGGCAAGCTGCCGGAGGGGGACCAGATTCTCTTTGAGAAGGTCTTGGACAAAGATAGCGGGCGGGAATTCCGCATTCCCTACCTGGTGAAGAAGCGGGTGATGTTAGCCGGAGATGTGTTAAGTGATGCCCGTGTCTCCATTGGCCAGTTCAATGATCCCTACGTCTCGGTCACTTTCGATGCCAAGGGAGCCCGCGAATTCGATCGGATCACTGCGGAGAACGTCAAAAAACGCATGGCTATCGTGCTGGACAATACCATCTATTCCGCCCCGGTCATTCAAGAACGCATCAGCGGTGGTCGTGCGCAGATCACCGGTACCTTCAGCACGCAGGAGGCCAATGACCTGGCCATCGTCCTTCGCGCGGGTGCGCTGCCAGCCCCGCTGAAAATCATTCAGGATTTGACGGTTGGGCCTTCCCTGGGGAGGGATTCCATTGAAAAGGGCATCCGATCCACTTTGATTGCCGGCGCAACGGTCGTGTTGTTCATGATGGTCTATTACCGGCTGTCGGGCGTCATCGCGGACGTTGCCCTTGCTCTGAATCTGATTTGCTTGATCGGGGCTCTGGCCGCGCTCAATGCCACGCTGACGCTTCCCGGTATCGCCGGAATCATTCTCACAATCGGGATGGGGGTAGATTCCAACGTTCTGATATTTGAACGGATTCGTGAAGAGTTGCGGCATGGCAAACCCGTTCGTCTGGCGGTGGACGGGGGATATGACAAGGCCTTGCTGACCATCATCGACTCCCACGTGACGACCTTGATCACCGGGTTGGCGCTCTTTCTTTTCGGAACCGGCCCGATCAAAGGCTTCGCCGTTACCCTCTGTCTCGGCATCGCCATCAATCTGTTCACGGCGCTCGTCGGAACTAAAGTCGTCTTCGACACGCTGAACGCACGCTGGAAGGTCGAGCGACTGAGCATTTGATGGGAAGAGGGTTCGGTCATTAGTTTTCAGGCTTCCGCATCGTCCAAGAGGACTGAAAATTGGCCGGTGATCGCTGAGGCGAAGATCACTGAGTTCTGCAGTAGGAGATAGCATGCTCGAAATCCTGGGGAAGACTAATATCGATTTTATGGGGAAGCGTCATCTTGCCTTTATCTTTTCCGGCATCCTGACGGTACTGGGCGTTATCGCAGTTGTTCAGATAGCCCGCGGCGCCGCTAACCTAGGCATCGATTTTGCCGGCGGCACGGCCGTCCAGCTGAAATTCGACCGGCCGATTCGCATAGATGAAGCGCGCAAAGCCTTGGAGGCCAATGGGCTCGCGAACGTCGAGTTGCAGGAATTTGTCGAAGAGAAAAAGATCCTGGTCAGAGTCAAAGCCACGACGACAATCGAGGAGAAGATCGCCGACCGTATTGTGGCGGTCTTCGCCAAGGAGTTTCCCGATAATAAATTCATCGTGGATTCTTCGACTGAAGATCGGCCCGACCATCGGGAAAAAGCTGCAGCAGGATGCGCTGATCGCAATCGTCATTTCCTTCGCCGGCATTATTTTCTACATCGCCGCCAGGTTCGAATTCCGATTCGGGATCGCGGCCGCCATCGCGACCTTTCACGACGTGTTGGCTGTGTTAGGCGCCTTCTATATTCTTGATAGGGAGATTACCTTGCTGGTCATCACAGCGCTTTTGACGCTGGCGGGCTATTCGCTGACGGACACCGTGGTGGTGTTCGACCGGATCCGAGAAAATCTGCGGCTTCGCCGGAGGGATGATATCGGGACCGTCATTAATAATGGCATTAACCAAGTCTTAAGCAGGACGATCGTGACCAGTCTGACCGTGGTCCTGGTCCTCATTCCGTTGACGCTGGCGGGCGGCGAGGTCCTGCATGATTTCTCGCTGACGCTTCTGTGGGGTGTCATCATCGGGACCTATTCGTCGATCTTCGTGGCCAGCCCGCTGTTGATCATGTGGCCAGGCGGCAAGGGACGATTACTCACACGCGGCTAGGGTCAGAACGTTACCCCTGCTTGACATGGGGCAGAGCATGAATGAAAATAAAGACTTAGATTCCTGAGCCCTGTTACCAAAATGAAACTCTGGAGTGGATCGCAGAGCCTCCAGCGAAAGATCATCACAGCCATTGTGATGGTCGGTCTCCTGCCGCTCACCCTGTCCTTAATCCTCACCTACAAGGAAGAGCAACGAGCGCTCCGTGAAACCGTCGGCGCCAATTTTAAGGAACTTGCGGTCGAGGCTGCCCGTCGAATCGAGATGCAGGTGACCCGCGGCATCAATGAAGCCCAACAGCTCGCGACCATCCCGTTTCTCAGGACGTCGGTCACGGAAGCCAACCGAAGCTATACCGGGAAGGACGAACGAAGCGTCCAGGCGATGATTGGAGACTGGCAACGACAATGGCGGGGACGGGAACGTCGGCACGAGTTTCCTCTCTTCATCAACCGGATCGTCACAAATTATCTGATTCGGTGGCATGACATCAGAAAGTCTGATTACATCGCAATCCTGGTGACGGACAATCGGGGCGCGCTGGTCGTGAGTTCCATCCCGCAGGTGGAGTACTACTACGGCAAAAGCGCGTGGTGGCAAGCCGCTTTTCTGGAGGGGAGCGGAAAGGTTTACGTGAGCGACATCTATTTTGATCCTTCGTTTGGAACCCATGTGCTGAATGTATCGGTGCCCATTCTTGATGACGAGCAACGGGCTCCCGTCGGCACCGTCAGCCTGCTGCTCCGTCGGGATTCCCTCTTTCATTCGATCTCGGAGGTCACGATCGGCGCGACGGGCCACGCCATGTTGATGAGTTCCGACGGCGTTCCGCTGATCTGTCCGGTTTTATCTCCGGAAGAACACGTGACCAGCCCGGATCTCCTCAGGGAAGTGGACCGCTCACACGCCGGATCATTTGTGGCGACCGATGATTCGCACGGCGGACGAAATTCGATCGTCGGCATCGCCCCGGTTCGTTTGGGGGATCAACTGGCTCCCGCGAGCCTTGGAGGCAAACGATGGTTGACGTTCGTGCGCCAGGATCCCGATGAAACCTATGCCTCGATCAATCAGCTGCTCGGCCAGGTCGCCGCTTATGGAGCGGTTGTCTTGGCGGTGCTGTGGGGAACTGGGGTGGTGGTCGCTCGTCGCCTTGTCCGACCCATCCGGCTCCTGCATGAAGGTGCCCAGCAGATCGGAGCCGGCAGCCTCGATCATCAATTGACCATCCAGACCGGCGATGAGATCGAACACCTCGCCGAGGCATTCAATCGAATGGCCGGGAACTTGAGGCAATCATTCGGCCAGCTCGAAGAGCGGATGGCTGAGATCCGCAGACTTGAGGAAAAGTACCGCGATTTGATTGAAAACTCCCCGGAGATGATTCACCAGTTGAACAAGGTTGGTCAGTTCGTGCATGTCAACAAGACGGAGTTGGAGAAGCTCGGCTATGCCCGCGAGGAAATGTTGGGCATGCGTCTCTGGGATATCGTCCCGCCGGGAAGAGAGCGGGAAGCGCTGGCCTACCTGGAGCGGCTGATGTCGGAGGGCAAAGGGACGATCGAAACGGTGTTCCTCACCCGGGAGGGAAGGCCGATCGATGTCGAAATTCACTCCACCGCCCTTTTTGATTCGGAAGGCGGGGGGCTTGTCTATTCACGGGCGTTTGTCCGGGATATTACACAGCGAAAGCTGCTTGAACGAGAGGTGCAGCGTTACACGACCCAGTTGGAACAAGAAGTGGCGGAGAGGACTCTGCAACTGTCCCAATCACAGCAACGCTACAAAGCGCTCTTCGATCTGGCGGCCGATTCGGTGTTTATGGTCGATGGCCAAGGTCGCGTGATCGCCGTCAATAAACGTGAGGAACATACGCTGGGTTACGCTGAAGCTCGCGTAGTGGGGCGGCCGTTCCTTGAATTCGTGCAGTCTGCCTACCATGAAGTCACGGATACGTTGTTCAAGAAAATTGTGCAGGGCGAGAGCCAGGTGACGGCGCACGAGATTGAAGTCATCAATCAGCCTGGCACATTGAGGCCGGTCGAGATGGACCTGATTCGAATCATGGACGGGGCCTCGCCATCCGTGATGGTCCAACTTCACGATATCACCGAGCGCAAGCGCTTCGAGCAACGGCTTCAGCAATACAGTGAAGAGCTGGAAGCGAAAGTACGGGAGCGGACGCGGGAAATCGAAGAAACCAAGCGATACCTGGAAAATCTGTTGGAGAACGCGAATGACGTCATTTACACATTGGACGTAGAGCAGCGGTTCACGTACGTCAACAGCAAGGTCGAGGCGTGGGGATATCGCAAGGAGGATCTGATCGGCCGCCCGTATCTTTCTCTGCTATCCAAGCGGCATCGGGGCCGCCGGCTGAAGAGCACGTTGGATATCGGCGCCAAGCAAATGTATGAGGTGGAAGTGATGACCCGATCGGGACAGACCCGCGTGGTCATGGTCAGTGTGTCCCCGCTCTGCGGTCCGGAGGGACACATCATGGGAGTGCTGGGCATCGCGCGGGACATCACCGCGACGAAAAAGCTCGAACAGCAGATTCGGAACTCGGAAAAACTCGTGTCGGTCGGGATGCTGGCGGCGGGAGTGGCCCATGAAATCAACAATCCGTTGGGCGGGATCCTCAACTGTCTCTACAATATCCGGAGAGGAACGTTGTCGTCCGATCGGCAGGAGGAATACCTCCTTTCCATGGAGGACGGTCTCCGCCGCGTTCAGAAAATCGTCCGGCAATTGTTGGACTTTTCTCAGCAGCACGAGCCCGCATTGTCTGTGACGGATCTCAATGCTGTCGTCGAACGGGTCCTCGTCTTGACGGACCATGCCTTCACGGCGAATCGGATCAGGCTGGAGAAGCGCCTGAGCCCTGATCTACCGTCGGTGATGGCCGACCGACATATGATCGAGCAGGTTCTGATGAATCTGATTCTCAACGCGATTCAAGCCATCAAGAGCGGCGGGGTGATCCGAATCCGAACTCGCCTGGTCGATGACCGCTGCGCGATCGAAGTGGGAGATACGGGGTGCGGGATTCCTTCCCATGTGTTGCCGCGCATTTTTGATCCGTTCTTCACGACCAAGGGTATCGGGGAAGGGACAGGCTTAGGCTTGTCGGTCAGTTTGGGAATCGTCGAGCGGCATGGCGGTCAGTTGCTGGTGGACAGTGAGGTCGGAAAAGGGTCGGTCTTTACAGTGTGTCTCCCACTCACAGCGGAACGCGCCCCTGTGGAACGAGTCGTATGAAACCTCCCTCCGTACTGATCATCGATGACGAACCTCTGATTCGCCTCTCGATGACCGATGCTCTCAAGGCGGTCGGGTATGACGTGCACGCCGCTGCGACCGGGCAAGAAGGACTCGATCTGCTCGCCGGAGCCACGTTCGACATCGTGATCACCGATCTCCGGCTTCCCGGGACGAACGGCCTCGATCTGTTGCAAGTGTGCAAGCAACGATCGCCGCTGACCGAAGTCCTTCTTATCACGGCGCACGGCTCCGTGGAAACCGCCGTTGAGGCCATGAAAGGCGGCGCCTATGACTTCATCATGAAGCCGTTCTCGATGGAAGAATTATTGTTGATCGTTGATCGCGTGTCCAAAGTCCTGGCGCTTCGCGAGGAAAATCTCCAACTCAGGGAGGAACTCGAAGGCAAATTCAGTTTCGAAGGCATTCTCGGCAAGAACAACCGGATGCGTGAGGTGTTGGAAAAGGTCAAGCTGGTATCGGCGACGGATTCGACGGTCTTGATTATCGGTGAGAGCGGAACCGGAAAAGAATTGGTTGCCAATGCCATTCATCGCAACAGCCCGCGGCGGGACGGGGCTCTGATCAAAATCAGTTGTGCGGCTCTTCCGGAAACGTTATTGGAAGCGGAACTGTTCGGACACGAGAAAGGCGCTTTCACAGGAGCGTTGAAACAGCGGCGTGGTCGCTTTGAATTGGCGCACAAGGGCACCCTGTTTCTGGATGAGATCGGCGAGATCTCCCCCGTGGTGCAGGTAAAGCTCCTCCGTGTCTTGCAGGAGCGGCAGTTCGAGCGCGTCGGCGGGAACGACACATTGGAAGTGGATGTCCGGCTCGTATGCGCCACCCAGAAGGATCTGAAGAAGGAAGTGCTGCAGGGTCGCTTTCGAGAGGATCTCTACTATCGACTCAACGTCGTGCCCGTGGCTTTGCCGCCGTTACGGGAGCGTCGTGAAGACCTCATGATCATCGCCGAACATATGCTTCGGACACGATGCGAGCGATTCAACAAGCCACTGAAAGGCTTTTCTCAGAATGCCCAGGAAGTGCTGCTCCGGTACTCGTTTCCCGGCAATATTCGAGAACTCGAAAATCTTATCGAGCGTGCGGTAGCCTTGGGCCACCCCAATGAGGAGGTTCAGGCCTCGACCCTGTGCGGGTTTGCGTCTTGTCCGTACGTGGGAGGGGTGGCTCAGCCGGAATGCGGGTTTTGCAGTGAAGGGCTTAGCGGACTAGGGGATGACGTCGAGACGATTGAGTCGTTGGCAACCGCTCGAGAGCGGTTTGAGCGTCAATACATCGTGTCCGTGCTGGATCGTGTGCAGGGAAGCCGGACTGTCGCATCTCGAGCGCTTGGCTTATCCCGAAAAGCCTTGTGGGAAAAATGCAAGCGCTATAGCATTTCCCACGGCAAACCCGATCCAGGAGAGACTTCGGACTAGGTTGCCGAGTCAGCCCCACCTTCCCACAGTTTAACGGTCCGGTCCCACGAGGCGCTTGCCAGGCGAAGGCCATCGGGCGAAAATGTCACACACCGCACAGGGCCGGCATGGGCTCGCAAGGTTCTGAAGTGGCGGCCGGATCCAATGTCCCAGAACTTGACGGTCTGATCATCGCTGGCGCTCACCAGCACCTTGCCGTCCGGGGAGACAGCGAGCGAACGCACCCAGCCGGCATGTCCTTTCAGCGTCCGAACCTCGGTCAGCAACGGCATTTCAAACAACTTGATGGTGGAGTCCCGGCTGCCGGTCACGAGCAGTTTGCCGTTCGGCGTGAAGACCATCGCGCCGATCCAGTAATCCATGGGCTTTTGAAAACCGCCGTCATCCTCCACAAAGAATCCCCGGCTTTCGGTGGTTTCATCGTCGATTGTTTCCTGCCAATGCCCGTTGTGCTGGATCTTTTCCTCTCCGCTTGGGAGCACCTCCCACAGCTTGATTTTCCCGATGTCGTTTCCGCTCGCCAGATGAATGCCGTCTGGTGAAAAGACTAGACAGACTGACCAATGATGGTCATATTGATCCTTGCCGAGCAAAGTCATTAACTCGGTTCCGGTTGTGACCTCCCAAATCTTGATGTCTTTGTTGTGGCTTCCGCGCGCGAGCATCAGACCGTCCGGGGACAAGGATAGGCTGACGACATTGTGGTCATAGCGGGTAAAGAGCAGCTTCGTGGGCTCGCCGGTTTTCGGATTCCACATACGAATCGTACGGTCATCACTTCCGGTCGCCAGGGTCTGTCCATCGGGCGTGAAGATGGCCGCTCGAATGTCATTCGTGTGACCGCGCAATGATTTCAGCATCCGCCCCGTTTCGATGTCCCACAAACGCACGAGGCGATCAACCCCTGCACTGGCCAGCGTCTGCCCGTCAGGCGCGAATGCGACAGTCCAGACTCCATGCGTGTGGCCTCGAAACGTCTTGACCTCCCGGGTTCCCGTTTTCCAATATTCCAACAGATCGATGGTCGGATGCTGGTTCGCGTCGGTGGCAAGGCTAGCCTGCACGCTGGCGACGAGCGGATCGGTCGTAGAATCAGCCATTGTGATGCCTCGGTTCCCTCGCGACGATCATCGTCATGAACCTGTTCTGAAGCGGTTTGCAAATCTCGCGCATCGGTCGCTATAATCAAGTTTCTGTAAAGCGGAAGCGAACAACTGGATCTTAAGAGAAGGTCGGAAACCAAGTCAAGTCACAAAGAGCCGCCGCGTTTGTCGTCTAAGCCAAGAATCAAAGAAGAAGTGTGATCGATGGAAATCCGGTTCCAACCAGCCTTGCTGCAAGAAGTGATTGACTCGTTCGTGGAGAAAACGGAACGCGAGGGCGATCCGACCTACTACAAAGAGTTCCACGAACTGGCCGACCCGATCTATGAAAAGTTCTCGTTGGACGACCGTGAGTCGGAGTTCAAGAAGCTCTACCAGTACCTGTTCGGGATTTGGGGGTTTTCAGACATCATTCGTGATGCATTCAACGAGTTCCCGTCGCTGAAGGAAAAGGTGGGAATTGTGTTGATCAAGGGAGTCCTCAAAGAAGATCAGGAGGGCGTCGACATCCTGAGAAAATGGGGATCGGTTGAACAGGACCTGGCAAAGCAATTTGAGGAAAAAGGGCTCAAGGGGGTCGGGATCAAGCTCATCCCGCGTCGTTTTTATGATCCGGCTTTGAGCCGATACTGTCGCCACGAATTGACCCATATCGCGGATCTTTTAGATCAGAATTTCAACTACGATCCCGACACGAAGGTTGGACAGAACCCCGGAGAAGAAACGTTGATTCTCCACCGTTATCGCGTCCTCTGGTGCCTCAATATCGATAGTCGGCTCATCCGGGCGGGCAAGGACCCCATGTTGAGCCGGGAGGATCGATTCAAAGAGTTCCGATCCTGGTACCGAAAAATCCCTCCGATCCAACTCAAGTCCGTCTTCGAAGGGTTATGGCAAGCGGATATGATCACGCATTCGGAATTGGTCGAAATGGCCAGCGACACGTTGCGGGTCATGGACCGAGCAGTCGAAGTGGAAGGAGGGGAGGTTCCCCCGGCACAAAATAAGGTGATGCTCATGCCGGGGTTTCCCTGCCCGCTCTGCCGATTCCCGACCTATGACTGGGTGGAAGATCTCGATAAGAAGGTGGAAAAGCATGTCCTCGATTTCATCCGAGAAAATCATCCTGGATGGGACACCGAGTACGGAGCGTGCGATCGCTGCGTCGAGGTCTATAAGTTGCGCGCCGAGGGCGTGATGTAGGTCGCAGATGCCCGCTGAACCACAGTACGGACGTCGTCATTTCCTGAAAGACTCTCTGATCTCCTTTGCGAAGACCGCGCAGGAATTCGTCAAGCACCGTGATGCGCCCCCTGAACAGCAAGCGCCGCCCCCGAGAACGGATTGGTTGCGCCCTCCCGGAGCCGTGGGGGAGGCGCTGTTTCTCGAGCGATGCACACGATGCGGGGACTGCATGAAAGCGTGTCCCTATGAAAGTATTACGTTCGATGTTCGAGATGGCTCGCCGGTTCTCTTTCCAGACGAGATTCCATGTCACTTCTGCGAGACGCTTCCCTGCGTGGCCGCCTGCGCGACTGACGCGCTCCTGTTTCCCGAAAGCCTGAACCTGATCAAGATGGGGGTAGCTGTCGTCTCGCAGCGAAGTTGCACGGCTGATCAGGGGTGCAACGCCTGTGTCTCGCAATGCCCGACTGGAGCGCTCGCAATGGACTTCACCGCGCTGCGGGTGGTCGTTGATGGAGACCGCTGCGTGGGGTGCGGGCTTTGCGAATATACATGCAAAACGGTCAATGACCGCATTGCCATCAAGGTGCGCCCGGTTCGACATCTAACGCCGGGCGAAGCGACGCTATGACATCCTGATGAATCTGAGGTCGATGAGGTGGGCGTCAGAATGTCTTTCAGAAACAATGAGTTCGATAATTGAGCGTGTCGAGTTCTCGCTTGACTTCAAATATCGCATTTCCTATGATAGCCGAGCCAGCGCCTGAAAGATCGAAGTTCGAAGTCCGAGAGCGCGAACGTGAATGCCGGAATTCGAGCGTCGAGCTGTAAGGAGAGTGAGATGAACATGAAGGAAAGTGAAAGAAGAGTGCTGGAATCCTCCAAAATACCTCCCAGCCCGGTGGCTCTCAAAGATTCTCCCGCTGTTGAACGCGCATTAGGTCGGAGCAAGCTGTATCTCCTGGTATCGTGGTCCATGTTGTACCCGGAGGATGACGAGTTTTTGGATTACCTCCAGAGCGGGGAGTTTGTTGAAGACGGCCGTTCGGCCATTCAGAGCCTGACCCAATCGCTCGATAGGATCGGCGGCGACAGCATGAAGAAGAGGTTGGCTGCGCTGTCTCGAGAGCTGGACCAGATTGAAGGGTGGGTGGCGTCTGAGTGTACGAATTGGCAGGTGACCGATTTACAGGCTGAGCACCGCCGAGTTTTCAGCAACGTCATCACCCTCGATTGCCCTCCCTATGAAACGCTGTTCGGCAATGATCACGTCTTCGGTCAAGCCCATGTGATGGGAGACATTGCCGGTTTCTACAAAGCGTTCGGTGTGGAGCTGTCTCGTGACATTCATGAGCGGATGGACCATCTCAGTGTCGAGCTGGAGTTCATGCACTTCCTCGCGTACAAAGAGTCGTACGCACGGTGCCATGACGGACCCGACAAGACTCAGATCGTCGTCGATGCGCAAAAGAAATTCATCAAGGAACACATCGGCCGCTGGGTGCCGCTCTTCGCCCGGATGTTGGTGAAGAAGGCGGATACCGGGTTCTTCCGGTACATGGCGGAGTTAACCTCGGACTGGATCGAATTCGACGCCGCATATCTGGGTGTGACTCCGAAGCCCTACTCCGAAGCTGATTATCGTCCGGCAACCTTCAACGCACCCGAGGGTCAGACCTATGAGTGTGGCGCGCAGGATCAAGGTAATGAATTGAACATGCTTTTAGACGAAGTCGGGGCCCAATCATTCATGGACCAAAAAGAAAAGACCAAGGATGAGTCGGGACCAGTGGGGACCGCTTGATAGTACGGGAATTCTCGCTTTTGTTTGTGGGCGTCATGTCCAGCAGTTATTAAAACTTTAATCAGGGGGAGGGCATATTCATATGAGCGTGGTGCAGACACGTAACAAAAAAATAGTGTTTGGCATTCTCCTCACTGCGTTGATCGTCGGCATCATGCTGACGATCGGCCAGGTGCCACTGGCGGTGAGCCAGCCCGTGACCATTCCGGTGAAGTCAATCAAGGGGCCAATTCCCATGGACGGAGCGAATCCCATCTGGGAGGGAGTGCCGGGCGTGGTCGTGCCGTTGAGCGGTCAGACGATCACCACCCCGATGCATCCCAATATCGCGGTGAAGTCCGTGTTCGTAAAGGCAGTGACCAACGGAAAAGAGATCGGCTTCCGGTTGGACTGGTCAGATCAGACGCTCAATAACACCACGATCGGACCTCAGGACTTTCGTGACCAGGCTGCTCTTCAGTTCCCGGTCAGCACCTCAGGCGCTCCCCCCTTCCAGTGTATGGGGCAGTCCGGCGGCACCGTGAACATCTGGCGCTGGAACGCCGAGTGGCAAAAGGATTTGGGCAAGGACAGCGCCGGTATTTGGGATGTGGATGATCAATACCCGGGGATCTTCTGGGACTACTACTTTGAGGAGCCCGCCGGCGGCGTGACCTATCCGGATCGTATCGGCCGGAGCCTTGGGCCGTTCAACCCTGGGATTTGGTCCGGGAACATCATGTCGGATCCCACGCTGCGAGTGAGTTCCGTGGAAGATTTGAATTCCAATGGCTTTAGCACTTTGACCACGCAAGCCCACCAGGATGTCATCGGAAACGGCCTGTGGGAACCAGCCGGATCGATCAAGGGCGGATGCTGCGTCGGCCCGACCTGGCGGATTGTGGTGAAGCGGCCGCTCACCACCAACGATGCCAACGATGTGCAATTCAAAGCGGGCGCATCGGTTCCTGTGGCCTTTGCCGTGTGGGACGGGAGCAACGTAGAGCGGAATGGCATGAAGGGTATCTCAACCTGGTTCACGTTGAAGCTGCCCTGATCTCTTCGTTAGCGAATTGAAAAAGCCCCGAGTTGCTTGCCTGAATGGGCAGGGTAATTCGGGGTTTTTTTTCTCTGCGTTCCTGTCGCAGCATTTCTCACCGAACGTCTCTCCAAGGCAGTTGCATTGGAAAGAGAGGAGGGTGTATAAGAAATGAGGGCACTTTCATGCTTTTCTTGAGGGCCTTGTGAAAATCTCCCTTTTATTTCCGCCGAGTTGGCACCCTTCGCAACCCTATCTCAGTCTCCCTTCCTTGACCGGTTTCTTGGACCAGGCCGGGGTCAAGACGGTCACCCAGCGCGACCTCAACATTGAGGTTCTCGACAACCTGTTGACCCAGACCTATGGTCGGGAAGTGTACCCTCGGCTTCTGGATAAGGTCAAAAAACTGGAGCGGGAAGCGCAAGGGGAAACCGGTCCGAACAGCCAGGAGCATTATACGCGCGTCGTCGAATCCTTGGACCGATTCCCTTATCTCATCGACCGCATTGAGCCGGCGAAGGAGGTCCTCAGGGGAGAAGAATTCTATGACGTCGATCGCTACCGGGAAAGTCTGTTCCTCATTGATAAGTGGTTGGAACTCGTCTCCACCCTGTACTTTCCGAGTCGGATGACTGTGGTCGACAATCAATTCAGCAGTTATTCCATCTATTCTTCCAGAGATATCGTCAAGGCGATCAAGGACGAAGGGCAGAATCCTTACGTCGATCTGTTCAGAGATCGGATTCTGACTTCTATTTTGGACGACCGACCTGACTTGATCGGCGTCTCGATCACCGCGACATCACAGATTGTTCCGGGGCTAACGCTGTGCCGTTTGATCAAAGAAGCCAACCCCCATGTCCACCTCACTATAGGCGGCAGCATTTTCACGCGATTGGTCGACAACCTGAGACGCTGCACGAGCCTCTTTGAATTAACGGATGATTTTATCGTGTTCGAGGGTGAAACCGCTCTGTTAGAGCTGGTCAATCAGCTGAGCGGCAAGCGGGACATGAGCAAAGTTCCGAACTTGATCTACCGGCAGAACGGGAAAATTACGGTTAATCAGCCGTTCTATTCGGAAAACATCAACGAAGTGCCGGCACCCAACTACGACGGGTTTCCGCTCGGAAAATACTTGGCGCCCGGGACGGTATTGCCGGTCCAGTTCTCCCGTGGGTGCTACTACAAAGATTGTGCGTTCTGCGCGCTCACGTTGGATCACCAAAATTTCAGGCAAAAAGATCCGGGGAAAACGGTCGATGATCTCCAGATGCTCTCCGAGAAATATCAGACGCCGTATTTTTTCTTTACGGATGAGTGCCTGGCTCTCTCCCCCACGAAACGTCTGTGCCAGCAAATGCTCGAGCGGAACCTGAGCCTTCAATGGACAGCCGAGATGCGGTTTGAGAAGAACCTATCGAGGGACTTATTGACCTTGATGCGGGATGCCGGGTGCCTCAAGATCGTCTACGGTCTGGAATCGTTCAACCAGCGGGTAATGGATTTCATGAAGAAGGGGATCAAACAGGAGAGCGTCCGTCGCATTACCGAAGACTGCTTGGATCTCGGCATTGCGATTCATTGTTACATTATTGTCGGCTTCCCGACCGAGAAGGAGGATGAGGCGCTGGAGACGATGAATTTTATCGTCGACAACACTCGACTCAATTCCTCTTACGGATTTTCGTGCCAGCCCTGCCTCTTTGATCTCGAAAAAGAAGCCCCTATCATGAGCGATCCGGGCGGCTACGGGATTCGACGCATCATGAGACCGGCTTCCGAGGATCTCAGTCTCGGGTTCTTTTACGAGGTGCAGGAAGGAATGACTCCGGACCAGGCTGAGAAGTTATATCAGCATGTCTATGAGAAGATCAGCGAAGTCGTCTGCGAGTTGCCTTTCAACTACTCGATGGCGGATGGGCTGCTTTATATCGCTCGGGCCCAAGCTCAAGCCAGACAGGTTCCGCAGGCGACCGGCTCCTGAGGGGTGGTGGGATCGATCCATGGTAGAAGCCACAGCGTTAGAGAAAGGAGGCGGAAAGGTTGACGAGCAGGGCATGTTGTTCGAATACACGATTAAATTTCTCCTGCTCGCCAGTTTTCTGGAACTCATCCTCTATCGTCTGGTCTCACGTCTTGGGATGCATCTCAGCAAGTTGGCGGCCAAGTATGAGGTTGTCCGGCTCCTGTTTAAAGGGCTCTCCTCGATCGGATTTGCGCTGCTGAATTTTGTCTCCTTGCTCGTATTTCTTGCCATCTCTCTTCTGTTGTTCAGCAAAATGAAAGAAGCCGCTGGCAGCCGGTACGAGGCATGGTTGATCCCCGTCATGGCTCTCCTCATGGTCCTGACGGTGGCGTTTCTCATTGTCCCTCCCGCGATGTTGGGGGGAATCATTTACAATGTCGTCTCGGTCGCGGTGTTGATCATCCTCGCGCTGGAATATTTCAGGACGCATCCACTCTGGATCCAGCGGGTGACCATCCTGTGCTTTCTTCTCGGCGTATTCAGTTGGCTCTATTACCAGACGGTGTCGACCGCCTACGGGTTTCTTGGGCTGTCGTCCATCCCTCCGCTGGTCCACGAGGTCAACCGCGCCGGCGAAGCGCTGATCGTCCTCTCGAGCATTCTCCTTTTGTGGGCCTACGGCGACATTTCCCTGAGGAGCAAAAACGTCCGGCAGCGTCGGCGCGTGATTTTGTTTGCAAGTATCGGAGCGGCCGTCTTTCTGGCGCTTCTGTTTTTGGATTACGTTCTCGCGCGGTATGACCCAGCGGTTGCCGAAAGTATTCGAAAGGCGGGAGAAGGTATCGGGTGGATCTTCCAAATGGGTATGGGCTACACGTTCTATTTGCCGTTTGCCTTCTATGTCGCCGGCTTGTTTTGTTGGTCGTACGCCGTGTTGAAACAAATCACGATGGGGCGTCTGGCCGGGTACGGGCTTGGATTGATGTACATGGCCGGCTACGCGTTGCAACTGTCGCATTTGACGCTCATGGTCATGCTCGGATTCATGTTGCTGAACCTGGATAAACGGCGGGTTAGCGTGGCGGTGAATCAGACTGTTGGAGAAAGGGCTTTAGCCGGGTCGGCGGGGCCGATGGTTGGCGAACGCATCTCTTGATCGGAATAGGGGTGATGATGGACGAACAAAAGCCTCCCGGGCAGACCGAAGCCGGCGGCGCGGCGACGGAGCAGGCCGATCGGCCGTTGGCGCCGGACGAAGAAATCGCGGAGCTGGAAAAACTTCTCGCGACCGAAGCGGACGATTTTCAAGCCCGTTGCCGGTTGGGGGAACTGTATTTCAGTAAGGGCCGGCTGGACGACGCACTCACCGAAGTCAAGAAATCGATTGAGATGGCGGAAGGCCTGAGGGCCGAGATGAACCGCTCGCTCGCCATGTATTATTCGAACCTCGGGACGATTTACGGCACCAAGGGAATGATCGACGAGGCCGAGTCGCAATTCAAGAAGGCGCTTGAGATCTATCGGGACGATGTCCTGGCGCTCTTTAATTTGGGGCGTGTCTACTCCGACAAGCGAAAGTTTATGGACGCGAAGGGGTACTACGAGCGGCTGGTCGAGGTGACTCCTGAAGACCCCGTGGCGTGGTATAACCTCGCTGGCGTCTATGTCGAGTTGGATAATCCTGCGGTCTCCGATTACAATACCATTGATATGGCCATGCAGTGCTACCTGAAGGTCTTGGAATTAGACCCTAAGAATCTGGAGTCCAGCTTCAAATTGATGGAAATAGCGTTGAACCACAAGAAAATGGACCTCGCGATCAAGGTCATGGAAGAGGCCGTGGAACACAACCCGGATGAGCCGTTGGCCTATTACAACTTAATCAGCACCTATGACAAATGCAAGATGTTTGAGCAGGCCGAACAAGCCCGTCAAAAGCTGAAGGATCGTTTCGCCAAGCGATCGCGAGAAGCGAGCCATCCATAGACTATGAAGGAGAGTCACATCTATGTTTGGAAGCATTGGGTTCACGGAGTTGATTCTGATTTTGGTCATTGTCTTGATCATCTTTGGGGCCGGGAAACTTCCTCAGTTAGGGGAAGGGTTGGGAAAGGCGATTAAGGGCTTCAAGAAATCCGTTCACGAAGCCGACGCCATCGAAGCTGAAGCCCAGGCGCAAGCTCAGACGCAGACCGAGGGCGTCTCGCAGGGACAGCCGATGCAAAGCGCGGCGCAAGTCTCGCAAGCCGCGCCGTCCATCCAGGTGCCGGTGCCGGATTCTCACGCTGCGGCGGTACCGCCTCCATCGAAAGTGTAGCGGACCAGAGCGGAGTCCCATGTCATCTTCCGTTCCAGCGGTGAGGCATGGGCAGTCGATGAGCGCATAGGAAGGAACTGGCCATGGGAACCGAAGTTGAGTTAGGCGCCGGGTACATTGAAACATTCGCCGGTAACGGAAAAGCCAGGAGCACTGGAGACGGGAAACTGTCGACGAAAGCCGGGGTGCCGCTTCCCCATGACGTCACTGTCGATAAGGACGAGCGGTATCTGTATTTCGCCGAATCCGGCTCGGATCGTGTCCGCCGGATCGATCTCAAAGAAGGCACGCTGCATAATTTCGCGGGAATCGGGGAAACGTGCTATAGCGGCGACTCGGGATTGTGTGGAGAGGCCGGCCTGTACTTGCCCCTTGGCGTCGCGTTTCGACTCCCACAACAATCTCTATGTGTGCGATTCCGGCAGCAATCGGATCCGTCGGGTGGATCACGAGACGGGCATCATTACCACCGTCGTCGGAACGGGACGATTCGGGTTCAATGGTGATGGGCCTGCTCTTGAGATCAATCTGACCTACCCGGCCGCGATCGCATTCGACGCCGACGATGTGCTGTATATCGCCGACACACAAGCCCATCGGATTCGTCGGTATGACCCCGGAACCGGAAGGCGACGACCATTGCCGGAACCTGGTCGGTCGACGATGACGCCCGCGAGCAACCCTTGGTCGCCAGGAACCTCGTGGTGCTGTCCGGTGATTCCATCGGCATCGACTTCAGCGACGACCATGGCTGGTTGAGGCCGGAATGTTCCGATGGTTTGGACTTATCTCTCTATCTGGATGACGGCCGGCCCGCACTCGAGGCGAGGTTGTACGACGTCGTCGGCATCGCCGTGGACAGCCACGGCGATGTGTACTGTGTGGACAAGGGGAGTAATCGAGTCCGAAAGATCGATCGGAATTCGGGCGTTCATCTCGCACTGTCGTCGGCGTCTGTCGGTACGGCTATGACGGGGATGAGAAGCCGGCCGTGAAGGCGATGTTGCATGCGCCGGAAGCCGTGGTCTTCGACCCTCAGGGGAATCTCTACGTCTCCGACACCATGAATCATCGAGTGCGAAAAGTCGATGCCAAGACGGGAGTCATCACCACTATCGCCGGCAACGGAGACAGTGGATATGAGGATAAGAACATGGGCGGGTGCGGGATGGCGAGATTCGTCGCCAAGGAAGCCGCGGGCATGATTAAACACGGCGACGGCCTTCTTGCGGTCGAGGCGGTCGTCAATTCGCCGGTCGGCCTGGCGCTCGATTCCCAGGGGCACCTCCTACATCTGCGAACGCAGCGAGAACAAGATCCGTCGAGCCAAATTGTGGTAATGCATGGCAGGCAGGACCTGCTGTGGCGAGCGAGCACCGAGAGTCACGCCAGTGTGTCGGCGGATTCGAGCGAGGCTTCGGTATGGCGCGATTGAGGCGAATGAGTGTTCGGTCTCTCTGCCATTCCTCCGTTCCTTCTGGCATTGATGGTCTGCGCCTTGATCCTCGCATCGTTCGGGATTCCGATCGTCAGCTCGCAGGCATGTTTATCCGCTCCCACCTGATTTCCGGCGCAATTCCTACGGCTCCTGAAGACCCGGCCTGGGACAAGATTCCTCCGATGACGCTGCCTCTGAGCGGTCAGGTGATCACCAGACCAGTGTGGCCGGAACCGGCGGCAGCGCGCCCTGACGGTGCGATCCGTACATGATGGGACGGAGATCGCGTTCTTGCTTGAATGGCAGGACAACACCAAGAACGATCGGCTGACGCCCGGCACGTTTCGCGATGGTGCGGCCATCGGACTGCCGCTCGGCGATGCGCCGGCCTTTTTCTGCATGGGCAACTGGATCACTACATCAACATCTGGCACTGGAAAGCCGATTGGCAGAGCGACATCGACCGGCGGGCGGTCCGCCCGACCGAACGCAAAGGCGAAGGGGAGGTTCGAAGATTCGAAGTCATCCCGCGACGAAAATCCTCGGTCGAAGATCTGATCGGAGGAGGGTTCAGCACCCTCACGACGAAAGAGGAACAAGGACGGGTGCAGGGGAAAAGCGACGTGGAAGGACGGCGTCTGGCACGTGGTGATCCGAAGGCCTCTCGCCAGCGTCGGCCAGGACAATGAGGCCAGGCTTGAACCGGGCCGTCTCCAAACCATTGCTTTCGCAGTCTGGAATGGAGAGAACAAGGAACGGAACGGCCAGAAAGCCGTAGCTCCTTGGTTTCAGCTCTCAATCGATGCGGTCATCTAATTGTGATCACGGTACCTTGGATAGGTCGGGTGATGCCGCAACTCCGCACACGCGGCATCCAGAAATGAATGGGAAAGGCTGCGGGTCGTTAACATGCCAAGCCAACTGAAAGCCCTCCCGTTAGGCAGGGCTTTTTTCATGTACCTCATCATCTTGATCGGGGGAAATGGGGGATCGATGGCCGCGTCATCCGGAAGCAATGGGGAGATGACGGAGGCCGAAGCCAGGCGTCTGGGGGAAGAGTTCGGCATCGTGGTGGACTCCGTGGACGAGGAGATTCAGAAAGAGCTGAAGATGCAGAAGCCGGAAGGGGTAGTGGTGTTTGAGGTGATCGGAGGGACTCCCGCCGATCTGGCCGGCATCAAAGTGCGAGCGGTGATCAAAGAGATCGATAAGGTCGAAGTCAGAAACTTGGTGGATTTTGGTCACGCATTGAAGCGCGCCATGCCCACGTGCAACTTTACGGTGGGAACTTATGAGCCAGCGGATCCGGACAATCAAGGTGTTGGGGGAGTGATCAATTTCCATTTCGTCGGGTGCAAGCGGGACTAAATCGAAACTCCTCCGGGACGTCCGGGAGCGAGAGATGGGGAAAGTCAGCCTACTGGTCGGCGTCGCGCTTCTTTCGCTTCTCATCGGTTTCAGCCTGATCGATGACGGCCGGGCGGTCGCTCAAAAAACCGATGGCCAGATCACGGACACGTGGGTGGACGAAATCGAGAAAACGTTCATTCGTTCTGAAGATTGCAAGCAATGCCATGACCGGCACTATGAAGAATGGAAGGGCATGCGGGAGCAAACGCCTGACCTCAAGACGTTCGGGCGGGTGGATGCCGCGTTGCTCCACGGAACCTCGCTGGAGTCGCCGGTATTTAAGACCGTGCTTGGCCTCTGGCTCCAGACCAACCCGACGCCCCAGCAGCGAGTTCAATGTCTGTCCTGCCATGTGCCGGCAACGACCGTCTTTCCGCAACACGTCGACAAGATCAACATGCAGGTGCTTTCCGGCAAGGTTGCGATCGAGGGGATCGGCTGCGCTTCCTGCCATCTCATTAATGCGGTGGCGGACAAGAGCGCGGCTCCCCCGACCTTCAAGCTGGCTCCGGGGAACATGATCTACGGTCCATACGCCGACGCAGAAGAAAACCTCGTGCATCCGTCAACTCAGTCCGATCTGTTTCGGGGCGCCAACTATTGCACCGCGTGCCATTTCGACAAGGTCAAGGATGTGACGCGTCGGGACCTTCCGGGGGAAATCCTGCAGGGTACGGTGTGCCAAGACTGTCACATGGAGCCTTCGACCGGCAGCTCCACCTCAAAACGGGGAGCGCTGACCCGTCCGATCGGCCGGCATTGGTTCCGGGGTGTGGTGATTCCGGGCATCATGTTGAAGAACCGAAATTTGCAAGCCGAGTGGATGCCGAGGCTGGACATCGAGATGGCTCCTGAGAAAGCCGGCATGGATGGCACAGTGTTGGTTCGAACAGGAAGCCTTCCGCACAGCTTCCCGGACGGAGATCCGGTGCTGAAGCAGTTCTTCGTCACCATCATCTTGAAGGACGCCAAGGGCGAGGTTATCGCCAGCGAGGTGAAGCGATTCGGGTTGCCGTATGACGAAATCCTCAGAGGACCGATTCCCGATCCGCTGGTCAAAGGCGGCACCACCACCCGGATTCCCTTTAGCTTCTCAGCGCCGGTTAATCGCACTCCGGCGACGATCGAGGCCCTCCTGACCTACGCGCTGATTCCTGAACCGAGCGCGGATTTGAAGACGCGGTATCTGGCCACCCTTGCGACGGACCAGGAACGTGATGCCGCGACCAAGTTGATCCAGGAATATGCGCAGGCACGAGTCCTAACATTCCGCACGAAATCACTGTCACCCGAGAAGAAGGGGTAGGATCGTGACGCGATCGAGAACGATGGGGGAGAGGATTGTCTTGGGCGGGATCATCTTCGCCATGGTCATGGCCGGGGGGCTCGCCCGCTTCAGCGTCGCCCAGGAGACCAAGACAAAAGGGACGATCGAGAAAATCTTTCCCAGTTCCAGCAAATGTAAACGTTGCCATGAACGCGTGTTCGAGGAATGGGAAGCGTCGCCACTCTCAAGATCCATTCATTCCCCGGCCTTTCGAGCCTCGCTGGACGAGTACATGACAATCTCAGGCGGCAAAGACAAGGCGCTGTGCTTCCGGTGTCACGCGCCGCACGTCAACGAATTCATGGACCAGGTCCAAACTTTTGTTTCGCAAACCCAATCGGGCGATCCCGCGATCGATGGCGTGGCGTGTGCCCAATGCCACCTGATCAAGCAGATCGATCGCACCAGCAACCCGCCGAAGCCCAAGTACGAACCCGGTAAGACACTCTTCGGCCCGTACAAGGACTTTGTTGAAAATAAGGCGCATCAGTCCATGGAACTGGAGTTGTTTCGGAAATCCGACCTCTGCCTGAACTGCCACCTCTCGGTGCCGGCGGCCGTCAATCTTGGCAAGAGCAATGACTTGCTGGGTAATTGGGAGAACAGTCCGACAGTCAAGTCAGGCAAGGAGTGCCAGACCTGCCACATGCCCGAACAGGTCGGTGAATCGGCCAACGGGGAGAACAAGCGTAAAGTGGCGAATCACACATTCCCCGGGCGACTCGGAAAACTCCGGCAAGAAGCAGCCAAGCTGGACGTGGAGACTGAGGTCAAGGGAGCCCAAACGACAGTGACGGTCACCGTCCAGAGTCTGGTGCCGCACAATCTTCCGACCACGCACCCTGGCTGGGCAAGAGTTGTGCTTGATCTGACGATTCGGGGGAAGAATCTGAACAAAGTGTTCGGGGAGCAACGAGTTTACGGGCGACTGTACGCAAATACCAAAGGGGAGAAGACCGTCTTTGACTTTGAGGCCGCGAAGGTCTTGGAAGACACCGTGCTCAAGCCCGAGGAAAAAAGAGTAGAAACCTTTACGTTCCCAACGCCTAAAGATACGCGAACGTTTGATGTGGAGGCGTCGCTCAGCTATGCGCCTGTTGCGGGACCACCCGCTTTTCTTCAACGAATCGAAGCGGAATCGGCAAAGGGGGCTCAGGATCCAGCCTTCCAGTCCATTCAGATCATCAAGCGAACGGTCAATGTGCCGGTGTCCTGACCCGAGAGCGAGCGGGGCTTGATCTAGTCGGAGACGATGACGGAGCCGGGGGATTTCATTTTGAAGATTTGGATGGCGGAATAGATATTCTTGGCCGGCTGGTTCAGGATCAGTTGCGAATCGGTGATATGGGTGTCGATCAGTTCGAACGGGCCGCCGCTGTAGTAGAATTGGCAGTGTTCCATCGCGCAGTTCTTGAAGACATGATTATCAAGCGTCAAGTTCTCCTTCTTGAAGGTCCTTCCTTCCACCACAATATAGGACTGTCCGGACTTCATCGACCCTCCATGCCGGAATGACTCGTGATCAATCCGGGCTGGGAGGCACTATAGCAAATTTGTCCTGAACCCTGCAAACTCATCGAAGGAGGGTGAAGTCCCTGTCTCCAAGCACATGCCAGACAAGATGGTGATCACTGTAACAATAATCTGCGTGGGTTTTGGCTCAGAGAGCGTGCTGATGGTCCGCAGTCCGTTCGTTCAGAGACCAAGTCAGGGCGAGCCGATTGGAATCAATGCACCTGTCAGGGCGTCGGATTCGTTGGATGCGAGAAAAAGGAGAAGCTCAGCGATCGACTTGGGTTTGACCCAGGTGGACGGATCGGCATCTGGCATGCTCGTCCGATTGGCCGGCGTATCGATCGTCGTCGGTAGGATTCCGTTGACGGTGACACCTGTGCCGGCAAGTTCAAGCGCAAGGACCCGTATCAGTGCGACGAGGCCAGACTTTGAGACCACATACGCGGCAGCGTCGGGAAAAGGATCCACAGCGGCCCGGGCCGCGATGTGGACGATACGGCCTGAATGTCGCTCAATCATATGAGGGATGACCGCTCGCGACAGGAAGAAGGCCGACGTCAGATTCAGCGATAGCATTTTCTGCCACAGGGACGCTTCCGTGTCGGCGATCCGGCCCGTCGCAAATCCCCCAACAAGATTGATCAGGCAATCGATTCGTCCGGCTTGCTTAAGGCTCTCTGAAACGGCCTGCCGCACATCGGCTTCATCCGTCACATCGGCCGCGACGGCAATGTGTCTCTTGCCGGCATCATGAGACGCATGGCGGTCCACCGCAACCAATGTGGCGCCGGCTTTGAGGAGGGTCGGAGCCACCGTCTGCCCGAGCCCTCCTCCCGCCCCGGTCACCATCACCACTTTCCCGCTCAGTTCCATGGCCATGCTGTCCTCCGACCAAACCGGCCTCGATCTTACCGTGCGGGAGGGATGACTGCCGCGTCTGGGCTGGGACGGGGGAATGCGGCTGTGTAATCCTCCGAGCAGAGCGCGATCACCTGATGCGCTTCGTCCCGCCCGTAGACATGCGTGATCTCGACCCGTTTCTTGGCTGCGCCTGGCACGTCTTTGTACGTGAGGAAGTAATGTTTCAACCGATCGATCACCGAGGCCGGACAGTTGAAAATGTCATGCCACTGACCATAGAGCGCATCATCCTGCATGACGGCGATGATCTTGTCATCCGCCTCGTTGCGGTCGATTAGGCGAAGGCCGCCGATCGGGATGGCCTGGACGAGAATATCTCCGTGACTGATAGTCTTTTCCGTCAGCACGCAGATGTCGAGCGCATCGCCGTCGCCGACAATGCCTTCGCGGCCCGTCCGTTCGCTGCAGAATCGTCCGACGCGATCCGCGCAGAGGGTCTGCGGGATGAACCCATACAGTGTGGGACATACGTTGGAAAATTGCTGCGGACGGTCCACCTTCAGGATGCCGCTCAGCTTGTCCATCTCGTACTTGACGGTGTCCGTCGGTACGATCTCGATGTACGCGGTGACGGTGAGAGGCGCTCGTGCGCCAATAGAAACGCCGTGCCATGGATGGGCTCGAAAGCTATCAGCGGTCATGGAATGGAGACTCCAATGGCCTTAACAGGAGAGAGAGCCATTCTATAGGAGCTGAGGCCGATCGGCATGCTTGAATGAACGCCGGCCATTCATCACTCATCGCTTTTCAAAGCGCGGCCGACAATCTCCTGCGCCTGTGCGACGATAGAGTCGAGGTGGCTCTGGCTCTTGAAACTCTCTGCGTATAATTTGTAGATGTTCTCAGTGCCCGATGGCCGTGCCGCAAACCAGCCGTTTTTGGTCACGACCTTAAGTCCACCGATCGGCGCATCGTTCCCCGGAGCGCGAGTGAGCCGTGCGACGATCGACTCACCACCCAGCTCTGTAGCGGTCACGGCTGCAGGAGATAGCTTGCCGAGCCGCTTTTTCTGATCGGGCGTGGCCGGGGCATCGATACGGATATAGTAGGGAGTGCCGTATGCTTCAGCGAGTTCCCGGTAGTGCGCGCCCGGGTCTTTCCCCGTGCGCGCGGTGATCTCGGCCGCCAAAAGGCCGAGGATGAGTCCGTCCTTGTCGGTCGTCCACACAGTGCCGTCCCTGCGCAGAAAACTGGCGCCGGCGCTTTCTTCACCCCCGAAACAGCACGAGCCGTCCAGCAAGCCTGTCACGAACCATTTGAAACCTACAGGGACTTCGGACAACCTCCGCCCGAGATCCTGTACCACGCGGTCGATCAGACTGCTGCTGACGAGCGTCTTCCCCACTGACGCCGATGCCGGCCACTGCGGGCGATGCGTGAGCAGGTACCGGATGGCAACCGCGAGGTAATGATTGGGATTCATGAGTCCACTGGAACGGGTCACGATGCCGTGCCGGTCGGAGTCGGGATCGTTGCCAAACGCGATATCGAACCGATCTTTGAGCTTGACCAGTCCCGCCATAGCATAAGGGCTTGAGCAATCCATCCGAATCTTACCGTCGTAGTCCACGGTCATGAAACGGAACGTCGGGTCAAGCGTAGGATTGACCACCGATATGTTTATCCGGTAGTGCTCTTGGACAACGGTCCAATAGCCATTGGCAGCGCCGCCCAACGGATCGACGCCGATTTGAAGGCCCGCAGAACGAATCGCCTCCATGTCTATCACGGCCGCCAAGTCCTCGACATAGGGCAGCACGAAATCATCCTGACGCGTCGTGCCGGCTGTGAGGGCTGATGCGAAGGGCATTCGTTTAACGTCCTTGTTGCTGCTGCGAAGGAGCGCGTTCGCCCTATCTTGAATCCATCCGGTGACATCGGTATCGGCTGGTCCGCCATTCGGCGGGTTGTATTTGAAGCCGCCGTCGGCGGGTGGATTGTGCGACGGAGTGACGACGATGCCGTCCGCCATCCGGCCTTTGCGCCCGCGGTTGTGAGCGAGGATCGCGCGCGAGATCACCGGCGTCGGGGTGACCCCGTCATCGCGCTGAATGGCCGTCTCGATGGCGTTCGCTGCGAGGACTTCCAGCGCAGTGCGCTGCGCAGGCGACGACAGAGCATGAGAGTCCTTGCCCATAAAGAGCGGGCCGTCGATGCCGCGGCTGCGGCGGTACTCGCAGATAGCCTGCGTGATGGCCAGAATGTGCGACTCGTTAAAGCTGCCTTCCAGCGAGCTACCGCGGTGCCCGCTGGTCCCGAAGCTGACCAGTTGGCTGGGATTGTCCAGGTTGGGGAGGCGCCCGTAGTACGCCCGTTCAAGTTGGGCGACATCGATCAGCGATTCCACAGGGGCGGGCTGCCCGGCAAGTTGATGGGTTGTCATGAGGCCGTTCTCTTGGAGGCTCTCCTACTTCGCACGGGTCAACTCCGATCGGCGCCGAAAAGCGTATCGTAGCCTATCCTTCACTCGTGCGGCATGACCTGAGACCAAACAGGCCCCTGCGTTACGAAGGAGTTAATACATCGATCTCCAGTGTGTAATCATCCCTGGCGGCTCACCGGCGAAGCAGCGGGTCTGACCTCGGTTGTATCGTCCGGTGACCAGCCGCCGCCGAGTGCCTTGTAGAGCTGGACGATCGACACGAGATGCAGCCGATGGGTTCCCGTGAGGGCCAACTCCGCCTCGAAGAGGTTCCGCTGAGCGATGAGCACATCCAGATAGTTAGCGAGCCCGCCTTTGTAGCGCAGGTTAGCGAGACGTAACGCCGACCGCAGCGCATCGACCTGCTCAGCTTGGGCATTGCGTTGGTCGCGGGCTGTGCGCACGGCTACCAGCGCATCCTCGACTTCCCGAAAGGCCACAAGGATCGCCTGCTCGTATTGAGCCACGGCCTCCCGAGCTTGCGCTTCAGCCGCTCTCTGTTGAAAGCCCAAAATCTGCGCATTGAACAATGGTGCGACCAAGCTTGGGCCTACAACGCCGAATGCGGTCTCGTTGGCCACAAGTTGGGACAAATGTGGACTGGCTACACCCAGAATGCCGGTGATGCTGATCTTGGGAAACCGGTCTGCCTTGGCCATACCGATCCTTGCGGTCGCTGCCGCTAGACCTTGCTCCGCCTGGACCACATCCGGACGGCGTTGGAGTAACTCCGACGGAAGGCCGGCCGGCACTTGCGGCGGCAGCACCTGTTCCGTGAGGGATCGACCCCGAGGGATTTGGCTAGGATTTCTTCCCAGCAGCACGCTGATCTCGTTTTCTTTCTGAACCATCTGCCGCTCAAACTCCGCCGCCCGAGCCGCCGCATTCGCCCGTTCGGCTTCGAACTGATCGGCATCCAACTTTGAGATGACTCCCTGTCGCAACCTGGCCTGAGCGATCTTCACCGACTCTTCCCAGGACTTCAGCGTGCGTTTGGCGATGTCCAACTGCATATCAAACTGGAGGAGATCGAAGTAGGTCTGGGCCACATCACCCACAAGTTGCAGAATCACGGCCCGGCGGTTCTCCTCTCGAGCAAACAAGTCTCCACGGCCCGCCTCATTGGATCGGCGGATCCGCCCCCAGATATCAAGTTCCCAGGTCGAGATTGCCCTGCAGATAGTAATTAAAGGGGTTGGGAAAGCCTGGAACGAGAAAGACGCTTTTTCGGCCGAAGGCCGGCGCGTTGGCCGTCGCGCTGAATTGAGGGGCGAAGTCTGTTCTGGCTACGAGCAGTCGCGCTTCGAACTCCTCGACTGTCGCGACAGCCCGCTTGAGATCCTTGTTCTCCTCCAGCGCGATATGGATCAGCTTTTGGAGTTCCTCGTCTCGATAGAGTTCCCACCAAGGCACATTGGCGATCGATGTCAGTTCCGCTTCCGCGCCCGCCATGCGGAACGTATCCGGCTTCGCAACCTCCGGTTGCTTGTAATCCGGCCCGACCGCGCAAGAAAGCAGAAGCAATGCGAATCCTATGATAGCCACGCCGCGCATCGTTATCCTCCATCCTTGTGAGACCCTGCTTTCGTCGCTGCGGGCGCTGAACCATCACGCTCCGAAACACCCTCCAGAGCGCCGTTCCCTTCGGATTGCGCCGGCATTGCAGTCGGCGCAGGGGTCGGTCGAGCCACCCGATGGCTGAGCTTGCGAACGAGCACAAAAAACAACGGTACGAAGAAGATGGCCAAGAAGGTGGCCGCGAGCATGCCGCCAAACACGCCGGTCCCGATCGACTGCCTGCTGGCAGCTCCGGCACCCGTGGCCAGCACGAGAGGCACGACACCCAGGATGAATGCCATCGAGGTCATGATGATCGGGCGGAACCGGAGCTTGGCGGCCTCGATCGCGGCATCGACGCCTGGCATGCCCGCCTCGTACCGTTTATTGGCAAACTCGACGATCAGAATCGCGTTCTTGGCGGACAACCCGATCAGCGTGACCAATCCAATCTGGAAGTAGATGTCGTTGGACATCCCCCGAACCCACACCGCGGACAAGGCTCCGAAGACGCCGAAGGGCACGGCCAGGATCACGCCGAAAGGAACGGTCCAGCTCTCGTACTGGGCGGCCAGCACGAGAAACACCATCAGCAAGCCGAACGCGAAGGCAAAGACCGACTGTCGCCCGACGTGGCGTTCTTGGTACGTAATCCCGCTCCAGTCAATCCCGTAGCCCTGAGGGATCAGCACCTCCCGGCCCACCCGCTCCAGTGCATCGAGCACCTGTCCAGAACTGTACCCCGGAGCCGCCGCCCCCAGCACCAAGGCTGTGTTGAATCCGTTGAAGTGTGTCACGGGATCAGGCCCACTGGTGAATTCCGTTGTCACCACCGTGTCGAGCGGAATCATGGACGGACCTTGTCCGTTCAGGGCACGCACGTAAATCTTGGAGATGTCCTCGGGTTTGGATCGATACTGCGCCTCGGCCTCCGTCTGTACCCGATAGACGCGGCCGAATTTGAGGAAATCATTGACGTACAGATTGCCGAAAAAGGCCTGGAGGGTGTCGAAGACTTCGGAGATGGGAACCCCCAACGCCTTGGCTCGCTCCCGGTTCACGTGGGCGTACAGTCTCGGAGAACTCACGCGGAAGCTGGTCCCAATGGCCCCGATGGCCGGGTCCTGTCTGGCCTTGGCGAGGAACTCTTGATCGACGGCGGCAAACTTGGTGAAGTCCCCGCCGCTGGGGTCCTGCAGTTGCACAGAAAAGCCCCCCGTGGCGCCGAGTCCCCTGATGGAAGGAGCGTTGAAGGCCAAGATGAGCGCCTCGGGGATCTTCGCAAATTCTCCGTAGGCTGCACCGATGAGGGCTTTCACATGTTGATGCGGCCCTTGTCGTTCATCCCAGTGATGCAACGGCAAGAACATCGTTGCGGCATTTGGCCCTCTGCGTGTTGAAGACGAAGTTAAGGCCGGACAACGCATCCGTCGAATGGATCGCTGGAATCGAAAGAAAGTAGCGTTCCACTTTGCTCAGGACCGCATCGGTCCGTTGCTTGGAGGCCCCGTCAGGAAGCTGTATCATGGTGAGGAAATAGCCCTGGTCTTCATCCGGCAAGAAGCTGGACGGGAGAACCCGGAAGAGACCGACGCTGAGGGCGATCACGGCGCCGAAGACTACCAGCGCCAGCGCCGCCCGTTTGATGACCAGTCCAGCGACTGCGGTGTAGCGGTCTCTCGTCCAATCAAAGAACTTGTTGAAGAGCGCGAACAAGCCTTTGCGTTGACCCTCCTCGCTCCCCGGCTTCAGCACCAGCGCACAGAGGGCCGGGCTGAGCGTGAGGGCCACCAACCCTGAGATCGTCACGGACATGGCGATGGTGATCGCAAATTGCTTATAGAGCTGGCCCGTAATCCCTCCCAGGAAGCCCACCGGCACGAACACGGAACAGAGGACGAGCACGATCGCGATCACTGGTCCGGTGACCTCATCCATGGCCCTCTTGGCGGCTTCTTTGGAGGAGCAACATTCTTCCTTCATGTGGCGCTCAACGTTCTCGACGACCACGATCGCGTCATCCACCACCATCCCAATGGCCAGCACCATGCCGAACAGCGTCAGGGTGTTGATGGAGAACCCGAGCGCCTGCATGCCGGCAAAGGTGCCGATGAGGGAGACCGGAACCGCCACGCCGGGAATCAACGTGGTTCGCCAGCTCTGGAGAAAGAGATAGACGACCAGGATGACCAAAACCATCGCTGCCCCCAAGGTCTTGACGACTTCCTCAATGGACACCTCGATGAATTTGGTCGTGTCATAAGGAATGTCCCACGACACCCCCGTGGGGAAACTCTTGGCTACCTCTCCCATCTCCTTGCGGACCCGTTTCACGGTGTCGAGAGCGTTGGCTCCGGGTGACAGGAAGGTTAAGAGAAACACGTTGGGCTTACCGTTCCACCGGCCTTCGAGGGCATAGGATTGGGCGCCCAACTCGACCTTGGCGACATCTTTCAGTCTTACCATGGAGCCGTTCGGAAGGGCCCTCACGATCATGTCCTCGAAGTCCTTCACTTCCGTCAAGCGGCCTAGCGTAATCACAGGGATCGTGAGTTCGGTTCCTTTGGGTGCCGGCTCCCGCCCCACGGTGCCGGCCGGAAAGTCTCGATTCTGCTCGCGGACGACGTTCGCGATATCGGTCGGCGTGAGACTCGAATTGCGCCATCCGGATCGGGTCCAGGATCAACCGCATACTGTAGTTCTGCTGACCGAACACGTAGGCGTCCCCCATGCCTTTAAGCCTCTTGATATTATCCACCACGCGGAGAATGGCATAGTTAGAGAGAAAGACGGTGTCGTGTCTGGGATCGCTGGAACTCAGAGCCACGACCGCCAGCAGATCCGGGGATACTTTTTTCACCGAGATGCCTTGGCGAATGACCTCATTCGGGATCTGCGGTTCCGCCAGCTTTTCGCGGTTCTGTGTCTGGACCTGGGCAATATCCACGTCCGTCCCGATCTCGAACGTGAGCCTGATGGTCATGTGGCCATCGTTGGTGCTGGTGGAGTCGTAGTAGAGGAGATTGTCAATGCCGGGGAGCTGCACTTCGATGGGGCGCGCCACCGAATCCGCTATCACCTCCGCGCTCGCGCCGGGATAGTCGGCATCGATCTGGACCACCGGCGGCGTAATTTCCGGAAACTGAGCAATTGGGAGGGCCTCCAAGGACACAAGGCCTACCACCACGATGATGATGGAGAAGACAGACGCAAAGATGGGGCGATCGATGAAAAAGCGCGGACTCACTTCGTCTGCTCCGTCTTGGTGCCAGTCGGCTGGTTCGCGGGAGTGGCATCGGCCACCGTGTAGGGAACCGGTTTGACCGGCTGTCCGGGAATGATTCGTTGGAAGCCGTCCACCACTACCTGTTCGCCTACGCGCAGCCCTTCCTCGATGAGCCACTGTTTGCCCTGCCAACTCGTAGCCTGGACATCGCGGATCTCTACGTGGTCGTCGGCCCCGACCACATACAGAACAGGGCCCTTCGGTCCCTGCTGCACCGCTCGCTGCGGAACCAGGATGACATTAGGCTTCGACACGCCGTGGAAGAGCACGGTGACGAACTGGCCGGGCAGCAGGACCCGTTCGGGATTGGGGAAGACCACGCGGGCCTGCCGGGACCCTGTCTCGGTACGCAGACCGACGTCGGCAAAATCCAAGACGCCCTCGTGTTCATAAGTGGTGCCGTCAACAAAGGTAATCCTGCCCGTCAATTGGTAGATCCCCGGGTGCTGAATCCGCTTGGCGATGATGTCCCGTCTCCGCTTCAGCAGAAAGCTCTCCGGGGCGCTCACGATGACGTACATGGGGTCCACCTGGTGGATGATGGTCAGGAGGTCGGTCTGGGCGGTGACCAGCCGGCCCTCGTAATAGCGGGTTCGCTCGATCAGGCCGTCGATTGGCGCGACGATGTTCGTATTATCGAGATCGAATTTGGCCTTGACCAGATCTCCCTTGGCGCCTTCCAGAGCAGCCTTGGCGGCAAGTTGTTCTGCGACCGCATCATCGACATCCTTTTGGCTCACAGCCTGTTCCGCCAGGAGCGGCTTCACGCGAGCATGATTTTGCTGAGCCTGGACGAGCCGAGCCTCGGCTTGCGAGACCCTTCCCTTGGCGCTGATCTCCGCCGCCTTGAATGGCACCGGATCGATCTGATACAGGGGATCGCCCTTCTTGACGTCACCTCCCTCGCGGAAGAAGCGCTGTTTGATCATCCCCGTCACCTGCGGTCGAATCTCGACAATGCGGGAGGCCTCAGCTTGGCCAATGAATTCCGGTTCATCAGACACAGTCTGTGGGCTGGCAATGACCACCTCGACCTGGGGTATAGGAGGAGCAGGCGTTGACGCGGCCTCCTTCTTACAGCCCAACAATCCTGCCGTTCCCACACCCAAGAGAAAGATGGCTGAGAGTCTGATGGTCCAGATGGCGACCGGCATGTCTCGTTCCCCCTTAGAATTAGAATGCCTTTTCCGTACTAAAGGTAAGCTGGCACGAGACTCGTATGCAAGAGGAGAAATTGCAAGCGCACGCCGTGAGAAGCATGAGCCGATTCACCGACTGTGGATCTTGGCCTCGTCGCGCGTCCTCCCTGGTGAGGACCGTGCACCAAGCCACGGCAACTTGTCATCTCGCTCAGATCACAGCCAGTCAGCGGCAACAAACATGGGTCTCGCTTTCTGGACCTTTCAGAAGATCAGGCCCGGATCGATTTTCGTGACTGCCGCGTCGGCTCCGGAGCGGTGGGCGGACTTCATAAGCGGACGTTCTCGAACATTCATCTTGACGCTTGCCCGACGCACCTCGATGACCGTATTGCTTTCATTCATCCAGACATCAACCTCGTCGCCGATCTTGAAACCCTTGAGCCCGCCTGCCGACGCGGTCATCTGTCCACGCGAGGTCTTGATGAAGAGCGCGCCCGATTGCACCTTTGAGACGACTCCGGAGACCTTCACATGCGTCCCGGGGATGTGTTGGCCGCCCACCTCGGCAAATCCATAGGGGGCGAACGCGAATATGCTCAGAATAATGGAACTAATGATGACGTGTCCCATGGATGCCCAATCTCCCTTCCTTACTGTTGCATTCAGTTGCGAGCGCTCGTTGCTTGACCAGCCGGCGCTTTCATCATGTCATTTACAAAGGGCGCCAGCATCATCAGCGGGACGCTCAAAAACATCAGATACCACATCCAGATAGAAGGTTCTTTCATGACTCGACCTCCCTTTCAGTTCTCGATCGTTGGATGAACTGTTCGTTCACCAGCCCAGCCGACACTTGGTCTGCCAATACCGAACGGCAAGGACCGTTCCACATCTCCTAATTAGGACAATTCCGTCACAAGTACTTGTGACAACGGAACAATCTCTCCAGCGTCGGAAATGGATGTGTGGAAAACGGCCGTAGTGACGACGTGACGATGACGAGAGGTCGTCAGTGACGATGGAGTTCGTCATCTGACTAAGCTGGCTCTCATCTGGCGGAGGGTAGTCTTTCAGGAGCCACGCAATGGAACCGCATGGCTCCTGAAACGTTCAGTGTTCGGAATGATGACTCTGGCCGTAATAGGAAGCCGGGGCAGTCATCCAGCCTGATCTTTTCCTTGGTCTTCCATGCCATTCCTCTCCTACGTTGGCTATTCCATGAACAGCTCGTCGGGGTAGCACCATCGCCAGTGCTCACCGGGCTGATACCGTTGCCCGGCTGGTGTCTTCTTGTCTGCAGCAGAATGCGCCAGACACGCTGCGCATATTCTGGATCATAGGCCGCATGCGTCTGATCCTGTTCAAAGGGTGTTCGGTCTTCCACCTCCACCGGCCTGCTCCAGATGGTCACAGGGATGCGAAGCGATTGCAGGGCCGCCAGCGCTTCCCGATAAAAGTCGGCCACAGAGCGCGGGTAGAGCCGGACGGCCTTGGAGCCGCCGTCACTGGATTTGATGAGCAGGTTGTGATCTAGAAAATCGAATTCCATCTCGAAAATGCGATCATCGTACGGCATCGCTGATGTCGTCAGTCCGCGAGACGTGACGTAGAGAGTGACATTCCACCAGTGATTGAACGGCGGTGTTTGTGCAAGCCGGATCTTGCCGACGATTTGCGTCCACATGTGAAGCGTCGCATAGGTGTCCTTCCAATCTTGCAATGGCAACGGCGGCCATACGTCAGCAGCCATACATATGCCCCTTCAAGGACGCATGTCAGTCTAAATACCTGAAGAACCAATTACCGGAACAGAAAAGCACCAATGAAACCTGCCCTGTTTGTCGGCCGAGGCGGCATGAAGTAATACCCGCCTTCCACGGCATGATAGTATTCCTCCAGACAGTCATGACCACCCTTGGCCTTACTGACCATGCTCTTCTTAATAGTCTCGTACTGGCCCGGGTCCGCCTGGTAGCAGATGAACAGCAGCCCGGTCTCGAAGGGCGACCAAAAGGGATACGAGCGCCGGTAGATTTTGATATCACGTCGGCCCACCTTCACGTCGCTTTTCTTCTTGTGGCTTGTCGTGGGGGCGTCGGGATACTCCGCGCTGTCGGCCTTGCGACGACCCATGGCGTCTTCCTGTGCCCTGAGAGAGAGCTTGTTCCAGGCGGCCACGTCCTCGCGGATCTTGCGGAAGAGCATGTATGAGCCGTCCCTGAAGGCGGGATCGGCGTCGCCGACGAGCACTACGCTGGGCCGGTCCTCAGTGCCCGGGTTGGCCGTGCCATCGATAAAGCCGAGCACGCCGCGACTACCCGGGAAGGTGAATCCCTGATGGTATGCCTTGGGTGTGAACGCCCGACTAAGGAGGCCGAGGAGTTTCTCGCCTGCGGTGTGGTTCGCGAACTTCACGTTGCTGCAGATTTGCACGACCATATCTGCCTGTGTCTCCGCAGGGTCGTACTCGTCGCCCTCAAAGCGTGGCATGGAACGCAGTGCTTTCGGCCGCCGCTTGGGCGAGAACTTGTCCACGAATCCGCTGCCGAAGCCGACGGTCACAGTCAGTTCGGATGCCACGTGTTGCTCCATGAGGCGTGCCGCATCCTCGGAGAGGCGTTGGAGCGCGCCTAGGAGTGTGGTGTGGTTGCTTGTGGTGGCGTTGAGGAAGATGACGTCCAGATGCTCTTGCTGCGGTTCAAGGATGCCTGGCTGTACATTCATAAAAACTCCACAAGCTAAGCTCGGTCCACGATCTGTGCGTATTGCGAACCTTACAGCTCGAGTTCCCCAGACCTATTCGTCTCCTTTACGCCTTGAGGAACGCGAGTAGATCGGCGTTGACCTGGTCCTTGTGCGTCGTGCACATGCCGTGCCGCGCACCCTTGTAGACCTTGAGCGTCGCATTCTTGACGATCTTGGACGAGAGCATGGCCGAGGCTCCGATGGGCACGATTTGATCGTCGTCCCCGTGCATGATCAGCGTCGGCACGTTCATCTTCTTGAGATCCTCGGTGAGGTCCGTCTCCGAGAACGCCTTGATGCAGAAGTAGGCGGCGGGGAAACCGGCCATCATTCCCTGAAGCCAAAACGACTCGCGCACCCCCTCCGAGATCATCGCGCCCGGCCTGTTATAGCCGTAGAACGGCAGGGTGAGATCCTTCCAGAACTGCGAGCGATCGGCCAGGACCTTGGCGCGGATGTCGTCGAAAACCTCGATCGGCAAGCCGCCGGGATTGGCGGCCGTCTACAGCATCAGCGGCGGTACTGCGCCGATCAGCACGGCCTTGGCCACGCGCTTCGTGCCGGGCGACTTCACCACCCCCGGTAGAGTGGTCGACATGAATTGCGTTCTTTAGGTCGAGATTCTTGACCAGGGTCGCGAGGTCGTCGGCGTAAGTGTCCATGTCGTTGCCGTTCCAGGGCTGGCTCGAGCGGCCATGGCCGCGGCGATCATGGGCGATGTAGCGGTATCCGCGGGACGCGAGAAAGAACATTTGGCCTTCAAAAGCGTCCGCGCCCAGCCATAGCTGAAGACCACTGGCTGTCCCTTTGCCCCAGTCCTTGTAGTAAATCTGCGTGCCATCTTTGGTCATGATCGCCGTCATGGGATGTCCTCCTTTGTTACTGCTGGGGGATCCTGAAGTTTCCGTTTTGGCGACTGCGGCAATGATCTTGGCTGGAAGTGCTGCAGCCGCTTCCATGGCCGCACCACCAATGAGGATATCGCGACGCGTTAGGTCGGTCATTAGATACACTCCTCTCCTCTAGGTTCCTGCTTACAGCGTCAGGAAAGCCAATTCATTCTATCAGAGGTTGCTATAGTGCGCGGAGGAACGCTACCAGATCTTTCTTTTCCACCTCGGTCAGCTTGAGCTCCAGAATCAGGTTGAAGAACTCGACGGTGTCCTCGATCGTCAGCAGCCGGCCGTCATGCAGATAGGGCGGCGAGTCCTTGATGCCGCGCAAGGGAAATGTCTTGATGGGGCCGTCGGCTGACGCCATCCTGCCGTTGATCATGCGCGGCTTATAGAAGCGCTCCACCTTCAGGTTGTGCATGAGATTGTCCGTATAGTAGGGCGGTTGATGGCAGCTCGCGCACTTGGCTTTGCCAAAGAACAGGGCCTGCCCGCGCATCTCAGACTCGGTGGCCTTTTTCGGATTTAGCTTGCCGTCGATGCCGAGTTTGGGTGCCGGCGGGAAGTCCAGGAGCGCTTGGAACTCCGCCATGAAGTGCACCTGGCTCCCTCGTTCCAGGATGTTGGCGCCTTTTTTCGTGGCGATCACCGGATCCCCGTCAAAGTAGGCCGCGCGCTGTTCAAACTCCGTGAAGTCCTCGACGCTCTTCAGCGCTCGCTGTGAGCCGAACAGACGCTGGATATTCACGCCGCGCAGCGAAGGCGTGTCAAGGCGATGACGGAACTCCTGGGGGCGGATGTCGCCGACCAAATGGGTGCTGGCATTCGTATGGCCGTTGGCATGACAATCGAAGCAGATGACGCCACGGCTGGGGCGCGCCGTGCGCCGGTCCTCAGTCTGGTTGAACTGTTGCTGCGGGAACGGGGTGACGCAGCAGGCGTAAGCCCTCGAGCTGCTTGGGATTCAGAATCCCGTTGAACAGTTCGTAATAGTTATCCATGGTCACCAACTTGCCCTGAGACACGTCACCGAGGTCGGGCCGTGTCGTCAGATAGATGGGCGCCGGGAACTCGGGAAGAAAATGGATCGGGCAGATCGAAATCCAGGTCAAAGCGGGTGAGATCTCGCCCCTCCTGCTTCTGAATCTCGTCGATGTGGAACTTGGGGAAAAGCATGCCGCCTTCTGGGTGATTGGGTGGGGAAGAGGAAAGAACCCCGCCGGGAACACATCCTTTTCACGAATCTCTTCGGGGCTCATGGCCTCTAGCTTCTCCCAGGTCACTCCCTGGGGAAGTCTGGCTCGTACGCCTTCCTGGATAGGCTTTCCGCGGGACATCGTGACATCCTTAGCCGGGCGGTTCGCTAAGTCATACCGCTCATGGAGCAAATCCATCTGCCGCTTCATGACCTCAGGCTTCGCGGCCTTCATGCGGGTCATGATGGTGGCGAAACCCTCCGTAATATCGACGGGCGAGTAGCTCGTTCCCTTCTGGTCGTTGTCACGGCTATACGCGATGCCCAGGACGAGGGTCCCGACACAGAGCCATCCTACGATGACCCCTATGTGAATTGCTGTCTTGGTCCTCATCACAGCCCTCCTTCTCGTAGCGGTCTCGAATTGGCCGTCGTCGGTGCGAGCTCAGGGCCTGGCGTGGTGAACTAGGACCCGAGTCAACCCCGACTGCCGGTCCTTATTTGGCAAAAGCCCGTTGCAAGTTTGCGTTGGCCAGACCGATCGCACTGCGGGCTGCCGGGGTGTCCATGATGGTGTTGAGCATAACGAAATCATGGATGGTTCCTAGGTAGCGCATTGCGGTCACACTCACGCCCGCTTGGCTAAGTTTATGGGCGTACGCCTCACCCTCATCGCGTAGGACATCATTCTCATCGGTGATCACGAGGGCTGGCGGCAAACCCTTCAGCTGATCGATCGGAGCCTGAAGAGGGGAGATGGTCGGCTTTTTCCGCTCGGCAACATCCGGGACGTAGGCGCTCCAGAACCACTCCATAGCCGGTTTGGTAAGCCAAGGATCGTTGGCAAACTCTTTATACGAGGGATTATCGAGGTTGGCATCGGTGACAGGGTAGAAAAGCACTTGGTGGTTGATCTTCGGACCTCCCCGCTCCTTGGCCAGCAGCGTGACGACCGCCGCCATATTCCCACCGACACTGTCACCAGCTACTGCAAGGCGCGTAGAGTCGAGATTCAGAGTCTTCCCGTGCTCGGCGATGTACTTCGTCGCGGTGTATGCCTGTTCAATAGCGGTGGGATATTTTGCCTCCGGTGATGGAGCGTAGTTCACAAATACAACGGCCGCCTTCGCGCCGTTCGCGATCTCACGGACGAGACGATCGTGTGTGTTCTTGTTGCCCAAGATCCATCCCCCGCCGTGGAAATACATGACCACAGGTAATTTCCCGGTGCCTTGCTTCGGACGAATGATTCGAATTGAGATTTCACCGGTTGGCCCGCCCGGGATGGTCCGGTCTTCGATCTGAGCTGGCAATTTCTTGACGGGCCCGGACTGTGCGTCGTCGAGCACCTTGCGAGCCTCTGCGATCGAGAGCGTGTAAATCGGTGGGCCGCCCTTTGCGGCAAGCACCTGAATAAACTGGTCAGTATTTTTTTTCCAGCGGTCCCCCGGCGCCAAGGACATGGGAGGTAAGGAATAATGCTAGTGCAGTCCCAGTTAAGAGGGTTGTTCGTGTCTTCATGGTAGCTCCTTCACTTGATATTCCTCACCAGGAAACCTCTCCTTGTGGAACAGAGGCTTCAATCTACTCCTTTTCGGGCAGTCTTTATCATTCCCTTTTGGTGTGTTGCCACATGTTTCTTTTTTATAGTTCGTGCGTGATTGCGTCACGCTTGGGCCGCGAGCTTCCGCCGCTTGTAGTTGGCGGGGTTCGACAACACGGGGTTCGCCGCCTTGATCGCCGAAAACGGCAGCCGCAGTATTCCTTTGGGGGCAGCGGCGTCGATGGCCACTCCGGCGGCGCCCAGCCCGCGATCCAAGAGCATCTGCACAATCAGTCCACCGAACGAGTGGCCCATGAGGATGGGTGGTTCGTCGAGGGCCCGAACAAATTTCTCGTAGTGGTCGGCAATCTCGGAGACGCCCAGGCCTGCAAGCGCCGACGGATCGCGGCGTACATCTTCCACCTCACCCTGCAGGCGGGGCCACGCCGGCGTCAACACGCGTTATCCACGCTCTTCGTAAAAGCGGCGGAAATGATCCCAACTCCGGGGGGTCATCCACAGGCCGTGGATGAGAACGATAGTCTTGGTATTTTGATGCATGATGACAGGCTCCATCGATTGAACCTGTAGGGCGTAATCCATCCTCGTCTCTTAGGCCATTGCTTGCTCGATCCACCAGAAGTTCGCTCGCCTTCGCTTTGCCGAGGCGCACCTCGACCACCCTTGGTGAACGGTATTGATATTGAGATGAAGGAGATCGCCACCTTCAGGGAAGTGCCGATTCTCTACCTTGACCGTTATTTCTTCTGTCCAAGCGCACGGTCGAGGTTGAACGCCGCACTGATCAAGGCGAGATGAGTGAAGGCCTGCGGGAAGTTTCCCAAGGCCTCTCCATGGTCGCCGGTCTCTTCGGCATAGAGACCCACATGGTTGGCGTAACCTAGCATCCGCTCGAATAACAGTCGGGCTTCATCCAGCTTCCGGCGATCTTCACGTCCTGCCCGGGTCAGCGCTTCGACGAGCCAGAACGAACACATGTTGAAGGTGCCTTCCGCCCCGTGTAGCCCGTCTACCCCCTTGGCGGCGTCGTACCGAAACACCAGACCATCCGACACCAAGCCACCCTCCATCGGCGGGCGGTTGATCGCCTCCAACGTCTTCAGCATGCGGGGATCGAAGGGCGAGAGAAAGAACACCAAGGGCATGAGCAGATTCGACGCATCCAATGAATCGCTCCCGTAATATTGGACAAACGCCTGACGCGAGCTGCTCCACCCTTTGGCCATGATCTCTTCATAGATCTGATCCCGCACCGCCAACCACTTCATGCGATCTGCGGGAAACGACCGCTTGTCGGCCAAGCGAAGGCCGCGATCCATCGCCACCCAGCACATCAATTTGGAGTACACGAAGTGTCGCCGCCCACCCCGTACTTCCCAGATCCCCTCATCCTCCTGATTCCAGGTCTCGCAAAGCCAATTCAGGATATCCCGTAAGTGAACCCACGTGTCATAGGAGATCGGGCTTCCATACTTGTTGTACAGGTAGACAGAGTCGAGAAGCTCGCCGTAGATGTCCAACTGCAGATGTGTGTACGCCCCATTGCCGATGCGGACGGGACGCGACCCTTTATAACCGTCCAAGTGATCAAGAATCTCCTCCTTCAAATTGGTGCGGCCGTCGATGCCATATACGATCTGGAGGGGACCGGGCGCATGACTTTTCTCGCGCGCGCGCGCATCCAGCCACTCCATAAACGCGGCCGCCTCCCGAGTAAATCCGATCCGAAGCAAGCCGTACAATGTAAAGGCCGCGTCCCTGACCCAGGTGTAGCGGTAGTCCCAGTTTCGAATGCCGCCGATCCCCTCCGGTAGGCTACAGGTCGGCGCGGCGACGATCGCTCCGGTCGGCTCAAACGTGAGCAGTTTGAGGGCCAATGCGGATCGATAGACCATTTCCCGCCAGCGACCCAGGTAGTTGCACTGCGACAGCCAGCGGCGCCAAAAGTCGACCGTCGTTTCGAACAGCGCGCGGGCTTCCTCGTCAGGAGGAGAAGCACCGCAGCTTTGCTCAGGCGTAATTTGCCGGAGTACGCAGACGGCCGCCTGGCCTTGTTGCAACGTAAATTCGGCGGACACGCCGCGCTTATCGAGCTTCAAAGGAAGAGTGGTCGCAAGCCCGAGGCTCAAGTGGGGCGTATAGAACCCAGCCCCATGCAGATCGAGTTTGGTCTCATGCGCCGTGCGAGCATAGTTAAAGGCCGGATGGCATTCCAGGTGGAATCTCATGCTGCCTCGAACCACTTTGACGTGCCGGATCAGTTGGTGATGCCATTCGGATCCTGACCCCATGCCGGCCGGCATGAAATCCTCAATCTCGCCCACTCCATCCTGCGAGAGAAAACGCGTGATCAGCACATTGGTTTCCGGCCAATAGAACTGTTTGAACCTCACGTCATCGTTGATAGGAGCGATCTGGAAACGGCCGCCCTTCGCATCATCGAGAATCGCGGCAAACACACTCGGTGAATCGAAATGCGGAAAACACAACCAATCGATGGCACCGTTCATGCCCACAAGCGCGACGGTCCGCATGTTGCCGATGAGGCCGTAATGTTCAATGGGTTGGTAGGCCATGACGTTCCCTCGCGCTTCCCTCTTGCCCGCCTATCTTGATTGGTTCATCCCGATGTCCGACCATCGAAGTGGTGATCGATGTCTTTCTCTGCCTCTTGCTTCGTCTTATGAACAGTGCCGACTTTATGCTCGGGAGGGCTATAGATGCTGTAGAGCTTCAGGTCTTGAGACGATGTGTTCATCACGTTATGCTTGGTTCCGGCGGGAATGACGACGGCGATTCCATCATGAACGTCATGTACTTTTCCATTGAGCTCGACTTTGCCTTCACCGGCTTCAAAGCGAATAAACTGGTCCAGTTCGTGGACTTCCATCCCAATCTCCTCGCCGGGCCTGAGATTCATCAGCACGAGCTGGCTATGCTTTGCCGTAAACAATTCTCTTCTATAGTGCTGATTGTCTGCCGTAGCGTCCTCTATGTTAGTGATGAAGTATTTCACGAGTCCTCCTTAATGTTGGTTGGAAGGGGAGTGTTTCTGGAGTCTTCAGTCTCTCCATAGATGTGATTGATGGGATTCTACCTCTCGTACTTCTTCCGAATATCGGCACTGATTCAGGGCTCTCGATCCCTCGTCTGGCATCACCGGTTTGTATGGCAAGACTGCGAGTCAGCTATGTCGGTGCAATCGCGGCGGCATTCTTCAAAGGCTATAAAATTATTGCAAGGGCGTATAGCAATCACTGGAAACGCCGGTCGCGGTGGTGATGGTATCTTGTTGAATAGTTGAAAAGCATATCAATCTCATGGTTACAACAGTTTCATAGAACCATGTCGCTAAGATCGTTTGAGCACCGCGTCCCTTCAGCGCGGCGCTCAATAGTGACAAAATAGGGATGATCCTCCTCATCTAACGGGGGCGGCCGCCCCGGACATCGGGTCCTGCGGGCTTCTTCACCTGGACGGTAAGCAAATACATGCCCTTATCCCTCGGCCGAGGAAATTCGCGGACCAGCTCGATCGTGAGATCGTCCCGCGTCCTGAGATCGTTAAGAACGGTCTTATCCATGACCGCAGACACATGCCCGGCCTCACGAGCAATCTCGATCAAGGCGTCTTCTGAGGCTATGCGCGGCAGGGCAGGCGGCAGATTGAGGTAATAGATCGCATCCTCATTCTTAGGCCATCGCGGACTGTAGCTGTGTATGGGCTGAGCGGAGTTCGTGGCAATTGCCTTGATGTCCTCGCTGATCTGTCTTGCCGAACCGGCTTGATCGATAGCTGGCAGGACGAACTGGACGACGCCGAATGCAAATCCGATGGCCAAAGCCCCTGTGGTTTGAAAGGCTCTCCGAATATCAAATCGAACGGCCCAATAGATGAGAGCCATGGAAAGCACGATCATGACGAGGAGGTATACAACTGGAAACAGAGCCGGTTCGACGCTCCAGCGGCGATGCAGGAGGGAGGGGCCGGTGAACAAGGCCACGGTGAAGGCAACTGCCAGCAGAGCGAGCAGCAATCTGAGGAGCCATGTGGCCCATCGATTCTGCTCGGAGGCATGCGAGACGGTTTGGCGATAGTAACCGATCATGAGACCGAGCCCGGGCACCAGGGACATCAGGTAAGGCTCCCGCTTGAGGCTTGACACGCTCAACGCCACAAACATGCCAAGGACCCAGGCCAGCACGAAGGCTTCGGCTGGGCTCGGCCGCAGAGGCCGTTTGGAAAGCACTGCGAGGAGACTGGATGGGACCAAGGCGCACCAGGGGAAGAAATCAAACCACATGATGAGGAGATACCAATAGATGGGGTGCCTTTCTGTGGATGGCCGGACAGTGACAAACTCGAAAACCGATCGGGAGGCTTTGAGTGGATTGAAATGCTTTTGCAGGTCAACATCCAGGTTCAGTGAGTATGCGGTCATGAGGGCGATGGACAAGAAAAGCCCGATCCACACTGACCATTTCTTGAACGGAGTGGCATCCTTCGTGATGACAAGAAAGACGGCGATGACCACCAATGGAAGGACGTATCCATGTAACCCCTTCGTCATGGCAGCAAGAGCCATCGAAACGAAGCAGGCCGCATACCACCAGGATCCCAATTTTTGAATGTGAGCCCGCACCCACGCCAGGAGCGCCAAAGTGATAAAGAAGGTCAGCATCGAGTCGAAGAGCACGCGACGGCCATACCACAGATACACATGGGTCGTGGGAACGAGGAGTGCCGCCCAGAAGGCGGCCGTTCTCGAAAAAAGGGCCTTCCCGAGCGCATAGGTCAGCGCCATGATCCCGAAACTAAACAGCGCTCCCGGCAACCGGAGCGCAATCTCGTTCTCGCCGAAGAGGCCGGTCGAGAAGGCCAGCACCCAAAAGAAAAGCGGAAACTTATTCGAGTAGGGTTCTTCCTGGTAGGTCAGAGAAGTAAAGTGTTGCGAGTGGACCATCTCTCGCGTGATTTGGGCATACAAACCTTCGCTCCCCTCAAAGAGAGAGAGACTGAGATTCCCAAAGAAGGCGAAGAGCCCGACGAGTATGAGGACAAGCCAGGGTGCTGCCTTGCTGCTGACTATTTCCTGACAAGTATTCCGAACCCTTGCCCAATGCCCTTCGGCTCGTGCTTCGATTCGAGTCATCAGGCCCTCCGATCCACTCCCGTCCACCTTCTTTTGTCACAATGCGGGGCAATGAGCAAGTGCATTACAGCGCTCACCTCCGTATTTCTGTGGGGTTTCGTCTTGATCATTCCCCTGTGCGTGTATACAATGTGCCGGCCTTTTAGAGGCTTTCGTACTGTAAAGCAAATTCAGAGACTTGCGGAGACGGACTCCGATAAGGGAGAGTGAGGGCTGCCTCAAACCGTTCCGGTGCAACTGGATTAGGAGGGTTCTTCCGTGGATCTTTCGACGAGCGTGATTGTCTTCGCGATCGCATCATCCCTAGTCGGCATCGGCTATGGGCTGTACTTGACGTTGTGGGTCTTTCGGTTGGACGCCGGCAATAAGGAGATGCAGCGCATCGCGCAGGCTATCCAAGAGGGCGCGGCTGCCTACCTGAATCGACAATACCGAACGATCGGCGCGGTGGCGGTGGTGCTGTTCGTGCTGCTATGGGTCGCCGGGCTGTGGTCCGATAAGTTCGGGCTGGTCACCGCTGTCGGGTTTCTGGTCGGCGCCGTGGCATCGTCACTCGCAGGGTATGTGGGCATGTTCATCGCCGTGCGGGCGAACGTGCGGACCGCTCAGGCGGCGCATCAAGGGCTCAATGCCGCGTTGACGGTGGCTTTCCGAGGCGGAGCCGTGACCGGCCTGCTCCTGATCGGACTCGGCCTGCTGGCCTTAACCAGCTTCTACGCCATCGCCTCAACGATGGTCGGGCAGGAGAAGGCGATCCATGCGTTGCTGAGCCTCGGATTCGGAGGCAGCCTCATTTCCGTGTTCGCACGTGTCGGCGGAGGCATCTTCACCAAAGCGGCCGACGTCGGAGCGGACCTGGTCGGGAAAGTGGAAGCGGGTATTCCGGAGGACGATCCGCGAAATCCGGCGGTCATCGCGGACAACGTCGGTGACAATGTCGGCGATTGCGCCGGCATGGCGGCCGACCTCTTTGAAACCTACGCCGTTACAACCGTGGCGGCTATGGTGCTGGCCTATACCATGTTCAAGGGCCAGGCAGAACCCATCCTGTATCCGCTTGTATTGGGAGGGCTCACCATTTTAGCGACGATCATCGGCATCATGTTCGTGAAAGTCGGCCCGGGCGGCGGGATTATGTCCGCTCTCTATAAGGGGCTTTTTGTCGCGGGTGGGATTGCGGCGGTGGCCTTCTATCCGATCACTGTGAAGATAATGGAGGGTGTGGGAGGGGTCAGCGGGGTCAGCTATTACGTTGCCGCGCTGCTGGGGCTCGCGGTGACGCTGGCCCTCGTGTTTATCACAGACTATTACACCTCCAAGAGTTATTCGCCGGTCCAGGAGATCGCCAAGGCCAGTGAAACCGGACATGCGACGAACATTATCGCAGGCCTCGCGGTCGGCATGCAGGCGACGGCATGGCCGGTGGTGGTCATTGCGGGTGCGATCCTTGCCAGTTTCTGGATCTGCGGAGGAGCGACGGCGGGAGGTCTCTACGGTGTGGCGGTCGCGGCGGTGTCCATGCTCTCGATGGCGGGTATCGTGGTCGCGATCGATGCGTTCGGACCGATCACCGATAATGCAGGTGGCATCGCGGAGATGGCCCATTTAGGAAGTGACGTCCGGAACATCACGGACCCGCTGGACGCGGTCGGGAATACGACCAAGGCGGTGACGAAGGGGTACGCCATCGGCTCGGCAGGCTTGGCCGCGATCGTGCTCTTTGCCGAATATGCCCGAGCGGTCGCCGGGGAGAATCAACGCAGCGGATTTGATCTGTCGAATCCGTCTGTGTTGGTTGGCCTCTTTCTCGGAGGGATGTTGCCGTTTCTGTTCGGTTCGCTGTGCATGAAAGCCGTCGGCCAGGCAGGTGGATTGGTCGTGGAAGAAGTCCGGCGACAGTTCCGGAGCATTAAAGGCATCATGGAGGGGACGGGAAAACCGGAGTATGGAACCTGCGTCGACATCGTGACTCAGGCCGCGATCAAGAAGATGATGATTCCCGGGCTCATTCCTGTGCTGTCGCCCATTCTCGTCGGTGTGGTCCTGGGCCCGCAGGCATTGGGTGGCATGCTGGTCGGGAGTATCGTCACAGGACTCTTTGTGGCCATCTCGATGACGAGCGGCGGTGGAGCGTGGGATAATGCTAAGAAATTCATTGAGGAGCAAGGAAAGAAGGGCACGGACACCCATAAGGCTGCAGTAACCGGTGATACCGTCGGTGACCCATGCAAAGATACCGCAGGACCGGCGATCAATCCCATGATCAAGGTTATCAATATCGTCGCCCTGCTTATCGTGTCGTTGATTGCCCCATGAGGATTCAATGGATGCGCCATGTGCCTTGACGTGTTGCTTGACGGTTTGGGAAAGCCTAGAGTATCTTAGGTGTAGCGATGCGATCTCACTGGTGTTCGAATTGTGAGGAGGGACTCCGATGGAAAAACAGGAGAGGAGACCGGAATCAAAAAAGGACACGCAGACAAGAGAAGAGGTCAAGCCGAATCCGAAGGTGGTCGAAGCCGGAAAGAAACTGAAAGAAGATATCGATAAGTTGGTCGATGAGATCGACGACGTCCTCGAAGAGAATGCCGAAGAGTTCGTCAAGAACTATGTTCAGAAAGGTGGGGAGTAAACACCCGCCTCGTCTCCACTCCTTCCGCCCTCCGTATCTCACGCGCATTGATTAGAGCGACCATCGACGGTTTTTGAACCCGGTCGCCCCTGCCCCTGACAATGGGTCCCGAGGGGTGTTACCATGATTGCTCTGGTCGCCCTGAACGTTTGCCCAAGGTTCTCCTGCGTCCGTTTGACAAAGCCGGATCGTCAGACTAGTATTCCGCTGAAATCTCATTGATTTGTGAGTGTCACGAGAAGTTGGTCAGGGGGCTGATGGTCAAGAGACGGTGGGTTTTTCGCGAGATTAGTCGGGACGAACAAATGGCGCTGGCGTCTATGCTCTCACTCTCTCCGATTACCGCGTCGGTGTTGCTTGCCCGTGGGGTGGTGACCAGGGAACAGGCATCGCATTGGTTATCGTTTCATCAGGCTGATGTCCGCGATCCATTCTTGCTTCCGGATATCGACCTGGCGGTCGATCGTTTACACCGGGCGGTGAAATTCGGGGAACGGGTCTGTTTTTACGGAGATTATGATGTCGACGGTATGGCGGCCACGAGTCTCTATGTGACCTTCTTCCGCCGGGTCGGTGCCAATGCGGGTTGGTATGTCCCACATCGTCTTCACGAAGGTTACGGACTGAATGACGGGGCGATTCAGCGCCTCTCGGCTGAGGGTGTCACCTTGCTCGTGACCTCCGATTGTGGAACCACATCGCATCGTGAGGTCGAGACGGCGACGCGACTTGGGATGGAGGTCATCATTACGGACCACCACCAAGGTGAAGCCCATCTTCCCCCCGCACTCGCGCTCCTCAATCCTCATCGAAAGGACTCCCGCTATCCGTTCGCAGGGCTTTGCACAGCGGGTTTGGCGTTCAAAGTGGTGACGGCCTATCAGGCGAAGTATGGAGGCGGAGGGCGCGCGGTCGAGTCCTTGCTCGATCTCGTGGCGTTGGCCACTATTGCCGATATCGTTCCTTTACAGGATGAGAATCGGCGCTTCGTGCGAGAAGGATTGGCCTTGATCTCTCAGGGATCGCGACCCGGTCTGCGCGCGCTGAAACAGGTTGCGGGTATTGACCGACCCTGTACAGCGGATACCGTGGCGTTTCGACTGGCTCCGCGGATCAATGCGGCCGGACGGTTGGCCCATGCGGAGCTTGGCGTACGGCTGCTTACCACGGAGTCAGATGCGGAAGCGATCGAACTGGCCGGGCAGTTGGAAGAGTTGAACCGAAATCGCCAGCAAATCGAGGAAGAAATGACCGCTGATGCAATGGCGCTTGCGGCGAATATAGACGCACCCTCGGCGCTCGTTGTGTGGGCGCGACACTGGCATGTGGGGGTCGTGGGAATTGTCGCGGCGCGGCTCGTCGAACGCTATCATCGTCCCGCCATCGTCGTGGCCGTGGACGAGCATGGAATCGGGAAGGGCTCTGCGCGCGGTATCCCGGGCTTTGATCTCTATCAGGCGCTGTCCCTGTGCCGTGATCTCTTGGAGAGATTTGGGGGGCACCCCGATGCGGCCGGCCTGACGATACGCGAGGCTGCTCTACCGGAGTTCCTGAAACGGTTTGCCGACGTCGCAAGCGAGTGGTCAGGCGGGCATCCGTACGATCCGGTCCTTCACGTGGATGCGGAGGTCAGTCTTCTGGATATGGCGCCACAGCTCGTTCGGGAGTTGGATCTTCTTCACCCCTTTGGGACCGGCAATCCGGAACCGACCTTTGCCGTGAGAAACTTGACGGTGTTGGAGTCGCGTGTGGTCGGGGATCGCCATCTCAAACTGACGGTGCGGCAAAAGAATTCTCACCCGTTCGAGAGCATTGGCTTTCGGATGGGCGCCTTCGCTGAGCGCGGGTTTTCACCCGGCCAACCCGTGGATCTCGCCTTTATGCCGGAGTTGCATCGCTGGAACGGGCTGGACAAGATCCAACTGAAGATCAGAGATATTCGAGCGACGCCCTCGCTATAGCGCGTGTCATGCCATGCCGTACGAGACCATTACGCATATTGATCAGCTGATCAAGCGGATGCAGAGCTACAACCCGGATGCGGAAACGGATCTGGTGCGGCGGGCCTATGAATTCTCAGCCAAAGCCCACGAAGGCCAGATGCGGCAGTCGGGAGAGCCATATCTTCAGCATCCTCTCGCGGTAGCCGGCGTACTTACGTCGCTCCGCTCCGATGTCACCGCGATCGTGGCGGGCTTACTTCACGACACCCTCGAAGACACGCTGGCGACTCAGGATGAATTGGAGCAATTGTTCGGAAAGGACATCGTCCGGCTCGTCGACGGTGTCTCGAAGATCGGAAAAATCAAATTCAGGAACTACGAGGAAAAGCAGGCTGAAAATTTTCGCAAGATGGTATTGTCGATGGCAGACGACATCCGCGTCGTCCTCATCAAGCTGGCCGACCGTCTTCATAACATGTGGACGCTCGAGCATCTCCCTGAAACCAAGCGGCAACAGATCGCCCAGGAAACCTTGGAAATTTACGCGCCGCTCGCCAACCGGCTTGGCATCGGATGGATGAAGAATGAGCTGGAAGACCTGTGTCTAAAGTATCTCAAACCGGAGGCGTACGCCGGACTCAAACTTCGGGTGGCGAAACGGGACGAGGAACGCCAGCAATACATCGAAGAAGTCATTCGCGAGGTGAGCGCGGCGTTGGCTGAAGCGGGCTTGACCGGTGAGGTTCACGGACGCCCCAAGCACTTGTACGGCATTTACCAGAAGATGGAGCGCCAATCCATTTCATTCGAAGAGGTCTACGATCTCACCGCCATTCGCGTCATCACCGATGTGAAAATGAACTGCTATGCGATCCTGGGATTGATCCATTCTTTGTGGCGTCCCGTCCCGGGGCGATTCAAGGACTACATCGCCATTCCAAAATCCAATTTATATCAATCGCTGCATACCACGGTCGTCGGTCCCAAGGGCGAACACGTGGAATTTCAAATCCGGACGGAAGAAATGCATCGGATCGCAGAGCATGGGATCGCTTCTCACTGGAAGTATAAGGAACACGGCCAGATTGATGAGAAAGACGGCAAAATCTTCAGTTGGCTGCGCCAGTTCGTGGAGTGGCACCAAGACCTGACGGACAACCGCCAGTTCATGGACACGGTCAAGCTGGACCTCTTCCACGATGTCGTCTACGTGTTCACCCCGAAAGGAATGGTGAAGGAGATGCCCCTTGGGGCGACGCCCGTCGATTTTGCCTATGCGATTCATACCGAAGTAGGTGATCATTGTGTCGGGGCAAAGGTCAACGGCAAGATCGTGCCGCTGAAGCATCAACTCGCCAGCGGCGACACCGTTGAGATTCTCACCGCGCCGACCCAAGTGCCCCATAGGGATTGGCTGAAATTTGTCCGGACGCCGAGGGCCAAAACCAAAATTAAGCATTGGCTCAAGGGCGAAGAGCAGAAGCGCAGCATAGAAATTGGCCGGCGATTACTGGAGCGGGAATTCAGGCGCCACGAACTGCCTCCTGCTCAGATGTTCAAGTCGGACCGGTTCTTACAGGTCGCTCGGGAGTCGGGCTGTGATACAACCGACGAATTGGCGGCGGCGGTGGGCTATGGCCGCGTCTCGACGGCGCAGGTGATCAACCGCCTGATTCCGCGTCCGGAAGCGGCGCGTCAACCGACCGCGGACGAAACGGTTGAACTGCGTCCCGCAACGGCCAAGCAGCCGGAGAAGGGCGTCAAGGTCATAGGCGACCGGGATCTGTTGATGCAACTATCCCGCTGCTGCAATCCTGTCCCCGGGGATCGGATCATGGGCTACATTACGCGAGGCCGAGGACTGACGATTCACTCGGTGGGGTGCCCGAATCTGGACGCGCTTGATTACGACAAAGAGCGGCTGGTGGAAGTGGAATGGGATACCACGTCTCCGAGCACGCACGCAGTCAAAATGTCGGTATTGGCCGTGGACAAGCCCGGAGTCCTCGCCAATGTCTCGTCCTCCATCTCAACCTGCGAGGCCAATATCAGCCGCGCCGAAATCACAACGCGGGAGGATCAGAAAGCTCTGCTGGACTTTGTGATCGAAGTCACGGACACCGCGCACCTGAGCCGAGTGTTGAAGGCTGTGGAGCGTGTGGAGGGAGTCATCACCGCCCGGCGCGTTCGAACCTGGCAGGACCGATAACTGGCGCTCCCGGGAAGACTTCGTGTTGGCTGGCTCGGGGATGACTGAGATCAGTAAGGGGCACGTCTTGGCGCGCTTGGGGTGGGCGGGTGAAACGGCGGATGAGATAGTGCCTGTGGCTGGCTGGTGAATGTCCGTTGGACTACGACCCTCTAGCTACGTGGAACTTCAAGGTCACTCCACGCTGCAATTTCAAGGAATCCGCCACACCTGCAGCGAGTTCCAATACGTAGACGGCAGCATCATTCGGCTGATATTGAGGGCATCCATCGTCGGTGCGACTGCACGTCGGGACCTTGCGTTCTACATGCACGATTGTCTTTTTCGCATCCATCCAGATGATGTCAAGGGAAATGCGGGTATTCTTCATCCAAAAGGTCCATTGCTGAGGCTCGCTGAATGTGAACAGCATGCCGCGGTCCTTGGCCAATGATTCTCGGAACATCAGGCCTCGCCCTCGCTTCTCCGCGGTATCGGCCAGTTCAGCCAGGATGGTCACACCTCCGGGAGTCGTGATGGAGATCAGGGTTTCGTTGGCCGAGGATGCGGAGCCTGCCCCGGTGTTCGGCACCGCGGTGAGCAGTGACATGGAGGCGACGAGCGCGGCTCGGGCCAACAGCCGAAGCATGAACGAATCGTAGGGCCACTTGTCCGGCCTGTCAAGTGGACGGGAACCTGAATGGACGCGATCTGGAGAGCGCAATACGATCCCAATGTTCCCCCCAGCCTTGCGTATCCGCCGGGAGTTCTCCCAGACCTTCTGTCTCGCGCCGCCGATAAGTTTCCCGACCGACCGGCCATTACCTACTATGGCCGAGTCATCACGTATCGCCAGCTGACCGATCTGGTGAACCGATTCGCCCAGGCCTTGCTCAGGTTCGAGATTCGTCCGGGTTCAGTGGTAGGTCTCATGTTGCCGAATCTTCCGCAGATGGTGATCGCCTTTTACGGAACCCTTCAGGCTGGTGCGACCGTCACCCCTGTGAATCCCTTGTATGTGGAGACTGAAATCGAGCGCCAACTCACGGATGCCGGGTGTGAGACGCTGGTGGCGCTGGATCAATTCTTTCCGCGGATTGAACCTTTAATGAGGCGTGCTTGTCTCAAGCGCGTCATCTTGGCCGGGCCAGAAGATTATTTGCCCTGGTTCAAGCGCCTTCTCTATCCTTGGATGAAACCTCGATCTGATTCTGTACGATGCGCTCGTCGTTCTTCCGCTGCCTATTCTCTGCGACAGATCATGACTGGACCCGCGCAACCTCCCTGCGTGAAGGTGTCCCCGGATGATATCGCCCTCCTCCAATACACTGGAGGAACCACTGGCGTTCCGAAAGGTGTCGAACTGACCCACCGTAATCTGGTTTCGAATACATGGCAATGCCGAAACTGGATGCCGTCGCTTCGCGAAGGACAGGAGACGTTTCTCGCAGTCTTGCCCTTTTTTCACGTGTACGGGATGAGCGCTTGTCAGAATTTGGCGATCAGTGTGGCCGGAGCGCTGGCCTTGCTGCCTCGCTTTCAGGCGACCGAGGTGTTGGAGACGATCACTCGGGAGCGGGTGACGGTCTTTCCGGGAATTCCGGCTATGTATTCGGCCATCAACAATCATCAGCGCCTGGATCGATACGATCTTCATTCGATCCGTTTATGCATCAGTGGCGCCGGTCCGCTGCATCAGTCTGTCCAGGAGCGCTTTGAAGCTCTCACGGGCGCTCGTTTGGTCGAGGGCTATGGGTTGACGGAGGCCGGGCCGGTCACCCATGTGAACCCGGTCGAAGCGGAGGCGAAGCGGCGGCGCCGCCGAAGCATCGGTCTACCCTTGCCGGACACGGAGGCGAAGATTGTGGATGTCGAAACCGGAGAGCATGAACTTCCGGTCGGGGAGATCGGCGAGCTCGTCATCCGCGGTCCCCAGGTGATGCGAGGATATTGGAAGCGAGAGGACGAGACTCGTCAGGTGCTGCGAGGAGAATGGCTCTATACGGGTGATCTCGCCCGCATGGATAGCGATGGATTCTTTTATATCGAGGACCGCAAGAAGGACATGATCAAGTCGGGGGGAGAGAATGTTTACCCTCGCGAGGTGGAAGAGGTGCTGTATCGTCACGCCAAGGTAAAGGAAGCGGTCGTGGTCGGTCTCCCTCAGGGAATGCGAGGTGAGTCGATCAAGGCCTACGTGGTGCTCAAAGACGGCGAGGAAGCGACAGCGGCAGAGCTGTTGGAGCATTGCCGAAAAGAACTCGCTAGGTTTAAGGTCCCGAAGAAGGTTGAGTTTCGGAGCGAACTTCCCAAATCGCTGGTCGGGAAGGTCTTGCGTCGGTTGTTGGTAGAAGAAGAGATCAAGAGGCAAAATCCAACCGCAGGCGAAAAGGAGTGAGCGCCCGATGCGAAAGGCGATCCTCCACCTTGAAATCAGAACTCATGCTGTGCCATCCTTTTGAGCAACGTCATCGCGGGTGAATGATGAAAGAAAAGCGTCGGGTCTTATTCAAAAAGGGAGTGTTCGTGTGCCCGAAGTGCCGCCAATCCTATGTCCAAGAGAAATGGCTTGAGGAGTGGCGAATTCGGTGTCATCGGTGCGACTATCGCGGAACGTTGACCGAAGTGTCAGTCGAAGAGTATATGGACGAGGAAACGATCCGCCATTGATCGGCCTGCGTGTCTATCATGACCAGGTTAGGGGTGTGACGGCGCGGCTTATCACAAACGTCGAGACCTCTGTGGTCTCCCCCTTTTTCAATTGGGCCTGTTAGTTCACGAAGCGCACAGCATGGGGAAGGTCCTGACCCTTGCAGTAGTGATGTGGTTTCTGGGGTGGTCCGGCACGGCGACGGCCCTGGATCAAGCGGTGGCCGTCTTGGTGGCCTATCATTCGGTGAGCGGCCATACGGAAAAAATGGCTGAGGCGGTTGCGCAGGGGGCAAACGGTGTGCCGGGAACTGAGGTGCGCCTCAAACGAGTCGGACAAGTCACGGCCGAGGATCTGTTTTCTTCTGATGCTCTAATCGTGGGGTCACCGGTCTATTGGACCAATATGGCGGGGGAGGTTAAGACCTTCTTCGACAATTGGCAACTCAAGTTCGGAGTCTTCCCGGAGTTCAAAATGCGCAACAAGGTTGGAGCCGCCTTCACCACTGGCGGACAAATCTCAGGAGGGAAGGAAGTGACCATGTTGACGATTCTTGCGGCGATGCTGGGGAATCAGATGATTGTCGTCAGCGGGGGCGGAGCATTGGGTGCCTCGGCGACCACAGAAGGAGACAGTCCGGGAATCGACGAGAAAGAACTCGAGGCTGCGAGGATGTTGGGACAGCGGGTGGCGGAAGTTGCTCGGATCGTGAGGGCAGGAAAGAAGTCGTAGGACGTTTGGGGTTCTTCACTCGCTCACGGAAGATTCGTTTTCGCTAGGTGACCGGGTTTTTCCCGCCGATTCATTGAACCGTTGATTCCGGCATCAGTGGCTGCGGTCTAGCCGCATGCGGCACTCCCGCAGGTGACATTGATCAGTTCATGGATATTTCTGGCGCAGCGCCCGCAGCAATCATCATCGTCGAGCCTAAGAGCACTAATGGCCCTGTCCGGTCCTACTACTCCATCGCGGACGACGCGTTGGACGTCTGTTTCGGTTAGACCCTTACAGAGACAAACATACATCTGAGGTCTCCTCCTTGGTCACCAAATATAAAGTGGTCCGTATGCCCCTAAAACGATTATGAGAATTGTTATCAACAGAAGAAAGTATAGACGGAGAAAACAGAACTGTCAAGGAGTTTCTTTGCCGGGGGTAAGAAAGTTAAGAGGGGTTACAGGTAGAAAGGCTATGACGCCTAAGCTACCGAAATATATTATAAAACTATGGACAAAGTGTCAACTCTCTGTCCGCTCCAACTCGTCCACCATTTGTGCGATGGTGTCAAAGCCCGACTGCCAGAAGCTCTCCGAGCGTATATTGACCCCGACCTCCTGTAGGATGGCCTCCGGACTTTTGGACCCACCCGCTGCAAGCAGGTTGAGATACTTTGGTACAAAGTCGGTGCCTTGCTGCTTGTACATCTGGTAGAGGGCGAGCACAAGGAGATTCCCGAAGCTATAGGCGTAGCAGTAAAACGGACTCCCAAACAAATGGGGAATGGTCAGCCATTCCCATCGAAACTCATCTGGAACCCTGACCGCCTTGCCGAACTGTTCCCGCAAGTTTCCCAGATAGGCTGCAGAGACATCGTTCACAGTCGCGCCCTTCGAAATGATCTCATGAGCGGTCTTCTCAAATAGGATAAAGTAGGCTTGCCGCTGGACGGTAGCGTAAATGTCATCGAGCTGAGCGAGGAGAAGCCCTTGCTTCACCGCTTTGCTGGATTCCTTTGCCATCAAGGCTTCCGAAAGCAGCCGTTCGCCGAACACGGATGCAGTTTCAGCCAGAGGCAAGGTCGAATGAAATGTGAAGACCGAATGATCTGCCGCCATCATGGCATGAGCCGCATGGCCCAGTTCATGGGCGAGCGTGGCGACGTCTCGGGCCTCACCGGTGTAGTTGAGCAGAACGTAGGGGGTGAAGCCTGGAACGACGCTGTAACAGAACGCGCCGCTCAACTTACCCGGGGTCGTTCGAGCATCCAGGTGATGGTCAGCCAGGACTTGCCTGACAAGGTCCCCGAGCCGGGGTGAGAACCTTTCGTACGCATCGAGAACCATACGGACCGCATCCGAGTACCGGTACTGCATCTTCTCGGCGCGGTGCGGGGCGTAGAGGTGAAAGCGATTCATAGACTTGATCTTGCAGATGCGCGCTTTGAGTCGGAAATAATCCTGAAAGATGGCCGTATTCTTTGTGCACACTGAGAGTAGCGCCTCGACTGCCTCGTCCGGCACGTCGTTCCCCAGATTCCTCGCACCGATCGACGATGAGAATCGCCGCAACTCGAGGTTTTCACTCTTCCAGTCGTGCACCAATGTGGCATAGATCTCGCCAATGAGGTCGCGGTGGCCGGCAAAGACGCGATAAAATTCTTTGTACGCCTCCTCCCGAAGATGCGCATGACGGCTGTGCATGTAAACGGAGAGCTGTTCGCGAGTCAGGTTCTTCCGCTTGCCCTGAACCGTGAGGTTGAAGGTGAGACCATTCGTCAGCACGTCGTATAGGGTGTTGACCGCGGTACGCCCGGTCGTGTTCTTTAAGTTGATGATTTTTTCTTCGGGTTCAGATAGCGTATGGTTCTTGTAGCGACGGACGGTTTCCAGGTGGTATCTCAAATCACCCGACTGATCCAAGAGCCGCTTGGCGTTCTCGTCGTCCACGGATTGCCACCAGAGATCAAAAAATATCATGCGGTTCTGCAGTGACGTCAGTTGCTCCTCAACTTTCGTTTTGAATGTGCGTGCATGTGCATTCCCGGTGTTTTCAGAAAACCAAAGATGCGCGTAGGCGCTCAGCCTCGCCGAATACTCGGCGATTTCCTCATGCAGCCGGAGAAGATTAATGAACGTGTCTGCTGGAATCTGTGGGTGCAAAGGTCCACGGAACGCCTCAAACCTCGTCACCTGTGCGTCAAGGTCCTTCACCAGAAGATCAAATTCGGTGACGGGATCTTTGAAAAGGTGAGACAGGTCCCACTGGTCAGCCAAATGTTCCTGCCGAGACCGCTGAGACAGCGGTTTCGCATTGTGGCGTGTCATAAGGCGTCGTTTCATGGTGGTCCTCCCGCAAACCTGCCTGAGATCATATCATCATGCTTGCCCGGGAATGGAAATAATTATTATTGTTATTTCAATAACTTATGAACAAATATCCCGAAAAGCGTGGACAAGGAATCATGTGCGCCCAGTTTCGACTTTTGACCCGTTCGACGGGCTGACAGCTCCAAAGTGACGTGAGAACCACTGACCAGAACACAATTCAATGACTGAACAGGAAATCAATCGTGCGGTCCAATACGTGACCGCGAGAACATCTCATGGGCATGACGTAGTCTCAACGATTATTCGGACAGGTCTGACCGAACTGACTGCCGTGGCAACCACTAGCACAAGATCCTTTGGACGGGATACCCTGCTGGAATATGTCTGTCGCTGGACGATGACTCGCACCGGACAACCAGAACCGCTGGTTAGGGAAGTGCTCGGCTGCGCTGGGCGATGGTTGGACGAGGTTTGCGACACTATTGCTCGCGAAAGGCCTGAATTATTGAAAGACGGTTAGAGGAGCTGTACTGTCCGGACTAGGTTGTTTGGGGGTGCGATCGGAAGCCCGAGAAGGAGAAGTGCCACTCACATTCGGCCAGGGTACGCGATGTATTCTGGTGCGTGGAAGCTGGCAGGCTGGGACGATCGGTCGTGCGGGTCACCGCACTATCGTACCCTTGAAGGCGCAGGATTCGTCAGATTTCTTGTACGCTCTTGCTTACCCTGTGGTTAGCGATGTGTGCCTGGCACCTCTGAATCCTCGATCCGACTAGCCCAGACAGCAGCAACAGCAAGGACGTAGGCTCAGGAACGGCAGAAAAGTCCGCTGTAAGTGCTACTGGTCCGCCGTACAGCCCGGTCGTTGCAGAGCCGTGGAACGTGAGACTGCCTACCCCTCTCCAGAAAACCCATGTGCGATACCTGACGTCGCCGGCACGAGACTTGACGGGATCATCGGCAGTCCTGGTCGCCGATCCGAGCACAAAAGGGATCCATTTAACCCGGCTGGGAATTGTACCGTGGCCAATGGTTCGCAGGGTCGAGGGGAGTGTGACGCGGCTCACAGGTCCAGTGACCGTCGACCCGAAAAGCCGCCGCAGCGAGCCAGGTCCCGGAAACGGTTGCACCATTCACTGTGAAGCTGACTAAAGTTCAAGTCGACCCTCGACCGCGCGCAGTTCAATCCGGAGATTCGTTCCTGGTGGTACCGGCGTGGTGGAGGACCGGACCTCCAAAGCGAAACTGCCACGTTGTCACCCCGCTCCGCCTCGGATGCCGTCGCCCGCGACGTCAAAACTGCGCTAAACCGAATTGCGTCGAATGTAAAATCCCCTTCGTTGATCGTGAACGAATCGGCGTAGCTCATGGCCGAGGACAGGAGACTCAGTGCACCGATCAGGCAGGAAAGTACGAGGCGCATGGACAACCTCCTTTCACCTCCAAGGGACTTGGTTCACAGTAAGGCTGAGCAGAGATTGAAGGCGAAGACCCATGAAAATGCGTATACGCGTCTTGTCAGAAAAAGGCAAGCACTTTTCTTTCATCCCTCTCCCGTCCGTTCCCATGAACCATAAGTGATCCCAGCCCGGCATTCACACTCAGGACATAGCTCTGATTGTATCCGTAAAACTCCCAACCGACGCCGAGACCCCCTCTCTTCTCTCTCTTAGGTGTTCAGGGGCCTGGTCCTGCGTCCAGGAGGCGCGCTTTCTTCCAGACATCGCGCCGCTCCAGGTTCCATGCTCCAAACGGACATGAGACAGAAAGGTCTCCGTTGAAGAGATCAGCCCAAGCTTTGCTTGAGCAGTCCCAGGTTTTTTGTCACCATCGCATCCCCATTCTTGCTCGAGACCTCGATACCCTGATCGCAGACCTGCCGGCACTGATCGACCTGCCCGCTTTTCTGAAACGCCTGTGCAAGGGCAAGATAGGCAGCCGAGTAGGTTGGTTTGACACGAATGCAACTTTGAAGCGCGGTAATCGCCTCACCGTAATTCGCATCTTCCAAGTAGGCTTTTCCTAACCCGAACCAGGCCACCTCGTCGTTGGGGTCAATCGCCAGGACTTTTTTCAGAGGTTCAATGCGAGGATGTGCCAAAGCAATTCTCCAGCGACTTGTTCGCTACGACTCGTGTGTAGATGGATCACCGTAGCACGTCGTCCTCATCGTTGTCTATGCGATCTGGCGCATGCTACGATGCCGTTGTTACCACCAGGGCGGCTCATGGGACGCACAGGCTTTGTCTACCACCCTGACTTCCTGAATCACGATATGGGATCAGGACATCCGGAATCGCCGGAGCGGTTGCGGGCTATCGTGAGCCGATTGACCGCCAGCGGGGTACTTAGACGGCTTCAACACATTGAACCTCCTCTGGCCACAGATGAATGGATCGTGCACGTGCACTCCCCTACGTACTTGAAAGCCCTGAAGATGCGTGCGCCTACCACCGGGCGAGTCTCATTGGATCCGGACACGTCCATCTCGGCAGGATCGTTGCCGGCGGCCTATCGAGCCGTGGGGGGAGTCTTGGCGGCTGCCGACGCGCTCGTGGCCGGGCACGTGAACCATGTGTTCTGTGCCGTTCGTCCTCCCGGCCACCATGCGGAGTATGACCGGGCCATGGGGTTTTGTCTCTTCAATAATGTGGCAATCGCTGCACGTTACCTCCAACGTCAGCATCATGTCGGCCGAGTGTTGATTGTCGACTGGGACGTCCATCACGGGAATGGTACCCAGCACGTCTTTTATCACGACCCTTCGGTTCTCTTTTTCAGCACCCACCAGTACCCCTATTATCCGGGGACGGGCCGGGCGACTGAGCGTGGAGAAGGGGAAGGGTATGGAATGACCATCAATGTTCCCATGAATCCGGGACAGGGAGACAAGGACTATCGGGAGGTGTTCGAGCAGGTACTGGTCCCTGCAGCTGACGCGTTTAAACCAGAGTTCATAATCATCTCAGCGGGGTTCGATGCGCATAGAGATGATCCACTAGCCGGCATGGCGTTAACGGAGGACGGCTATGCGGCATTGAGTGATATCGTTGTCGGCATTGCACGTCGTCATTGCGGTGGACGCATCCTTTCTTGCCTGGAAGGTGGGTACAATCTCAGGGCTTTGTCCTCGTCGGTCGAGAGACACATTCTTGCCTTACTGGATGCCTGATCGCAGTGGGGCAACTGACCCGGTTACGAACAGTAGAGAAAGAGAACGGTCATGATCGGAGTCCTTCTCGTTGTGATGGGCGTGACCTATCTGTTCTACACCGAACCAGAAGATGCGCCACTGATCTGCACCTGCAGGGCTGACTCATTGCGGTGGTGAGGGAAAGGATACTTCATGCGACATCCGCTCCTGATTGACACCCAAACCCTTGAACAGAATCTGGGTCGGGCAGGATTGGTAGTGATTGACGTCCGCGGCAAGGCGGCCTATGAGTTCGGTGGCCATATCCCAGGCGCGGTCCATGCGACGTGGCATGAGTTCAGCGATCCCAGCGCTGTCGCCAAGGGCTTGCTGGACCCCGACTTGGGGCGAATAGAGCAGAAAATTCGAGCGCTGGGGATTAACAATGAGAGCGATATCGTCATCTATTCCAACCCTTTCGATAATTGGGGAGATGAAGGGCGCATGTTCTGGATGCTGGAATACTTGGGCCTCCAGAACGTACGAATCCTGGACGGGGGATGGGTCACATGGGTGGCGGAGAAACGACGGTATGCACATGGAACGGAAAAAGCCAAGCCCGGATTCTTTCAGGCGTCGCCGAAACCCGAATTGATCGTCTTCAAGGATGAACTCAAGAAACTGGTCAAGCGGCCACACCCTGAAACTGTGCTAGCCGATGCCCGGAGCCTCGAGGAGTATGTTGGCAAGGAGATTGCCGGAATACCCCGGCCCGGCCATATCCCTTCCGCCGTCAATGTGCCGTGGAACGCCTTTCTGAATCCTGATGGGACCGTCAAAGAATTGGATGCGTTGAAGACCGCTCTGGAGGAGAAGGGTCTTCACGAGCCCCAGGAAATTGTTTGTTACTGCACGGGTGGGGTACGCTCGGCCTGGCTCTATGTCGTGTTGAAGTTGGCGGGATATCAGAAGGTGAGAAATTACCCAGGATCATGGTGGGAATGGAGCCGCGACTTCGCCGCGCCGGTTGAGACTGATGCTCGACTTCTGCATAAGATCATCGGGCAGGATGAGCCGAGACCATCGTAGCAATTGTGTACCTAACAATTAGTTGAGGAAGCAGGACGGGTTGCTTGACACTCAAAAAAATTGCATGTTATCGTCGTTTTACTGAGCCTGTTCTCAAAAGACCATTCAAAGAGATCGATCCACGGACTCTAACCGCATCCTAAAGGAGGTCTGCAATGGGCAAGAAAGCATTACTCGGCGCAATCATCTTGAGTGCAGCGACTTGGTTCCTAAGCATGGCATTTCTTGGCGTTCCTGCGCTGGCTGGGGAGAATAAGCACGTCTCCGAAGCGGTCGAGCATGCAAAGGAAGCAGTAGCGCACGGGAAACAGGGACACGCTGATGCGCTGGTGAAGCATGCGGAGGGCGCGCTGAAGCATGCCGAGGCGGCGCAGAAAGACATGAAGAACCCGCACCTGGATGAAGGGGTAAAAGGGCTAAAGGAGGCAGTGGAGCACGGGAAGGCCGGACACGCCGATGTGGCCACGAAAGCCGCCGAGGGCGCGGTAATGCACCTTTCTGAAGTGAAGTAAGATCGTTACGAACCATCGATGGAAAACGGGCAGGGGATCCCTGCCCGTTTTTGTTTGGTATTCATCATGCGCGTCGGGTTTTTCCAGTTCAATCCGGTCTTCGGCGAGGTCAAGCGCAACATGGACATTGTCATGTCCCGCGTGGCGCAGGAGCGCTGTGATCTCATGGTCCTACCCGAGTTCTTCGCTTCGGGCTATCAATTTACTTCAAAGCAGGAAGTGGAATCATTGGCCGAGGAGGTTCCCAATGGTCAGACCACACAACGGTTGATGGAAATGGCGCGCGATTACGGCACGTATGTAGTCGCTGGCTTGCCGGAAAGAGCCGGGTCGTGTTTGTACAACTCTGCCGTGTTGGTAGGCCCGCAAGGCTTCGATGGCCTCTATCGAAAGACCCATTTGTTTTACGAAGAGACGATGTTCTTCTCGCCCGGTGATACCGGTTTTCAGGTGTGGGATATCGGGAAAGCCAGGATCGGCGTGATGATCTGTTTCGACTGGTTCTATCCAGAAGCAGCCAGAACGCTGTCTCTCGGCGGCGCCGACATTCTGTGCCATCCGTCGAATCTCGTTCTGCCTCATTGTCCGGATGCCATGGTGACTCGATGCTTGGAGAATCGAGTCTTCGCGATTACGGCCAATCGAGTCGGGTCGGAGCAGAGGGGTGGCAGAGATCGTCTGACCTATATCGGAAAAAGCGAAATTGTCTCGCCTCGGGGACGAGTGCTTCATCGCGCGCCTTCCGATCGAGAAGACCTGGCAATTCTCGACATTGATCCCACCGAAGCCCGTGACAAGTCGTTGAATGCCTATAACGATCTTTTCAAAGATCGCCGAAAAGACTTCTACCAGCCCTGAACGAAGCCCCCCATTTCCATGGACACACCGGGTCGCTTGAACGTGTCGCTGAGAAGCGGTAGCATAACACCAATGAGCAATTCACTTGGCAAAGGGGTCTTTCTCGTCGCCTCGCCTGCAATGCGTGATCCGAATTTCAGGCAGACCGTGGTGTTACTGTGCGAGCACGGACCGGACGGAGCCCTCGGTGTTGTGGTGAACCGACCAACGGCCATGCTGATCTCCGAGGCGCTGCCTCAAGTCCCTATCATCGAAGGGCAGCATCATGTCCTGTTTGCCGGAGGACCGGTCCAACCCAATCACGTCTTGATTCTCTATCGCCTCAGCCAAGAGCCGACCGACACGCATCATGTGTTCGATGGAGTGTACCTGGGAGGAAATATGGAAGCAGTCGAGCGAGTCCTACAAATGCCCTCAGGCTCCGAATTTTTCAGGGCCTATGTGGGGTACTCCGGATGGGGACCCGGCCAGCTGGAAAATGAGATGAAGACCGGATCGTGGATTGCCTTGCCTGCCGATTCAATGATTGTCTTTCAGAAGGAACCTTCTCAAATCTGGCCTGATATCATGAAATCACTTGGCAAACCATACGATCTGTACGCGGAGATGCCTGCCGATCCCAGCCTAAACTAGCCACCAAGTATCGTCTACTGCCTGCCTCTGCTGTTTATCTCTAGCCGCCTAGCTGTCTGCTCTGTGTCCCTCTTTTTCGCCCCCCCCCCGCATCCCTATCCTACTGTTTTGATTCGTAAATGCTCAATCGTGACTTGGACCGATCCATCGGGTGCCGCTCTCTCAATAGTGAGACCAGAATTGGACCACTCTTGGGATGTCGTATAACCTTTTACGTAACGGATGTTCCTTTATTGGCAAGGGTTTGGCGTGGGGCTTTGGAGAGACGGACCAAGAGCCTCAGTCTTGGTCGCAATGGTTGGAAAAAGGGTAAAGGCTTGGTTCGCAGGTTCTACCGAGAAAGGCCGGTTCATTTGGTTCATCTCACCACTACTGGCCTTGCTGTTGTGGCCGCCGGTTCACGCTCAAAGTGAGACGACCGTGTCACACGACCCCTCTCAAACAGAAACACAAACCGTCGATCAGATAAGAGTTCAAGGGTTCAAGATAACTGGAAATTCTGTCATCGATATTCAAGAGCTGTCACCCATTGTCAGGCCATACATCGGGCAATCGGTCGGAATGGCAGAATTACAAAAAATTGCCGACCTGATCACCCAGAAGTATCGAAGCCAGGGTTACACCGTTGCAAAAGCCTACTTGCCTGAACAGGAAATTCGAGACGGGTTCGTTGAAATTGCCATCCTGGAGGGAAAAATCGGGGAGTTACAGGTCGAAGGAAACCGGCATTACTCGGACGGGTTCATCAGAAGCAGGTTCACTCCGGTCCTCAAAGATGGCGTGATCCGACATACGTCTCTCGAAAAGTCCCTCCTACTCCTCAACGAGTATCCCAATTTGAACGTCGCGGCGTCTCTTGAGCCGGGGCAGGCCCCTGGAACCACCGACATTGTTGCCAAGGTCAAGGATACACGTCCGATTCATCTCACGCTTGATTACAACAACTTCGGGATTCCCTCCATCTCGCGGAACCGCTTTGGCGCAGGTGTTGAAGTGGGAAATGCGCTGATCGAAGGTAGCTTGCTCAAAGTGAACGGCATCATCGGTGAAGATCCTAGCCGACTCGCGTTTGTGCTCGGCTCCTATGCCATCCCTCTAAACCGTTTTGGTACCAAACTGATTCTTTCCGGGTCAGACGGCCGATACGATGTCGGCGGGCAACTCGCCGCGCTGAATATCAACGGAACAATCAGAACGTATGACATTTCGGTCGGGCATCCCTTCATAAGATCACGCCTACAAAATCTCCAAGCCGAAGTGGGGTTCGCGTCCAAGGACAATCGGCTCTCCATGCTCGGGCAGGTAACGGGCGAGGATCACCTCAGAATGATCAAGCTCGGAGTGAATTACGATCGGACCGACCTCACCGGTCGAAGCTTTCTTTCCCTGTACGGGTTTCAAGGCTTGAGTGAATTGCTGGGCGGTATGAGCAACGACGATCCGATGGCCACCCGTCAGGGAGCCGATAACCGATTTACCAAAGCCGATCTGTCGATCGGTCGAATCCAGAATCTTGTTGATGATGTGTTCCTGATCTTCAGGGGTTCAGGCCAAATCAGTGGTGGGCCCTTACCGATCATCGAACAGTTCCTTCTCGGCGGCGCCGACTCCGTCAGGGGGTATCAGCTTGGCGAATTTCTCGGCGACGATGGGTATACGGTGAGCGCAGAGCTCCGCGTGCCGGTCTGGAAATACGCGCAGTTCGTCGCATTTGTCGATCACGGCGGCGCTCGAGTCCGGAGCCCGGAGATAGGGGAGCAAAGATCTCAGTACTTGACCGGTGCAGGTCCAGGTCTAAGGGTGAACTTGCCATATTACGAGTCTGCCGTTCGGTTTGACGTGGGATTCCCATTAGACCCGCCCAAGGCAAGAGGTGGGTCGATCAGCGGTGGCAGCTCTCCAACTTTTTATATCCAGGTCACGGCAAGGTTCTAACATGCGTACACGCCACGCGCTGACCTACGTAGTGCTGTTCTCATACCTTCACTTGTGTTTTGGACCATTCGCGTGGGCTCTTCCCAATGAGGGGCAAGTGGCGGGCGGCAGCGCGACGATCAGTCAACCCACAGCTCAGACACTCCACATTAATCAGGCAACCGATAAAGCCATTATCAATTGGAGAGGATTTAACATCGGTGCGGATGAATTGGTGAAGTTTGTCCAACCGAATGCCGGTTCGATTGCGCTGAATCGAGTTGTCGGGGGTGACCCATCCGCGATTATGGGTCAACTTCTCGCCAACGGCCGGGTGTTCCTGATCAACCCGAACGGAATTCTGTTCGGATCGAGCGCAGTGGTCAACACCGCCGGGCTTTTGGCCACGACCTTCAACATCAAGGATAGTGATTTCATGGCCGGCAAGTTCTCCTTTGCCCAAGATCCGACCAAAGCCCTGTCCTACGTCATTAATAAAGGACAGATTCACGTCTCAGACAACGGGTTTGTGTTACTGGTTGCCCCGGCCGTCTCCAATGAAGGGTTGATTGTTGCCAATCTCGGCAAGGTGGCGCTCGGGTCTGGAGAGAAGTTGATGGTGGATTTTATGGGCGATGGTCTCATCACCTATGCCATCGACGGCAAAGTCCTTGAACAGGTGAAAGGGCCCGATGGAAAACCACTTTCATCGGCGGTCAGCAATAGCGGAACGATTCAGGCCGATGGCGGTCAGGTTCTGTTGTCGGCCAGGGCGGCCTCCGATGTGTTTTCCTCGGTCATCAATCAGTCAGGTGTGATCGAAGCGCGAAGCCTGGTGAACCGAGGCGGAGTCATTCGTCTGGAAGGCTCCGATCCGGTGGCCAACACAGGTACGCTCGGCTGGCAGAACAATATGGGCAAGGTACAGAACGCTGAAGGCAAGGTGCTGAATACCGGAACGTTGGACGTCTCTGCAGCGGAAGGAGGAGCCGCACAAGGGGAAGTGACGATCTCCGGGGAACTGGTAGGAGTAGCCGGGATGATCCTTGCGAGAGGCGCAGCCGATGCCCAAGGCGGCCGGGTCCTCATCACGTCAACCGGCAAAACATTGGTAACCAGTGACAGCCTGATCGATACGTCAGGAGGCAACAATTCCGGCGCCGGAAATGTGGTGATCTGGTCGGACAGGAATACGACGTTCGGGGGCACCATTCTGGCAAGAGGTGGTGCGCTCGGTGGCAACGGCGGCCAGATCGAAATATCGGGTCATGACAATCTCGCCTTCTCAGGTCAGGTTGACACACAGGCCGCAAACGGAACCATGGGCACGCTGCTGCTCGACCCAACCAATATCACGGTCGCCACGGGCGGCACTGCAACGACAGGTCAGGTCGATCAATTCACTGATCCCGATTGCGTCGTGGGCGGCTGCACCATTAGTCCTGCCACTCTTAATGCAAATGCCAATATTACGTTGCAAGCGAACAACGACATTACGGTCACTAATGCTATCGCCAAGACCAATAACGGCAGGACCTTGACGATGCAGGCCGGACGCAACATCAATATTAATGCAAATATCAGCACGACCAACGCTGCTATTTCCCTCACAGCGAACGATGCGGGCGCAGGCGCGGGGAGGGCGGCAGGAGCCGGTAGCATCACTGGAGCTGGCAACATCAGCTCTGGGTCCGGCGCGCTCAATCTTACGCTTGGCACCAACGCGGGTGGCGCCGGTAGCATCAATCTGACTGGGACTGTGACCTCTTCGGGAGCCACAACCATCAACGCGGGAGCTGCCAATGACGCTACCCTGAACAACGCGGCGAACAACTTTGGCACCGTTGCCATCACTAGCGGAAATAATGTGACCGTACGTGATACCAACGCCTTGGTTCTCGGGGCGTCCACCGTCAGCGGGAACTTGAATGTGACCACCGGTGGCAATATTACTGATAGCGGCACCTTGAGCGTCACGGGGGCCACAACCCTGGCCGCCAACAACATCACGTTGAACAACGCCAACAACTTCACGGGCGCCGTTTCGATCACGAGCGGCAACAACGTCACGTTGAACGACACCAATGCCCTGGTCCTGGGGGCCTCGACCATCTCCGGAACCTTGAATGTGACGACCGCCGGGGCCCTGACGCAGAGCGGCGCCCTCTCGGTGACCGGTGCCACCACCCTCACGTCCGGAGCTGCCAATGACATTACGCTCAACAATCCCGGAAACGTCTTGGGGGGCAATGTCGGGATCACTAGCGGTAACAACGTCACATTGCAGGATTCCACGGCACTGAATTTTTCCGTCTCTACCGTGTCAGGCAACCTGAACGTCACGGCGAACGGTGCGATCACTGACAGCGGAAATCTGGTCGTGGCCGGCACGACGACATTGGCTGCCGGCGCCGTCAACAACATTACGCTGAATAATGCCAATAACTTTACCGGCGCCGTCTCGGTCACCAGCGGCAATAATGTGACGTTGGTAGATACGAACGCGATTGATCTGGGGGCCTCGACGATCAGCGGCACCTTGGGCGTCACGAGCGCGGGAGCGATCACACAGTCCGGCGCACTGAACGTCACCGGGACCACGACCCTCGCAGCCGGGGCCGCCAACAACATCACCTTGAATAATGCCGGGAACACCTTCAGCACCGTCGGTATCACCAGCGGCAGCAATGTCCTGCTCACAGATTCCACTGCGTTGAACCTCGCGGCCTCCACCGTGTCCGGCACGTTAGGGGTGACGACGAACGGTGCCTTGACACAGACTGGCGCGCTCACCGTGACCGGCACGACCACCTTGGCCGCGGGGGCCGCCAACAACATCACCTTGAATAATGCCGGGAACAACTTCAGCACGGTGGGTATCACCAGCGGCAACAACGTCAATTTACGTGATGCGAACGCGCTCACCTGGGGGTCTCGACCGTCTCCGGGACGTTCAACGTGACCACGGCCGGCGCCCTCACCCAGAGTGGGGCCCCGCTCACGGTGACCGGTGCAACGACCCTGGCGGCCGGGGCGGCCAACAATATCACCTTGAACAATGCGGGGAACGACTTCACCACGGTGGGCATCACCAGCGGCAATAATGTGGCGCTCACGATACGAATGCGCTCGATCTCGCCGCCTCCACCATCAGCGGCACCTTGGGCGTGACCACCAACGGGGCGATGACTCAGAGCGGCGCCCTGACCGTCACCGGCACCACCACCCTGGCGGCCGGGGCCGCCAACAACATCACCCTGAACAACGCCAACAACTTCGCACGGTCGGGATCACCACCGGCAACAACGTGATCCTGGCGCGACACCAATGCACTCGATCTTGGGCGCCTCCACCGTCTCCGGCGCGTTGAGCGTGACCACCGCCGGGGCCCTGACTCAGAGCGGCGCCCTGACCGTCACCGGCACTACCACCCTCGCGGCCGGCGCCGCCAGCAACATCACCTTGAACAATGCGGCCAACAACTTCACCACCGTGGGCGATCGCCAGCGGCGAACACCGTCGGCGCTGACGGATGCCAATGCCCTGATCTGGCGGCCTCCACCGTCCGCTGGCACCTTGTCCGTCACGACCGGCGGGGCCTAACCACAGACTGGTGCACTCGCCGTCACTGGGACGACCCAACTTCACTGCAGAGCGGCCGCTAACACCGATGTACTCCTCGGCACCAGGCCAACAACTTCGGCGCGGTCTTGGCGGGCCAGCCAACATCCGGGATGTCCAACTGCGCAACGTGAATGCCGCCAACCGTGCCGGTCCTTCCGGGCCACCAACTGCGAACCTGACGCTGACGTTTGACAACGCACGATCGACCTGCCGGCCCTCACCCTGACCGCCGGTGGCACCTGTGGTCATCACCGCGCGGGGCGATCACCGACAGCGGGAGCTGGTCGTCCCGGCACCACGACCCTGGCCGCTGGCGCGGCCAACAACATCACCCTGGACAACGCCAACAATTTCACCCCGGTGCGGTCACCAGCGGCAACAACGTGACGCTGGTGGACACCAATGCCATCAACCTGGGCGCCTCGACGGTGGCGGGGACCCTGAACGTCACCACCAACGGGGCGATCACCAGACAGCGGCGCGCTGATCGTCACCGGGACGACCACGCTGGCCGCGGGGGCCGCCAACAACATCACCCTGGACAACGCCAACAACTTCAGCACGGTGGGCATCACCAGTGGGAACAATGTCGCGTTGACCGACACCAACGCCCTGATCCTGGGCGCCTCCACCGTCTCGGGCACCCTGGGTGTGACCACCGGCGGGGCGCTCACCCAGAGTGGCGCCCTGACGGTGACCGGCATGACCACGCTCGCGCGCCGGGGCCGCCAACAACATTACCTTGAATAATGCCGGCAATAACTTCTCGACCGTCGGCATCACGAGCGGCAACAATGTGGCGCTGACCGACGCGAACGCCTTGATCCTGGGCGCCTCCACCGTGAGCGGCACCCTCGGGGTCACCACCACTGGGGCGTTGACCCAGTCTGGCGTGCTGACCGTGGCCGGCGCGACCACGCTCGCTAGCACGGTCGCCAATTCCGATATCCTCCTCGACACTCAGGCTAACAACTTCACGGGCGCGGTGTCGTTCGGCGGCGTCCCGGCCAATCTTCGCGATGTGGGGTTGCGCAACCTCAACGCGGGGGCGACGGTGCCGGCCCTCGCCGGCCTCACCAACCTGCGCAACCTGACGCTGACGTTTGACAACGCACCGGTAGCATTGCCGGCCCTCACCCTGACCGCCGGTGGAAACTTGAACATCACCGCGGGCGGAGCAATCACCGACAGCGGGAACCTGATCGTCCCAGGCACCACGACCCTGACAGCAGGCGCGAACAATATCACCCTGGACAACGCCAACAACTTCACCGGCGCGGTGTCGGTCACCAGCGGCAACAATGTCACGCTGAACGACACCAATGCGTTGATCCTGGGCGCCTCGACTGTGTCAGGCACCCTGAACGTGACGACCACCGGCGCGCTGACCCAGAGCGGGGCGCTCACCGTCACCGGGACGACCACTCTGGCGGCGGGCGCGGCCAACAACATCACCCTGACCAATGCGGCGAATAACTTCAGCACGGTTGCGGTCACGACGCGGCAACAACGTCAACTCTGACCGACGCCAACGCCCTGATCCTGGGCGCCTCGACCGTGTCGGGCACCTTGGGTGTGACCAATGGGGCCGCTCACGCAGAGCGGCGCGCTCACCGTGACGGGCACCACCACGCTGGCGGCCGGGGCAGCCAATAACATTACCCTGAATAATGCTGGCAATAACTTCAGCACGGTCGGGATCACCAGCGGCAATAACGTGCTGCTCACGGATGCCACTGCCCTGGATCCTGGGCGCCTCCACGGTGAGTGGCACCTTAGGGGTGACGACCGCCGGTGCGTTGACGCAGAGCGGCGCGCTGACCGTCACCGGCGTGACCACGCTGGCGGCGGGGGCGGCCAACAACATCACCCTCAATAACGCCGCCAACAACTTCAGCACGGTGGGGATCACCAGCGGCAACAACGTGAGCCTGACGGATGCCACTGCGCTGAACCTGGGCGCGTCCACGGTGAGCGGCACCTTGGGGGTCACGACCACCGGCGCCCTCACGCAGAGCGGCGCCGTTGACCGTTGCCGGCACGACTACCTTGGGCGCTGGCGCTGGGCAACAACATCGCCTTGAACAACGCGGGTAATGATTTCTCGACCGTGGCCGTGACCAGCGGCAACAACGTGGCGCTGACTGATGCCACTGCGCTGGACCTGGGGGCGTCGACCATCAGTGGGACGTTGGGGGTGACGACCGGCGGGCTGATCAGCCAGTCGGGGGCGGTGAGCGTGGCGGGCAATGCGAGCTTCACCACGACGGCCGCGCCGGCCCTGGGCTCGGTGAGTCTGACCAATGGCGGGGCGCTGACGCTGGGGACCTCGACGGTGGGGGGCAATCTGACGGTCAGCACGACGGCGGGGGATATCACGCTGCCGGGCGGCCAGACGCTCACGGTGGTGGGCGATGCGACCTTGACACCGGCCGGCACCGTTAATCTTCTGGGCCCGACCCAGATCGGCGGGACGCAGACCTTCAATGGCGGGACCGGGTCGACGTTTGTCCTGGCGGCGGATACGAACCTCAACGCGCTGGCCTTACCGGCGACCGGCAACGTCACGGTCAATCTGACCGGGACGCACGCGACCTTTGCGGGGGCACCGCTGCTACCTGCCGCCGTGACGCTGTCGAATGCGGGGAACAGCTTCGTGGGGACGGTGAGCGTGACCACGGCGGCGCCAGCCTTCACCGGCACGGTGACCAACACCTATCATCTGACGCAGAGCGCGCCAGTCACTCTCAATCCGGGCCAGGGGCTGACGGCGACGGATCTGGGGGGCACGGCGGGCACGCGCGGCAACATCACGCTGACGAATCCGGGTAATAGCTTCAACACCGTCACCTTTACGGGCGGGGACATTGCCTGGCACCAGGCCAACGCGGTCACGATTGGCAGCGTGAGCGCCAATGCCGGGCGCGACCTCGACCGGGGCGCTGACGATCACGGCGAACGGCCCGATCACGCAGAGCGGGGCGGTGACGGCGGCGGGTCCGACCACCCTGGCGGCGGGGGTGGGGAACAACATTATCCTCACTAATGCGGCCAATGACTTCAGCACGGTCGGCATCACCAGCGGCAACAATGTGACGCTGAATGACACCAACGCGCTGATCCTGGGGGCCTCGACGGTCTCCGGCGCGTTAGGTGTGACGACCAATGGGGCGTTGACGCAGAGCGGCGCCTTGAGCGTCGTCGGCACGATGACCCTGGCCGCCGGCCCCGGGAACGACATCATCTTGAATAATGCCGCTAATGATTTCAGCACGGTGGGCGTGACGACTGGCAATAATGTGGCGCTGACCGATACCAACGCGCTGGATCTCGGGGCCGCGACCGTCGCCGGCACCCTGACCGTCGCGACCAACGGCGCGCTCACCCAGAGCGGCGCGTTGACCGTGACGGGGGTGACCACCCTGGCCGCCGGGGCGGGCAATGATATCACCCTCAACAATGCGGCGAATGATTTCAGCACGGTCGGGATCGCCAGTGGGAACAATGTGACCCTGCGGGACAGCAACGCGCTTGGCCTCGGGACTCTAACCCCATCGGGGAACTTGAACGTGACCGCAAACGGGGCGATAACGGATGCCAATGGGCCGGCCAACAACATCACAGCCACAACCGCGAATCTAACGGGCGCTAGCATTGGCACTGCAGGTGATCCCATCGAGACGAACCTTGGAACGCTCAATGCTGCAACCTCCGCGGGCGGGATTTTTGTCACCGAAGCGGGTCCCATTACACTTAGTAATGTCGTGGCTGGAACTGGGAACGTCCTGATCAACAACGCCACCGGTGACATGACGATCAACACCGTCACAGCCACCTCCGGAGGAGTAGACCTGACCGCAGCGTCAGGCTCCATCTTGGACGGCAACGGCACGAGCAACAATGTCACGGCTTCAGCGAACTCAAGCCTTAGTGCCTTGGGAGGAGTCGTCGGTCTTGGACCTGATCCCATCGAGGTCAATGTCAACGGCGGGACCCTTAGTGTTGCCGCGAGCAACCAAGTCAATGGTATTTCGGTCACCATTAATGGAACCGTTTCACCAAGCAACGCCTTGCAGGCGTTGAATGCGCCTCCTGGCTTGATCCTCTTTAATGGAAATGCGCCACCATCCCAGTCTGTGGTCGGGGGAGCCATTGGGTCGCTGAGTTTGGGGTCGTTCATGCGGAACAGCACCACCTTGGAGCCGATCAGGGACTTGCCGACGGAATCGCAAGTGGTCGTGCTGGTTGTGGAGGACAGTGAACCTGAGACCTTGTTGGCAGGAGAAGCCGATGGCTTCGGAACCATTGGGAGACAGGTTGAAGCGGGGAATGGAACCGTGAGTGAGTCAGGCGTGGCAGTTTCATCACTTATCCCGTCGCTCTCTGGTGTCGTTCCCGGCGACTCCGTTGCCGGAGAAAATGGGGCGGCCGAGCATCGCCTACAGGAGGAGCAGGTCGCTGTGGCCATGGGAAAGTCGATCGAGGCCGGCCATCGGGAAAATGGTTCGGGCGGACGCGACAACTCTGGGATCCATGATACCGTTTTGGCGCAAGGTAATGCGGAGAATGGTCACCTCTCCTTGACGGAGAAAATCGAGCAAGGACTAGACACGCCGGAGGGGGCAGCCCTCAAGAACGATGTCCTGTTCGGATTTGAAAGTTGGCGGATATCCGATCAAGGGATCCAGGCCTTGATGAAAGTTGCTGAATGGCTGAAGGCCAATCCCAAGAAACGACTGATCATCGAAGGGCACTGCGACGAGCGTGGCTCAGTGGCCTACAATCTGATGCTGGGTGAGAAGAGAGCCAAGGCGGTGAAGAATATTCTCGTCACCTTCGGTGTGAATGCCAAGCAGGTCAAGGTAGTGTCCTATGGAAAAGAACGGCCGATCTGCAACGCGTCCAATGAGGCCTGCTACCAGCAAAATCGCCGTGGACACTTCGTATTGCGTGTGCCATGATAACGCGGTTAGAAGTTCCTTCCAAGAGGAGCAATGAGGGTATGAACCCAGACACCTGCAAACGACTGGTAATGGCGAGCGTTGTCGCGGTGGGGCTTCTGGCTTGGAGTCTTGCCTATTCTCAAACGGCGAATCCACAGACCGTCAAGACGATCTTTGATTTCAAGACTGAGTTGAATCTATCCGATGCGCAGGAAAGGCAGATCAAGCAAATTCTGGTCGATCTCAACCGAGAACTTCAGTTGGAAAAAGCCAAACACACGATTGCCAGCATCGAATTGCAGGATCTGATCAAGAAAGAGGCTGATCTGGAGCAAATTAGGAAAGCGTTGGACCAGGAAGCGAGTCTTCGGGCGTCAATGACCTATGCCGACATCGTCGCCACACGAAACATCAACAAAGTTCTTTCCCCCGACCAACTTCAAAAATGGAGACACATTCAAGACTCGGCGCGGACTACCACAAAGGAATAGAGCTACGGTGTATGATCAAGCCTCTTGCGCTTAGCGCTGTCCTTCTCTTGCTCGGATGCGCCGCACGTTCCGACCGGAGCGAATCGCCAATGACGCAAGTCCCCGGAGAAGTGGGTGCCTCCACAGAGGAGGAAGACCGGCTTCCAAAAGATGTCGGTCCACGACCGGTGCGTCCGACGTGTCCCCCGGGCATGGTCGGCTCCTGCTAAGAGAATACTAAAAAACCTCTCCAGCGGTGTTCTCACTCATGGCTGACCTTCTTGACCGTCCTCTTAAGCGTTGAAGAGCAAAGGACGCAGAAACCGGCCGGTGTGTGATTCCGGGAGCTCAGCGACCTGTTCGGGCCGGCCTTCAGCGACGATCCAACCGCCATTCTCACCCCCCTCCGGCCCCAGATCGATCACCCAATCCGCTGTTTTGATCACATCCAGGTGATGTTCGACCAGCACCACGGTGTTCCCGGCGTCCACCAGCTTGCCGAGGACGGCCAGCAGCTTCTTGATATCATCGAGGTGAAGACCGGTCGTCGGCTCGTCTAGGACATATAAAAGGTTGCGCGCTCCCCGACCCTTCAGCTCAGCCGCGATCTTCAACCGTTGGGCCTCCCCGCCGGACAGGGTTGTCGCCGGCTGGCCGAGGCGCAGATAACCGAGGCCAATCGACATCAGGAGATGGAGCTTCTCGCCGAGAACCGTGCTCTTACCCGAGAAAAAGGATTGTGCCTCACTGACCGTCATCCCCAACGCGTCAGAGATTGTTTTTCCCTGCAACCGAACGCTCAGGACGTTCTCGTTGAATCGCCGGCCTCCGCACGCATCGCAGGTGACGAACATGTCCTCAAAGAAAAACATCTCCAGTTTCTGATAGCCCGTCCCCTGGCAACGCTCGCAGCGGCCTCCTGGCGTATTGAACGAAAAATGGGCCGGGGTGAGTCCTCGTCCCCGTGCCTCCGGCAGAACGGCGAACAGTTTGCGGATATCATCGAAGGCTTTCAGATAGGTGACGGGATTCGATCGCGGTGTTCGTCCGATGGGCCCCTGGTCGATCAGGCGCACGCCCTTCAAATGCTCCAAGCCCTTAATCGCCCGAAACCGACCCATCGGCCGCGCATCCGTCTGGAACACACGGGCGACGGCACGATACAACGTGTCCTCGACAAGAGTGCTCTTGCCGGAGCCCGATACGCCCGTCACACAGATCAGCATGCCGAGGGGGAACCGCACGGTCAGATCCTTCAGGTTATGCTCGCGGGCACCGGCCAGGACAAGGAATTTTCTGTTGCCGCGGCGGCGCATCTTCGGGACGGGGATGATCTCCTCGCCCCGCAGGTAACGGGCTGTCAGCGATTGCGGATCCCTCAAGAACTGGTCACGGGGAGAAGCGCAGACAATGTCACCCCCTTGCTCCCCCGATTTTGGGCCAAGTTCCACTACATGGTCTGCGGCCAAGATCATCTGTCGGTCATGTTCCACGACGACGACCGTATTTCCGGCTGCGGCAAGATCCCTTAAGATGGCGGCGAGCATGGATGTGTCACGGGCGTGAAGGCCGATGGTTGGCTCATCCAACACGTAGAGCGTACCGACCAGACGGGCTCCGAGTTGATTGGCAAGGGTGATTCGCTGAGCTTCGCCTCCGGACAAGGTACGAGTTTGTCGGGAAAGTGTGAGATAGCCAAGGCCAACACGGCGGAGAAAGTCCAATTTCATACGAAGCTGGCGGACGATATCTTGCGCAACCCGCCCCTCGAAGTCCGATAACTTGATGTCGTTCAACCACTGCGTGGTGTCATCGATCGTCCAGGCCGACACCTGACGAATGTCTTGCCCTGCGACCTTGACGTGCAGGGCTTCCGGCCGGAGCCGTGCACCGTGACAGGTCGGGCATGGGAATGGGCTCCGGTACCGGCTGAGGAAGACTCGAACGTGTAGCTTGTACCGTTTGTGCTCGAGATAGTCGAAGAACTGCCGAATCCCTTCGAACTTGTGGTGACCCTCCCAGAGCAACGCCCGCTCCTTGTCGGAAAGCTTGGCATAGGGTGTGGCGAGACTGACGCCACGGCGCTTCATGGCCACCAGCATCTGCTTCTGCCACCAGTCGGTGCCCGGCTTGGTCCACGGCTCAATCGCGCCTTCTGCCAAGGACAGATTGGGGTTGGGAACCACAAGATCTTCGTCATATTTCAGAATGTTCCCGAAGCCTTTGCAGTCAGGACAGGCGCCGAGCGGGTGGTTAAAGGAAAACATTACGGGGCGAATCGGCTCGAACAAGCGCCCGCATCGCTGGCACTGGAAGCGCGTGCTGTAGGTGTACGGTGGGTGACCGATGACATCGATACGGCAGATCCCCTCTCCCTCATGGAACGCGGTCTCAACCGCTTCAAGCAGGCGTCCGCGGTTGTCGGCTCGAATCACCAGGCGATCCAGCACGACATACAAATCGCCTATCAGATGGGTCGGCAGGACAGTGTTGCCCTCGAGATCAATAAGGTCGTCGCCGCAACGCAGGCGCACAAACCCTCGTCTGAGCAATGACGGAATCAGGGTTGGGTCGCGACAGTCTGCTTTCAGTGGAAACTGGACCATGGCGCGACCCTCGGCAAATCGAGTCAGCAGGTCGTCGACCACATCGGCCGGCTGATATCCGCGCGCCTCGGAGTGGCAGTCGGGACAGACGGGATGTCCGATTTTTGCGAAGAGCAGCCGGAGAAAATCGTAAATTTCCGTCGAGGTCCCGACGGTTGAGCGCGCCGTCCGAACCGGATTCTTCTGCTCGATCGCAATGGCCGGCCGGATGTTGATCAGGCGATCCACGTTCGGCCGATCAACCTTCTCCAAGAACATCCGCGCGTAGGTGGAGAGCGACTCGACGTATCGCCACTGGCCCTCCGCGAACAAGGTATCGAAGGCCAGCGAGGACTTACCCGAGCCGGATACGCCGGTGATCACCGTGACGGCGTCGTGGGGAATACGCAGGGAGATATTCTTCAGGTTGTTCTGCCGGGCGCCTTCGATGATCAAGTCGCTCGAGCAGTGGTCCATCTTGGACATGTCGTTCAGCACTCTTATTGATTCTGACCATGAGCATCGTACCAAGCCGTCAAGAGCTCGTGCAAACTGTGAGGGGGTAGTCTGGTTTCACTTGGTCGATCTCATCGTGTGAGTGGAAGCCACTGCATAATGATCGCATCAGTCTATTGGTGGATGTGATTCAGCGGCAAGGGCGTGATCGCCCCCTTTCCGCTAGTCGTGGGCCACATGGATTCAAGGGAACTTCGAGTTGGAGGTGAAGAGATGACGGAATTCGAGAGAGTGACCGACCAAGGCGCTCTGAGTCAGAACTCTGGAGCTTCGTCACCCTATTCGAGGTTAGCGAAGGGCTAGCTTGAGTAGCGCGACACAGCCCATGTAGACCGCGAGGCCGCCGATCATGGCGGGCCAGAAGCCGAGACGATTCAATGTGAGGATGATGAAGCCAACGTAGGCAACCCACGGTGGGACAAACCAGAGGAGATGCTTAGCGTATGATAAGGTGTATTCCGATCCGCCGTTCAGATAGATCAACACGAACGTGACGCCGGTGATCGCTGGAAACGTGCTGGCGAACGCCGCTAGGAATCCTCGCCCCATCGCGCCCACGTAAGTAGAGACGCTCACCAATAACCCGCCCAACAAGAAATACAACACGTACTTCGTCACCTCACTCATTCTCTCTCTTCCTTCCAGGCGATTTGCGCCTGTCTTCTTCTTGGCGGATGGCGCCGAACGGGCGCATTGTTTTTCACCCGCCCAGCCCTAGGCGCGCCAGGACGCGCCCTTTCCCAAGCGCGCGTAGCGGAAGGGCCCAACTAGGGGATTGGTTGAGCGAGCAGGGTTGGGCTGTTCGGCGACAGGACCCGCTCCGGATTCTTCCAGACCCCCTACCCATTCTCAAACGCATCCATCGCCTCCGTCACAATCGCTTCACCCTGCCCTGTGTACCGGGGCGAAAAATGGAAAACGACCAGCTTGCGCACGCAGGCCTTTTTCGCCATCACCCCGGCCTGACGGGCCGTCAGATGATATCGCTCTTTGGCCTTGTCCGCGTCCTGTTCGAGATACGGTGCTTCACAATAGAAGATGTCGGCCTCACGGGCAAGCTCCACAATCTTCGCTTCATTCTCGCCATCATAGCGGACATCGACCACATAGGCGAGCTTTTGGCCCCGCGTAATGGTGACGAAGCGGTCCCGCACGTCACCCAGTCGAAACTCCCGTTCCTCCTTGCGGTGCTCGAAATACAGGGTGGCGGTAAACCGAAAGTCGTCCGGACGGCCTTCCCACAAATGACGCTTAACGTCCTTGAGCCATGACCCGACGGGTAGTCCTGTTGCGTGCAGGCGCTCTCGATTGATGTTGATGTGAAACTGTTCCTCGAGCGCATAACCGAAACAGGGAATCCGATGGTTCAGCGCAACGGCACGGATCGTGAACATTGGATCCTCGATCACCGTAAACAGAGAGCTAGTCGGCTCGACGACCGGTCGAATCCGCGGCGGCGCTTCGCGCAGGCGAAACGCGTCGGCGGCAAAAAACGTTGCGGATCGAGTTTCGTGAGGATGACATTCCTGCACCTGGATCGAAAGCGGATAGCCGTCGACTAGGTTCCACGTGTAACCCTGCAGTTTCCCGGTCACATTAGAGATGAGCCCCGGAGGGCCGTAAAGCCGAAGGGTCTTCCCGCGACCCAACGCGACCCGCAGAACTCGATCGAACCCGATGAAATGATCCATGTGTGTATGGGAGACAAACAGGTCTGAGGCGCGGAGCAGGAGTGTCGGCGTCAGGGTTTCGTTGTTCCCGAGGTCAAACAGCAGCGACCGGCGGGCCCATTTAATGTCCACGTATAGGCCCGGGTCACCAAATGGGTCGTTGACCAAATAGCTCGAGAACGACGGCCTCATCAGATCATCATTCTCACGATCACATACATGACAATCACTTCGATTGTATGTGCCATGATTGTGGCATACAAATTTCGGATCCGCAGCCAAATCAGAGCCCACACGATCCCATCCCAAAGGGCGATCCAGTGGAGATGCTTGAACGTGGCGACCATGAAAGGATCGAAAGAGAACACAAGCGAGGCGAGAGCTACAGCAATCGCTTGCCCGGCCATCGCGTGCAGGGACAGCCATTGCTGCGAGAGCGCCACCAAACGACCCAGCAGAAAGCCTCTGAAATTCAACTCCACAGCGGCGGCGATACACATGATGAACCATGGCACCATCACAGCGCCCGGCACGCGGGCGTGCGGCGTCTCGCGAAGAAACCCGATGTCTTTTCCTAACCAAGGGACAACCCAGAGGATGACCACGACGTTCAGAATGCCCAGGGTGAGTCCGATGGGCAGTCCCCACTGAAGCCCCTGCCACACTTGTCCAAGTCGAATACCCAGCCGGTCGGCAACACTGGTGTTCTGGGTAGCCCAGATGGCTAAACTTACATAGGCGATGACTTGGGGCAGAAATTGAAGAGCGGGCATCTCCTGGAGAGGAGAGGAGAGCAGATAGTAAAGGCCGGTGGCGGCCACGGGTATCAGGGCAAGCCCCGATACCCGCTCTGATGCAAGTCCACCCGCCACCGGCGCGTGATTACAGCGTAATCCGATACCGTTCGAGCGTGGTGGCTTTCGTCCGCGAAAGGTTCGAGAGAGACTTGTTGTAGTCGACGATCGCTCGCAGTTCATTGCCCCGGGCGATGGCCAGATCGCGCTGAAAGCCCAAGACGAAAATGGTGGTGCTCAGGCCGACCTTGAATCGCTCTTGTTCCGCTTGCAGTTGCTTCTCGGCGAGAATGCGCGCCGAGCGGGTTGTCTCTATCCGCCGAAAATCGGTCTGGACACGCCGCACCGCTTCCTTGATGGACACGATCACTTGTTGACGAACACTCTGCAAGGAAGCTTTTGCGTTCCGGGACTCCAGTTGTCGTTTGTTGTATTGGCTCCACGCGGAGCGATTTCCCAATGGATAGCTCAGCACGAGCCCGGCCCCGTAGCTGAAGTAGTTCCCGCTGAATACCTTGTCGTTGAAATCCGCGCCGTTGGCGCCGAGACCGGCTAGCCCGGCGGTGCCCTGCGCGCCCAAGCTCGGCAGCAATTGATTCTTGGCGAATTTCGTGTTGAGGTCGCTGGTCTCAATGTTTTTGTTGGCCTGCAGAATTTCGGGTCGTCGTTCGATGGCAACATCGATGGCTTCTTCAAGGCTGATGGCTTCAAGAGCCTGCACCGGTTGATCGAGGGGAAGGAGCCGCACATCCTGACGGAGATCTTCCTCAGCCGGGTTCAGGAGACGCCGCAGTTGATCTTCTTGATCGTGAATGGCCTTTTCGGCGACGAGGATTTGCTCGACTCTTGAAGCTACGCCCGCCTCCGCTTGCAGGACCTCCACGACCGCCATAACACCGGCCTTCGCCTTGGCTCGGTTGCTGGCGAGCAGTTCTTCTGCGGCTTTCAGCGCGGACTGGGCTACCTTGAGGTTCTCGTTGGCGAAGACCAGCTCCCAGAATGTCTGCTCCACGGTCGAAACGACGGTTAGGACACGATCGACAAACACCTGTTCCTCCACGGATGCATTGTTCTGCGCAATCTTGATAAACGTCTTATTAATTTCCGTACCGGCGTTACGCAGCAAGGGCTGTGTCATGGTGAACACCAACCCTCCTGCGTAGGCAGGGTTGAAGAGGAACGTATTCGGCCCAGCGACGAAGGTGCGTTGTGGGCTGTAATTGATATCATAGTTGGCGCCGGTCGAAAGATTCTGGGTGAGATCCGCGGTGAACTGTGCCACGTTCTGGTCGAAGGGGGTGATTTCGGTCAAGGCGGCGCCGGTGAAGCCCAAGACCGGACGGTTCAAGGGCTGGACGAGGCGGCTGTATTGAGCGTTGAGGCTCGCGGTCGGATCGAACTTGGCCTGTTCAAAGACAATATCGGTGAGACGGCTTTCCTTGGTCTGGCGGCTTATTGTGACGTCAAGGTTCCGCTCAAGGGCCTGGAGGACCGCGTCGGAGATGGAAATGGACTCTTGCCTAGCCGTCTTGGGCGGCTCGGGCTCCACAGCGCTCCACGCGACGAGGCTCGTCAGCAAGACCATGAGTGAGACGGCCACCCCGTGCCACAATAATGCTGATCGGGTCCTTATGGTATTCATAAAATCCCCCCTAGATGTGCAGCGACGATCGCAGTATACTAGTGTATCTGATGTAGGCTGTCATCGAGTATCTCAAGGAGTATTCATGAAGAGATGGATGATAGTGGTGGCCGTCGTCTTGCTTGGCCTAGCCTGGAGCCCGCAAGCGTGGGGACAGACTGTGTCCGGCGTCCGGGGCTTCGGTGGCGGAGTGGCGCCGCTATTCAACCTCGTCGGTCCGGGAAATCTGTACCTTGATAACCAAGGGACTCAGGGTTATATGTACACCCCCGGCAATAATTTCCAATCCTATAGCTATCGAAATCCGATGAGCAGTCAGGCTTGGAGTGGGGCGATCATGACTCTCGGCCCGCAATTGTCCATTGGACTCATTCAGGGAACCAATCAAGTCGGCTCTCCGGTGGTGCTGATTCCGCCGCCTCGTGAACCCGGGTCTTCATTGGTCTCGCCGTTCAGCGTTAATCTTGCGAATCTGCCCGTGACGCCGGTTAGCCCTGTCAACCTGACCACGGCGCCTTTGGTGGGTGGCGGTCAGCTGATCGGCGGAACGCCAACCGGTGGTCGAGTCCCTTCCCTTCTTCTGGTGCCAACTCGTCAGCCCCCCTCTCCGCTTGAAATCGAATCGAGCGTCCTGGACATCCCATAAGGTTTCCCTGGACCAGACGACGCGTGTTTCCGCAATTCGTCGTCGTGCTCATACACGACTTCGATCAGGGGAGAATAGACCCAGCTCAAGCCTGAGTCCCTGGAGCTTGTCAGGGCGCGGCTGCAATCTGTCGAGTCAGTTCCAGAACGTATCGGGCGACCGCTTCCAGGATCTCGGGCTGGACCGTTTCCGCCGTGTCCGAGGGTTGGTGAAAGTTGGGATGAATGCCGCCGCTGACGACAGTCAAAGTTGAGACGCTGGCTTCGTGAAAGGGAACATGATCGCCACCAGGGAAGAAGCCAAAGAGATCAAGCTTGTCGCCTAACCCTGCGCGCTGGCCGGCCTCGGCAGCGACGGTCTTGAAAACTCTGCTCAGTCCCACCGTCAAGCGGCCGTTTCCAGTTCCTGCGTGATCCACATTGATCATCGCGACCGTCTTCTTCAACGGACGGGCGGGTTGGCTCACGTAGAGCTTGGACCCGAGCAGACCCTCCTCCTCGCCGCTAAAGGACACAAAGAGAACGGAACAAGCCATCGCGCGGTCGGACAGCGTCAGGGCTCGAGCTACTTCCAAGAGAACGGCCGTCCCCGACGCGTTGTCATCAGCGCCGGGAAAGAGCAAGCCGGCCTGCCGTCCGAAATGGTCGCGGTGTGCTCCGATGATGATGGTGTCGTCGGCGCGCGCAGGATCGCGTCCGGGAAGAAGCCCGAGGACATTGTGCAACATGCCCGGCGTCTGCATGCTGTTCCACTCCAGATGGACCGACACGGTCGTGGGCATGGATTGAGGAGCGAGATGATTGAGTTGGTCCTGGATCTCGTCCAACGATCGCCCGTTCCTCATCAGATGCGATGGAAAGACGGCATGGGCGAACTCCGCGCTGATCCACGCTCCGGGCAACGGTCGTTCCCCGTCGGATTGACTATAGAGCGCCAGCGGCTTTCCGCCCAGACCCTTTCGCGCTTCGTACCGGCTGAGGATAGGGCCCGTCACGGTCAAGAAGGCGACGGCGCCTTTTTCGCGGGCTACGCGCTCCTTGTCGGCCTGGGTGACCGCCGGTGTATAGCCGTCCGGTTTTCCTCTGAAAAAAAACACAATGCGGTTACGAACATCCATGCCTTCATATTCATCGAAGCGTCGGGCCGGGTCCGAGATACCATAGCCGACGAAGACGACCGGGGCGGAGACATCGACGGACGGTGAATCCAAGATCGGCATATAATCAATGCCGCTGCGGGCGGGAAGTGATCGGGAGTCGATAAGGAATTCGAGATGAGGCTCCGGACCGATGACCGTGGCGGTCACGCGGTCTTGCTGCGACCACGGATGACTCGATCCGGCCATCGGATCACTCAAGCCCAGCGCAGAGAACCGGTCGGCGATCAACCGGCCGGATGAGAGATCATCGGGCGTGCCGGTCTGCCGTCCGTTATAGTCGGGCGCGCTGAGCCGTGCGACATCGGCCATCATGCGCGCGCCGGAGATGATCTCATGCTCGCCGGTCTCCCTTGCAGGGGCGGAGGGACTGGGCCCGTCCTGAGCGGCAGAAAGGACGGGAACGACGCAGAGAAGAAGGAACTCCCGCAACAGCCAACGGCTCAATCCCGCTCCCGTTCCATTTTCAAGGTGTCGCGCTCCCGACGGAGCGCGAGGATTTTCTTTTCGAGCGCGATTATCTTGAGTTCACGTTCGACCACGACCTCTTCGAAATTCTCGAGGTCGAGCATCGTCTCCTGCAGCTCGCCCTTGGAAACGTCGCAAGATCAGAACACGTGCAGTCGTCTATTGGGCTGGAACGATACGCTTCTGAGAAGGATGCGTCAATCCGATCGGTAAGGTTGTGGAGGGTTTCGCTTCTACCCACAATCCGAACGGCCTGACATGACAAGCGACGGCGGGCAGAGACTCCGATTGACTCTCGGCTGGCCGGATGGATACCATCACACCCTTCCAATGCGGCGCAAACGGTCTGATTGGGGAGTGGAATTCTGATGTCTGATCCGGATATTGAAGCCTCCTATCACATACTGTTCGAGAAGAACCCATCTCCAATGTGGGCCTTCGACCGCGAAACGCTGGCTGTGCTCACCGTCAATGACGCCGCGGTCCGGGGGTACGGCTATTCACGTGCAGAATTTCTGGCCATGACGGTTGCCGATATCCACCCGTCCGAAAAGGTCCCGGGGCTCATCGAGCGGTGCGCTCTTCCCGGCAAAGATTGCAAGTTGGAACCCATTCGGGCCGGCATTTATCAGCATCGCACAAAGGATGGCACACTGATGGACGCCGATATCATCTGCTATCCAATCCCGTTCAATGGACGAGACGCTATCTTTGTGTTGGTGACGGACGCGCGAACACGGGCCCACCAGCGACGGACGGCCTGATGCGTCTAACCGTGACGGTTGCCAACCCGATCGCCTGAAAGCTCAAACGCGGACTCGAAAGACAAGAGCGTCACGTTCAGGTTGCGCCGAGCCGAGCCTCCAGGTAGGATGCTGCTGTGACACGCGGGGCAGTCCGGCCAATCACCCTCAGAAAGCCATGAGCGACGAACAGTCGTACCTGAAGCGGTACGCGAAATTTTTCCTCGAACGCGAGAAGGCTCGGGGCTATGACTTCCAGCATGCTCCCACCGGCAACGTCCCGCCGCCGAAGGTGACGTTCATGGACAGGTTGCGGTGGTGGTCCTTGGACCGATGGAAGCGGATAAGACAAATTAGAGCCGAGCGAGACCTCCGTCAGGAAGAGATTCTGCAACTCAAGAACCCACCGAAGAAGTAGGGTTTGGTTCAAGCGCCTGATGTCACCGGCGGAGAGCCGATGGTGAAGTGGTGGTGTGAGATGCCGCCTCGGGGGCATGCACGAACAAGGAGGCACATGAGGGAGGCGGCCGCCGAGAGTGTGCCGGCCATCGGAAGCTCGAGAGTATGTGTCGCCATCAGGGCCAAGGTCCACGTCATCACTGTCGTGTTCGTGGCTTTTGTTGGGTGGCCGTTGGCGTCGAGCGTGATTGGCCGCACTGAAACACCAACTCCTCAGCTTGCGCCGAAGGTCACAGTCCCGCTGGCCGCGCAGAGGTTGTTCAAAACCTGGAATTTCGACGGCGAGCCGGCCGGGGAGACGCCGGCGGGATTTTCTCCCCACACCGTCGGCGCTGGTCAGCCTGGAAGCTGGAAGATCGAACAAGAGCAGGGCGCGCCCTCCTCACCCCATCGCCTGACGCAGAAAACGGCTTGCTCGGCTGAGGATTGCTTTCAGATCCTGCTAGCCCAAGAATTGAACTATGAGTATTTTGATGTAACCGTCAGGGTTCGGCTCGCCGCAGGGTCACAGGGCGGCGGCGGGATGGTGTTTGCGGTGAAAGATCAGAAGAATTTCTACGTGGCGTTCGCGAATCTGGAGGCGAACACCGTCGAGGTGATCCGCATGCTCGATGGAAAGATATCCGTCCTAGGACGCACTCCGGTGCAGCCCTGGAAGACCCCGTGGCATCTCCTGCGGGTTCGTCGGAATACGATCATCAGTAAGGAATACATCGAGGTGTTCTTCGACGGCGTCCAGACATTGTCGCTCGAAGATAAGAGCCTCGGGGTCGGCCAGATCGGTCTCGCGACAAGGGGAGAGGCCGTCATGGCATTCGATAATTTGAACGCCGCGCCGCTCTATTCACAGAAGCCTCTCTCACCGCCGGCCGCTTACTGATCAGGACAGGGGCGATGGCCTCAGCCTTTTCACATGCGGTGGTGGCAATGGCCGTGTGCAGAGTCTCGACGGAGCAATCCTTTCCGGCTCGCTTCTGGCTCCTGTCGATCGCGTGTTCGATTCTGCCGGACGCGGACGTGATCGGATTTTGGGCTGGGATCGAGTATGGCCACGTGCTCGGACACCGGGGACTGTCTCATTCATTGAGTTTTGCCTTGGTGCTGAGCCTCGTGGTTGTGCAGGTGTGGTTCGGTAGTGTGACGCGCGGGTCACGCGGGTGGTGGCTGCTCGTGATGCACTTCTTCCTCGTCACGGCGTCTCACGGCGCCCTGGACGCGATGACCGATGGCGGCCTAGGCGTGGCGTTCTTTGCGCCGGTCGATAATACGCGTTACTTCTTTGTGTGGAGACCAATAACGGTCTCCCCCATCGGGCTGACGGAGTTTTTCACGCTGTATGGAGCCCGTGTCTTGGTGAGCGAGATCGTCTGGATCTGGATCCCTGCGGGCTTGTTCGTGTTGGCGGTGACCGGCTACCTGAAGGATTGGGCTGTGAACGGAAAAGCCAAGTTTTCTTAGTCTCTGCACAAGCAAACGGTGAGAGTGACACCGCCATCTGTAGTCTTGCTGGTCATAGCCGCGACGCTGCATGCTTCCTGTGCGGCAAAGCATGACCCGCCCTCCGCGGTGACTGAGGAGCACCTTGAGCCCGAAGAGGAACATGCGCACGTGCACCACGCAGAGTCTGTTGAGTCCATGTCATCCGACCACCTGCACCTGGGCCCGCACTTCAAGTGGACGGCGACCCGACCACCCAATCCGGCAGACCGGCGTCGTGCAGACCAGATCGTCGGGACGCTCAGGGATACGTTGGCCCGGTACAAGGACTACCGCGTTGCAGTCAAGGACGGGTATCACCCGTTTCTCCCAGACGTTCCTCAGCCGCGCTATCACTTCACCAACAAATGGTATGGTTTCAAGGGTGCTTTGCGATTCAATCCCAACGAGCCCACCTCCCTACTCTACAAGAAGAGCCCGCACGGATACGAATTGATCGGCGCCATGTACACGGCGCCGAAGCGCATGACCGAAGACCAGTTGAATGATCGGATTCCCTTGAGTGTTGCGCAGTGGCATGCGCACGTGAATATCTGTCTGCCACCGCGAGGCGAAGCCGGGAAGGCCGATCCCACGAGGTTCGGCTTCAAGGGGTCGATCGTAAGGAGAGAAGACTGCCAGGCTGCCGGCGGCCGGTTCTACCCGCAAATCTTTGGCTGGATGGTGCACGTCTACCCCTTCGAGGTCACCCCGGAAAAAATCTGGACGCACTAGCTAGAGGATCCTGAGAGTGGTGGGGGGGCGGGGAGACAAGAGTTGAACCACCTGAGTCATCCGACTACTTGCTCTTCATCTCGAAGCGGGCCATTTCCAGCATGAAGAAAGACACCCGGTGATCTGTGGGCGAAACGCGCGTTGACCTGCTGCATCTGCTGGAAGACTTACGCGATGCCTATCCCGGTTCGCTGGAAGAGACGATTCTCACCGAGATCGTTGCCAACTCCCTGGACTCCGGCGCAAGCAGGATCATATTCACGGCCGATCCTGAACAAGCCACGCTGACGGTCGTAGATAATGGCTCCGGCATGCAGCGTCGAGACCTGGCGCGTTATCACGATCTCGCCGCCAGCACCAAGACTCGTGGGCAGGGCATTGGGTTTGCCGGGGTGGGCATTAAGCTGGGACTAATCGTGTCCGAGGAGGTGCTGACCGACCAGACCGGCTCGTCGGGATTGGCGGGTTCGAGGGGAAGATAGAAGCGGACGAGCTTCTTGTCGTGCTTGACCAGCTTGAACGCCTTAGCGCGCGAGCCGACTTCCTTGGCGATGCGGTTCAGCTCATCGTCGAAGACATCACAGAGCCGCTTCGTAAAAATCGAGCGGCAGGATGTAGTCCTTATACTTCGGCGCGTCCTTGGCACCGCGGATGGAGCAGGCCGCATCCCAGATCCAGGATTCCAGCGATTTGTCGGTTCCGTTCATTGTGGAATCTCGTTTCTTGTCTCCATGGAGGTGTTCGTAGCCATTCGACCATAGACGACTCATGCTGCCGGGAGAATGCCGTTGGCTCTCATGAGTCGGACACAGTAAAGTCCAAGCTGGCCGCTTATATCCTTCCCCTTAAGACCTGTCAATAATGCTACCAGGGCGATGAAAATAGCTACGGAGAACATTTTCGCTGGGAGCTGTGGTAAGAACCGATCGTGCTTGGTAAGATGACCGCCGGAGGGAACCGTGCCCGCATTTAGACTCGAAGCGCCGTTTGCGCCGAAAGGCGATCAGGAGCAGGCGATTGAGAAATTGGTTGCCGGAGTCACAGCCGGTGTGAAGCACCAGGTCCTGTTGGGTGTGACAGGCTCCGGCAAGACCTTTACGATGGCCAACCTGATCGAGCGGGTGCAAAAGCCGACGCTGGTCCTGGTCCACAACAAGACGCTCGCCGGGCAGCTCTACCACGAGTTTAAGAGCTTCTTCCCCCACAACGCGGTCGAGTACTTCGTCAGCTATTACGATTACTATCAGCCGGAGGCCTACATCCCCTCAAGCGATACGTATATCGCGAAAGACGCTCTGATCAACGACGCCATTGATCAGATGCGGCACTCGGCCACGCGCGCGCTATTCGAGCGCAACGACATCATCATCGTCGCTTCGGTGTCTTGCATCTACGGTCTCGGCTCGCCGGAGGTGTACCACGGCATGTTGCTGTATCTGGAAGAGGGCATGGAGGTCCGGCGCGAGCAGATCCTCTCCAAACTGGTTGAGATTCAGTACGCGCGCAACGATACCGACTTTCACCGCGGGACATTTCGGGCGCGCGGCGATGTGATCGAAATCTTTCCGGCCGCCAATGACGCCATCTCGGTACGGATCGAGCTATTCGGTGATACGGTGGATGCCATTCACGAGATCGATCCGCTGACAGGCAAGTCGTTGAACCGACTCCCCAAGGTGCCGATCTATCCCAACTCCCACTATCTCATCGCGCCGGATCGCTACGAGCGCGCGTTGAACGGCATCGAAGAGGAGTTGGAAGAAAGGATTGCGTGCTTCAAGCTACACAATCAATTGCTGGAGGCGCAGCGGATCGAGCAGCGCACCAAGTTTGATTTGGAGATGATCCGCGCCATGGGATACTGCCATGGGATTGAAAATTATTCCGCGCCATCTCAGCGGGCGTCAGGCTGGTGAGCCGCCCCCGACACTGATGGATTATTTTCCCAAGGACTATTTACTCATTGCGGACGAATCCCACGCGACGATTCCCCAGGTGCAGGGGATGTATGAGGGAGATCGGTCACGCAAGAAGAGCCTGGTGGAGTACGGGTTCCGGTTGCCATCCGCGTTCGATAACCGGCCCCTGACCTTCGTCGAGTTTGAGCGTTTCATGAATCAAATCATTTACGTGTCGGCCACGCCGGGGCCCTACGAGTTGAAGCATGCGGGTTCGCATGTGGTCGAGCAGATCATTCGACCGACGGGGTTGATGGATCCGCTGATCGAGGTGCGCCCGGCGCGAGGCCAGGTGGATCACCTCTTGGGCGAAGTGCACTCGGTGGTGGAGCGGGGTGGTCGTGTCCTGGTGACCACCCTGACCAAGCGGATGGCGGAGGATTTGACGGAGTACTACCACGATCTCGGAGTCAAGGTTCGGTATCTGCATTCCGATATCAAGACGCTGGAGCGCGCCGAAATCGTTCGGGATCTGCGTCGCGGCGTCTTTGACGTGCTGGTAGGGATCAATCTCTTGCGGGAAGGGTTGGATATTCCGGAGGTCACCCTGGTGGCGATTCTCGATGCGGATAAGGAAGGCTATCTGCGATCGCACCGTTCGCTGATTCAGACCGCCGGCCGCGCCGCGCGCCACGTGGAGGGCAGGGTCATTCTATACGGCGACGCGATGACCAACTCGATGCGCCTTGCCATCGAAGAGACAGCTCGCCGTCGTGCTTTACAAGCAGACTACAATGCAACACACGGCATCACCCCGGAGAGTGTGAAGAAGAGCATCGGCACGCTGGAGTACCAGGTCGCAGAGGCGGATTATGTGACGATCGGCGTGGCCGCGGAAGCCGAGGAAGGGTATGGGAGATCGACAGATGTGGAAATGACGATCAAAAAGCTAGAGGAGGAGATGAAAGCGGCGGCGAAACTGCTCGAGTTCGAGCGGGCCGCCCAACTTCGTGATCGGATTCGGGCCTTGAAGCTGAAAGAACTAGAGGTGAGCACCTGAAGCGATGTGATCGTTCCGTTATTTGATCGTCCTATGCCTGCTTGTACAAGTAGATTCCGAGAAACATTCCCAAAAACGTTAACAAATTCATTTTCAGCACGAAACCGAACGTCACTTTCAGTAGGACAAGATCGACAGTGAAGGGTGGATTGATACCCGGTGTGAGCGTAGTCGAGAAGATGTTCTGAATGGTGCCTTTGGGCGCCATGACCTGTAAAACCTCACCGAGAATTCCGCCCAGTAGTCCACCAAGAAGGACGAAGACAAACAGAAGCCACGGCGATTTCCGCATAGCCTTTTCTCTATGTGCAAGGCGCTGGTTCCATCTCACCCGCCCCCGAACTGGCCAAAACCAGTTCTCTTGCCGGGGGGACGCGCTCCTTCCCACGAGCAAATTGCGGCGCACCATAGCGAAAGCGACACAGGAAGTCAAGGAAGGACGCGAAACGTTGCTCACACACGGTCGACTTTCTTGTCCCGTGTTGTCGATATCGGGACTATGGAGTTGCCGATCGGAAAACATGGGCGTGTGACATCAGCGGACGAGAAAATGATGCGGCAGGAGCGGCGTTTGCTTGACTTCGCCCCCTCCGCTGTTTAGACTACACGATGCTCTTTTTTAAGGTTTTTCTGGGTATTCGGAGATTTCCTCGTGCTGGATTCCCTCAGCCAGAAATTTGAACAGATCCTCAAAAAGCTCCGCGGCCAAGGGGTCTTGACCGAGCAAAATATTGCTGAGGCCCTTAAAGAAGTGCGTCTCGCACTCCTTGAAGCGGATGTCAATTTCAAGATCGTCAAAGGCTTTCTCGATCGCGTGCGTGAGCGAGCGGTCGGCCGGGAAGTGTTGCAAAGCCTGACCCCCGGCCATCAGGTCGTCAAACTGGTCTGGGAAGAATTGTGCGAACTCATGGGCCGCGGCCAAACGAGCCTGAGCCTGGCCTCCGTCCCACCGACCGTCATCATGATGATCGGGTTGCAGGGCGCTGGGAAGACGACGACGAGCGGCAAGCTGGCTCGCTTGTTCAAGACCCAGGGGAAACGGATCCTTCTCGTTGCTGCGGACCCACGGAGACCAGCGGCCGCTGAGCAGCTCTGCAGCCTTGGCGCCGATTTGGATGTCCCGGTGCATCGCGCAGACCGGCCGGGCGTCTCGATGGCCGATGTCGTGCGGACCTGTGCCGATGGGGTGGGGCGTGGCCGGGACCAGGGCTTTGACGTGGTAATCCTGGATACGGGCGGCCGGTTACATATTAATGATGAGTTGATGGATGAGTTGACAGAGGTGAAGAAAACCGTCCAACCCCACGAAGTGTTGCTTGTGGCGGACGCGATGACCGGCCAGGATGCCGTCGCCATGGCGGAACGGTTCAATGAGCGTGTGGGCCTGACCGGGATAATCTTGACCAAGGTGGAGGGTGATGCCCGTGGAGGTGCGGTCCTGTCAATTCGAGCCGCCACCGGCAAACCGGTCAAATTCATCGGTGTGGGTGAAAAGCTCGATGCGCTCGAGGCGTTTCATCCGGATCGGATAGCGTCACGCATCCTTGGGATGGGGGATGTGCTCTCACTCATCGAAAAAGCGCAGCAAACTATCTCGCGGGAACAGGCCGAATCGGTTCAAAAGAAGCTGACGTCCAATACCCTCACCTTAGAGGATTTTCGAGAGCAGATCGGTCAGGTTAATCGCTTGGGGTCGATGGACCAACTCCTGGGTATGCTGCCGGGCGGGCAACGGCTCAAAGAAATGGCCGGCGGCGGAGTGCCCGAGCAGGAGATCAAGCGAGTCGTTGCGATTATTGACTCGATGACCTCTCGCGAGCGTCGGGATCATACGATTATCAACGGCAACCGAAAGAAGCGCATTGCTCGCGGAAGCGGTGAC